>CAWISW010000003.1:0-818594 GCA_963838925.1 uncultured Nitrososphaerota archaeon
ATAGGACGGATGCTGACCGACGCAGGCTTTGCGCCGTCTGACGCGCCTTCTCTTCTCATTCCAACGGGAGGAGCGGTTTGCTTTTAACGGCGGGTGACACACTTCGGAAGGTATGCCAAAATTGCAGGACTGGCCTCCCAAGTGCGTAATTTGTGGAAGGCCGGGCACGGCCTACGAGACCTGGACGAGTAGGAAGAGGCGCCACGACCAGGTCAAGTTCGCCCACCACGTCAAGGTGGACGGCAAATGGCGGGTCGAGTGGTGCTACGTCCCGAAGAGCTTCATTCTCAACTCGAAGAACAAGCTGAAGGAGAGAGACGGCCGGAGGCGACGGAACCTGGAGGAAATCGTGGGCCGCCTCCTTACCGCAGGGAGCGGTGGCGCCCGGGTGTGGGACATCCAGCCAGAAGATGTCTCGAGGAGGACGGCAATCAGATACATGAACGAACTCAGGAAGAGGCAGGCCGTTGACCGCTTTGTGGATGAGCAGCTTCCGGCGCCGGTCTTCGCCTACAGGCTCGCAGAATGGGCTGCCTCGTATGCTCAGATAAGAGGACCTAAGGGGATAATGGGCTCTGAGGGAAGGCGGTATGAGCGGCTCTACTACGAGACGCTGATTCTGAAACTCATCCACGAGGATTCGAAACGTATGACGAACGCCAACAGCCTGAAGTGGGCTCTTTACAGAGACCCTCACCGGCTCAATCCTGGCCCCGTCTGCATGCTCACGGAAAGGCAGCTCTACGAGTATCTTCTCGAGCTGATCAAGAACCAGCTAATCATCCCGCTTGGTGAGCGAGGCCGAGTCCTCGAGACCATATCCAACTGGAAAGGGCTCCGCTTCTTCTTCGAAGACCTAGAGAACGGGAATGATACCTGGTTTATCTTGTCCAACAAGGTTCTGGTCTGGCTTGGGCCTGAGGCTCACGCGAGCAGGGAGTTTCCTCTTTACTACAGGAACCTTAGCGGCAGGGTGCACTTGTGGGTTGAGTGTTGCCTTCCTAGCCCTGAGGTTCGAGCAAGGCGTGGTGCATAAGTGCAATGTCACTCTAGCGACTCGATTCTTGATATGAGAATCGCTTTCATCGTGGACATCCACGACAACCCGAAGACGATGGACTGGCTGGCGGAGGCAGTAAAGCAATACGATATGGTGGCCGTCGGCGGAGACATCGGTGAGCTGGGCCTGCTCTACAAGATCGTCGATTTCGCCGTGGGGAAGCAGGTCTTCATAGTCTTGGGCAATCACGACTACCCGATCGAAGAGATGTTCGCCGCGAGGAGCGTGCTTCACGGAACCTCCCAGAAGGTCGGGGCTCTCACAATAGGAGGGATCGGCGGCTCGCTCCCCGTCTATGGCGGACCTCTCGAGCTCGACGAGACGGAGCTCCTTATCCTGGCGAGGAATTTGGGACCGGTGGACATATTGGTTGCTCATCAGCCTCCAATCGATACCAACTGCGACATCGTCTACGATGGTTTGAGCGAGCTTGGAGCGAAGCACATAGGGTCAGTGGCGATCAGAAAATACATCGAAGAGACGCAGCCGCTGCTCGCGCTTGTGGGGCACATCCACGAGAGCCAGGGCGTCGACACGATAGGAAGGACGGTCATCGTCAATCCCGGCCCGTTCATGACGGGCAACTACGCGGAAGTCGAGTTTGAGAAGGGGAAGGTGCCGAAGGTCGAGCTCGAGAAAACCCGAAGCTGAGGAAGTGGCAAGAGTAAACAAAAGTGACGCATCTTAAGTTGCGCTTTTCTTCTTGCTACCGTCGCTGCCTAAGAGTTCCAGAGTCTTGCTTACGAAGGTCTCAGCGTACTTGACAAGATTTTGAGCCTGACTCGGCGAAATTACGCTCGGGGTGTCGTAGACCGCATCATTCCTGCGCTTTCTTGCCTTTTCGAACGCCTGGAGAACCTCTGGCTGAAACTTCGCAGAGTAGACCGCTTGCACGAACTCTATCACCGCGACATGATGCTCTTGGCCTTTCGGCCTGTATCCCTTCGAGAACATGAGTGCCACACCGGCCTGGAGCATCGCGTTGTAAGCCACATTGTGAGCCACCCCCCATTCTTCTATTCCTAGGATTTTCTTCGCCGAAGCGAGGTCGTTCTTCGCGATCTCGACTTGATTCCTTATCTGATTCGGATCAGATTGGAACTTTTCAACTCGTCCTTTGCGCAATAGCTCGCTTAAATCCACTTTCTTCACCTACTATCATGATTACGGGCGTTTTTGATATTTCTCGTAACAGCGGAATTTGATTCCGGGCCTTCTCGGCAAACTCGCTCTCGGTCCAAAGATTGTAGTTTACCTCGCGTCCCGTCTTCCTCTCAACCTCACTGACTGCCTTCAAGAGCGCGTCTTCGTCCATGTCGGCGACGACGAGCAGGTCGACATCACTTCCCTCGTTCTCCGTCCCTTTGGCAAAGGAGCCGTAGATGAGGGCATACTTGACCCGTTCAGATCGCAGCCTGCTCGCGAACAACTCGTCCAAGAATTCGTACTTCAGGAATATCCTCTTCAGCTCGTCATATATCACGCTCTCTCTGTTGATCTCGTACAACCTGAGGTTACCCTGGATACTCCTCTTCACCAAGGCCAGACTCAACAAGAGCGCGCACTCCTTCACCACTCCTGAGGGAGAAACCCCGATTTTCCGCGCGATGTCGTTGAGATGGAACTTTGAGTTGGGATTAAGAAACAGCAACTTGAGGATCAGGATCTGGGTTCGCGATCTGAACAGCCTCTCAAGCGGGCTC
Source organism: uncultured Nitrososphaerota archaeon (assembly GCA_963838925.1). Lineage (GTDB taxonomy): Archaea > Thermoproteota > Nitrososphaeria > Nitrososphaerales > Gagatemarchaeaceae > Gagatemarchaeum. The sequence continues at coordinate 2,764 of CAWISW010000003.1, forward strand.
TTCAAGAAGACTGTCTCGCGCGACTTCGGCCTCGCGCGGAGAATTGCCATCTGAACCGAAGTCAATCCTTCACCGCGTTCGGGCTTCACAGCCTCCATTACGCCGCCATTGACCAGCAGCAGCCCGATGCCGAGGTTCCTGCAGGCGGTTACGATTTCCTGGCTTCCTCTCTCCTTCGGCACTGCGAGGTAGGCAAGGTTTGTCGCGTGCTTGTAGTGAAGCGTTTGTTCAAGCCCTAGCTTCAGGTCGCCAAGGTTTCCTTTGACCTCAACCGCCGCGATTTCCTTGTCCTTGATTGCGACAATATCCGCTATCCTCCCCCTTAGCTTCACTTCCCGTGAGACCTTCCACCCTCTGCTTTCGAAATACTCGGCCACTTTTGACACAATCGCAACTTCTGCGACCAAAGTCAAAGCCCTATTTCTCATTTGAGAACAATCATTCTCTAAATAGAAATGCAGGTATTAATAAAGCTAGCCCAACCAAGCCACATTCGTCTAGCTCAAGGAAGATCGGTTCGGTGAGTCGGCTGCTTCACCGTCACCAGAGGAATCCATGATACCGCGACGACTCTTTCAAGTCTTTCGTTCCACTCTGCCTCCTCGCACGCTTCCAGCGAGGTTCCTAGCACCGTAGCGTCGACGTACCACCCCGGAAAAAATCGCCTTCGAAATCCGGGAAATGCTCTATCTCGGACTAACTGATTTGTCCTTATGATCTTTCTCGGGAACCTCAAGGCAACGAGTCCCATGTCTATCGCCCAGTTGAGCGCAGCATCTTCCGTCTCCCACAGATACAGCCGGTCAGGGAACTTTTGTGAGTAATATGGCATATCGTAGTCCGTCTCGAACCCGTGCTTACGCGGAGTCGTGAGGCCATTTTGCGCGATGAGGCCCAGTCTGTCGAATATAGCGGCATGATAGAGAAAATTGTGGAGCCGTTTCTGGTCGCTCAAATCATTGCAGGCATTTGGTCTAGGCAGGTTTATAAGAATACCCTGGTATGGTCGGGGTATGATAAAGACGACCATCTCGGTGACTCCAGAGCTTTACTCGGCCCTGACCCGGGCTGCGCTCGACAGCGGTACCAACGTATCCAGAGAGATTGAGACTCACCTCAGAGAGAGCACCTTCATCCAGAAGTACATCCAGGAAGTGCGCGGAGAGCCCAACGAGGGCGCTCATCTGCTCAACCCCAAGGCGCTGCGCCCGAAGTCTAAGGTCGCCGCGGCAACAGTTTCCTCTTAGGCGTAAGCAAACCCCACTCGGGATCCATGTAAGACGCCCCCATCTCCTCGTACCCCAACACGTCATCGTAATACCCTATGATGTGCTGCAGAGCCTCCATCCGAATCTCGCTAATGCCCGAGCTGTGGAGCGACGCCGCGCTATCCGCTGATTCAATATCTTGGATCAAGCTTCATCGCTTCAGCATCTCTGCAACAGCCTTTCTAGTGCCAGCCTTGGCCCACTCTATCTCCTCTTTCACCTGCTTCCTGCTCTTTGTCTGCTTCTGAAGCTTCGAGGTTATCGCCTTGAGCTCGCCTATTCGTTCTTCGCTGTAAAGCGTCCGTTTGATAGCAAATCGAATGAACTCGCTCTTCGACGCGTACTCTCCAGCTTCGACGAGCATCTCTATCCTCTCAGAGTCCTTGTCAGGAAGGTTCAGGAGCAGCTTGCTTCCCATTCTTTCACCTATATGTGATGTATATGCACTGCATATATTTATTCCTTCATGAGTTCTCTAGGGTGTTGTTGCATCTTCGGGTGATTTCTGACTCTCTTGCATTCGGGTGATAGAATCAACCGAGTGATATGCTGTAGCCCTGATAGTACACCATTGTGTTTCCTCCGTAGCCGAACAGCCAATAAGTTACTGACCCGTAATGATTTAGGCACGTACAGAATCCGGATGTGCAGGGACGATAAACAGGAAAACAGGTCGGTTCTACAGGAGCAAGGAAAAGGAATGCTCCGATAGCTACAACGGCAATTAGCAGTACAGCAGCCTTCTTCATATGGACTCCGTCCAATGCCTGATGACTCCCTTTGAGACCCGTTCTGCATGATTCGTCCGTCCAGTCAGAAAGGCACCAGAACCCAGCTCGGGCCCGGGTTTCAACGTGGCCGGCATCGTATCCCGCCTGCTCTTCTAAACCCCGGGCTGAGGGATCTCCGCCATGCGCAGGACCGCCTCGCCGCTCTCCTCCTGGTCGAGGCTTTGCAGCAGCTGCAGCAGCAGCTTCCCGACCGCCGTCAGCTCGTAGATCCTCACGCGGCCGTACGCCGCCTGCTCGTGGACGAACCCGTACTTGTTCAGCATCACCACGTGCCTGTCGACGGCCTTCCAGTCCAGCCCGAGCTCCTGTGCGAGCTGGAACCTGTCCTTGGGTATCAGCAGCGAGTTGAGGAGCTTCACCCTCGTCTTCCCGCCCCTCATCCTCACGAAGAGCTCGAAGACCTCGGAGTCGAAGCCCAGAGCCTCCCACCTCGACTTCATCCTGCCCCTCCAGATCCACAGCCCGCCGACGAAGACCCAGCTGCCGGGGGCGAGAGCGAAGGAACGGTTCCCGAAGAACTGGAGGATCAGTGCCGGGATCGAAGGCGAATGCCCCCCCACTGTCGAGTAGGAGAAGCCGTTGCAGAGGACAGCCCTGCGGCGTCGCTGAATGTGGCGCTGGAGTTGGAGGCTGCGGGCACGCCCGACGTGGTCGAGAGTGTGTTCTGGACGCTCGGGCTTGGTGGTGAAAGGAGCTGCGCTCCGGCGAACGCCGTGCTCACAATCGCGAAGCCCAGCGCCACTGCGAAGAGAACTGCGAACCTGGACAACCTCGTCAAAAAACTCCTTTTTGTGATAAATACTTTTGTCCGATTGTGTGGACGAAGCCTTTTATCGCGAAAACTACCCGCTCATCGGTGACGCCTGATGAGGAGGGTCGTCGGCTATCTTGTCATCTCGATACTCGTCGCCCTGCTGATAACTGGCACTACGTTCTTCGGTTGGAGAATTCGTGATGGCATCGGTTTCCGGCGGGGCTGGCGGGAGCGCAAGCGCCACTGTCTCGGGCTTTCCGATTCCCTACGCGACGTTCTTCCCCTGCTGCAGCGGCAGCGGCGGTCCTGGCGGCTCCATCTTCTTGAACAACACTTACTACTATCACCCGCTGAGCTTTGTCGCGGACTTCACGATCTGGCTCGCGATATCGCTGGCGGTCGTCTTCACGCTCACTCTCACAACATTGGTGCTGGCTGCGACCGCGGGGCTTGGCGTGACTCTCCTCACGTTGCTGTTGCCTCCTTTGTCAACAGTAGCGCCAACACCTGCCCTTGAGACCGCGGTCCTTAGACCGATGGGCTTTCCTTACGATTATCTGACCTACTACGTCACTGGGCTTGGCGGGGTCACAAATTCAGGCTATGAGTTCGCGCTTTCGCCAGCCCTAGCAGATTATGCGCTGTGGACTGCGTTGACAGCCGCTCTCATTGGAGTAATGGTCACGATACTGCGAGGGAGGCACGTCAAACCAGCCAATTCTAACCTGCGGCCATCGTAGACCCAATCTCGACGGGTGGAAGATACCGGTTACAGGACTACGCCGCGTTCGGACAAATCTATTTATGATGAAAATTGCTTTCTAGATTCAATCATCTGGTGCGATAGTAGACGAGGTTTATTACAAACAGAACTCTTTCAATCACGCTTGCAATCTCTGCTCTAGTCATCGTCGGAGCCGCGGCGGCAGTCAGCTCCCTTATGTCGTCGAACCCCATAGGTTCCGCCCAGCAGTCCTCGTCCGCATCAACGAACAGCATCACTCCTCCACAATGTTCGGCACCCTGCGCAGTCTGGACAAGAGCCGGGGGAAGCAACCCCGAATATGTCGCAATATCTCCAGACGATTCCTTTGTAGTAGCCGCTGTAGCAATCGCCAATGGCTCGGAGATCTACGCTCTCGACGACCACGGCAACACGCTCTGGAGCCACGACCTGGATCACCAGATTTCATCCATCGCCATATCTTCCAACGGCATGTACGTCGCCGCAGGCGGGTGGCAGATCGAGCCTGGGCCAGCAGGCATCTACGCTAACGGCGAAGTCTACCTCTTCAGCAGCGGCGGGAAGCTGCTGTGGAGCATGAATGCCGGGAGCAGCAACCCTGTGTTCAAGGTCGCCATCTCTGCCGACGGGTCGAAGCTCGCGGTGGACGGAGAAGAGAGCATGATGTACCTGAGCGGGGCGGACGGAAGCACGATCTGGTCGTACCACACCGGAGGAAACACCGTCGGCATGGGCATGTCTCTTGACGGAAGCCTGGTCGTCGCGTCGATGGGGCCAATAGTGGCGTTCAACGGCCAGGGGGCAATGCTCTGGAGCCATCCCGCGCAAGACCTCGCTGTAAGCGTGAACAGCGTGGCCATCTCCTCCGACGGGTCGCGACGTCTGGGTCGGATCGGCGGTGAGCGGGACCAACGGCACCCTGTACCTCTTCAACAGACAGGGAAGCCTCATCTGGCAGCATCAGATATTCAGCCCCGCCCTATCGATACAGACCGCCGCAAACACGACCGCTTTCATCTCGACGAACTTTGGCGCTCTGGTCTATGGAGCGGACGGCTCTCTATTGAAGAATGTGACCAGCTCCGCGGCTGCTGCGATTACCGGAGCGTGCAACCCCCTCCCAAGCTTCTGGTACTGGAGTACGAACGAAGATCCGGTGGCTTTCCTCGACACCCATGGGAACATCGTCTCGAGCTACAACCCCGGTGGCTTTACTGTCAACGCCGCATTGTCTTCCGACGGGAGTTACGCGGCGGTTGTCAGTACCATAGGATTGAGCTCAAACTACTCGCTCGCATTCGTGTACCTTGGGCAACCTAACCAAAACTGTCTTCAAACGACGACAACATTGTCGTCATCCACCGGCATTGCAACAGCGTCCGTCTCGAACTCGTCCGACGGGCTCAGCCTCAACCTCCAGGTCCTGCCCGGTGGCAACGGGACCTTCACGGTAACGGCATACGAGTCCAACCTCCTCAGCTCCGTGAACAACGTCACCGAGGCGAACCAGTGGAAGTATCCCGCCGACCTTCTGAACCCCGCCAACAACTGCGCTCCCACCAACGATCCAGTCGGGTTTGCAATCTTCCAAGGATACTACGGCATGAGCAACTACACTTCGGGGAAAGCCCTGCCCCTCTACAACACCAACGTCGAGTTCCACTGCACCGAGAACATCTACGCGAATGACTACCTGTTCCAACCCCTGAGTGACAGCATCTCGGTCTACAACCATGGTCAGTTCGAAACGAATGGCACCGCCTCCCTCTCGCTCTTGACAGGTGGCTATTGGACTGGAGGGGCGGGCACGGCAGTCGCAGCCTCATTCAGCGAGTTCCGTGGCGTCTACACCGTGCTAGCGGCCGACGAGTGGGGAAACGTGCTCCTGCTCCACTTCACGGTGGATTGATGGGCGCTTATGGAAAACCAGGATCCCCGGAGTCATGTCAGGCTCGTGGCGTCCATAGTCCTCTTAGTTGTGATAGGAGCCAGCCTTATCGGCGCCGCCTACCTGCGGACGAACCCGGCCGCGGTGAGTACGAGTACCATAACGACAACGAAACTGTCCACAACAGTAACCAAGTCGATCACAGTGACAGCGCCTTCCAACTCCACCACATCCCTGCTCTCCCACAGCAACTACGACGACGGTAGTTGATTATGGCTGCGGCATCTCAAGTGCTTCTTCGAGAGTCTCAGCTCTTGTCCTCGTCAATACGAGCAGTGCCAGCAACGTCAACGTCGATGTGGGGGTCAGCCCGACGCTTCCGCTCACCGCTTCCGCCTGCTCGTACACCTACACGAACACCACCACACCGGTTGCCTGCGGCGTGATGTGCGGCGGCGGGATAGGGTATACCTACTCTCTTGACTATGTCTGGAAGCTGAATTTCTCCCTGAGTTCGCCCGATAGCCTTGGGAGCTACAACCTCACAATCACCTCGGGAAGCGGAATGGGCGGTCTCTTTCCCAAACAGGGCAATCAGATATACCTGAACTCGCAGCAAATGACCTCTTGGTATTCGAATCCGCCCTGCTACGGTGGAGAGGGGATAGAAGCCGACTGTATGGCATCTAACGCCACGTCGATGGCGATCGAGCTGCCGACCCCGGTCGAAAGCGGCACCTATCAGCTCGTGGTCAGTTCGGGCGTGTACCTGGTCCCATAAGAGGAACGAAAATTGAGCCGTCACGTGAACAGCGATCCCGCTCGGACAAAACTATTTACTCTTCTGACGGAGGTTTCGTTCATCTTGCTCAAGGCCGACAATGCGAATGTGTGATGGATATGAGGACAAGTCGAAGCGTGCTCGCGTTCGTGGTTGCAGTGCTGATCGTTATCGCAGCGTACGTCGCAATCTCGATGTCTGCGCCGCAATCGCCGTCCTTGCCACAGACGACCCAGTCGACCACGCCCTCGTCCAGCGTCACGAGCGTTAGTGCTACTCGCTCGCCAGGCCCCAGCGGCCCCTTCATGAATTTGTCTCAGGTGTACGTTGACCTCGGCTATCCAAACGTGACATACTCACAGTCCTCTCCATATCTCCCGAGCAGACCGAATGTCACGCTGGAATACCAGACAAAGGACGTGAATTACCAGCTCGGCGTTCTCCAGACCCCCGTCATCAATCTCACTAGAGCTCTAGAGTCTGTCAGCGATTCCGGAGCTCTGCTCAACGGCACCAACAACTCGAGCTCCGGTTTCGCCCTTGTTTCTGCAGATTTCGAGCCTGGTCAAGTCGTGAATTCGGCTCTCGAAGCCCCACCGACATGGGATCTCTCTTTCGCCCGAGTCTACGATGGCTACTGGGTCTTCGGCGAATACGGAGTCGGTGACTCCTCTGCGTTCGTGAGCGTGGATGCGTTGAACGGCACCGTCATCAAGACATCGGTCGAGCCTGCTGCAGACACACCCGCCCCCGCGTCGGGGACGAAGTTCGACCTGAATGTCAACGAGTCCCAGGCGCTCCAGGTCATCCGCGGAATCACTCCAACGCAAGGCGTACCGCAAGACTTGACCCGAAATGGGACGGTGAGCCTGATCCAACCGATGATCGTGCTCTTCGGGCCTTCGTCCAAGAATGAGGCGTTCCAGACACCCCTTGATCCTTCTCTCTCAGGCCAGGAAAGACTCTGCTGGGTGGTCGAGATGTCCTCGCCGACACCTGGAGCCGGATACCAAGGGAGATTTGCCGTCGATGCGGAGACAGGAACGCTGGACTCGGAATGGGCTCAGGCCTTGTACCCCTCGACTGCTGAATACTACATCACCGGCTCCGCCGTTCTTCCTTCGTCATCTTCGCCTTCACCCAACAACCTGACGATGTCCCAGGAGACCTTTCAAATCAACGGGAGCGTGGTTGGGCGACCCGGTTTGGTACCAGTCGTCGTTCCGAACGTCCTGATAATGAAACCTGGGTCCTCGGCGATGGTCGGCCTCAACTTCACTTCGACGTTCGCAGTCGAAAATGTGACTGTATCGCCCCAGTCCTTTTCCAACCCGCTGCCTGGGTTCCAGAACCTTTCTTCTGATGGCCTTCCAGCGGGAGTCTCTGCCCAATTCCTCACAGCAAGCGTGGTCGTCCCGGCGAACGGGAATGGAATAGCCACGATTTCAATCTCGGCCAACGAAAGCGCACCTTCAGGGACGTACCTGTTAAAGCTGAACGCGGCCTGGTCGAACATCGCTGGAGGCCAGAGCTCTGTGGCTTTCCTTCTGACCATCTGGGATGGTACGGGCCAGTGGCCACCGCCCCCGACCGTAAACTAGATGCAAAACCTACAACCCTTAACAATCTCAGCAAGCGCCCACAATGAGGCCGTGCAGCTATCGAAGAACGTGAGCAGGGGGCTCACCTACGTCCTCATCGTCGTCGTCATCGTGGTCGGGGCGCAGCTCCTCGTGGGGAGCGCGCTCGGGTCCTCCCCTGTCTATGTGGTCGTGAGCAAGAGCATGGTCCCAACGCTCCAGATAGGCGACCTCGTCATAACCCAGAACGTGCCGTTCAGCAGCATCCACGTCGGGCAGGTGATAGTCTACGTGAAGCCCGACTCGCTCGGCGCGTGCAATGGCGAGACGATAGTGCACAGGGTCGTGTCGGGGTCACTGCTCAGGGGCTGATCACCCAGGGAGATGACAGGGTGACCAACCCGCAACCCGACCCTTGGAGCCCGATCCCGGCGAACTGCGTCAAGGGTGTAGTCGTCCTGGCAGTCCCCTACCTGGGGCTCGTCTCGATGCTCATACCCTACCCGTGGAACTACGTCCTCGTCGGGCTGATCCTGCTCTTCGTCTTCCTTACGGAACTGCGCCCGTCAGGGAAAGAAGGTGAGAAGGTCGAGGGCAAGGGTGGCGGAACGGCCTTCTTTGACTGCATCCGGACCTTGAGTTCTGCGAGAGTAGCCAAGCCACTGAATTCTAACATGCGGAGTCACGTTCGGACAAAACCTTAATACAAAATTCAGGACTTTACGACGCGAATTTGGTTGAAGACTGGGCCCGAACCACGCACACGTCATATGAGAGCGTACGTCTTCGTGCTCATCGTTCTCATCGCCTTTGGCGCGGTGGGCGGCCTGGTCTTCCTATCACACCGTAGCGGCCCCCCTGTCAGCAGCCCAGGACCCTACGGAACGGGCGGATACCCTGGCGTCTCCCCGCTTCCTGCGGGAGTCGTGGGGAGCGTCCCTGAGATACGAGTCAACTATGGCAACGGCGTATTCTCAGGCGAGCAAGGGCCGTACTGCTGGGCGGGAAACGCGGCCACGAACCAGGTCACGACTGCTGCAGGGGGCAGGTGCGTCTCCTCCGCACCCCCCACGAATTCGACCGGTCTGCCGACCATCGCCGTTTACCCCAACGCTCGCTTCTCGTTCGGCTTCACTTACCAGCAGCATCCGGAGAGCGTGGAGGCGTCAATCTTTCAGTCAGGATCCATGGAGGTGGTAATGACAAACTCATCTGCCATCAACGGGTTCTCCCTGGGCTCGCTCCCGGCAGGGAACTACATCATGGGCGTCAACGCGTCCTTCGGTCGCTCCTACACGTCTGAATACTATGGGATCAAGCCGATAGAGTCGGCGAACTACAGCGAGGGGAGCATCGCCATATTGAATCGCGGGGAATCAGATGAAATGAAGTCGATTACCCAACCCGCGGGAAACGCAGGCTCGGTAGGCGGCATGACCGTCAGTTTCCCGGGCCTCATGATCTACCACCTTACTCTTTCGTCGGCCAACATGGTCGAGGACGTGAACCTGAGTGCAATCAGCGTGATCACCGGGGACTGGGTTAGGTTCATCCCGTCGTATCTCCCTGAGGTGGGCCCGAGCGGCACGGATGCTGACATGCTCGTGGCCGGCGCTTTCGAGCTTTCGTCCCCCGGCAACGACGCCAACGTCTCCATGATAATCCAGGCGACGACAAGCGGCGGCAGCTTCGGGGAGGTTGCCCTGCCGATGCAGGGTCAGGACAGCTTCGTCGTCTTGCACACCCTCGCCACCGGTCAGGAGTTTCAGGGGGGCGGGATCTCGGCGACGCCAGGCCAGACGAACTTCGGCACCGAGTCGATCATCTACGATCCCGCGAGCGGGGGTTCCAATCAGTCCCTTCCCGTCGCGGTGTCGATCGCAGGGTTCTTCGGCGTGAACGGCTCGGTCCTGCCCCAGCCCCCTTGGCTGAAGTTCTCCGTGCCGGGGTCTTCGACGAACCTGTCCATGACGCCCTACGACCCGCTCTACTTCGCGCTCGACATGACCGCGACGAGCGCCGCGCCGCTGGGGTCTTACACCCTCGTCGTCGACGTTGAAGTCGGGACCGGGAGCCTCACGCTCTTCATACCGGTCGAGGTAAACCCGCCTGTGTATTCAGCCGCTGGCTGACTTGCCAGAGCGAGGGATTCTGCGACAGTGGCCAAGCCGCCCAATTCCAACGTACGGCGTCACGTTCGGACAAAACTATTAATCGTGAACACCCCGTTTTGACACTCGTGTAGGAGGATGAATAGGAAGACTCTGCTGGGAATAACGTTCCTAGTTGCCATCATAGGTGCAATGCTCGTCATCTTCGGTGCCGTCTATACGGTACTGCCCTGCACCACCGACAGCGTGCTTTATGGCTATCCGATCTGGAGTCCGCCTTCATTTAGCGGGATTCAAGGCTGCGGCAACCTTACAACTCCAGTGGGCCTTCCAAACGGCATTTCAGTCAACTACACGTTGAACTACATAGGCATCGCAATCCTTCTCACAACCATAGCAATGCCCCTCGCATCATGGAGTTCGAAACAGAGTATTCGTACGGGGGGTCTCGAATGATTAGGCACGCGGCAAACAGCCAGTCGATATCGAGCAATCCTTCAAAGAAAGTGATGAACCACAGTGAAGTCGCGCAAACATGAGATAATCGTCTGGGGTTGGAAGGAGTCTGTCCCAATAGCCAGGATAGTGGCCGCTATCAATAGGCTAGAGACACAAGTCGATCTCTACGAGATAGTCGATAAGACCTCAGATGCCTTTGCGATCATCCTTGTGCGTCACAGCATTCTCAAATCAAAGGAGAAGAAAAGGGCAGAGGTTCTTGCGCTAGTGAAGAGGAGATTCCCAACTGCGACTGATGTAAGACTGCATAAGGGAGACGATTGGAACGGCGTCACTAACCAAGTCAGCAGTTGAGGCCGAAAGGCGTGAAGCCGAGCGCCTCCTCTTCGTCTTGGCCATGCCCTCTGGGGCGCAATCCCCTATTAACGCTGGGGCTCGAACGCGGGTAGAGCGGGCCCGACGGGATTCATACGGGAAGCTTGAGAATCGCTCTGTCATCAGGGAGGGAAGCGACGTACTCCCACCCTTGCTTGATGTATTGCTCTACCTCCCCCGCATGGATGACCTTCTGCCTTGATCCGTTGTTGGCCATGGCTCCAAGCAGCTTCTCCCTCACCATCTTCTGAAAGTCCTCGTCCTTGATGCCCGACAGGTCAAGCTTGTCGACGTCCTGCTGGCTGTAGCCGGCGACCTGCATCAGGATCTCCCTCCTGAAGGACTGCTTGATCTCCTCCTGGCTCATCCCCCGCTTCCGCAGCATTATCGTGACCGCTTCCATCCCCTTGAGATAGAACTCCCTCATCTGGTCTTCCGTGTATCGCCTGTACGCGGAGTCGAGGAAGAGCTTGTGCCCCATCAGCGCCTCGGCTATGTCCCTTCCCAACGGCTGCAGCATCTGCGTGAAGAAGAACTTCCTCAGGCAGTGGATGTGGATGGTAGCCCTCCCTTGGTCGTCCTTCTCCCCCAGTCCAGAGTTCTTCAGCGCCAACGAGAAGATGTGGTCCGCGTTCCAGTAGGACATCGGGAGGTTACCGGTCTTGTGCTCCTGTCCACGGGTTGACGTCGGGAAGATGTAGTCGCCGGGATTGTTGATCCGGTCGAGTAGGAATTCCTTCAAGAACGTGACCGCCTCGTCGCTGATGAAGCAGTACCTCGGCTGTCTGTCCTTTGTCACCTCTGCCCTAAGGTGTATCGTCGCTGGGCTCTTGGACAGATCGATGTCCTTCACTCTGAGAGTAAGGAACTCTCCCACTCTCATCCCGCTCGATGCAAGCATCGTGACAAGGGCCTTTCCGCGGGCATCGGTGTGCGTGAGAACGCTCCTGAGCTCTTCCTGCGTCGGGACCCTGTCGACGGTGACCGCGTGATACCTGGGGAGGTCGACCTTCACCCTCATCTTGGCGTTGTCCAGCTCGAAGTCATTTATGGCGAGGAACTTCTTCACGGCCGAGAGCCGGTTCCTGAGGGAGTTTGGCGCGAACTTGTCCTTGAGCATCCAAGCCACGTATCCGTCGATGACCTTGTAGACGTCGTTCTTTCTCATGTAGGCCAGGGCGTCGTTAGGCAGCATCTCGAGGTAGCTGCAAAAGTCCATCATCCCTCCTGTAGAGTTCTCGACGCTCTTCTTGGAGCCGCGCCTCCCCACCTTCTCCAGGTAGGTCTTGAGCTGAACGACTGCCTCGCCCCGATGATCTCTCCTCCACTCGTACGCCTTCCTGTTTAGGACCTTCATGCAGGTCGGGAGGTTGGTCCCAACCCGCATTTAAGCCTTGACAGGTAGCAGTTAACTGCTAGATGTCGAAGTAGAGGTAGAACTCGTACGGGTGAGGCCTCGCGGAGACGGCCTTTGCGTTTGCCGAGCCCAGCTCGATGATCATCTCGACCATGTCCTTCGAGAAGATCCCGTCGAGGAAGCTCGAGTCGCTCTTCAGGCTGTCCAGGGACTCGAAGAGGCTCGTGGGCAGCTCCTTCACCCCATAGGACCTCTTCTTCTCTGGCGTGAGCTTGTAGATGTCCTCGTTGATCGGGCTACCTGGGTCCATCTTCTTCTTGATGCCGTCGAGGCCCGCCCCCATTATCGCCGAGAAGGCGAGGTATGGGTTGGCAGAGGGGTCGGGCGTCCTGAACTCGGCCCTCTTCCTCTTCTCCTCGTTGGCGCCCTTGTGGTAGACCGGGATTCTCACGTTCGCGGAGCGGTTAGCCTTGCTCCACGCGATGTAGATCGGGGCCTCGTATCCTGGGACGAGCCTGCGGTAGGAGTTGGTGGTCGGGTTGGTTATCGCAGTGAGAGCGCGGCTGTGCGCCATCAGGCCGCCGACGTAATATCTGCCGATCTGGCTAAGCTCAGCGTAGCTGTCGCCGGAGTCGTAGAACGCGTTCTTCGAGCCCTTCCAGAGGCTCGAGGAGACGTGCATGCCCGAGGCGTTGTCGCCGAAGATGGGCTTGGGCATGATCGTTGCGTATCAGGCCCCTCTTCGCCGCGATGTTCTTGATCACGAACTTGTAGCTGAGGCAGCTGTCGGCCATCGGGACGAGTGTGTCCCTGTACATGTCGATCTCGCACTGCCCTGCGGTCGCGACCTCGTGGTGGTGGGCGTCGTTGACGACCCCGAAGTTCTCGTCGAGAAGGTAGGCGACCTCGCTCCTATAGTCCTGGAGCGTGTCCTGCGGCGGCGCCGGGTAGTAGCCCTCCTTCCACCTTATGGGAAGGTTGGTGCCTCTCGACTCGACCGCGCTCTCTACCGAGGTGATCTTGTATCCGACGTCGAACGGGTTGGCGACGCTCCAGGTCGCGCTGTCGAAGACGAAGAACTCGATTTCAGGGCCCCAGTACGAGTCGGTGAAACCGGCTGCCCGCATCCTCTCCTCCGCCTTTTGGGCGATGTACCTTGGGTCCCTCGAGAACCTCCCCTTGCCGAAGCCCCACTGGATGTCGCAGATGAGCCGCCCCGTCGGGTACCTCTCGTCGCCCCACGGAATCAGGGCGTAGGTCGACGGGTCGGGGACGAGGAGCATGTCCGACTCGTAGATCTCGGCGAAGCCCTTGATCGAGGAGCCGTCGAGCTTGGCGACGCCAATCTCGAATATGTCCTCGTCGAGCATGTTTAGCGGGATGGAGACGTGCTGGATGCGGCCGGGCACGTCCATGAACTGAAGATCGACATACTTCACGTTCTTTGCTTTGATCTCAGCCATTACTTGCTTGGAAGTCCTCTTCCTAGGGACTAGACCTTTCGGAGTATGGTCAAACGGCATTGCCATCGGGTCGGACTCGAATGTGATATAAATCTTGCCTTCTCACGTTTGCGCTTGTTTACATATCCGTGATAAAACTTATCAAATGGCTAATATATGGGCGGATGGGGTAGCAAATGCAATTGGACAACCTCGACAAAATCATCCTCAAAGAGCTAATGACGGACGCGAGACAGTCCTTCAGGGACCTGTCGAAGAAGGCCCACGCATCCGTGGTCACGGTGGCCCAGCGGGTCAGGAAGATGGAGAAGGCGGGCGTGATCAAGGGCTACTCCGCCCAGGTGAGCTCGGAGGAGCTCGGGTACGAGATAACCACAGTGATGGAGGTGACAGTGTCCAAGGGGAAGGTGCTCGAGGTGGAGAAGGACATCGCGAAGCTCTCGCACGTATGCGCGGTCTACGACGTGACGGGCGAGGAGGACAGCATAGTCATCTCGAAGTTCAAGAGCAGGGAGGAGCTCAGCAACTTCGCCAAGGAGGTGCTCGCCCTGCCCCACGTCGAGAGGACCAACACGCACGTCGTCCTCAACACGACGAAGGAAGACTTCCGCAGCCCGTTCATCCTCGACTGACGCAGAGTCCAGCCCTCACAATTCATATACCCGCCCCGTCACGAAAAGCGTGACTTGCAGAGAGAGAACCCGGACCTTCCTGCGTACAAAATCGTGGTCGACGACGTGACCGGGGGGGAGATTGCGAACATCATCCGGGGATACATCGCAGTCAATGGCGAGAAGATTCGCTTCAAGGGGATCGCGTACGGGCGGTACGGCGGCCAGAACGTGGCACCGCGGCTCTCCCCGGTCTCGAAGAAGAGGGTGAAAGCCGTCTTCGGGGACATCGGCAAGTTCGAGGAGGACCTTCAGCAAAAGCTGGTCAGGGGAGACTTCGAGATAGACCAGGCGGCCGCGGAGGCCTCGAAGAAGAAGGAAGAGCTCGAGCACCGCCACACGCACTCGTGAAAGTAGTGATTTTTCATGCCACAGCCTGGGCGTTTGCGAAGGGGCCGCGCTGACCCATGAACCTCATCGTGGGCGGGACGGGATTCATAGGGGGCCACCTCGCCGAGTACTTCTTCCAGGAGGGGGAGATCTCCAAGGGGGTCTTCCGCAAGGGCTCGCACCTCCGTATCCTGGACCAGTGCGGGATACAAATCCTCGAGGCCGACCTCATGGACAAGGAGTCCCTCCACGAGGCGCTCGAGATGGTGAACGTGGTATACAACCTAGCTTCCCCGACGCCGGACCACGAGGGGCAGGGAGACTACCTCGAGGTCAACACGAAGGGCCTGCGCAACCTCCTGGAGGAGGCGGAGGAGCACGGGGTGAACGACTTCGTCCACCTGAGCACGCTCGACGTCTTCGGTTTCAAGAAGAAGAAGGTCGGCGACGGCGAGCAGGCGGTCGGCGCAGCCTCTCTGACTCACCCCTACCAAAAGGCCAAGCTCCAAGCGGAGGCGGAGATCCAGGAGTTCTCGAAGAAGGGCGGCGAGATGAGGCTCAAGGTCGTGAGGGCTGCGAAGGCGACTGGTCCTCGCGACACAACGCTCGCTCTGCCCTTGCTGAAGATGATGGAGAGCGGCAGCGTCGTCCTTCCATCGGGGAGCGACTCGCCGATGTCGTTCACGCACCCGAGGGACGTGGCGAAGGCCCTCTTCAAGGTCGCCACCGCGGGCGAGGGCGGGAAGACGTACCAGGTCAAGTCCTTCGACGCGACGGCAGAGGAGCTCGCCAAGGGCGTCATTGACGCCTGCGGGAGGAAGGCTCAGGTCAAGCGTGAGGGGCTCTTCGCGAAGACGGGCTTGCCTCCGTATGCCGCCAGTCAGGTGAGGGCGGGGCTTCTCCTCGAGAAGCAGGGCTCCTGGGGCGCGATCTCGTACTCGCCCGAATACGACCTCAAGCGAACCTGCGCAGAGATTGCCGAGTGGCACGGGAAAGAGCCGTGGCTGACCGAAGCGACATAGGCCCGATACTCCGCGAGATCGCGAGGATGGTCCGCGAGAGCAAGGACCCAAGGGCGACCGCCCTGGCCGAGCTCAAGGAGACGGAGGAGGGCGACCCCTTCAGGATACTCATCGGCACGATACTCTCTCAGAGGACCCGCGACGAGAGGACCAGCCTGGCCACTGACAGGCTCTTCAGGCGCTTCAAGAGCCCGAAGGCGCTCGCCGGGGCCAAGGAGAGCGAGGTTAGGGAGCTCATCAGGCCGGTGGGCTTCTACAACACGAAGGCGAAGAGCATCATCAAGGTCGCCAAGAAGCTCGTCCAGGAGTTCGGAGGGAAGGTCCCCTCCGACATGGACGCGCTGCTGTCGCTGCCTTCGGTGGGCCGGAAGACAGCGAATTGCGTGCTGGTCTACGGCTTCGACACGCCCGCGATCCCGGTGGACACTCACGTGCACCGGATCTCGAACAGGCTGGGGCTCGTAGAGACCAAGACCCCGGAAGAGACCGAGGCTGAGCTCGTGAAGGGCGTTCCGAGGCGCTATTGGCTGAAGCTCAACGACCTCTTCGTCCGGTTCGGGCAGACCACGTGCAGGCCCGTCGGGCCGAGGTGCGGAGAGTGCGCCCTTCGGGCGAAGTGCAAGTACTACAGAGAGGTCGTCAGGCCGAGGGAGCTCATGCTCGCGCGCGCCCGCTAGAGGACTCGTTCTGGTACCTGCCGCTGTAGAGTTCCTTCGCGGGCGACTCGTTCCTGATGAAGACGAGCTGGATCAAGGCCTCATCCTTGTGGACCCTTGCGTCGAGCGGCGTGAAGATCGTCTGGGTGGGCTCGCCCGAGTAGCCGCTGTCGAAGACCGCGCTCTCGAGCTTGATGATCCCCAGCCGGTTGACAGTCGAGCGGGGGAAGGCGAAGCCGGTGCAGTCCGCCGGGACGGTCACCTTGGGGAACCTGAGCTCGTAGAGGTTCCCCTTGAGGAAGTCGTAGAAGCCCTCCTTGTCCGGGGTGACGAGCTCCTTAACGTCGACCACCTTTGGCTTCCGCCCCTTGCGCCCCCGGGCCGCTGAGGGGGCGATGTAGCCCCGCTCGTCGCCGTGCAGGTAGATCTTGAAGCCCCGAGGGACGAGCTTGACCTCCTTCGGCGAGAGGTCGACGCCGTTCGGGTTGACCTTCTTGTAGGAGGAGCACGACTTTGCGACGTCCCTGCCGCTCAGGACTGACACAGCGTCGGCCACGGTTCGGGCCGCGGATAAAAGCGAATCCCCGGTCAGGTCTTCTTGGACCAGATGAGCGACTTGCACTTGTGGCAGACGATCCCGTCGAAGACAACCCCCTTCTTGTCGCGGACGGGCTCGACGCTCATCATTGTCCCGCCGCAAGACATGCACTTCGTCTCGGAGGGCTCCTGTGAGACCTTCGACCAATCCATCATAAAGTAGGTGAAGTAAATGAGGGCCGATGAGTCCTCTATCTCCATTGCAGGCTCGAACGGATTCCCTAGAGGGAAATCCTAGGGTTTAAACCCCACTTTCTTGGTTCGCCTGTCGCGCCAACATGGAGACACTATTTGCGAGGTCGGTAGAAGACGCGGCGAGGCTCCTCAAGCTGACCGAGGACGACTACAGGCTCTTCGAGAGGGTCGAGGCCGCCTGCGACGAACTCGTCCTCCCCGAGTTCGAGAAATACGTCGAGAGGAAGTTCAACGACAAGATACCCGAGATAGTCAAGAAGCACCGCCTCATGGGGATCCCGATCTCGAAGAAGTACGGCGGCGAGGGGGCGAGGCCTCTCGTGCACGCGCTCACGCTCGAGAGGTTCGGGCAGCTCGGGCTGGGAGTCATCACGTACGTGGACGTCCACCAGGCCCTCGGCAGCCTTACAGTCCAAGAGTGGGGGAACGACGAGCAGAAGCAGAGGTACCTCACCAAGGCCGCTACGGGGGAGGTTGTCTTCGCGTACGCGCTCACGGAGCCCGAGGCAGGCAGCGACCCCTCTGCGCTGAAGACCACCTTCAAGAAGGACGGCGCGAACTACTACATCAGCGGGTCGAAGTACCTGATATCGAACGGGTCGGTGGCCAACAAGCTGATCGTCTTCGCGCTCCCCGAGGGACAGCAGAAGGGCGTTACGGCGTTCCTAGTCGACAAGGACGCGGCAGGCTTCTCCGTCGAGATGAGGATGGAGGAGAAGATGGGGCTCTTCACCTCGGACACGTCGCTTCTCTCGCTCGACAACGTGAAGGTCGCGAAGGAGGACGTCCTGGGGGAGGAGGGGAAGGGCCTCTCGGTGGCATACGCGGCGCTGCTCAACGGGAGGATGGGGATAGCGTCCGGATGCCTCGGAGTGATGGAGGACTGCATCAACCAGGTCAAGGAGCGGGTGACCTCGAGGACGCAGTTCGGCAAGCCGATCGGGAAGCACCAGCTCATCCAGAGGCACATCGCCACGATGGTGGCGAACCTCGAGTCGTCGCGCTGGCTCGTCTACCAGGTCGCCCTGAAGAAGGAAGAATACGACAACAACAGGGGCAACCTCGAGATGAGGACCGAGGTGGACAGGGCCAGCGCCGTCGCCAAGTACGTCTCCTCGAGGGCCGCCTACAACACCGCTGACGCTGCCGTCCAGTGCTTCGGGGGCTTCGGGTACTCCATCCTCTCGCCGGTGACCAAGCACCTGCTAGACACTCGGGTCGCGAGGATCTACGAGGGGACTGACGAGATAATGGAGCTCAAGATCGCCTCGACGGTCCTAGGAAGAGAGTTCGAGGCCTACAAGTAGATCTGCTCAGTCGCCCTAATCCATGTAGTCGAGGAGAGTGGCAGGCTTGGTTGGCTTGCTCTTCTCGGTCCTCTTCGCGCCGCGGTTTGGCGAGACGATGCTCTTCATGAACTTCTCCCTCCGAAGGCTGCTGTAGAAGTATGCCTCGTCCACCGTCCCTTCGGCGAGGAGGACGATGACCTTGCCGCGCATCGTCCGGCCAGTCCGACCCTTCCTCTGTATCGCCCTGATCTCAGAGGGGACGGCCTCGTAGAAGACGACGAGGTCGACGTCGGGGACGTGGAGGCCCTCCTCGCCGATGCTGCTGCTCACGAGGACCTTGAACTCGCCCTCGGTGAACTTCTCTAGGACGTCAGTCTGCCTCTTCTGGTCCATCCCCTCGCTGTCGGTCTTGTTCGCCTGCCCCACGAACCTCTGAGCGCGGACCCCGTCCTTGGCCAGCGTCTCGACGATCGACTCGATTGTGTCACGGTACTGGGTGAAGATGATTATCTTGGAGGCGGCCTTTCCGGCGAACTGCGACTTCACTATCGACCTTACCTCGGTGAGCTTGGGGTACTCGATGCCTTTGATGCGATTGGCCTCGTCCTCGAGCATGACCCACCTAGGGTCCTTCAGGAGGGCGGTCGCCGACTTGCCCTGCTCCGGCTTCTCCCGCATGCGCTTGAGATACTTCAGGAGGACGTCCACACCCTGCGTCTCTGCGAGCTCTATCGCGTGAAGGATCATGATCGACTGCGCCTGGTTGATCAGGGCGCCGTAGAGGTAGCCTTTGTTCCCGCCGCCCGTCCTGAGCCTCGCCGCTATTGTCGCCCTCGCTTGGAGGAGCATCTTCTTCGAGAGCCGGGTCCGCGGGAGGAACCCCGACTCCATTAGCTTGCTGACCTTCTCGTTGTAGATGTCACGAAGGATGCTGAGGAGCTGGCCGTACTCCTGCGGGAGAGCGACCTTCCTGCCCACGAACTCTGTCTCCTCCACGTAGCCCTTGACGTCCTCGTCCTCCTCGCTGCGAGCCTCCACGTGCTCGATGAAGAGGCTCTGGGTGATCTCGTTGATCTTCTCCCTCGAGCCGCCGGGCGAGGCCGTCAGGCCCAGGATGAGCGGCGTCCAGGCGGTCTCCTTGTAGACCTTCGCGACCTCGGTGTAGGAATAGTCCTTGACTGAGCGGTGGGCCTCGTCGAAGACCAGCAAGACTACGTCGTTGAGCTCAATCCGGCCTTGGCGCAGGTCGTTCCTGACGGTCTGGGGCGTCGCGAAGATGTATTTCGACCTCCTCCAAAGATAGCTGCGCTCCTCGGGGGGGTTCTCACCAGTAAGGAGAGTGATGTCCTTCGACTGGAGGGAGAGGATCTCCTTGAAGGAGTTGTAGTGCTGCAGGACGAGGGGCTTGGTAGGTGCTAGGATGACGACCTTTCCGTTAGGGAACTTTTCGAGCCTGATCTTCGCGACGAGCAGCGCAATCAGGGTCTTCCCCAGCCCAGTGGGAAGTACGACGAGCGTGTTTGCCTGCGAGGCGGCCTCGGCTATCTTCTGCTGGTACTCTCGGGGCTGGAGGGAATTTGGGAGCATGAAGATGGCATGGACATCGCTTCGAGATTAATAGAAAAGGATTTGTCGGCTCCGCGAAGAAATACGCACATATAATCAACGGTATAGCCTCTGCTCAAGCAAACTTGGACAAGATTCGGGTCGAAGCCCCGGCGTCCTCGGCAAACCTTGGCCCCGGCTTCGACGTCTTCGCACTCGCCCTAGACAGCCCCAAGGATACGGTCAGGCTGCGAATCGGGAGCCGACCGGGGGGGCGGGGTCCATTGGTGCGGATGGCGAAGGTCACCGGGCTTCAAGTGCCGGGATCAGCGGCCGAGAACGGGGCCTGCGTGGTCTGCTCCGCGATGGCCAAGGAGCTTGAAGTGAAGAAGGAGATTATCGTTGAGCTTGACAAGCGAGTCCCAATAGGTCTCGGGATGGGAAGCAGCGGGGCCTCGGCGGCCGCGGCTGCTGTGGGGATGAACGAGCTGCTGGGCCTAGGCCTCAGCTCTGACGAGCTGATCTTCTACGCGGGCAAGGGCGAGGGGGCAACTTCTGGATTCCCGCACTATGACAACGTGGCCGCCTCAGTCCTCGGGGGCTTCGTTGTTGTGAGGGGAGGTGCCGGCGCGAAGCCGAACGCTGTCAAGTTCGAGCCGCCAGCTGGCCTTGCTGTCTGCGTCGCCACCCCCGTGGTGAGCCTGCCCAGCAGAAAGACCGAGTACGCGCGGTCCCTCCTACCGGCTTCCGTCCCACTCGAGACGCTAGTCGCAAACGTCGCGAACGCGAGCCTGATGGTCTCCGGATTCGCCAAGAAAGATATCAAGCTGATAGGGAAGGGGATGACGGACAAAGCGGTTGAGCAGGCGAGGAAGCAGATGATTCCCGGTTACGACTCGGTCAGGTCCAGAGCAATCGCCGCGGGGGCGGAGGGGGTATGCATCAGCGGTGCCGGCCCCTCGATGCTCGCGATAGTCGACAAGAGGCGGACTCAGCCCAAGAAGGTCCTTGATTCTATGATCGCAGCCTTCGGGGAGGAAGGAGTAAAGTCGAGCGGGTACGTCACGCGCGTCGGAAGGGGAGCGAGAGTTGTCAAAAGTAGCTAAGGGCTGGACTCAGAGGTGCGTCGGGTGCGGCGCGACCTATGGCGAGGACGTGAGGAGCTACGAGTGCAGCCGCTGCTCGAACCTCCTGGAGCTGGTCAAGGAAGGGCCGGTCTCGAAGAGCGGGCTCTACGGGGAGACGGGGCAGCCAGGAATTTGGAGATACAGGAAGGCGCTCCCTCTGGAGCCAGATGTGAAGGCGGTCTCCCTCTGGGAGGGCTACACCCCTTTGGTTCTCGTGAGCAGGGTCGCAGCGAAGGTCGGGCTCAAGAACCTCTACGTCAAGAACGAGGGGCAGAACCCCTCTGGCTCCTTCAAGGACAGGGGCATGACCGTTGCGGTCACTCGGGCGGTCCAGGGAGGGTCCAAGCTCCTGATTTGCGCCTCGACGGGTAACACAGCCGCCTCCATGGCGGCCTACGCGGCGAGGGCGGGCGTCACGGCGATGGTGACAGTGCCAGCGGGGAAGGTCGCGTCTGGGAAGCTCGCCCAGGTTTACGCCTACGGCGCCAAGATCATCCGGGTCGAGGGGGACTTCGACGCCGCGCTTTCAATCACTCTGAAGGTCGCCGCAGAGATAAAGGAGCTCTCCGTGATGAACTCGGTCAACCCCTACAGGATAGAGGGGCAGAAGACCAACGCGTACGAGATCTACGAGCAGCTCGGCCACAAAGTGCCGGACTATGTCGTACTGCCTGTGGGGAACGCGGGCAACATCAGCGCGATTTGGAAGGGGTTCAAGGAGCTCAAGGAGTGGGGGATCTCGAGCTCGCTGCCCCGGATGGTGGGGGTCCAGGCCGCGGGGGCCCAGCCCCTAGTCGAGGCGTTCGAGCACGGCCGCGACTCCGTGAAGGCCGTCCAGCCGAAGACGATCGCGTCTGCCATAAACATCGGGAACCCTGCGTCATGGAAGAAGGCCCTCGCAGCCCTCAGGGAGTCGAACGGCATCGCGCTAGCGGTCGCGGACGAGGAGACCATCGCGGCGAGGATGGACCTGGCCTCGAGCGAGGGGATATTCGTGGAGCCCGCGAGCGCGGTCCCGCTTGCGGCGCTGAGGAAGCTGATAGGCAGGATCGAGAAGGACGCGACGGTGGTCTGCATCTGCACCGGGAACGGGCTGAAGGACCAGGAGAGCGTGAAGGTCCAGCTCGATTCGACTCCTTTGGTGGCGAACCCCGACCAGATGGTCAGCCTGCTGGCAAAGACTGCCTAGGCCGACGCCTGTCCGAGGCTCTGCAGGAACTCCGACACGTCCTCTGTGAACCTCTTGTTCTCCCAGAGGAAGAAGATGTGGCCTCCCTTGGACTCGATGAGGTTCGAGCCCTTGATTCCGGAGTGCAACTCCTCCACGAGCCCCCTCAGGCATTGCCAGCCTTGTGGTGTCGCGAGGCGAGCCTGATCACGTTGGTCGTGTTCTTGCTGGGGCCCACGTCGATGGTGTCGTTCGTCGTTATCCGCAGGCCCTTCCTCGACTTTGTGACGCCGAAGAGGTGCGCGTCCGCGTCGCGCATAAGCAGGATCCTGAAGCTCGAGCCCCAAGGGACGGTGTAGCGGAGAGGATGCAGGCTGGTCTCGTCCCTCGAGGTGTACGTGGGGGCGATGTGGCAGACGCCCACTTCGCCCTTCCCTATCACGGTGAACTTCTCGGGCTCGAGCTTGTCGCCGCGGTCGAGCTTGTCGAGGTAGGAGTAGTATCCGGTCGCCCCCGCCGAGGTCGTGATTACTATGCCATTGGAGACGGCCGCGTCGGTGAAGTCCAAACCCTCGCCGCGGACGTTGACCGTGTAGCGGATGCAGTTGCTGTCCGCTCCCTTCTCGAGCGAGACGTCGGTGAAGATCTCTCCCCTGAACTCGCCGGCGTTGATCGAGACCTCGAGCCGCCTGTTCTTCACGACGGTGTGCCTGCCCGCCTTGACCTCGCGGAGCGCCGCCTCCAACCCGGTGAGGTAGACCTCTGCGAGGCGGGCCTTCGAGTCCGTCGGCCTCCGAGACTTGGTCCCCACGAAGAGCAGTGGTATCGCGAGCTGCCTGCCCTGATAGCTGAAGAGCCCGTCGCCCCCCACCACCACGCCGAAGTCGGGGTTGGACGTGGAGTACTCTATCCCCGACTTCTTCAGGACGGAGACGACCTCGGCCTCGCTGACCTTGGGCCTCTCAGTGTCTACCAGGACGGTCGCTTTCAAGGCGCTCACGAGACTCCCCCTCCAGGCATGGCGTCTAACTGCTTCTTCAAAGCCGCTACGTCGGTGACGGGGGCCCTGCAGGCGAAGTTCTCGCAGACGTAGACCGTGGGCATCCCCTTGATGCTGGCCTTGCCCTCGATGAGCTGCGCCAGTGCCGGGTCGCCGTCCGCCAAGGCCAGGACCTTGGTCGGGAGGTAGCGCGTCTGGATCTCCCTGACCATCGCGTTGAGCTCCTCCGGCTCCCAGCCCTTCGTGACGACGACCTCCTTCGAGCCGAAGGAGAAGTCGACGGCGGCGAGCATGTCGAGGTAGCCGGTGGGCGCCGACTCCATCGAGTCTGCGAAGAGCTTCATGGTGGTCTCCGCCATCTCCCGAAAGTCCTGGTTGCCCGTGAACTCAGCGAGTCGGAGGAGGTCGAGGGCGGCCACCGAGTTTCCGGACGGCGTCGGCCCGTCGTAGCCCTCCTTGATCGCCACGATCTCACCCCCTGGCGGCTTCAAGAAGAATCCTCCCGCCTCGGCGTCCCAGAGGAGGGCGACCATCTCCTCCGCCAGCATGATTGCTGCGGAGATCCACCGCTTGTCGAAGGACGCTTCGTAGAGGTCGAGGAGGCCAGCGATCAGGTAGGAGTAGTCCTCCAGGTTTCCCGGTATCGCCACGTCCCCGTCCCTGTATCTCCTGTAGAGCACCGGGCTCGCGCCTTTCTTGACGAGCGTGGAGAGGACGAACTCGGCGCTCCTCGTCGCAGCAGCGAGGTACCTCCCGTCCTGGAGCGCCTGGTATGCGCACGCGAACCCCGATATGGCGAGCCCGTTCCAGGACGCGAGTATCTTGTCGTCGACCCTGGGGCGGTTCCTATCCCTCCTGGCCTTGAGCAGCGCCTTCCTTCCCCTCTCGAGCGCCTCCTCGAACTGCTCCACGGTGAGCCTGAGCTTCGCCGCTCCCTTCTCGGTGCTCGCGGTGACGTTGAGTATCGACCTGCTCCCCTCGAAGTTCCCCTCGGGCGTGACGCCGTAGTATTCGCAGAAGACCGCGCCGTCCTCCTTCCCGACGAGCTTGGAGACCTCGGCGGGAGTCCACGTGTAATAGTAGCCCTCGCCCTCGGGGGTGTCGGCATCCTGCGCAGAGTAGAAGCCGCCCTCCGGAGACGTCATCTCCTCCATGATCCAGTCGAGGGTGTCCCTCGCGGTCGCGGAGTACCTCAGCATGCGCGTCGCCCTGAAGGCGTCCGCGTACACCTTGGCGAGGAGTGCGTTGTCGTAGAGCATCTTCTCGAAGTGGGGGACGAGCCAGTATCTGTCGGTCGAGTACCTGTGGAAGCCCCCTGCTAGGTGGTCGTGGATGCCCCCGTCCGCCATCGAGTCGAGCGTCTTCAGGACGGGGTTGAGCGCGGAGCCCTTGCCCGTCCTGGCGTTGTAGCGCAACAGAAAGCCGAGGTAGCTCGGGAGCGGGAACTTTGGCGGGCGGCCGAACCCCCCGAACTGCGAGTCGTGCAGAGAGACGATGACGGCGTAGGCGTTGTCCAGCAGGAGCTTCGAGAGCGTCCCCTCGCCCTTGAGCGCGTAGCCGTCGCTAATCGCCTTCGTGATCTCCTCCGAGCTCTGGACGACCTCCTGCCGCTTGTTCTTCCAGGTGTCCGCGATGAAGTTCAGGACATCGGGGAAGCCGGGGAGGCCGTGCCTGGGGACGGGAGGGAAGTACGTCCCCCCGTAGAAGGGCTTAAGGTCGGGCGTGAGGAAGACGGAGAGGGGCCATCCTCCTTGCCCCGTCAGCGAAGTTACGGCTTTCATGTAAATCTCGTCGAGGTCGGGCCTCTCTTCTCTGTCCACCTTAATCGAAACGAATTTTTCGTTCATGATGGCCGCGGTCTTCGCGTCCTCGAAGGACTCGTGAGCCATGCAATGACACCAGTGACATGTCGAGTAGCCTATGCTAAGGAAGATTGGCTTGTTCTCGGCCTTGGCTTTGGTGAACGCTTCCTCTCCCCAAGAATACCAATTAACGGGGTTGAACGCATGCTCAAGCAGATAGGGACTCTTTTCATTTATGAGCCGGTTGGGCTTGCCTGCCCCTTGCATATTCGGTTTGGTTTCTTCGGAACCCACGATTTAAGGCTGAGCGTGGGGGTTTCGCGCTTGGCTTGAAGGCCGCTGCCCTGCCGGATAGTACTTGCGCAGCTCCCCGACGCGGCCCATCCATTCTGGCACGGACTTGCCGTCGAGCTGAGCCTCCAAACGATCGAGGAAGGCGTGCATCCCGGGCGCGAAGCCGATCGCCGTCCCCCGGGTCAGCCGGCGGAAGGTGAACGTCATTAGCGTCTCGAGCCCGTCTCGGGTAAGCTCCCACCGGACTATCGAGTCCTCCCCCGAGGGGAGCTCGGGGCGAGGCGCGACCTTCCACTCGTGCTCGAAGAGGCGGGGCGGGTCCCACGACAGTATGCGGCCGGTGACGTGGAGCTGCGAGGGCCCGCTCACGAAGTCTATCGACCCGTCCCTCCCACCGGAGATGGTTGCGCGCGTCATGTACCAACCCCGAAGCTCCTCCGGGTCGGTGATGGCCGACCAGACCTCCTCGGGGGGATGCCCTATGCGGCGGGAGAAGGTGATCGTGGCGTAGCCGCCGTCGAAGGTGAGGGTCCCGGGCGGCGGCGTGACTTTCTCGGAGTTCGACATCCTCACTCTTCTCCTTTGGATGTTGCGCGCTTCTTTTCGAGGTGGCTCTCTAGCGAGTCGAGGCGGTCAGACCAGAAAGGACGGTATATTGACACCCACCGGTCGAGCTCTCGGAGCCTTTCCGGACGGAGCGCGTAGATCCGCTGCTGCGCCCGCGGGTGCACCTCCACGAGGCGAGCCTCTCGCAGGACTCTCAGGTGCCTCGAGACGGCGGGCTGGGTCAGCTGGGGGAACGCCTCCACGAGCTCTCCGGCGGAGCGATCCCTACTGGCGAGGAGGACGAGTATCCGGCGCCTCGTAGGCTCGGCGACCGCTGAGAAGACGTCCGTGGGCCTACCCTCGCCGGCCATCCTCGGTCACTTTTTCCAATCTGAGCTTGGCATCGCCTTTGGCTGCGTTATGCCGAAGGGGTTTCCGTCGGGATCGGTGAAAGCCGCGGCTATCGCCCAAGGGTATTCGACTGGCTCGGACCTGAACCTCACGCCGCGCGCCTTGAGCTCAGCGTATGCCTTGCGGCAGTCCTTGACCTGGAAGTTCCAAGATGTCCCGTTGCCGGCACTCGAATGGCTGGGCGGTACGCCCTCGGTCCTCGACCCGGCCTGCCACAGCGATATCTCGATGTCCTGGCCCTTGGGTGCGACGGTAACCCACCTGGGAGCTCCCGGCGGAGCCATGTCCGCTCGTTTCTCCAGTCCCAGGGTCTTCGTGTAAAAGTCGAGGGCTGCCTCTTGGTTCTTCACAACGACAGTGACAAGGGTCAACTTCTCGAGCATCGGCGGCTTCTGGGAGTCCATGGCGCGTGCATAATTCAGTAGTTATATAAGGCTTGGCGCATATAGCCTAAGGGCCCTTCGTAGAGCTCGCCATCCGCGAGCTGAGGCTCCTCGAGCGGAGGACCCATATCAGCACGTTCGCAATCGCGGCCAGGGCTGCGGTGACCACGAGGATAATCTCGAAGGTCAGGAAGGTGCTGAAGTTGAGCGTGACGCTAGCCGCGAGGCCGTCGGTGAGCCCGACCTGGGCGGTCTGCGTGTTGCCAGCCTGCGACGCGGTCACGGTGTAGGATCCCGTCGGGAGAAGGAAGGAGGACGTCTGGTTGGTCCCGACGAGGCCGCTCGTGATGCTCACGCCCTTCGGTCCGGTCACCTCGAGGGTGGTCGGCGCCATCTGGTCGCTGAGCACGTGAACAGTCAGCATCGCTAGGTTGACCCTCTCAGTCTGAGTCGCGTAGCTGCTCGTCAGTATCAGCGTGCCGGCTTCGAGGCCCTGCCCCCCGCTGATGTCGAGGGAGTAGTCCAGCCGGACGGGGTACTGGGTCGCGAGGACGAAGAGGGAGTTGCCCACCTGGCTCGTCTGAAGGATCCCGCTCTCTGGCGAGGCGTTCACCTTGACGTCGTTCAAGGACTGGTTCCAAGGGGCGGCGACGAAGTTCACGCTGGACACGTTCGCCCTGACCGGGTACGCGACGACGCCCTCGACCCCGAACGTCCGATACATGACGTACAGGCTCCTAGGCCAGTTGGACTGGCCGTTGGTCAGGCTCGCCGCGTAGGAGACGCTCGGCGACTGGACGGGCTGCGGCTGGCAGGCGTTTGAGAGCGAGATCCACGACGTGGAGTTGACCACCAGGACGCTGCTCTGGATCGTTTCAAGGCTGGTGGAGTTCTGGAAGTACGCCCTCATCTCGTACCTGCCCTCCCGGATCGGCATGTTCAGCGTGAGCGGGGCCGTGGTGCTCCCGGTGGCGACAATCGCGATTGGCTGCGACGTCGCTGTCATCAGGTCGCTGACGACGAGACTGTTGGTTGTGGTGACGTCCAGCGCGTAGGGGTGGTAGAGCTCGAACCAGAAGGAGAAGGACTCGTTGACCTGGCCGGAGGTCGAGATCCCCACGGGGTTCCCTGGCGGTCATGCTCAGGGTGCCCACGTCGTGCATGTCGGTCGGGAGGCTCAGGCTGACGCCTGCGCTCGTCGCGTTGCCCGCCGCGCAGACCTGCTGGTCGTAGGAGTCTCCGAGGTTGGCCTGTGTGGATATAGAGAGGTTCCCTCCGCTGAGGGCGTAGGCGAGCGGTCCGAGCGAGACGGGATGGTCCGCCAGGTTCACAAAGTGGACGGGGATCACGGCTGCCCCTTGCACGCTGCCGATCGTGATGTTCCAGACGCCGTCTATGTCCTTGGAAGTGAAGGTGTAGAGCGGCGTGATGACCTGGGGGTCGAGCAGCTTGACGACGACCACGTCTGAAGGGCCGGAGGAGGAGGCCTTGGCCGAGGTCACGCCGAGCGGGATCGAGTAGTTGTAGCCAGAGACCGCCCATATCGTGTCTCCGACGGTATAGACGGGGACGCCGTTCGCGACCGGGGAGAGGCTCGAGGGTGAGAAGCCCAGCGAGAGGGAGACGGATGCTAGCGATGCCGAGGAAGAGCTCGTGAGGGTCGCTCCAGAAGCAGCGACGAGGCCGGACTGGAGCGGCAAAATGGTGAGGAGCAGCCCCAGCAGAGAAAGCAGCGCCGCAGTCTTTGTCCTACTGGCGCATGTATGCCCAAAGGAGGGCGACAATGATGATTCCTGGGACCGTGAAGGATAAAAGGGTATTCGGGAGGATTGATACGGTAGCGTAGACCCACCCCGCCGACGCGGCCGCCGCCAGCAGCGGGAGGACGAAGGTCACCTTCGGCGGGACCATGCTCGTGGCGGTCGGGATGGTCGTGTAGACCAGCAGGGAGCAGTACATGGCCACCGAGGGGACGAGGATGAAGAGGGTGGAGAGGTCAGGTATGGTCCCCGCGCCCACGTCGAACTTGGCGGCGCCGATCAGAAAGTCGAAGAAGTTCGCGAAGGTGAAGCTGCCGGAGAACGCCAGCATGGTGCTCGCCGCGAATGTGAGGAAGCCGAATTCGAGGGTCAGCGAGACGAGCACTGCGATGAGGCTCCGGTTCTGCGTCATCTGGGTGACCCCGGTGAAGATCAGGTACGGCGGGAGGACCGTGAAGAGGGCGGCGATCCACGTCGAGAAGATCGTGTGCGCAAGCTGGCTGTAGACGGCGCTCGGCGAGATGAGGTAGAGCACTATGAGGCCCATCACCACGAAGGTCTCGAAGGAGAGCAGGACGAGCAGCACTTCTATCCTGGCAGGCTTCGTCCCGAAGTAGGCCACTATTCCCGCGATCCTCACCACCTGGGTGATGATGATGACCGACTCCAGCAGGCCGATGGTGGACGCGTTGAGGTGCTGCATGAAGAGGACAGTCGAGAGGGCGTAGACGAAGAACAGCGAGACGCCCACCGCGGCGCTGCAGACCAGGAGGACCTTGTTCGTCCTTCTCTACCTCTCCAGCATCTTCCTGATCAGCGGGAAGAGGTTCTCGTTCCCCGTCCAGATCACCGCCCTGTCGGTGAAGGCCGCGGACGGCGAGGCGTCCTCGTAGATGAGCAGCAGGGGCTTCTCGGCGATCACCGCGGCCATCTTCTCGTCCTCGAGCTCCCTGAGGCCGGTGACCACGAAGTCGGAGTTGCTCACGACCTCCTCGATCTCCCTCGATGACGAGGCCACCGAGCAGGACATGACGGCGTCGGCCATCTCGCTGATGTCCCTGGCCCTGATGTGGGTCATTCCGAGGAGGCGCTCCTCCTCGCTCTTCCCGCTCACGTGGGTCGAGTGGTAGTGGATCGTGACGCTGGCGCCCATCTCGAAGACCTCCTTCCCGACCTGCCCCAGCGCTTCGCAGAGCATGTCTACCCACGCGGCCCGCTCGTCGCCCCTCTCAGCGAACTGAACCACGCCCACCCTGACGACGTCCCTCACGCTCGCCTCCCTCACCCTCGCCATGAGCGTCTCGTCGGCGGACTTCGCAACGCGCTTCCAGATGATGTCCTTCGTGTCCATCCCGGTGCTGTACTCGTCGAGCCCGTAGAGCTCCTGCCCTGGCCCTGGGTAGCCTGTCGGCTGCTCCCCGAACCCGAAGACAGTCAACCTGCGCGGGATCACGGGCGTGACAAGCGAGAGGGGGAGGGTGTCGAGGACGAAGTCGCTGTAGACGACCTGGTCGAGCCTCTTGAGGAGCTTCAGCGGGTCGGTGAGCGATATCCCGACCTTGACGCCCTCCGACCTCCCCGCGTACTTGCCGAGGAACGTGAGCCTCATCCTCCCCTCTCCGAGGGGCTCGATCTTCATCAGCTGGCCCGTCTCTATCTTGAAGGTGGTGGGTATCGAGCCTATCCAGTCGGTCCCCCTGGACTCGACGGCCAGCGTGGTCTCGTACTCCTCGCCCTTGAAACGTCCTGACGTGCCCGCTCTCCATGGAGATGCTGACGCCGCCCTTGATCGCGAACTCGAAGATGAGGATGGAGATGACCCCCATCATTGCGAGGGAGATCCCGAGCGACCTGCATGAGCCTGATGTTGAGCAGGTCGGCTGCGACTAGGATGAGGACCGTGGCTATGAGGTAGTCTCTTCCGCGCGTGGTTAGCGTGGGGGCTCCACTCTGTCAAGTATGGCCGTGAGTATCGCTTCGGGGTTCCGCGAGACCCCCTTCAGGGCCGCCGCGCGGTCGATCGCGAGCCGGTGGGTGAGGACGTCGTTGGCGATGGACTTTATGTCGTCGGGCGTGACGTACTTCCTGCCCGCGAGGAGCGCCTTGGCGCGCGCGCAGTGGACGAGCTGCACCATCGCCCTGGGGCTCGCTCCGAGCACCAGCGACCCCTCGTTCCTCGTCGCCTCCGCGACCCTCGCGAGGTAGGCGAGGACCTCGTCGGAAACCTTCACCTCGTCGACCTGCCTCACAAGCGCGTCCAGCTCGCCCGCGGTGAGGACGGTCTTGACCTCGTTGATGTCGATGGCTCGAGAGGTTCCTCTTCAGGATGCCTGCCTCGACCTCCTTGCTCGGATACTTGAAGCTGACCTTGACCATGAACCTGTCGAGCTGCCCCTCGGGCAGCGGGTAGACGCCCTCGAACTCCAGCGGGTTCTGCGTCGCGATGACCATGAACGGGAACGGGAGCTTCTCGGTGTGCCCCTCGACGGTGACCTGCAGCTCCTGCATCGACTCGAGCAGGGCGCTCTGGACCTTCGGCGGGGCGCGGTTTATCTCGTCTGCGAGGAGGATGTTGGTGAATATCGGGCCCCGCCTGAACTCGAACTCCCTGTCCTTCATGTTGAAGACGAATCCGCCGACGATGTCTAGCGGGAGGATGTCCGGGGTGAACTGGACACGCTTGAACTGCAGGCCCAGGCACTTTGAGAACGCGTTCGCGAGCAGGGTCTTCGAGACGCCAGGGACGCCCTCGAGCAGGACGTGCCCCCTCGCGAGGAGGCACATGAGGAGGAGGTCGACCTCCTTCTCCCGTCCGACGACTAGCTTCCCGACCTCGGCTACCACCTTGTCCCTTATCTCAGCGCCCAAGGCTCGCGCCTCCACTCTTCCCGGTTATCCCTCCGAGCATGTTCGCGACCTTGACGACCTCGCGGAAGTCGAGGTCTGGGAGGGGAGAGCCGCCGTATCGATACTCTTCGTAGCTCCTCAGCGCCGCACCCATCCCTTCGGTCTTGACGCCTGAAGACTGCAGGCGCGCGATGGCCTCCTCCCAGGTGAAGCCTGCAGGGAGGTCGGGGACGGCCTCCTTGAGGGCCATCTCGAGGCCGTTGAAGGCGTCGGCGAGGTTCGCGGCGCTGACCTTGTGCCTCCTGCGCCTGAGCGCCATGAGGACGAGCGGCGCGTAGAGCGCGATGTTGAGCGCCAGGAGTGCTCCCAAGATGAGCTGGTTGCTTACCATTAGAGCGTCTTCAGGTTTGGAGCGGTGGCTTAAGAACTTGCAATACCTTCGCTTGAAACGTTTTTAGTCCCCGGCGCGCGCTTTTGAAGACGAGGAGAGGGGTTTTGCGCGCGGCCAAGACGTCCAAGCTAGTCAGCGCTCTGGCCATCCTGGGCCTCATCCTGGTCTCGCTGTTCTCCGTCCTGGTGCTCGACTCCTCGTCGCTCGTGAACCCCGTGATACCGCTCCAGCCCGGCAACCCCAACGGGACCCCGGGGCTCACCGGGGTCCTGGTGGTGCAGCTTCACGCCAACCAGAACGAGACCGACAAGCTGTCCAACCCCACGGGGCTGCTGTTGGCGCTCGCCCAGTGGCCGGTGACCGTCACGCAGGCGACCAACTCGAGCAACCCCGCCACGTACGCCATGATCACTGACAACAGGGGCGGCTCGCTTCAGGAGCTGCCCCAGGGGGGTACGTCGTTAGCTTCAAGGTCGAGTCCCTGAACGTCAAGATCCCTGTCCAGGTCTCCGTCGGAAACGAGACCAAGGTCCAGGTCAGGGTCTACGGGTCGGCGTACTCCCTGCTCTACAGCGAGGCGTCGGGCGTCCTTCCGACGGGTGGCACCGCCCAGTCCGACGTGTTCGTCAGGGTCAACTCTTCGTCCCCCGTCGCCAACGCGAGCGAGCCGATAGTTCTCAAGGTGCACCAGGGGGCGTCGTCAGGGTACCTCGTCAACGCGACCGTGATCTCGGGACAGCCTCCCTCGCAGGGGACGCAGTGGCTGGAGCTTGGGAGCTCTGCAGCGCTCGACCCGGTCAACGCGACCTCCATCGTCCTCACGACCTGGACCTACTCGACGTTCATAACCGTGGGGCCCACCGGGATCTCGGTCTCGGCCGACGACTGAGCGCCCCTATCTCTTTCTGCTCTTCCTCTTGGCGGGAGCGGACTCTTGGTCCTTCTCTGCGAGGTACGCCTTGAGCGGCTCCCAGTAGGCGCTCATCCAGCCGCCGGTGTAGTCCGCGACCTGCTCGGCGGGGACCTTCGAGTGGACCATCTTCAGCTCCGTGCCTCCCTTCTTCGGGGTGAGCGTGAACTCAAGCCTTGAGACCGGGTATCCTGTCGGCCACTCGGTGGTCTTCCACTCCTGGACGATCTTCTTCCCCTTGACCAGCTCGAGGTTCTTCCCGGTAATGTAGCCGTCCCACGCCGTGAAGCTGGCGCCGACCTTGGCGCTCGTGGTGGCCGGCGAGCCCGTGAAGACGGCGTGCTTGCGCGGGTCGAGCAGGGCGTCGTAGATCTCGTCGGGTGAGGCCTTGAAGAAGACTGTCTGCTCGATGGTCCCGAATTTCAATGGCAATGGTCTGTCGTGTGGGCGCCGCAGTCTTTGGATTTATGCCTAGCGAGGCCCGCGAGAGTGACCTCGGAATCCGCATGAAGTTCGCCCTTTAGAATTATTTGAAATGCTGTGGGCGCTTATTAGAAAAATCCAGCTTGGACGCCGATTGTCGCCGGGAAACAGGCAGCAGCTGCACTACATGCACGAGGCCGGGGACGGGGGCCAGAAGGAGCGGTTCGTGTACTTCTGCTCCGAGTGCTCGTGCATCCTCAACGTGTGCGCGGCGCTCGAGCCCGTGGGCGACACGGTCGAGTCGCTGGGCAACCGCTGCCCGGGGTGCGGCTCCGCCCTCGAGGCGCGCGTGTCCTGCAGGTCGACCCGCATCCCGGAGGCGTGGTCGGAGATATCGCGCTCGGCCTACTCCACGCGCGAGAGGGCGGGGGCGATGGCCGCGCTCCCCACCGCCGCGTCCCTCCGCGGCTTCGCGTTCAACTTCGCGCCTCTCGACGCGCTGGTCGCGCACTACATCGACCCCGCCTGGTCGGTCGCCTTCACGGGGCGCTGCGCGAACGCGGTCGCGGAGTTCATCTGCTTCAGGGCGCAGCTCCCGAAGGAGGCGGGGGGCTCTGACTCGAGCGTCGTGCTGATCGACGGCGGGAACCGCTCCGACCTCTACCTCTTCTCGTCCTACGCCAAGCTCTACGGGGTCGCGCCGAAAAAGGCGCTGAGGCGGGTGGTGACGAGCAGGGCGTTCACGATGTACCAGATGGCGAACCTGGTGTCGAGGGAACTCGGGAGGGTGGTCGACGAGTACGGGGCGAAGGTCGTCGTGCTCTCCGACGTCCTGGGCCTGCTCAACGAGGAGTCGGGGCTCCGCGAGGACGAGGCGAGGAGGCTCGCGGGCGCGGTCCGGAGGGGGCTGGACGACGTGAGGAGGGAGAAGAAGGTCCTCACGTTCATGACGCTCGTCGCGAGGACGCCCTACGACCGGGTGGTCACCGACCACGCCGACGTCCTGGTGGGGCTCGAGGGGTCGGGCGCGTCCATCGAGGGGACGCTGCTGAAGCACCCGTTCGGGAAGCCCTCCTCGCGGCGGTTCACTCTTCGCGACCTCCTCTTCCACAACCGCCCCGGCAGGAAGGCGGGAGGCCGCTAGCAATGGGAAGGACGCTCCCCTCGTTCAGAATCGCGGAGGCCCAGGAGACCGAGGAGTGGAGGCACTTCAGGAGGTCGCTCCCCAAGGGGAAGAGGGCGGCCTTCGACGAGATGCTCAACGCCGCGAGGCTGTACGCCTCCGCGTCCTCCGCGGCCGTGAGGACCTCGAGGTTCGAGGGGATGGCGATGGCGATCGCCTTCCACCACTTCAAGGCGCTCGCGGGGGTGCGCGACAAGTGAGCTTGTCGGACCGGGAGATAATGGATGAGCTCGAGAGCTGGAAGGGGTTCGGGGACGCGCTCAAGGCGGAGGACAGGGAGCTCTTCACGGAGATGCTGAGGGAGTGCTACGAGTACGTCCCGTCCATGCACGCGAAGGACTCGCCGTTCTCCGCCGAGGCCCTGCTCATGAGCATCCTCTTCGTGCAGCACAAGAGGATCGCACGCCTCACCAAGGAGATAGGGGAGCTCAGGGAGAAGAAGGCGGTGTAGCGGTTGCGGGGCTGGATACTCGACCTCTACACCGAGAGCCCCGGGAAGATGGTGGTGTGGCTGAAGCTCGAGGGCGGCGAGACCAGGAGGCTCGTCGACAGGTGGGCGCCCTCGATCTTCGTGGCCTCCGACAGCAGGCGAGACCTGGCCGACCTCGAGAAGGGGAAGGGGCGGGAGTTCTCCTGGTCGAGGCGCGTCATGAAGCTCGAGAGGGCAACCGACACGCGCGAGAGCGAGGTCCTCGAGCTGGTCGTGGACGACGCGAAGAAGCTCGCGCCACTCGCCGAGAGCGTCGAGCGCTCGAGGCCCTTCGGGACGTACAGGCTCTACAACGTGGACGTGCCCCCCGAGCAGCTGTACCTCTACGAGAACGACCTGTTCCCCCTCGCCTACTGCGAGGTCTCGGAGACCCCCGACGGGCTGTGCTGGGAGCTCCACGACGACATATGGTCGTGCCAGTACTCGGTCCCTGAGCTCCGCTCGGTCGACATCGAGGTGGCCGTCAGAAAGTCAGGGAAGATGGCCAAGGTCTCCGACCCCATAGAGTCGATCAGCCTGAAGGGCGGGGACGGCTCCGTCTCGAGGATAGGCGGCGGGTCGGAGCGCGACAAGATCCTCGCCCTCGTCGAGGAGGTCAGGAGGCTCGACCCCGACCTGGTGTTCACCAGCGACGGCGACTCGTTCGTCCTGCCCTACCTCGCCTCGAGGGCCGCGGCCAACGGGGTCGCCCAGCGGCTCGTCATCGACAGGGACGGGACGGTCCTGGAGGCCCCGGCGAAGAAGGGGTCGTCATACTTCAGCTACGGCAAGATCCTGTTCAAGCCCTCGGCGATGAAGCTCCGCGGGAGAATTCACCTCGACAAGACCAGCTCCTTCGTCCACAGGGAAACCGGACTTGAGGGGTTTTACGAAGTGAGTAGGGTGTGCAGGCTCCCACTCCACATAGCCAGTAGAGCGAGCATAGGCAAGGCTCTCTCGAGCCTCCAGTTCTACCACGCGACCAAGGACGGGATCCTCATACCTTGGAAGCCCACCATGGCCGAGAGCTTCAAGAGCAGAGCAGAGCTTCTCGTCGCGGACCGCGGGGGGTTCATCTTCGAGCCGGAGCTCGGAGTGCATGAGGGGATTGGGGAACTAGATTTCTCCAGTCTATTCCCCAACATCATGAGCAAGAAGAACATCTCGCCAGAGACCGTGAGATGTAAGTGCTGCCCCGACTCCACGAACAGAATCCCCGAGCTCGACTGGAATGTCTGCGAGAGGCGCCCAGAGGGAATAGTCCCCAAAGCGGTCAAGATCATCGTGGAGAAGACGGATGAAATACAAGAGGCTGGAGCAGGTCACCGAGGGCGAGGAGCGGGCACGCTACCAGGCTCGGAGAGATGCCCTCAAATGGGTTGGGGTCGCATGCCTTCCTAAGGAATCCCCGGTCTTCATCAGACGAGATGGCATTGACAGATTCTCAAGGATTGGGGATTTCATAGACGGTCTTGTGGGCGACAGAGCAGGCGTTGTAGAATGTCCGCCTGGAATCTATGTGGCGGGAATGGGTGACGACTACAAGGCCAAGTTCTGCAAGGTTGCTCGCCTCATCAAGAAGCCGAACAATCGGAAGCTTCTGTCTTTTGTGATGGAAGATGGGCGGAAAATCGTCGCCACGCCCGACCATCCGTTCTTTATCCTCAGCGGAGGAGAGATGGAGGTAAAGACGGCGGAGAAATTGCAAGTCGGCGAACTCGTGCCCGTGGCAAAGAAGATTCCACCGGCCAACGAAATCCAGCAGATTGACCTCATCGAGAAACTGGAAAATTTGCTCACTCCCACGGAGAAACAACTTTGGAGAGTTTCAGGAGAGCAGCTCAAGGCATCAATCAAAGCAAAGCGCCAAACGCTCGTTGATGCGGCGATTCCCGAAGGATATTCTTACCAAACTGTGGTAACTTGGTGCAAGAGCGGAATCATTCCTTTGAGGTTTCTTAGCTTGCTCGATATAGCGCCCGAGATTCATCGAGAGCTACGGATAGGATCAGGAAGAAGAAAGGGCGGAAGAGTTGCATGGCTGCCCGCTGTTCTAGAGGTCGATGGTAGGCTCGGATTTTTCCTAGGCGTGTTCGTAGCGGATGGAAGCGCCACAAACAACGTGGTAAGGCTGGACATAGCACTTTCTGAGCCCGAGCTACTGGAGACCACAAGAAAGCTTGTGGAATCAGTTTTCAAAATCTCGCCTCATGTTTACAAAGAGAAGAAGGCTCAGATGAATGTAGTCCAGATAAACAGTGCGAGCTTGGTCAAGGTTCTGGAAAAAGTCTTCGGCCTACCTGGCTCTGCAGACAGAGGCAAACTCAAGGTTCCTGACATCATCTTCAACTGCCCAGCGCAGACAGCACACAGGTTCATGGCAGGGTTGGTCGCTGGCGATGGGAACGCTGCCAAACGACGCAAGTTCGTCAGCATCGCGACAAAATCAAAGAACCTCCAGAATCAAATCTGCGTCCTGGCGGCTAGGTTGGGGTTGGCTTTTCGAATGGGTACAAACCGCGAGGGGACTCAGCCTCTGTACACAGTCAATTTTGTGGGACCGCAGACACTTGAAAGGATCGGGGATTGGGAGTACTCGAAAGAGGGACAGCGAGATAGAATCCGGTCTTGGTCTGAAGAGATTCAGACAGGGACTTGCACTCACGCAAGATACGAGAGACTCCCTATAGAGGAATCCGGACTGTTCACTCTCGCGAGGGCTACCAGAACCTCATCTGAACCGCATGCGAGAATTGGATTCCGACAATGCCCAGTTCAGGTCGAAAGGAAAATTTCTCGTATTCTTTCAAGAGAGCTGAGCGACAATCAGATGAGGCAGACTATGAGGATAGAGAGGCTCGTCGGTAGCGATTTCGGATTCGTCAGGATAACGAGGATTGAGGAGCTGGATTCGTGCCCCGAATACGTCTATTGCTTCCAGCTGGCAGAAGACGAGGTACCCGGGTTCCTTACCGGGGAAGGTTTGATCTTCACGCACAATTGTTTCGGCTATCTCGGTCACGCCAACGCGAAGTTCGGGCGCATCGACGCGCACATCGGGGTCTGCGCCTGGGACAGGAAGGTGCTCATCGACGCGGCGAGGGTCGCGGAGAGGCGGGGCTTCAAGGTGATGCACGGCATCGTCGACTCCCTCTGGCTTAGGAAGGTCGGCGCGGGCGAGGACGACTTTGAGAGGCTCCGGAGGGAGATAGAGGCGGAGACGAAGTTCGCCATCGCATTCGAGGGGATCTACAAGTGGATCGCGTTCCTCCCATCGAAGGTGGACGCCGGGGTCCCGGTGCTCAACGCAGTACTTCGGCGCGTACAGGGACGGGAGGCTCAAGGTCCGCGGAATAGAGGCGAGGCGGCACGACACGCCTGCGTTCTTCTCAAAGTGCCAGCTGGAGATCCTCGAGCTGCTCGCCAGGGCCGACACTGTCGAGGAGGCGAGGGCGATGGTCGACGGGTGCGTGGGCGTCTTCCTCAAGCACGCGAGGTCGCTCCTCGAGCACCGCGCGCCCATAGCGGGGCTCGTCTTCACGAGGAACCTCTCGAGGAAGCCCGGGGAGTACGCGAACAGGTCGCTGACGTCATCGGTCGCTGACCAGCTGGTCAGGGAGGGCGTGGAGTTGCACGCGGGGGAGGCGGTGCAGTACGTCATCACGGACTATCAGTCCAAGTCCCCGGGAAGGAGGGCGGTGGCGCTCGACCTGGTGGACGAGGATACGGCCTACGACGCGAAGAGGTACGTGGAGCTCCTCGCTGAGGCGTGCTCGACGGTCCTGAGGCCGTTCAGGGAGGAGTGCGGCGAAGAATGGCTGGTGCGGGAGGTAGAGCGGCGGATCATGCATTCCGAGTCCCTGGCGTGAGACTCCCCTGCGAACGGCCCACCTGGGTTCGCGCCGGGACGACGTACAGGTGCACGTTCTCGCGGGTCTCCACGGGCTTCCAGTCCGGGAACTGGTGCTCGACGGAGACCACCAGCGCCCCAGGAGGCATCTCCCTTCCCGCCTTCTCTTGGAGCTTCCTCATGATGAGCGGGGAGAGGAAGACGAACACCTTTCTCGACTCGCTCAGGTCGACGTCCAGCAGGTTCCTCCTGAGGACGGTGACGCTCGCGGACAGACCCTGTCTCCTAGAGCTCCAAATGGAGATCGCCCTGCGCAACGGGTCGATCTCGGCCCCGACGGCGCGGACGTGGTATTCTTTCGCGAAGAAGATGAGCGCTCTCCCGAAGCCTGACCCGAGGTCGTAGACCGTGTCGCCCTCCTTCAACTGGAGCAGGGCCGCGGCGGCCCGAAGTTGCCTCCTCGAGGTCGGGCCGTACCCTGCGCCCCAGAGCAGGCTGAAGAGGAAGAGGTAGACCATGAAGGCAGCGAACGCCCACAACACCCAAGCCACCACGAGATTGATGGCGACCACGCTTGAAGGAGGGCGCCCCGTGTATAAGGGCTCGGAGCGCCTCCTGAATTCTTAATACGATTCGGCTCGCGAGTCTCACGAATGGGGAGCCAGAGCGCTTTCGGTCCGGGCTTCCAGGCTGCGAACTCCAGGCTGTACAGGCTGGAGTACGCGGCTGCGACGCTCGCCATCCTGGCGTACTTGATCTTCAGGTGGCTCCACCTCGGAGGCCTCGACTGGCCGGCCACGGTGTTCTGGATTGTCTTTCCAGACCTGGCGGCCTTCTTACCGATAGGCCTGTCCTCGAAGAGGAGGGAGTGGCCGCCATGGGGGAGCTACGTCTACAACGCGTTCCACAACGCGCTGGTGTGGGGATTCGTGTTCGGTGCGCTCTGGCTGGTCATGGGCGCCCCGTACTGGCCAATCCTCGGGTGGCTGGGTCACATCGCCGCGGACAGGGCGTTGGGCTACGGCCTGCGCTCGGCCAGGCGGTGAACCTCATCAGGCGCTCGGGGTCGGGACCACGTACAGGTAGATCGAGTGCGGCTTCTTCCAGCCCGCCGGTACGACCTCTATCTCCTTCGTGGCCTTCCAGTCCGGGATTGGATAGTCGAAGTTCACCACCCTGACGCCCGGCCTGAGCTCCTTGTTGAACTTCGGTGTGAGGAGGTTCAGGGTGTAGCTCGAGAGGTAGGTGCAGAGGACGTCGACCTTGCGCAGGCTCACCTTCTTGAAGTTCCTGCAGGTGATCTTGGCCCTGTCGGAGAGGCCCAGCTCGCGGATCTTTTGGCGGGACGCCTTCACGAGGCGCTTCCGGGTCTCCACGCCTACCGCCTTTGCATGGAAGTCCCTCGCGGCCACTATCACTATCCTGGCGTCGCCGGAGCCCAGGTCGAAGACGGACTCGCCCGGCTTCACGGACGCGAAGGAGAGCATGGTCGGGATGATGTCCTCCGGGGTAGGGACGTGCGGCTCGGTGTAGTTCAAACGGCCCTACCGATTCCGTGGATTAGATAAGCATCAGGGCGGGAATCGCGTGTCCGTCCTCAATCCGCTGAAGTCCTTGTAGCGACCGGTCGCCGCTTGCATAACGCTTAAACGGAAACAAGCCCCATTGCATGCGAAGCGGCTTGCTGTTGCTTTGAGGATTCAGGAGCGAATGAGCTGACGACAAGATGGAGACCACGAGCCTAGAAACAAAGGTGAACCGCATATTCGATTTCGACAAGAGCATATGGTGCGTCGTGCTGCTCTCCTCCGACGGGAAGTCGCTGGCAAATTTCTGCAAGGCCGGGGTGGCTCCTCTGGAGCCCCAAGACGAGACCGAGACGGTCTACATGAGGGCGACGATTGCCATGAACATGAGCTCTCCGATGGACAAATACCACGGACGAATCAGGACCGCCATCATTGTCAAGGAGAAGGTCGTGATGATCTGCTTCAGTCTCTCGCAGAAGATCATGCTGATATCGGCCACGCCGGAGTTCCAGCTTAGGGACGTCGAAGCGCTTGGGCAGCTGATCGACCAACTGGGTATGGGCTGAACGTATAGCCAGCCTCCGCTGCCTGATTGGATGGTGCGGGAGGTGGGATTCGAACCCACGAACCCCTAAGGGATTGGAACCTCAATCCAACGCCGTTGGCCATGCTGGGCGACTCCCGCGCGAGGTCGACTTGCTTTTGCAGCCTCTAAAATGCTTTCGAGAGCGCGGGTCGGCTCTACGCCGAGACTGCCTCTAGCCCGCACTCGTGGTCCTCGTCGGAGGTGGCTCCGCTCACGCCGATGGCGCCGATTATCTCGTCCCCCTTCTTTGCGAGCACCCCGCCGGGAAGGAGCACGATCCTGTTCCCGCTGACCTGAGTGAGGCCGAGCCCCGCGGCAGGCCTGTCCTTCATCCGCTCGGCCATCTCTTTCGAATGCATCTTGAAGGCTATCGACGTGAATGCCTTCCCCCTCGCGATGTCGGGCGAGATGATGTTCGCGCCGTCCATCCTCGCGAGCGCGACGGGGTTCCCTCCGGCGTCCACGACGCAGACGGACACCCTCACTCCGAGCTGCGTCGCCTTCGCGCACGCTTTCTTGATCCACGTCTCGGCCTGCTCCAGGGTTAGGTTCGCCATGTCTCTCGCAGGCCTTCCCTTGGCGGCCGCGATTATATAGTGATGAGGAGAAAACGCGGACGTGTCGAGAACCCGGGTCGTCACGGATGCCGGCGTCTATGAGGCGGACGCGGACTGGGCGAGGATCCCCGACGGCTGGTCCTTTCGCGAGGTCGCAGGCGTGGCAACCGACTCGCGCTCGCGCGTCTACGTCTTCAGCAGGAGCGAGCACCCGATGATGGTGTTCGACAGGGAGGGCGGGTTCATCTCCTCGTGGGGGGAGGGCGTCTTCACCAAGGCCCACAACGTCCGCGTCTCGCCCGACGGCTTCGTCTTCTGCTCCGACCTCCTCGACCACACCGTCCGCAAGTTCACTCCAGGGGGGAGCTACTGATGACCCTGGGGACCGCCAACGTGCCGTCGGACACGGGAGGGGACGGGAAGAGCTCCAAGATCAAGAGGTCGGCAGGCCCCTTCAACGGGCCCACCGACGTCGCGTTCGGGCCTAACGGCGAGCTGTTCGTCACGGACGGCTACGCGAACGCGCGCGTCCACAGGTTCTCGGCGGACGGCGAGCTCATCGGCTCCTGGGGGGCGCCCGGGGGCAAGCCCGGGGAGTTCAGCCTCCCGCACGGCGCCCTCATACAGGGCGGGAAGACCCTCTACGTCGCCGACCGGGAGAACAACAGGGTGCAGGTCTTCGACCTCAAGGGGAAGTTCGTCTCCCAGTGGACGGACTTCGCCGGCCCAACGGGGATCTCTGCGTGCTCGGACGGGAGCCTCGTCGTCAGCGAGTTCGGCTACGACCCGGCGATTCCCACGCGGTACTCGGTCCCCGCGCACGGCAGGAGGATACTGCCAAGAGTGACCGTGCGCTCGCCGGACGGAGAGCTCCTGGCCAAGATCGAGGGGGAGGACAAGTGCGCGCAGGGGAGCTTCTTCGCGCCCCACTCGGTGTGCGTCGACCGGAACGGGGACATCTACGTCGGCGAGGTCCCGATCACCCGGCGCGCTCCTGGTCCTTGCCACACGCTACAGAAGCTGGTCAGGCAGTAGCGGATAGACGCTTTTATTTCACGTGAAGTTCCTGTTGCGTGAGTGCTCTTTTCGAGTCTGAAAGGGTCTCAGAACTTGTAGGCGCGATACTCGGAGACGGAAACATCTACGACAAACGGCCGGACTATGTCGAGATGTGTGGCAATCCGAGGAACGACCTGGCATACTATGAGAACGTCTTGCTTCCAATCGTGAGGGAGGAGCTGGGAAGAAATCCAAAGCTCTTCTTGAGAGACGGAGGACTGCGCTTCAGGATTAACCAAAAGTCCTTCGTAGAGTGGCTCAAGGATATTGGTCTCCCGGCGGGCGAAGCAAAAGGGTCCGCCGCGATTCCAGACTTCATAGTCTCCCGCGGAAAGTTCCTCGTCCGATGTGTAAGGGGCATCTACGACACCGACGGTAGC
The DNA here is from genome assembly GCA_963838925.1 of uncultured Nitrososphaerota archaeon. GTDB lineage: Archaea > Thermoproteota > Nitrososphaeria > Nitrososphaerales > Gagatemarchaeaceae > Gagatemarchaeum. Next base: position 45,316 of record CAWISW010000003.1, read on the forward strand.
GTGTACTTTGACAGGCGGTCGGCCTATCTCAGGCCGTATCCCCGAACCGAATTGCAGATGACCAACGAAGCACTCTTAGACCAATTAGACAAGATTCTAAGCCAAATGGACATCAAGCACTCGTTCGTAAGACGCAGTGCGTCATTGTCGCTTGAGACGGCTGGCTTGGAGTCTCTGCGCGGTTTCTTGCAGAAAATAGGCTTCTCCAATAAGTATCATGTCAGAAGGATTGGAAGCGAGTATCCTGAATTAGTTGGGCTCAACTGCGATTAAAGTTTCAGTCTTTAAAAGTGTCAATTAAGGTAGGTCGAGCCGTGCCGGCGTAGCTCAGCCTGGTAGAGCGAACCACCTAATCGTGGGCTCAAGTCTCTCGTAAGGACTAGGTCCCGTGTTCAAATCGCGGCGCCGGCTTTTTCTCATATCTTAGAATCCGCTCTAGACTTTATCGACTTGAGTTTGACATAGACGTTATCCTCTTCCAAGACTGCATTCCGAATCGAACTTGGATCCCGGCCTTGCAGAATCATTCGTTTCACTTTCAAATCCAACCAACTAGGCCATTTTCGCGGGAATACTCGAGCATTAGCTAACTTACGAAGAAGTTTACCTCTGTGAGTATCCACAAATGGACTGAAAATCCAGAGAGTGTTTGCGATGGCAACCGTGATGCTAATCCCGCAACTTCCACGATGCCAGTATTCCCTGGGGTTCGCATTTAGGGATGTAAGAAGATCCTTGATCAGGCGGACATTTGGTTCGCTAGTTATCGTGACTGTCTTGTTCCTGATGTTGACTGACCCATCGGAGTCGGCTAGGCCTCGAAGAAACCAAAGCCGGTTCTCGGGTGACGCGAGAAGAAGCCAGTTCATTTTCACAGGATGATGGGAGGTGACTTCGGTCTCTGCGAGCCCGAGACAGGAGACGTGGAACCAGAGGAATACTTCGGAAAAATATGAGTTCCACTTGAATGCTCCGTGCGGTTCTGTTTCGTTTGGAAGTGCATCTACAATCCTGCTCCATGGTACTCCTAGTTGAGTGATGCAATCCATTACGGAATTTCCAAGCGCGAGATTCTCCTCATGCCCTCGACATAGTTGAAGCTGGAATCTGGCCCACTGGTGCCGAGTGGAAAATGTCTTTCCTGCATCGCCTACCATCCACCCCAGAAAGTAATACATGAGTTGAAGGAATCGGTCCTTATGTTTAGCGTCGCCTAGATGGGCCAGCCTTATCCGAAGAACCCCATTCTCAAACTCTGCGGGGGACCTAATCGGGGCAAAACTGAGATTGACTGAAGCCCATTTTTTAGTGACCGAAGCGGAGCCCGGTTTCCTCGAGAGAAACCACCTCTCCCTCTCACCTGCAATAAGATGAAGTTGACTTGGGATGAATGTGATTGGAGAGTGAGACCCTCAAATGCAATAAGAAGTTGTCTGGGAATCTAAGCGCCCACGCTGACCGATTATCCGCATAGTTCTTCTTTCTCGATCGAGAAAGAGAGGGCTCAAATCCCTCCGTCGGCTCCTACCTCTTCTCACGAAGGGCCCATGCTGATGTAGGGCGCCATCGAGCGGAGGACCTTCCCCTCGGCCTTGCGCAAGTGCTCCTCGTAGGTGGTCCTCGGCAGCCTGAGCTTGCTGGCCATCTCCTCGGTGGTCACCTTCTTGGGGACCTGGTAGTAGCCGTTCTCGAGCGCGAAGACGAGCGCCTGCGCCTGCTTCTTCGTTAGCCCGCCGAAGAGCGCGCTCGTTGAGACCAGCATCGTGTCCTTGACCGCGCCCGACCTGATTGCCCGGCGGGAGATGACCTCGACCTTGCAGTACCCGCCGAGCGTCGCGAAGACGTTGCGCGCGTCCTTCTCGCTGAACGAAATCATCCTGTAGTACTCCCAGCCACCCTTGTAGACGCAGGGCTGTAGCTCGAGGCAGTTGTTCTTCTCGAAGACCGGGGTCACGGGCGCCGGTATGCTGTCGCACCCGCAGTGGTGGATGACGACCTGGAGGTTGCGGACGCTGTTCGACCTGCGGAGGGGCTTGACCTTCATCGCCCTCCAGACCGAATCGATGTCGTCTTGATACCGGTCGAAGCTCTCTACCCCGCCTCCCTTGGAGATCTCGAGCACGTCGGTGTCCGAGTTGCACCACGAAGACATGACGAGCTCGGGGTGCTGCTTCGAGAGGTCGTTAAGCGGGCAGTCATGCTGGAGCCTGAAAGCGGTCTCGTAGAGCGTCATATCGCTGGAACAGAGGCGGGCCGGGTATAAGTGCGGTGCCGTCGCACGACGGCTCTCCCGAGGAGGCCAAGGCGGCTCGGAAGTCCCGTCGTAAGCCGGCACCAAGGATAAGCCGTCTGGAGACCCTGCGTCCTTGGCGGACGCAAAATTGGAAACGGTCAACGGCAAACTGCAACTCGTGATAAGCAGCAAGAAGGTCCTCGTACGCGTGGAGCGGGTCGAGGACTCGTTCATGACGTGGGACGGGCAGGTGCGAGTCAACAGGAGAAGGGTGAAGGTCTACGACTACGTATTCGACGACAGCCAGGCGAGGGCCCTGAAGGAGGCCCGCGAACTGGCGAGCAAGTCAGGCATGGAGCTCGTGGTGACCGACCTCACCCGGCGGAGCGCCCTAGAGCGCTTCTTTCGGTCCGGGCTGAACATGATCCGCGCGCAAGCGCGCGTGAGGACGGTCACCGCCGAGAAAGGCACTGGGCCTCGAAGTTCCGACAGTCTCAGGCCGCAGGCCTGCCGGCCTTGAAGTCGGCCTCGAGCGCCTTCTTGTAGATCTTCCAGTGCTTGATCCCGTCTGCCTCCCACTCGTCCTTGTCCTCGACCTCCCTCTTGCTGTCGTACGTCACCACGAACTTCATGTCGAGCCTGGACTTGTTCTTGCCCAGTGGTTTCACCTTGTAGTCGCCCACCTCCCTCCCGTCTCCGCAGGTGTCAAGGTGCCACGACTTTGGACGGTTGAGCCACACCGCCCTGACTCCCTCAAAGGTGTCCTTGCCCTCTTTGTAGGTGACGCGCCAGACGACGCGCTGCGGGCTCTTCTCGAGGATCTTCCTGGTGGTCTTGGACCCTGTGTACTTGTTGTCGTCCTCCCGGAAGTCCGTGCACCATGAGAAGACGTAGTCCACTGGGGCGTTGACGTCTATTGATAGCTTGTATTTCTGATTGATTGGCCTGGCCATGTCCTGAATCCAAGCACAGCTTCGAAGTGTTCGAGTTAAGTGTTTCCGGCGCACCGAAAACTTAAGTGAGCATCGAGTCTGAGCCGGAGTCGTGCCAAGGTAGCTCAGCCTGTCCCTACGGGGGCTATGGAGAGTGCCGCAAGGCCTCTAACACTCGGCTGAAGACCGAGAACAACCGTCACAAGGATTGTTGTCGGGATCTGTCGTCGGTTCAAATCCGACTCTTGGCACTTTAATCAACGAGCACCCACGCTCGAATCTATGCTCTGACCCGGGACTAGTCGTACGTCTTCACCGTCGCCCACTCCGCCGAGCTCCCTGGCAATCATTCCTGACATGAAAACGACCGTCGCCTCGACGAACGCGGGGACCACGTGGATCGAGACGAGCGAGTCGCCGGTCACAGGATAGAGGACGGCCGCGATCCAGGCTATCATCGGCGGAAAGTCGACGTAGCCCAGCGAGAGGTGCTGGGTCCCGCTCACGATGTAGTACAGCTCGTCGCGGAAGTACCCGTAGTTCCCCGCGAAGACCATGTGGACGGCGAAGTCCGCCATGCCGAGATACGCGAGGAGCGCCGTCGTGCTGGAGCGACGTCTTCGAGAGGAGGTCTGAGCCAGGCTCCTTGCTGGATCGAGCCGCTCTTGGCTTTCATTGGCTCCTTCCGGATTTATCGAAATGAGGATATTATCTTTGTGAAGACGAGGTCGCACCGCGGCGCCTAGATACAAGAAGGAGCGATGGGAGACCTATCCCTTCGCTCTGTTGCTTTCTCGCTGCTCAGCCTTGCGGCGGCGGTTGAGCTCGGCGATCTTTTCCTTGTATTCCTTCTTCTTCTTCTTGTTTCCTTGGGTGCGCGCCTGGTCGTAAAGCCTTCTCAGTTCGGCTTCCTCGGCGTCGCCATCTGACATCTGGGGAGATGTTGTCGCTTGATGTAATTATGTCTTTCAGGGGCGTGCGACAGCTTGACGCCAAGAGGTTCCCCTGCGTAGAGGCGCGGGTCTCTCGGTTTTGGGCCCTTCGCCGCCTGAGAACGCACAAACGGCGGTCAATCCTTGCTTAAATACTATATATAGGGCCGAAGTTTCACGTCTGCGCAATGCCTCAAACCAAGGCTATCATTAGCATCGAGAATGTTGTCGCTTCCGCTTCCATAAACCAGAAGGTCGACCTGAACCTGATCACGAAGAACTTCGTGGACGTTGAGTACCACCCCGACCAATTCCCAGGGCTTGTCTTCAGGCTGAAGAACCCGAAGACCGCCACGCTGATCTTCAGTTCGGGGAAGATGGTCTGCACGGGCGCCAAGTCTGAGGACCAGTCGAGGAAGGCCGTGCAGGAGGTCGTCAGGAGGCTGAAGAAGGGCGGCATCCCGATTAAGAACGAGGCAGAGATCGTGATCCAGAACATGGTGGCGTCGGCGAACCTCGGGGGGAAGGTCCACCTAGAGGAAGCTGCGAGGCAGCTGCCAAAGTCGATGTACGAGCCTGAGCAGTTCCCCGGCCTCATCCACAGGATGCCCGACCCCAAGACCGTGATACTCCTCTTTGCCTCGGGGAAGCTCGTCTGCACGGGAGCCAAGAGGGAGGCAGACGTCTACAGGTCCGTTAACAACCTCCACGTGATGCTCGAAGAGAAGCATCTCATGGTCTACTGAGCTGTACCGAGCCCTTCCACTCTTTCGGCAGTCGGTCACATCAAGGGTAGGGGCCGGCCTTGTCTGCGCCGACCGCCATGTTGACAGGAGTGCCCGCTGCCATCCCTGCGGCACCCCACCTCCTCCTGGCCCTGGAAATGTAGACCATCTGCGCGACGGTGAGGACAATCCAGAGTATGAGGAGGCCGACTACAGCTAGGCTCACATATCCGCTCCTCACTACGAGAATGTTCGACAAGGCGAGGACGACGACTGAAAGGCCGATGACCATCCTGATCATCCTAATCGCGAACATTCTGCCGCCAAATCCCCAGCCGCCTGTCCCTCCCCCGCGTCCGGCCGCCCTCTGCTGCTGGACCTGCTGAAGCTTGGCCTCGTCAAGATAGTACTTGCCCCCTACTTCGACGAAGATCCCTGACGCCCCGAGGCGCCTCTTCATCGCTTCCTCGAACCTCGGCCCCAGCCCGAGCTCTTGGGCCGTCAGGGCCTTCTCAGGGCTCGTCGCCCCCCTCTCCTTGAACTTGGCGACAATCTCCTGGATTACGCGCCTGCCTCCACCGGGCGGCCTGAACATGGGCTCTGGAAATGCCGAGTGAGAATTAATGTTTGTCCTACGATGCTTCCACGAGCTCGTTCAGGATCTTCTCGGGGTCCTTGGACTTTGTGAAGGCGGAGGAGACTCCCCACCCGTCCGCCCCCAGCTCTAGCGCCTTCCTGACGTCGCCCGCGTTGCTGATTCCTGCCCCGACGAGGCGCCTCACCCTGGGCGTGACCTTGCTCACAAAGTCGGTTATCTGGGAGGGCTTGGCGGTGGAGACGGATATGCCCGTGCCGACCAGCTCCGGCGGCTCGTACGCTATCATCTCCGGGCCTAAGGCAGCGATCTTCATGCTCTCCTCGATGCTGTCGGCGAAGCAGAGGCTCATGAGCCCGTGCGCCTTCGCTGCCTTGATCCTCTTCCCGACCTCGTCGATGGACAGCCTTCGTTCGGAGTGGTTGAGGAGGGTCCCCACCGCCCCGGCCTCCTTGACGGCGAGCGGAGAGATCGAGCCCGTGAACTTCCCTATCCCGTCGTCGATGTGCTGGGCGAAGACGGGCGTGTAGGCCGACGACTCGCCTGCTATCCTGTAGATGTCGGTGAACTGCGGCGAGATGATTATCCTCTTTCCGTGCTTCATGGCGACGCTCCGGCAGATGCGCCCGAGCCTGACGGCTCGGGCGCCGGTCGCCTCCTCGTAGGTCTTGAAGTTGATTATGATTATCGGGAGGTGCTCGAGGAGGGAGTTGCGGACGTCGCTCAAGGCAGGTTCGGAGCTTGCCCTGCTGGCGGGCCGCTAAATCCGTTTCCAGAGCCGTTCCGAACTAGGGGGCCGGCGAACCGACCACGGTCATGTAGACGACGTTCGAGGTCGCCGTCGTGCCATCGGAGAAGGTGATGATCGCGTAGACATCGTGCTGGCACGGTTGCGGGTTGGGGCACGCGGTCAGGACTGTCTCCCCAGCGTTCCCAAAGCCAAGCACGTAGGTGCGCCCCGTGGAGGTGACGTTCCATGGGTTGGCGTCCTGAGGGTTCCCGTCGAAGACGGTCTTGATCATGGTCGGGGTGAGCGAGTTGGGTACGGTCACCTGGACGTTGATGGGCTGCCCGTAGGTGTAGTAGAGGGTGTTGCCGAGATGCCCGTCCGCGCACGTGACCCCCGCCGCCACGTCGCCCGTCGTCCCCACCAGCACGGGGCCGGAGACGATCGTGATCGTTTGGCTCGAGCTGCTCCCGGCGCACGTCTGGGTCGTGGTGGTGGTCGTCGTGGAGGTGGCGGACGTGGTGTGGGTCGAGGTCGTGGTCGTGGAGCCGCCGAGGCTGACCACTAGGACGGCTGCGACGACTATCACGAAGACTACGACGACAGCAATCCAGATGATCGGCCTTCTGCCCGGTGCGGGCTTCGCCATCGAGCTTCGACTGGTCAGAGCCGCGTCGATTTATTTAATTCTATCCGAACTCGCCCGAAGGGACCTCCGGCTCACTTGCCGGGGTTCTGCTCGACGACCCTCGCGACGACGTACGTCCTGACCAGGGTCGTGCCCGCGGAGAGCATCACGAAGCCGATGACAGCGGAGAGCAGCGCGGCTACCACCGCCTGGCCGCCCGAGGGGGAGATCAGGGTGACCGAGGCGAGGAAGAAGTAGATGGATATCGCTATCAGCGCGATGCCGACCCACAGCGAGACCGCCGCGAACCTCCTCTGGGTGCTCCCGCTCGCTCCGCTCGTCGCCATCAAGCATCGTCCTCGGCTGTCACTTTGAGGCGGTCCAGCATATAAAAACAGGGCGCGGCCATTTCAACCCCAAAGAAGCTTGATCAGGTCGCGGAGGTAGTCCTGCGACTGGGCGAAGAGTATGTCGACCCTGACTATCGCGCTCTGTATGGTTGTCTGGATGAGGACCTCGAGCGGCGTCGGGGAGGGGGTCTGCAGGTTGAAGATCGCGAGGAGGTCGCGAGAGAACTGCCCCCTGGGCAGGAACAACGCGAGGGCGGCTATGAGCCCGGCGCAGTAAGCGACCGTCAGGAATCCCCACGCCCTGCCCCCCGACGGCTTGTAGCGCGCGATCCTCCGGACCGTCTTCGTGGTCGGCTCTATCTCCCCCAGGAGCTCCATCTTCGCGTCGGCTGCGTTCAGCGTGAAGTGGAGGATCACCGGCTCGAGGAACTCGCGCATGATCCAGATCGCCGCGCCGGCGACGAAGAGCGTGGTCATTACGAGGCCGATGCGCGTCTGCAGGTACAGAGACGCCAGCCCGGAGAGCGGCGGGGGGAGGCGCGCCGCCTGGACCCCGAGGTCTCCGACGACGGTCTCGACGACGACCACCAGCGCGAGGGCCGCGGCGAGGGGGACGACCGAGTCGAGGGCCACCCCGAGGATGTTGTAGCCCAGGGGGCCTGAGGACTTGACGTCGGGGCGCCTCCCGGAGAGGAGCTTCACGCCCCTGCCGTAGGTGAAGCCCGCCAGGGCGAGGAAGGCGGCGGCGATCACGAGGACTACGGCGTCGCCCAGGTTGAGCGGTATCCCCAGGAACGAGATCGAGCTAGCGACGCTCGCAGCCACGAAGAAAGATGCGATGAGGAGGGTCACGAGGAGCGACGGGCGGAAGGAGAAGACGGCGTAGAGAGAGGCGAGCAGGAGGGCCCAGGGGAGGACCTGCGCCGCAAGCGACGCCGCGCCGCTCGAGGCGGCCTGGACGAGGAGGTCTCCGGGGGTCGATGACACGGCTATCGAGAATACCAGCTCGGCGACGATGGCCGGCAGGACGAGGGCGTAGTAGACGAGCGCGCCCCTCGTCGAGTACCTCGAGAGGAGGGACGGCTGCTCCGGCTCCGCGTCGGGCGCCACGGCTATGAGCCTCCCTTCCTTCGCAGCTCCTCGACCTGCAGGACGAGCTTGGCGAAGAGGTCGTCGGGGCCGACGTCCACGACCGGGATGCCCAGGGCGAGCGCCTGCTTCAGGAGCTTCTTCCTCGTCCTGAGCTCGTGGGACGTCCGGATGGAGTAGACGGTCCTGTCGAGCCCCTTCAGGCCGTGGGCCTCGAAGAGCCTGGTGTACGGCGACACGACGATTACCTCGTGGTTGATCTCGAGGAGCTGCTTCAGGGGCTGGAGGTCACGCTCAAGGTCGAGGTCGGTGATCACGAAGAAGAGGGTCTTGCCCTTCACGCCTCCCAGCGCGAGGCACCTGCTCACCGCGCTCCTGAGGGCGTCCGCCGGGGACGCCTTGGGGCTGAGGCCTCCCAGCGCCCCGAGCAGGCGGTAGGCCTGCACCTCCCCCCTGGCGAGCGGGAGGACGGCCGCAGGCTTGTCCCCCTGGATTATCGTGAGCCCTATGAAGTCTCCCCGCTTGGAGAGGTAGCTGACCAGGGAGGCGACCGCCCTTGCGGCGTAGTCCAGCTTCGTCCTCCCCGCCTCCCCGTAGGCCATGCTCTCCGTGGAGTCTAGGATCACCATCACGTTGAGCTGGGTCTCGGCGTTCAGCTCCCTCACCATGAGGCGGTTGGTCTTCGCGGTGGCGTGCCACTCTATCCGCTTGTAGGGGTCGCCGGGCTCGTAGCGCCTGATGTCCGCGAACTCGAGGCCCTCGCCCTTCCTCCTCGAGGTGAGGCTCCCCCCGTACGTCGACATCGCGACCGCGGTCAGGACCCCCTTCGTGAGCTCCCTCCCGGCTGGAGTCACCTCGACGGTGCTCGGGACGGCCTCAGCGACGCTCCTCTCGTAGAAGAAGAGCCCGGCCATGTCCCTCGTGACGACGCGGAGCGGTCCGAACGCGTTGGAGCCTATCGAGGTGGGCTTGACTCGGTAGCGCACCTCGGCGTAGCCCTTCGCGGGGACGTTCACCACGCCGGCGTTCGCGCCTGACTTTATCCTGAAGAAGGGAGGGTACGTGTCCAGGAGCTCGAGCGGGAGCCTGACGAAGGTCTTGTTGACGAACGAGAGCTCGACCTCGAGCTGCGCGCCCTCGTTGACCCGCGGGGGGAACTTCCGCGTTATCTCGAGCGTGTCGAGCGCCTTGACCTTGAGCTGGAGGAGGAGCTTCGAGGCGTAGTAGAAGAGGAAGAGGCCCACCCCGGCGTAGAGGAGGAAGGACTGCGACTCGAGCGCTCCGACTATCCCGAGCGCGATGAGGACGGCGGAGAGCAGCAGGAGCGTGTTACCCCTCGGCGTCCTCCGGAAGACGGTCAATCGCTACGGGACCTTCGTCGACTGGAGCACCTGGCCGACGACGGTGGATTGCGTCACGCCGTCGAGGATGGCCTCCTGCCTGAGTACCAGCCTGTGCGAGAGGACGTAGGGGGCGACCCTCTTCACGTCGTCTGGGATGAGGTATCCCCTCCCCTCCACGAGGGCGATGCCCGCGGACCCCACCTGGAGCGAGGTCGCGGCCCTGGGTGACCCGCCCAGCCTGACGGCGGGGTGCGCCCTCGTCGCCTCCACGATGTCGGCGATGTACCCGCGGATGGACTCGTCGATGTTCACGCCCCAGACCGCGGAGGGTATGAGGCCCTGGAGCGACTTCTCGTCCGCGACTGGCTTGACCTTGGTCTCCATTATGCCCCTCAGGTTCTTGAGCATCAGCATAGTCTCCGCCCTGGATGGGTAGCCTATCTCCACCCTCATCAGGAACCTGTCGATCTGCGCTTCGGGCAGGGGGTACGTCCCCTCGAACTCGATCGGGTTCTGGGTCGCGAGGACGATGAAGGGGGCGGGAAGGGGCATTGTCGTCCCCTCGATCGTGACCTGCCGCTCCTGCATCGCCTCTAGGAGGGCCGACTGCGTCTTGGGGGAGGCGCGGTTGATCTCGTCGGCGAGGATTATGTTCCCGAAGATGGGCCCCTTCCTGATCTTAAAGTCGGACACCTTCTGGTCGAAGACGTAGGTCCCGATTATGTCCGATGGGAGGAGGTCGGGGGTGAACTGGAGGCGGTCGAACTGGAGGCCGAGCGAGCTCGCGAGCGCCTTGGCCATGCTCGTCTTCGCGACCCCGGGGACGCCCTCGAGGAGGACGTGGCCCCCGGCGAAGAGGCACGCCTCGATGAGCTTGAGCTCCTGCGTCTTTCCCACGATTACCTTGGAGACCTCCGCGAGGATCCTGTCGGAGAGGTCCTTGACCTGGGCGGCCTGGCTCATCGTCATCTAGGTGACGCTCCACCATCGAGGCCCGTCCGCAATTAAGCTCTCACCCTCTCCCTCATGAGCTGCTCCATCCTCTGGCCGGACGGCTCCTCGTCGCCGGCGATGGTGATCCCGAGCCGGTTGAGGAAGGCCTCGGCGTCGGCGGTGGTCCTCGCCGTGAGGGCGCGCCATCGGAGGACGGGCGGGAAGAGGAACCTCCTGTCGCCCGAGGCGTAGTGGCGGAGCCTCGACAGCGAGAGGAAGAGCTTCTTCGCGCGCTTGGCGTCGTCGGCGCCTATCCTTTGGGCGAGGGCGCTCTCCGTGACCGTCGAGATGCCCGCCCCGAACTCGCCTGCGACTATCGAGTCGAGGACGTCGTAGAGCTGGGCGAGCGTCGCGACGTAGCCGGCCTTGGAGCGAGTCGCCTGGAGGAAGTCGGCCCTCGCCCTGGACTGGGCGACGATGGTCCGCTCCACGTTGGGGACGGGCTGGTCGTCCTTGCCCTTCTTCTCGGGGGCGAACCACCTGGTGACTGCCCCGTAGACCGAGATGAGCAGGATCAGCGCGACGAGGGCGCTGGCGACGCCGTCGGAGATGTGGAGGCCGAAGCCCCCGAGGAACCCGCTCACCTGCGACGGGAAGCTCGCGTAGTAGCTGTTGAGCCCCGAGAGCGACTGCTCGATGCTGTAGGCCACGAGGGGCCCGATAGGGAGGCCCGCCTCGAACTTCGGGGGCTTGGCCCCGACGTACTGCGAGTTGTCTAGGAGTATCGTCACGCCCTTCCCCGGGTCGACGTAGCTCAGCATCGCCGCCACGAAGGCCCTCTCGTTGATGCCCGCCTGGGGCTGGGTGTAGTTGAACAGGAAGTTGGTGAAGGGCGCCGAGTCGGAGATCAGGAGCGCCTGGGCGCCAGCCGGTGAGCTTCCGGCCGCGACGACCGTCCTTGTGCCGACGCTCGGATCCCCGAGGTCTGAGGAGAGCGCAGAGGTCGAGGCCGCGGAGTGGAGCGGAGATGAAGATGAGAGCATGATCGGCGAGGCGATGTCGATCACCCCCTGGGTGCTGGTGGAGCCGAGCGAAAGGTCGACCGCGAAGACCCGCTTGTCCACGAAGGTCGAGGTAGGGTCGACGACCGGGTGCCCCGAGACCTGTGCCCCGAACGCGCCTAGCACTGCCGAGTTGGTGGTGTTCCCTTCCGCTATCAGCGAGGAGATCTTTCCGCTGTCGAATCCCCCCTTCACGGCCGAGACCTCGATGTTGCTCATGGCGAGGTCGGGGCCGACCAGGAGGTAGACCAGCTTCTGCTGCCCGAGGAGGCTCGTCACGACGTCGTTCGTGGTGTTCGCCACCGTGACCTGGTAACCTGCCTGGTGGAGGTAGGAGACGAACATCGAGGTCCCGGACGCGGAGGTGTCGGTAGGGCCCGTCCCCCCGTCGCCCCCGGGGGATGCGGAGAAGCCGATGGTGGAGGGCGAGTAGATCACGGCGACGAGCGCCACCACGCCGAGTATCGAGAGGAACTGGCGGAGCTTCATCGGTCCACCTTCTCGATGGCCATGAAGGAGGACGCGGCCATGTAGGCGTCGGACGCCTCCACCTCCTCGCCCGAGAACTTCGCCTTCTCGTAGAGGGAGGATATCGTGCCGACGGCCGCCGCCTCGGGCCTCCCCTCGCACTTCGAGGTGAACTCTCGGTGGGTGTCCGAGTCGAGCTTGGGGACCCCCCTCCGCGCCATGAGCCTGACCGCGCGCCCGAAGTAGAACTCTATCCTCTTCCTCGGGTCGGAAGGCGCCTCCCCGCCCTCGTCCTTCCCTCCCCTGAACATGGTCATTCCGGGGAGGCTCTGCGAGCCGGCGAGCGTGACGATCCTGCCCCTTGAGAAGTAGAAGGCGGCCACCGCCGCGACCGCGAGGAGCGGAAGAGCGAAGTCGGCGAGCGGGATGGCCGGGAGACCCGCCGAGGGCGAGCCCACGGAGAAGGATGGCGCGCCGATGGAGGGGACCGAGAGCCCCGGGACCCCGGAGATCCCGGGGAGCTTGATTGGCGCGCCGCCCGAAAGCCCGCTGCTGCCCACGAAGGCGCTCTGGCTGAGGAGGCTGGAGTTCTGCAGGAGCTCGCTCGCCATCGTCGCGTTCGCGAACTGCATGAGGCTGGCGAGGCTCTGCATGTCCACGGAGAGCGTCTGCTTCGACTGGCTCGAGGCGCCGTTCTGGGACCCGGAGCTCTGGCTGAGGAGGCTCGCCAGCGTGTTCGCGTTGACCGACGCGCCGTTGCTCCCGACGGAGAGGCTCTGGAGGAGTGCGCTGAGCGACTGCGAGGCTCCGCTGCTGGGGTTCGCCGAGAGCCCCTGGAGCTGAGCGAGGGTCGAGGCCGCGCCGTTGTAGTTCCCGCTGTTCAGCTGCGACTGGAACTCCGAGAGGAGCTGCTGGAGCTGGGTGTCGTTCGTCCCCTGGGAGAGGGTGCTGAGGGCCGAGCCCAGCTGCTGGGGGCTGACCGTCGGCACCTGGGTGAGCTGCCCCGCGTTCGAGTCGTCGGCTGCGTGGGCGGGCGCCGCCACGACCCCGGCCAGGGCGAGAAGGACGAGGGCGCCGGCGAGCGATAGGGCGGCCGCCCTGCGCCCAATACCAGCTTCCGCTGATGCTGCTGGCAACGGTCGCCTTGTGCGACCCCCGAATCATTTAACCTTGCTAGAGCCCCAATCCATCTCCGCCGAGCGCCGTCGCGGCAGCTCAGCCGAGCGCCTGGTCGAGGTCCGCCTGGAGGTCTAGCAGGTCCTCGAGCCCGAGGGCGAGCCTGAGGAGGTTCTCGCCTATCCCCAGCTCCTTCCTCACCGCGGGGGAGATCGTCTTGGAGGCGCTCGTCAGGGGGTAGTTGAGCAGGGTCTCGGTCCCGCCGAGGCTGGGGGACGGCTTCACGAGCCGGATCCGCTTGAGGACCTCGATGGCCTCCGCCTTGCCTCCCCTCACCTTGAAGCTCAAGACCCCGCCGTAGCGGCCTCGCTCGAGGAAGAGCCTGTCCGCTATCTTGTGGTACTCGCTGTCCTTGAGGCCGGGGTAGTAGACCTTCTCGACGTTGGGGTGCTCGTCGAGGAACTTCGCGAGCGCGAGCGCGTTCTTGCACTGGACGTCGAAGCGCGCCTTCAGCGTCGCGACGCCGCGGAGCGCGAGGAAGGCCTCGAACGGCCCCATGATCGACCCCAGCCTCCTCCGGAACTCCCAGAGCTCCACTAAGTCGATGGGGTCGTTGAGGGCGATGGCCCCGCCGACGACGTCGTTGTGGCCCGAGAGGTACTTTGTGACGCTGTGCACCGAGAGCCAGGCGCCCCGGTCGAGCGGGCGGTAGAGGAGGGGCGTGGCGAACGTGTTGTCCACGACGAGCCGCGCCCCGACCTCCTGGCACCTCTTGGTGATGGCGGGGATGTCGACCACCCTGACTAGGGGGTTGGTTATCGTCTCGACGAGGACGAGGGCGACCCCGGGCTTGATCTTCTGGAGGAAGTCCTCGGTGTCGGGCCCTGCGAGGACGGTCTTCACCCCGAACTTCGAGAGGTTGAGCGCGAGGTCCTGCGTCGTCCCGTAGGACTCCTTTGTTATCACGATGGTGTCGCCGCTGGCGAGCGATGAGAGGTAGACCGCCGCGATGCCGCCCATCCCGCTGCTGAAGGCCAGGGAGTGGTCGGCCCCCTCCAGCTTCGCGATGACCTTCTCGAAGCCCCTTACCGTCGGGTTCTCCTCCCTCGAGTACTTCTGCTCGAAGCCCCTGTCGCTCTTCCTGGCCTCCCCCGTCCTGCGGTCGGGGTGCTCGAAGATGGTCGAGAGGTAGAGGGGGACTCGGAAGGCGCCCGTCTCCACGTCGTAGTAGTCGTGGCCGTGGACGCTGTCCGTGGAGGGCTTCGGCAAGCTGCTAGCTACCGTCGCGTCCCAGAATCATCGAATTCATAAGCTTGCCGAAGCGCAAAGTCGGATAGGAATAGTGAGGAGCGAGGGCTCTTCGAATCAGCCGGCGGGGCCGCCCATGGATATCGGGGCACCGACCTCAACAGGTGCGAAGAGCGTCATGCTCGCGCTGCCCACCTGGACCTCGATTACCAGCGTGTATCCGCCGAGCGGAGCGGAGGTCGCGGTGTAGTCGCCAATGGCGAACTCGAGCGGCTGGTATGGGGCGATGGACAGGTTGGTCGAGGACTGGGGGACAGTGAACTGGAGCCAGGACGGTAGCGGGACTATCGCGCCTCCCGCCTCATACAGGCCCGCGATGGAGACGACGACCGGCAGGGACTGGTTGGCTGGAGGGCTCGGAGGGTCGTAGATTAGCGACACGCCGCCGAAGTTCGTCTGGTCGGCCGCGGACAGCCCCCAGGTGGGGGTCTCGAAGTCCTGGCCGGAGGCGAGCGAGTGGAAGACCACGGCCCCGCCGGCGCCCTCCAGCGGCAGCCCCACCTCGCCGACGCTCCCACCGCTCGCGGACGCCTGGATTATCATCGTGACGTTGCTGATGTCGTTGTTGACGAAGGGCCTGACCGCGCCGGAGAGGAGCATGTCAGCCTCCGTCCCGTTGGGGCCCACCTCTGGGAGGAACGAGGGGAGGAACCTCACCCAGTCCCCCCTTATCACGCTGATCGAGCTCAGGTTGACGCTGCGGACCACGGTGGGCGAGGTGAGAGTCAGCGGCCACGTCTCGAGGTCGGGGCCGCTTACGGTCGTCTGGCCCTGCGAGCTAGGTGCAGAGCCACCTGCGGGCTGGGTAAGCGATGTCATCCGGACCGAGGGTGAGCCTATCGATATGGAGATGCTTCCCTCGGTAAAATTGACGGACTCTATCTGCTGGATCCCGAAGTAGTCAACCGTGTAGGAGTGGCCCCAGGTCGCGTTGACCTTGAGGATGTAGTCGCCGGCAGGGAGGATGCCGAGCGCGAATCCAGAGATTGAGGAGGGGTTTGACGCGACGAGGCTCATCGACCCCGACTGGAAGAGTGAGGCGGCCAGGGTCAGCCCCGTCATGCTGACGAAGGACGCTCCGCCAAAGCCCACGTAGATGTCCTCGGGGAACTGGAATCCCAGCGTGGCGTTGGGGTAGACTGCAATCGTCGGGAGACCGCTCATCTCCGTTGGGGAGGCGGCGGAGTGGCATCCTAAGGCCGCGGTCGTTCCAGCCTGGACGGTCGTCGCGTTCCCGGCCCAGCAGTAAGGACCTTGCTCGCCCGCGAACGGCATGTTGTCGTACTCCGCCACTATCTCCGGGGCGTTCCCCAGGAGCGAGGGAGGTAGAGGCGGTACGCCACGCTCGGAGGGCGGCGCCGTCCCGGTCTGGGTCCCCGTCTGGTTTGTCTCAGTAGAATAGGGTCCAGGGGCTGTCGTCTGGGCTGGGGAGGGGTGGTTGGTCACGAAGAAGACGCCGCCGGCAACGGTCACCCCGACGAGAATCGTGAGCACGAACAAGGTCGGGCCGGTCAGGCGGGGACGGGGCGGGGGCGCGGTGTCCAAGCAAGCTCATGGGGAAATGAGCCTCCGTTTTGTATAAGGGTTTGTCCGAACGGGACCAGGGCTTCACCGGGTTGGGTGTCTCGAACTGTCCCATCGAGTACCTGATGCCCCGGCCCGGACGCGAACTTTGCTCCACAACCTCTAATTGTCTCCTCGCGTTCAAGCGGCAAGTCTTGAAGCCTGGGTCAAGGACGGGCATCTCATCTCGACTCGCACTTCTGGCTTTAGTGATCGTTCTTCTTCTAGCTTCAGCCGTCGGAGCGTACGAGTATGTCATAGCCAACAACCTGCAGAGCGAAAACAGGACTCTCAGTTCTGAGGCCTCGAGCTACAGCAGCGATTACAGCGCCCAGCTTTCAGCCTATAGTGCCAACTCGGCTGCTTTGGTTCAGACATTAATCTCCCACGTGCTTAATCTTCAGTCGGTAAACGGTCACTTCTTCAACAGAACCAAGGCTCTGGAAGACTATCTCGCCAACGCCACTATGACATGGTCCGGTACCATGACAATGTCGGGTACCAATGTCACTGGGGGCATAGGAGATACTGATGTGGGCACTTCTGATATTGGTGGTACGCTCCGCACCTTCTTTGGAGAAGCCACCAGCCTCTACATTACTATAGATTCCTTCAACGTCACGAATGTCTCAAGCGGTACGGGAGACATCAGAGCCAACCTCTCTTTTGCAGGCTCCACCGCCATATGGGGAGCTATCAACGGGACCGTGTCCGCGAGTTACCAATTCGTTCACGAGAGTGGTGGCTGGTTGATTTCCAAGGAGGATTGGGATTTCGAGACCTTCGACGTCCAGTTCGCCCAGGGCATCCTCGGTCTTTGATGAGCTACTAGGTTGGCAGCTCTGGGTGGACCGTGTCAGTTACCGCTAGTACATCTGGATGGTGGGGTCGACCTCGTGGCCCCAGGCCTTGATGCCGCCCTTCAGGTTCTTCGCCTTCTTGAAGCCCAGACCGTTGAGGAACCTGACGGCCTGAGCGGACCTCGAGCCCATGTGGCAGTATACGACGATGGGCCTCGCGGTGTCTAGCTCGTTCACGTGGGCGGCGAGCTGCGCCAGCGGGATGAGCTTGGCGTTGTTCAGGTGGGCTATCTCGTACTCGAAGGGCTCCCTGACGTCGAGGAGCACGACGTCCCTGCCGCCGTCGATCTCCTTCTTCAGCTCCTTCGGCGTCACCTCGAACTCCGCGCCCAGCTCCTCCTCGACTCCGCAGAACGCCTCGTAGTCGATGAGCTTGGTCACCGTCGGGTTGGGGCCGCAGATGGAGCAGTTGGGGTCCTTGCGGAGCTTGAGCTCCTTGAAGGTCATGTCGAGCGCGTCGAAGAGCATCAGCCTGCCGACGAGCGGCCTCCCCTTGCCCAGTATGATGTCGATCGCCTCCGCCGCCTGGATGCTCCCCATGATCCCTGGGAGGACCCCGAGCACGCCTCCCTCGGCGCACGAGGGGACGAGGCCGGGCGGCGGTGGCTCCGGGTAGAGGCAGCGGTAGCAGGGCCCCTCCCTCGCGTAGAAGACCGACGCCTGCCCCTCGAACCTGAATATGCTCGCGTAGACGTTGGGCTTCCCTAGGAGGACGCACGCGTCGTTCACGAGGTAGCGCGTGGGGAAGTTGTCGGTCCCGTCCATTATGACGTCGTAGGCGCCGAGTATCTCCAGGGCGTTGGAGGAGTCGAGCCTCACCTTGTGGACCTCAACCTTGATGTTCGGGTTGATCTCGAGGAGCCTCTCTCTCGCGATGTCGGCCTTGCCCTTCCCGATGTCCTGCTCTGTGTAGAGCACCTGGCGGTGGAGGTTGCTCTTCTCGATGACGTCGAAGTCGACTATCCCTATCCTCCCGACCCCGGCCGCGGCAAGGTAGGTGGCGGAGGGCGTCCCCAGGCCCCCGGCGCCGATTATCAGGACGCTCGCCGACTTCAGCTTGCTCTGGCCCTCGAGCCCGACCTCCGGCATGATTAGGTGGCGGCTGTAGCGCGCGAACTCGGAGCTGGAGAACGAGACCTTCGGCCCGGGCTCTTTGTCGGCCGAGGCGTGCGCTCCCCCGGCGACGGCGGGGATGATCATCAGGGTGTCGCCGTCCTTGAGGGCGGTGCTCTCTCCCTCCTTGTACCTGATGTCCTCCTCGTTGAGGTAGATGTTGATGAAGCTCCTCAGCCTCCCGCTGTCCGAGTAGAGGTGCTTCCTGAGGTTCGGGAAGGCGGTCACCAGTTCCTTCAGCGCGTCGCTGACGGTCCTGGCGTTGAGCTTGAGCTCGTCCTCGTTGTCGGTGTGCTGCCTCAGCGCGGTCGGGATGATTACGGTGACGGTCATGCCTTCTGGCTCACTCCGTTGTCTGCGGGCGCGCCGTCGTGTATCTCAATCTTCTCCTCGGCGACGGAACTGCGCTCCTGGTTGGGGAGCCAAGACCGCGTGTCCCCCGCCTCCCCCTTCGGGACGGAGACCACGACGTAGGAGTAGAACGGGAAGGAGTGCTCGAGGTCGAACTTCGAGAGGGTCGCGGGGTAGTCGGGGTGAGAGTGGTAGATGCCGGCGATGGCGAGGCCCTTCTTTGCGGCCTCCCTGTCTGCCCTGAAGAGCTCGAGGGGGTCGATGTGGTACCTGTCGTGCTTGGGCCCCGCGAACGCGTTCCTCATCTTGACCGCATCCACGACATCCTTGCTGCCGGAGCTGGCGATGAGCAGGCCGCAGCACTCCTCGGGGTACGTCGACTCGGCGTGGGCGTGGATGTCCTCGAAGGTCCGTCTGCCTATCCTGATCAAGTCCCCTTCGTCACGCCCCTACAGATTGTCGGATATGGTGTTTCGAGGCGAAAGAAATGCTCGTCAAAACGCCCTTCCATCATGACTAGAATCGGGTCCTCGGACCCGACCCAGTTCATAAATGTGATGGTGGGGTATTCCTATCAGAATTATGTAGGAGGCTGAGCGTGCGCGTCCGTCGGGAGGAATGGGTATGTGCCCGCTTTACATTCCGGGCATGCCGCCCATTCCGCCCATCCCACCCATGCCGCCTCCACCGCCGCCCGGTGGGGCCGACATCTTGCTGGATGCGATGACGTCGTCGATCCTGAGGAGCATCGACGCCGCCTCGGTCGCGGCCTTTAGTATCTGGAGCTTCACGGCGAGAGGCTCGACCACTCCCCTGGTCATCATGTTGGAGACCTTTCCGGAGAGAGCGTCGACTCCTGCCCACTTCTCGCCCTTGGCGTGCCTTGCCCTCAGCTCCACCTGGGTGTCGATGGCGTCCATCCCCGCGTTCTCTGCGAGGATCGTCGCGATGATCTCGATCGCCTCCGAGAACTTGAGCGCGGCGAGCTGCTCCCTGCCGGTGAGCTTGCCTGCCCACTCCCTCACCTGGTACGCGACCTCGACCTCTGGCGCTCCGCCTCCCGCCACGATGGCCGGGTTCTCGATGACGTCCTTTGTGACCATTATCGCGTCGTGCATCGACCTCTCAGCCTCGTCGACGACGCGCTGCGAGCCTCCGCGGATGAGCAGTGTCACTGCCTTCGGGTTCTTCGCTCCCTCGATGAAGACCCACTTGTCGTCCTCTACCTTCCTCTCCTCCGCGATCTTGGCGTTGCCAAGGTCCTTCGTAGAGAGGTCGTCGAGGTTCGTGACTATCCTGGCTCCCGTGGCCTTTGATATCTTGGTCATGTCGCTCTCCTTCACTCGCCTGACCGCCATGATGCCCGCCCTCGCGAGGTACTGCTGGGCGCTGTCGTCGATGCCCTTCTGGCAGACGAGCACGTTCGCCCCTGAATCGGAGATCTTCTTGACCATGCCCTTCAGGATGTTGTTCTCCTCCTCGAGGAACTCCTGCATCTGGCTGGGGTCGTTTATCCTAATCTCTGCGCTGAACTCGGTCTTCTCGATCTCAAGTGGCGAGTTGACGAGCGCGATCTTTGCGCCCTCGATCTTCTTGGGCATCGCCGAGTGGACGACTTCCTTGTCGAGCGCGACTCCAGAGATGAGCTTGGTGTCCATCATGGAGCCTCCGGGCTTCTTCTCGACCTTCACGTTGTCGATGTCCACCCTGTAGGTGCCGTCCTCTTGCTTCTCCGCGACCTGCGTGACCGCGTCCACGACGAGGCCTGCGAGGAAGGGCGCGTCGTCTGAGACGAGCTTGGTCTGCATGCTGGTCGTCGCCACCTTGATGAGGTCAGCCCTCGAGGTGGGGTCGACCTTCTCGGCGATCTTCTGGAGGACCGCCTCCGCCTTCTCGAGCGCCTTCATGTATCCGTCCACGACCACGGTCGGGTGGACGTCCTGGTTGATCAGCTCCTCGGCCTTCTCGAGAAGAGAGCCTGCGAGGATGACGCCGGAGGTGGTGCCGTCGCCCACCTCGTTGTCGGTGGCCTTGCTGATCTCGACCATCATCTTCGCGGCTGGGTGCTGAACGTCAATCTCCTTCAGCATCGTCGCGCCGTCGTTGGTAATCGTCACGTCGCCGAGCGAGTCGACGAGCATCTTGTCCATGCCCCTGGGACCCAGGGAGGTCTTCACGAGCTCAGCGATGAGCTTCGCGGCCTGGATGTTGTTGCGCTGCGCTTCCCTGCCCTTCGACTCTGAACTGCCTTCTTTTAGAATGATATACTGCGGACCGTTCGACATCTAATAATGCACTGGCGGTATACAACTTACCGTTGTATATAATCGTTACGCGGGGCGGTTTCAGGGCATTTTACAGAATCGGGCGACATCTGGAGGCGGCCTTCCCCTTATCAATGACCTCATTCCTCGCAGGCAGGCTTTGGGCATCGCGTACGGAGGGCTGGTCGAGGTGAGGCCGTGCCCGCACGGGAGAGGGCTCTTCGCGACCAGGGACATCGAAGAGGGCAGCGTCATTCGCGAGTTCGAAGACCTAGTCCTGACTTCCAGCCCGACCTCGACCCCGGAGGGGAGGTACGCCCTGCAAATAGGCGAAAACGAGTACTGGGACGGGTTTCCAGCGGGAAGCACGGACTATTGGTCGAACTTCATCGACCACAGCAGCGACCCCAACGCGGCGTTCGTCATCGACGGCGACAGGAAGAGGGCGCGGTTCAAGGCGACGAAGCGAATAGAGAGGGGCCAGGAGCTATTCGTCGATTACAGGGCTTACCATCATACCAACCCCGTCTTCTGAGGGACCGGTGGCTCCTCGCTCAGGTCTTTGGGAGCCCTGGACATCAGGGCGACGAAGGTGAGAAGGTAGTTGATGCAGTAGAGCGAGATGCAGACGAGGCAGTACACGCCGTGGAGGAGCGTGAACTCGATGTACCACGGGTAGAGCGTGAAGATGTTCCCGATCATCAGGAACGGCACCAGGACGGACCCTAGGGGGTTCCCGTACTTGCGGATGGCCAAGAGGCCGGCGAGGATGCAGACCGGGAACCATACGACCCCGTAGACCCAGAAGTCGATGCCGAGGACCGTAGTGTAGCCGCTCGCGAAGACCGCCTGGCAGCTGAACACCGATGAGAAGCTGCAAGACGTTAGGGTGAACGTTATCTCTCCGTAGGCGTGGTAGACGGCTACCGCGACGCCCATGACTGAGAGGGCGATGAAGGCTTTGGAGCGCCAGTCGTAGGCCAAGGCCAAGCGCCTAGACCCAGTAGGTGAGGCGTGTCGGCGCGAGCCTGGTGACAGAGGCCGAAGGCGCGGGCCCGGTCAGCACGGCATCCGAGGCCATGAGCTGCGAGCCGCTCGAGGGCGACGGCCTGGTGTAGCTCGCGGTCTGCGCGAGGCCCTGGGAGCAGATGCTCGTGGGCGCGCCTCCGTCGATCTTGCATATGATCGAGATCAGCCGGTTGGCGGCTCCGTCGATGTACAGCGCGTAGGTGCTGCTCGGCGTGTTTAGCTGGGAGGCGATCTGCGTCCAGTTGGCGTTGGCGAGGGTCGGAGGGGTGTACTGGGAGCCAGTTAGGATGTACTGGTTCGCAAAGTCCACGAACGGGATCGATTGGGCGTTGTCATACTTGTTCATGAGCGCGGTCGAGTTCGCGTCGGGGGTCTGGAGCGCGAGGTGGTTCCGGTCGACTTGCTCGAACTCCTTGAAGGTGATGTACTTGCTCACGTAGGTCGCGTCCTTGAGCGTGAAGGTGTCGGTGTTGGGGTAGCTCTCGGGGGCCGGGGCCGACTGCATGTACTCGATCCGGGTGAAGTTCCCGAACTTGTCCAGAGCCACGATCATCGCCCAGCGCTCCGCCGCGCAGAACGGGCAGTACTCGGCGCCTACGTAGAGGACCTCGGGCTTGCCGTCGAGGAGGAGCGGCGAGGTGGGGGTGACGGCGCTGGTGGTCGTCGAGGTGGGCGACGAGACGCCCGTCGGGCCAGAGCCCACCTGGTCGAGGGTCGCGACGCTCACGTCGTTGAGCTCGTTGAGCACGGGGTTCTGGGGGACCGCCTGCCCGATGAGCGGGCTGCCGGAGGCGGCGCCCGAGGTCGTGAAGATGTAATAGCCGACCACGCCAGTGACAACTACCAACCCGAGTATGATGTATGGCGTGTAAGACCGCTTGGTCCCGGACCTTCGGCCCTTTCGACTCATCTTTCCGGTGCACCGACCCCACGGCGTAATATAACTTGTGGAAAGATTGGCTATTCCGTCCGCTGGCGGTGGCGGGCCCCGCCCTTAGCGACGAGGACGTCGGTGGACTTTACTATGGCCTCCACCTCGTCGCCCTCCTCCAGGGCGAGGTCTTCGACCGCATCGTTCGTGATGATCGAAGTCAGCGTGTTGGCCGAGACGAGGCGCATCTTCACCTGGGAGGTAACCACCCCCCTCTTGACCTCGACCACCTTCGCCCGGAGCCTGTTTCGCGCGCTAAGCCTGTAGCCGACGTCCTCCCAGGCCTCCTTGTCGTCGAGCATGTTGAAGAGCATCTTCCGCGTCTTCCTGAACTCCTTCAGCAGCTGCACCCCGTCCGGGGTCAGGGTCGCGCCTCCCCCTGTCTTGCCGCCCACCTTCGTCTCTACGAGGCGCCGGTGGAGCTTCTCCTCCATCGCCTTGACGCGGTCCCAAGCGTTCCGGTAAGATATCCCGACCTCCTTCGCCGCCTCGGTGAGGGAGCGCGTCTCGTCGACCCGCCTCAACAAGAAGGCGTCGGTCTGGTCGAGCATCACCTCGCTCTTCGCATCCTCCATCCAGAGGCGAAACGCGGGCGTCAAAGGCGGTTCGGGCTTCTTTGGCGTTGGCTTGGCACCCTCGCGACCAAGGGTGGCGGCTCGGTATAAACGGTTGCGCGAGCGCGAGGGGCTCGGCCTCTGCCTGCTACCTCTTCCGGATGAAGTGTGCGGCCAACGCGATGGGCAGCGAGACGAGGATCATCATGGCGGACGCCGTCACCGACGCGTTGAGGCCTCCGGGGAGGCCTCCAGTGAAGAGCTCGTAGATCGAGACCGATGCGGGGCTCACGCCGTAGAAGGGATACTGCAGCACGTAGTACGCGATGATTGAGATGGAGCCGAACTCGCTGAGGGCCCTGCTCATCGAGATGAGCGAGGCGCTCTCCACGCCCGGGACGGAGCTCGGAAGGACGACCGAGAATAGCGTGCGCAGCCTGGACGCCCCCAGCCCCATCGCGAACTCCTCGGGGGAGGCGTCCCTGGACTCTAGGTATGGCTGCAGGGACTTTACGTAAATGGGCGCGGACATCACGACCAGCGCCACGACGAGCCCGAGGATCGTGTTGTAGAAGTTGATCCCGATGGACAGCAGGAACCTCCCGCTCGGGGTCAGCGGGCTGTCCAAGATCAGGAGGGCCACGCCGATGATCGGGTGAGGCACGCTCACGGGGATGTCGACGAGGGTCTCGGCGACCCTGTCTCGGCTCCTGGCGAGGTAGTACGCGAGCGGGGTGAAGAGCAGCACGTTGACCACCACTGCCAGCGCGGAGGAGACGAACGAGAGCTCGATGGAGCGAAAGATCTGGACGGAGTAGCCCGCGGGGTTCCTGAGAGGGCCTAGACCGTAGTACAGGATGACGGCTATCGGGATAAGGAGGAGGAGGACCACGATGAGGGAGACGGCTCTGAGCCCGTTCATGATGGGGAGCCTACGGAAGTTCTCCGGCTTCGACTACAAGGCCCTGCGAGACAAGGGCCTGGACGGCCGCGGGGGGCGGGACGTTGTTGTACAGCATCGCGACTGCGAACGGCTGCAGGCCGTAGGAGGAGAGCGTCTTCGCGTTCTGGACGACGTACTGGACGAACTGGAGCGCCTCGGCCGTGTTGACCGAGCTCAGGGGAACGGTGATGCACAGGATGATCGCCGCTCCAGCGGTCTTCCCCGCCGAATCGGTGTATGAGAAGTTCGAGTAGAATGTGCCCAGGCTCGGGCTCCCCAGGTTGACGTGGCTGTCCAGGGCGATGAACTTGAGGCCGGCGGCGACCGCGGCCGACTTGTAGATGAAGAGGAACTGGATCTGGCCCGCCTGGAGGGGGGCGACGAGGGCGGCCGCGTTGGTGCCCGTCACGTTCGCGTTGTTCTGGAGCAGCGGGCTCACGTAGGCCTGCTGGTCTCCGCCCGAGTAGAGGTGGCCGGCCGCCTCAAGGACGAGCCAGCCTCGGAGGCCCGCCGGGTCGGCGACCGGGTTCGAGATGCCCAGCTTGACGCCGCCGGAGGTCAGGGCCAGGTAGAAGGCGTTCCAGTCCGACGTCGCGTTCGACTTGGCCGCCGTGCTCGCCAGGCTGATGACGTTGGCGGCCGCGGAGGTCTGCGTGGCGTTCGAGTAGGCGAGGACCATCTGGTCCGAGGCGAAGCCGACCGCCCAGTTCGAGGTGAGGTTCTTCAGGTACTGCGCCGAGGTCGCGGCGAGAGCTACAGACACGAAGACGTCGTCGGGGGCCCCCGCGGCGATCTGGTTGGCGTCGGCGAACGAGCCGGCCGACTTCACCGGCGCTACCTGCGCGCCGGTGCTGGTGGCGAACCCGTTGAGGAGGGAGGTGACCTCGGCGGCGTAGGCGTCGGCGGAGTACGAGATCATCGGGGCGCCCGTGGTGGTCACGGATGTGACGACCGAGGTCGTCACAGAGGTCGAGACGGACGTTGCCGTCGTGGTGGAGACCGACGTGGAAGTCTCCGCGGGCTTCGTGTAGACGACGTAGCTCGCCACCAGGATCACCACCATGACCGCGGCGACCGAGCCTGCGGCGACGGTTGAGACTCCAGCCCTCCGCATCTTCATGGGTTAACGATATGCATGACGTTGCATAACGCTATTTATCTTTTGGGAGAAAGGCGCGAGCTGGGCTTGATCGAGGCGTCAGTGCAGAAGCGGTTCGGCCAGTTCTCGCTCGACGCGAGCATTAGCGAAGGCGGCTTCATCTGCCTGGCGGGGAAGAACGGCTCTGGCAAGACCACCTTCCTCAGGATCGTGGCGGGCCTGACCGCGCCCGACGGCGGGCACGTGAAGATCAACGGCAGGGAGGTCACGGGCCTGCCCCTCGAGAGAAAGGGCGTGGTGATGGTGACGCCGGAGTCTTCCATTCCCAGCCTCGAGGTGGACGGGCACCTCCGATGGGGCGCTAAGCTGAAGCGCGTAGAGATCGGCGAGGAGAGGCTGGAATCGGTCAAGGCGAAGTTGGGGCTGGACTTCCACGGGAAGGTCGGCAAGCTGAGCCTCGGGATGCGTGAACGGGTCTCGCTCGCGACGGCGCTCCTCTCGGCGCCGGCGGGGATTCTCGTAGACGAGGCTTTCTCAAACCTGCACGAGCGCGAGGAGTTCATCGCTTCCTACCGGAAGCTTACGACTGAAGCGGGGATTGACGTGGTCTTCTCCACGCAAGACGAGTCTGACGGGAGGCTCGCCGAGCACCTTTACCTGATGGAGGAGGGCAGGATGGCTAGGAGGTTCTGAGGGCGCTCAGACCTTCTGCGCCTGGGGCCTAAACTCGTAGCCGCACCTGATGCAGATCCGGCGCCCTGGGGCTTCGGAGATGATCTGCTTGGTGCCGCACTTCGGACACTCCACCGGCGTCTGGGCCGGGCCCACGGAGATGCTGTGCTGCTCTCTGACCTTGTCGATTGCCTTCGCGTAAGCGTCACGGTGTGATCTTGCCACTTTGTGATATACCTGAAGAAGGGCCTTTCGCCACCATGCTATAAGGCATGTGCATCTGCCACGAGGACCTCGTTGGGCCCCTCGGCACGGCTAGATGTGCGACAGCTCTGCGGGGGAGATGTAGTCCAGCTCCTTCTCCCTCTGCCTGTAGTCGGGGCAGACGCGGGCCAGCTTCCTCTTGAACGCGGGCGAGTGGTTGAACTCCTCGAGGTGCGTCACCTCGTGGAGGACGACGTATTCGCGCAGCCGTTCGGGGAGCGCGATCAGCTGCCAGCTGAATGAGATCCTGCCGGTCCTCGTGCAGTAGCCCCAGTTCTTTATCTCCCTCACGTCCG
Source organism: uncultured Nitrososphaerota archaeon (assembly GCA_963838925.1). GTDB lineage: Archaea > Thermoproteota > Nitrososphaeria > Nitrososphaerales > Gagatemarchaeaceae > Gagatemarchaeum. The sequence goes on from CAWISW010000003.1 coordinate 71,695, forward strand.
CCCGCTTGTAGGCCGCGGGCAAGGTAGGGGCTAGCTCGCCGAGCTTCTTCATCACGTATCTCGACGTCTCCTTCAGGAACCACCTGCGAACGAGCTCCCGCACCCTCGACGGGTCGCTGGCTCGGACGACGAGCGTCCCGCGTTCCAGGTCGGGGAGAAGCTCCTCCCTCTCCCTTCCTTCTTCGTGGATGATGTCCAGGAACCTGCCGTCGAACATCACCCTGCGGTCGTCGAGTATCCTCTTGGTGCTCCGCATCTCCTCGTACTTCTCCAGTATCCATTCGCGCCTTTGGCTGATCGACCTGCTGGCGTCGCCGAGCTGCCCCCGGGGTAGGACGACCTCGAGCGTCAGATCCGGCCTGAACCTGAAGTACGTGTAGCGCCTGCTCGTGCCACGCAGCACCAGGTACTCGATGCGCCTCCCGCCTATCTCGAGGGTGGGCAAGAGATGTTCGCGACGTTGCTCGGGCCGTTCGCTTTTAACCCTGCGACTGACTCGGGGCCTTTCGACGGCTGTTCCAGTTGCTTTTTGAGCCGGACCGGTAAAGCAGGCTTTACTTGATATGGTGCGTAATACCTACTTGGTAGCAAATTACTACTAGGTTTATATGCGGTACTGTTTTACTACTAATTGACCGAAAATGACCGCGATATTGGATCCGTTAATTCCGTACACAGGATACCTCGCCTTGATCCTGAGGGTGTGGGTGGGAGCGAACTTCGTCATCCACGCGCGCCCGAAGATACAGAGCATGCCGCAGACCATCCAGAGCATGAAGGGACTAGGGGTCCCAGCGGGAGCGACCTACGCCGCGACCGCGCTGGAGCTAGGCGGAGGGATAGCGCTGATATTGGGGCTGCTCGTCCCGATAGTGGGCCTGTTCTTCGTCCTCTTCATGGTGTCCGCCTCTGTGATGAAGAAGCGCAAGATGCACGCTGACTACATCTCCGCAGGGAAGCCCTCCTACGAGGTCGACATCCTCTACGTGGCTCTGGCCCTCGTACTCGTGTTCCTGGGCGCCGGTGTGCTCTCTCTCGACGGGGCTCTAGGCATCTAGGGCTGGAAACCTCCAGCCTTAGGCCCCGTCGAGGGCGTTTTTTCTAGGGTCCGTTGCCGTTGGACCAATCGCGAAACCCTTTTTGTCTATTGGTCCCTGCCTGCCAAACCAGTCAGCTCGCATGGCCAAGAAGATTAGCATCGCCGTCAACATGTACAACTTCCAGTGGACATTCCCAGAGATGGTCGCTGACGAACTTGGACTCTTCGCGAAGCACGGCCTGGAAGCCAAGTGGCTGGACGTAACGCCCTCCGGGACTGCCGACAAGGCCGCGCTCTACACCGAGCTCCTCAAGAGCAAGAAGACGGACATCTACCATGCCGGGGAGTGGGTGTGCATCAACAGGGTCCTAGGCTCAAAAGGCTCTTGGATACTCTCAAAGTCGCTCCCATCGCCGGGGACGCTGAACTCCACGTTCTCGCTCTTTGTCAGAAAGGAGTCGGGCTACACCGCCCCGGGCATGCTCAGGGACAAGCCCGTCGCGATCGAGATGGGGACGGGGGCGTACTACACCACCGTGAGCGACCTCGAGCGCTTCATGCCCAGGGAGTCCGCGAAGCTGGTGCAGGTGGGAGAGCCGCACAAGCGCTTCTTGGCGCTCATCAACAAGGAGGTCGAGGCCGCCTCGCTGCTCAGCCCTTGGGCCGACTTTGCGAAGGCCGCGTCGCTGGTGGAGATAGTCAAGACGACCAGGTCGAATCCGACCACCATCGTGGTGCGTAAGGACGACGACGTCGACAAGCTCAGGCGCTTCTTCGTCGCGACGAACGCAGCGATTGACAAGATGAACAAGAAGCCCGACGACTTCCGGGAGCTCTACTTCGAGAAGGTGGACCGGGCTATGCGCGAGATGCCCGCGAAGGTCAAGAGGATGGGAGCCGGCATGAGGAAGACCATCCCCGTCCCCAAGTGGAACCACTGGGTCGCCTACGAAAAGAGGGACTTCGACCAGACCTACGAATGGATGGTCGAGAGGGGCCTTGCGCCGAGCGGGCACGCGAGCAGAGAGGTCGTCGCCGCCAACGCCGACAAGGTCTTCGGCTAGTGCGAGAATTCCATCCGCTGGGGGACGGGTACCTGGCTTGCCTTTCCGGCGTTGGGAGGATACGTCATGGCCATGATGCGGTTCTTGAGCTGGCGCAGCCCGTCGCCCCTCACCGCTGAGATCTTGACTATGGTGAAGCCCGAGAAGAGGTCGTCCTCCTCGACTTGGCGAAGCGCCGCCCCCTCAAGCAGGTCCACCTTGTTGAGGACCAGCACGGTCTTCTTGGGGTCCACCTTGAGGGCGTCCAGGATCTCCCGGCAGCTGTTGAGCTTGATCGCCATGCTCTCCCTCTCCTCGCTTGCGTCGACCATCAGTAGGACCATGTCAGAGTAGGTCAACTCCTCGAGCGTGGACTTGAACGACTCCACCATGTAGGTGGGTATGCGCGAGATGAAGCCCACGGTGTCCGAGAGCATTATCTTCCTTCGCGGGTCGCCCAGGCTCACGGACCGCATGGTCGTCGTGAGCGTGGTGAACAGCTTGGGCGACTCCTCCCTCGCCTCGGCGGCGAGCTTGTTGAACAGGGTCGTCTTCCCGCTGCTGGTGTAGCCCGCGAGCGAGACGAAGGGGAGCCCCAGCTTCTTCCTCTCGGTGCGGTGAAGGTTCCTGTTGGCCTGCGCCCTCTCGAGCCTCTGGTTGATGAACACCATCCTCTTCTTGAGGGCCCTGAACTTGATGTCGACCATGGTCTCCCCCATGCCCATGAAGCCCGCCCTCTCGCCGTTGGCGGAGTAGCGGACCGCGTCCCTCGCGCGCGGCATCTCGTACTTGAGCTCGGCGAGCTGGACCTGGAGCTTGGCCTCCGTCGTGGTCGCCCGCCTCGCGAAGATGTTCAAGATGAGCCTGTCCCTGTCGACGATCTCGCAGCGGGTGACCATGGCGAGCTTGTTCGCCTGCGAGGAGGTGACCTCCTCGTCTATGATCAGGATCTTGGAGCCGTTCTTGCTCACCATGTCGCGGAGCTCCTCGGCCTTGCCCACGCCGACGCCGTACTCGGACTTCACGACCCGCTTCTGCGTGATCATGCCCACCACAGTGTAGCCGGCGCGCTCGGCTAGCTCCCTGATCTCCTGCTTGGAGAACTCGTCTGGGTAGGTCACGATGGTGGCCTTGTCAGCGGGCATCTTTCTTCGTGCCAGCGTGCGCTCCGTGCGTTATAAGGAGGTGGTGCGGGCTGCTTCTGTCTAGTCAGCGCTTGGTGTGACTGATTGAATGGCCTGTCCAAAACAGCTCAGGGATTACGAACTCAATGTACAGATGGTACCCTGTTGCGGGGGAGTGCCGGTCACATAACAGCCAATGTGCAAGATCTCGAAGCGCCCGTCGTGCCATGCTCCGCCAACTCCGAACAACCTGTGAGTGACCGAGACATACCCGGGCAAGCGACTGACCATGTCGCTGCCGCAGAGCCCAACATACCCGGGAGGACAAATTGGGGAACTACTCTGGCTGATGTAGACAGGGACAAGAGGAACGAAGAACGAGAACATGAGAGCAATCCCTAGAGCCAGGAGTATGACGAGGGCCTTGCGCCTCATAGTCGCCTTCTTTCGCGCTTAGACTAATGTCTTACGTTGAATCATTTGTCTATCGCCGATTCTCTACTCGCATTCCGAATGTCCTAACCAAACGAAGAGAGGACAGAACCTGCGGGCTCACAGCAGCGGGACGTTCGGAGGCGTGTCGGTGACCGGCTCCTTCCCCGCCAGGATGGCGCCGTACCTCTTCATCACCCGCAGGTTTCTCCCGACCAGCAGCCCCACGCCCAACGAGAGCAGAACGTCGGTCGCGATTCCCGCATATATCGCAGTCGAGGACAGCGCGGGCGAGGCCCCGACAAAGGTGAAAGTGAAGGCCTGCGGGCCGATGAAGGCCAAGTCGATCGCTATCCTCGCGAAGAGCCCCACGATGTAGATCACGTAGACGACTATAGCCCCCTTGAAGTAGATGGAGCCGTCTGCCCCCTTCCAGAAGCCTATCCGCGCGTCCGAAAACTGGTATGAGCCGTACGCGCCTGCCGCCCCGACCAGCGCGTAGAGGACTAGGTCGACCGAAGAGACGCCGCCCGCGACCACGGACACTGCTATGAGAAGGCCGGCGAACCCGAGGTAGTAGATCGAGAAGAGTATCGTCCTCCCCTTGCTGACCTTCGACCCCCGGATGACCCTGGTGAACCGTCGGATGACCAGGAGCATGAGTATGCCCAGGAAGACGTAGACCGAAGAGTAGTCAGCGCCGGTGCCCCCAGAGGCCACGCCTCCGGCTGGCTTCGAAAGTTTAGATGAAGTTTTCCGTCGAAGCCAAGGTCAGGGGCCGTCTTCGCCGAAGACCGCGAGGAACCCCTTCATCTTCCAGTAGATCTCGAGGAACTCGAGCCCCCGGGAGGTCACGCCGTAGTAGAAGACGCCCGCCTCGTCGCCCTCCTCATCCTCGGCGGCTATCTTCCTCACGAGCCCGTTCGCGGTGAGGGCCTCGACCATGACCTTGAGCCTGTCCACGGGGACGCCCACGCCGTAGGAGATCCTCGTTATCCGGCCCCCCTCAGGATAGCGGCGGATCACCTCGAGGATGGTCGCGTAGAGGTCGACCTTCGTCCTCTTCGCTCTGCCGGTCACGACGCGGACCCCCTCACGCTGCGAGCCTCCACCGCGGTTGCGCTTGCAGCTCAACGCCAGGGACGCTCGAAGTCGTCACTCCCTCAAAGCGGGAAGGCGGGGAGCTCAGTGACCTTCACTGAAGGGCGAGTCAGGAACTGGCGGCCGCCGCTCCTGCGCAGTTCTTGCGTGTATGTCACTTGGTCGACCGTGCAGCCGTCGCCCAGCTCGACCCTGTCGGCGAAGATTCTTCCGCATCTCGAGTTCGAGCCGAGCGCCACCTCCGCCCCGTAGATGTCTCCCGCGTCGGTCATCTTGCCTATGCCGCGCATGACCAGGGATTGTCCGGCCCAGCGCGCGCCCCAGTTGGCTAGCACGAGGCCGCTCTTCCCTAGCTCGACGCGCTCGCCGACGAGTGCGCCCCTGCACCTGGTCCCGGTCCTGATGACGACGGACTTGGCCTTGAGGCCCTTCTCGGTCTCGACCTCTCCCGCTATGTCCGCCTGGTTGGTCAGCACGGCCTTGCTGGCACTGAACCTCCCCCCGACGCGAAGGTCCGAGCCCTTCAGCTCTGCGCCTACCTCGCAGGAGCCGTTGACGTCTAGCATCCCCTTCACCGAGAGCGAGCCTGAGACGTCGAGCTTCCCGTTGACGAGCACCTCTGACGAACTCAGGTCGCCGCGGACGTCGGTCATGCCTCCCACGTCCACCTGCTCGCAGGAAAGGTCGCCCTCGACTGACAGCTTGCCGAACGTCGAGAGCTTCTTGCCGTCGCTGCCCGCGGGAAGGGTGCACTTGCCGTAGACCTGGAGCTCCCCGAACTCCAACTTCGCGGTGCTCGAGAATATCCCGCCGACCCTCGTCTGCCCCTTGATGATGCCGCCCCCGACGTCTGCCTTCCCGCCTACGCCGAGGTTGGTCAGCCTCACCGCTCCGGCGACGGAAGACCTTCCCTCCCACTTCGACGGATTCGGCCTCCAGCGTCTCATCGACGTCCACGAGTCCGCCGACCCGCACTGAGCCCCCGCACGATATCGATCTGGCGATCATCTTGCCTCCCACGTCGATGTCGTGGGCGCTTATCCTGCCGCTCGCCTCCACTGTGTGGGCGACGTCCAAGCTCTTGTGGACGGTAAGGTTGCCCGAGACGGTCAGCTTGCCCATTTCGACCTTGAGGGAGTCGCACTCGAAGTCGCAGTCTATCTCCGCGTCGCCTTCGAAGTAGGCGCCCCCGGCGACGGTCACCGCCTTCCCCTTGGCGGCTATCTTGGCGCCCCTGCCCACCTTGAGCTCGCCGTCGACGTCATCGAGCCGTGTTGTGCTCCCCTTCTCGACCTGCGTGTCGGGCATGGTTTCCCCGCCAGCCTACTCGGGCTTCATCGACCTAGCCGCGGCCCAATAGCCAAGGATGGCCATGACGACCACGAATCCCACGAGGTAGAGCATGTCGCCCACGAAGGTGCCCATCATGCCGTTCGCGGCCGGGTTGCCGCTGACGATGAGGATCCTCGCCGCCTCGTCCGCCTTTGAGATGGGGTTGACGCTGGAGATTGACTGCAGCCAGCTCGGGAAGGAGCTCGACGGGAAGAGGGAGCTGCTCATGAATATCAGCGGGAGGTTGATGAAGTTCACCACGGCGATGAGGGAGTCGATGCTCCTTGCGAGGAGCGCGAGGGAGGTGAAGATACAGGAGAGGCCCAGGCCCAGGAGCGTGAACGCGGCGAAGGCCCCGAGCAGCTCGAGGATGCCGAAGCTCGAAGTGAGCTTGAGGCCGTCAGGGATGACGAGGGCGATGACGAAGGTGAGGACCGCGAGGAGCATCGCCTTCGCGAGGTTCTGGAAGACCCCCGAGAAGTAGATGGAGGCCCGGGGGATTGGCGACGTCAGCAGGGTGTTGAAGTAACCGAGCTGCCTGTCGAGGACGATGTCGATCCCGCCGAAGGACATGTTGAAGACGATGATGAGGCAGATCACCCCCGCCGTGAGGTAGGTGATGTAGGTCGCGGCTCCCCCGAAAGTACTGTTGAGTATCGCCGACTTGATGGCTGTGCTTGAGCCGCCCGCCGAGGCGGGGACGAGGTTGGTTGGGTTGAACGAGTTCCCGAACAGCGCGAGGTAGAACGCGGCCGTCGCTAGGCCCGGGATGATGGTGAAGGGGTTCCTGACCCACTTCTTGAGCGCCCTGTTGGTGAGTGCTAGAGTCTCGTCAAACATGGTGACTCACTTCATCCTCTCCGTGATGATGTTCTGGATGTAGGACTCGCTCTCCCCGGCGGCCTCGTCGCGCATCGACTTGCCGGTGACCTCGAGGAAGACCTCGTCGAGCGTCGGCTTGGTGAAGGCTATCTCCTTGATCTCGAGGCCCTTCTTCGTGATCCCCTCGACTATCGCGGGGAGGGCCTTCTCGGTCTTCGGGAGCTTGATGCGGTACGACTGGTCGGTCTTGACCACGTCGTGGACGTCGGGGATCGACCTCAGGAAGTCGGTGATGTCGGGCCCTGCGGTCAGCTCGATCGTCAGGACGTCCCCTCCCACCCTCTCCTTGAGCTGGGAGGGCGACCCGGACACCTTGATCACGCCGTGGTCGATGATGGCGACGCGGTTGCAGAGGCCGTCCGCCTCCTCGAGGTAGTGGGTGGTCATGAAGATGGTAAGGCCCTGCTCCTTGTTGAGCTTGCCCATGTACTCCCACATCTTCGTCCTCGTCTGGATGTCCAGGCCGAGGGTGGGCTCGTCCAGGAAGAGGATCTTGGGCGTGTGGATGAGGCCTATCGCGAGCTGGAGGCGCCTCCGCATCCCGCCGGAGTAGGTCTTGACCCGTCTGCGCGCGGCGCCGTCTAGGTCGACCAGCTTCAGGAGCTCGCCCGCCCTCTTCTTCGCCTCGTCTCCGCGGACGTGGTGGAGGCGGGCGGAGAGCAGGATGTTCTCCATGCCGTTGAGCTCGTCGTCGGCGGTCAGCTCTTGAGGGACCACGCCTATCACGTCCCTGACCTTCGCGGGGTGCTTGGTCACGTCCTGCCCCGCTACGGTCGCCCTGCCGCTGGTTATCGACGCGATCGTATTGAGCATCTTGATCGTCGTGGTCTTCCCGGCGCCGTTGGGGCCGAGGAACCCGAAGATCTCCCCCTCCTCGACGGAGAAGGAGATGTTGTCGACCGCCTTGATCTTGCCCTTGTAGACCTTCGTGAGGTTCTCGGCCTCGATGATCTTCCCTGTCAATTGCCACTCACGCGTTCAAACCTGTTCTTATCCTTAATCCGGACGCGAAGGCTGCTGCCATCGGGTCGGTGTTCGATAGCCTCGTCGCGGACAAGTACGTCTCGTCGGTGGAGCGCGCCTCGGCGCCTTTCGGGTTGGGCTTCTTGCCAAACATCACGCTTTCACGACGAGCCGAAACGCTCCAGCTCGTATATACTCGGCTCACGGCTTGTAATCACAGGATGTTAGCGGGCCCGGAGGGAGCGAGCTAAGGCCGCTTGATGTTTGTCACGAGCAGCCTGAACTGCAGCGTCTTTCCAGCCATCTGGTGCCTCCCGGTCTTCCCGTACGCCTTCTCCGGCGGGATCGTCACTTCCTTGGTCTCGTTGACCTTCATCCCGACGAGCGCCTCCTCGAAGCCTGGGATGACCTGGTGCGCCCCCAGGACGACCTGGAGGGGCTTGTAGTCGCGGGCCCGGTTGAAGATGCCGGCCTTCTCCGCCTCGGCCTTCATGCTCGTGTCGAAGACCTTCCCTCCCGGGAACTTCCCAAGGTAGTGGACCGATATGGTGTCCCCGTTCTGGGCGGACAGCGCGCTCGTTGACATCGGAGCCTGACGACCCCGAGGCATCCCTTTAACGATTTTGCACATAGCGTTATTATTGACCGGCCAGTCAATCCAAGAGTGATGGGAGATGAGGAAGGTCGCAGTGCTCGCAGCAGCGGCTTTGCTGCTGATCCTGATAGGCGTCTTAGTGGTGGACAGTGCTTTGTTTGGCGGCCCACGGCAGCAAACGACTGAGAGCGGTGCGTCAGAGACAACCAGTTATTCGTTAGTCGGGACAAACGAGACAGCGTCGGTTTCCTCAATCGAAGGGCTGAGGCTTTCGCTTAGCGTCAACACCACAGAAGTTGTGCCGGGCAGGCCCATTTTGATTTCTGTCGAAGAGCATAACACATCTCCTCAAGCCGTCAACGTAACCGCTGCGGACGACTGGGCCACCGAATCTTATGGTAGCAATGGAGGGTGCTCGGGTCCTGACGTGGCAGGGTACGCCATCTTCGCGGGGAACCTTACGACCAGAGAGCTTTCGCACGAGACCAGGTTGCAATTGTTTGGCATTGGAGGTTGCCTTCCCGCCGACAACGCGTACTCCTACCTCTTCCAACCGGAAAGCTCGAATGCGACGGAGGCCCACGGTTGCATCCCAAACGACAATGGCAACGGGGAAGCGAATTCGTGTTACGGCTGCGGTAGCCCGACACCGGGACCTTGCAACTACCTCAAGCTTGAGCCGATCCAAGCACGAGTGTCTAACTCTGTCGAGTCATACTATCTCAGTGATTCGGGCCCGTCACAGTTCGCTCTTGGTGCTTACACGGCCGTAGGCGTCGACGAGTGGGGAGCCATCGTAATCATTCACTTCAGCGTCATGAGCTAGGTTTCTAGCTCAGGACTTCGCGAACTTTAACGAGGCGGAGTTTATGCAGTAGCGCAGGCCGGTCGGCTCGGGCCCGTCGTCGAAGACGTGACCGAGGTGACTTCCGCACTGTCCACATTCTGCCTCCACCCTGTGCATGTCGTAGCTGTAGTCGTCCTCCTCCTTGACGTTCTCCTTCTTCGCGGGCTGCCAGAAGCTGGGCCACCCCGTGCCGGACTCGAACTTGGTCGAGGAGTCGAAGAGCTCCGCGCCGCAGACCGCGCACCGGTAGACGCCCTTGTCGTGGTTGTTGAGGTACTCTCCCGTGAAGGGCATCTCCGTCCCCTTGTTGACGCAGACGTCGGCCTGCTCGGGCGTAAGCTTCGCCCTCAGCTTCGCTATCTCGTCCTTCTTGAGCATCGCGGATGACGGCCGCCCGGTCCCTGTTAAGCCGTTCGGCTCAGTCAGCCGATGGTTAAAGCGTTGGGTTGGGCTTAATAGTCTCCCCGTGTCTAGACACTTATGCGACGGAGCGCGATGGGCGCGGCCGCAGCCGTCGGGGCGGCGATTGTCGTCGTTCTGGTTGTCGGCGCGGCGGCTTACTTCGTGTTGTCAGCAGGGGGCGGGACTACGTCGGTCTCAACCGTCCCTCCTGCTTCGAGCACGAGCAGCGCCACGTCGTCCGGCGCCGCGTCCGCCGCTTCTTCGACTATGGCTTCCAGCACGTCCTGCCCTTCCGAGTCGATTCCGTCTACTCTTCCGACCCTCAACGCTAGCTCGCTCATCACTCCCAGTGTGGTGACTGACTACGCGGCTTTGCTCGGAAACTTCTCGCAGATGTCCATCTCGCTACAGACAAACTCGTCTGCGGCGATTTCTTCGATCACTCCTACGGGCGCCTTGACCTTGGTCTCCTCCTACCAGGTCGTGGGCAAATCGGGCTCGGGGCCGGCAGAGGTCTACCAGGTCAGCGTGAATCAGCAGGTGCCTGGCTCGATGAACGAGACTCTCACCGCGTGGGTCCAGGCCAATGGGACGGTGAACGATGTGAACTTCCTCGGTCAGAACGTCACCGGTTCGGAGGGGACGGACACCTTTGCGGGCTTCATGTCAGCCTTCACCATCGAGTTGCAAGAGCATGACAACCTCACCGAGTTCACCTCTTCCCCAGCCTCCCATATCGTCAACCAGACGACGGTGACTCTCGGACCGTCCACCCTGAACGTAACCAACTACGAGGAGACCGGGGCTCCGGTGGCGTTGGCCTCGTGCGTGGCGATTAGCAGCTTCGTGGTCCAGACAGGGACGCTTCCCGGAATCCCCTTCATCCTAGTGACGTACGAGAACCTTCAGGCCTCCGTCCAGACATCTTCCGGGACCGCGAACACAGGCCTCATCCTCAAGGTGCTTTCGGTCTCCAAATAGAAAGCATCCTCGGGTCCCTCGTTTTGACCAGACGCCCAGTTCCTCCGGTGTGGTCAGAGCCAAGCATTGCCGGGTCAGGAAGAGAGATACCTGCGGAGCGTGTCCTCGTTGTTCTCGGCGTGGAAGAAGACCGGGATGTTCTGGGTCGCGGTCGCCTTGAAGCTCGTAATCAGCCAGTCGCCGTTCTGGAACGCGAGCGTCCGGTCGATGAACGCGTCTCCTATCGCGAAGGTATCGGCGACGAGCTGCCTGTCGTAGGGGCGGGGCATGGTCGAGATGAAGTAGCTGTGGAGCTGCTGCAGCGCGTTGGTGTTGAGGTGGGCGACTCTCTGCGTGCTGACCCAGCAGAAGAGGTTGTACTTCCTCCCGTGCCTCAGGAGCCTCTCGACGGCCCTGCTCGACTCGTAGGCGTTGTCGCCCTTCCTAGCGTCCTGAGGGATGAACTCCTGGGCCTCGTCGATGATGAAGAGGACCTTCGGGGTGAGGCTGAAGCTCTTCTTCCTCCTCCTGAAGACCTGATTGATGACGTCGGCGGTCTGCGCCCTCGCGTCCTCAGCCTCGGGGAGGTTGATCACGAAGACTCGCGGGGAGTCCTTTTCTGCGGACATTATCTCGTCGGGGAGGGTCTCCCACGGCGACTTTTCCACCGCGTCCGCGGGCGCCGTGTCCTGAACGACCTTGCTGAGGCCGTCGAAGGTCTTCTTCAGCTGGCTGTTGGCGGGCAGGTCCGCGGTCAGGGTCTCGATCTGCGAGATCAGCTTCTTGGTCCTCGAGTCGAACCTGCTCTCCGCGGTGAGCCCCTCCTTGGACATGAAGTCCTTGATCCTGCTGATCACGAGGGGCACCAGTATCTTCTGCTGGACAGCGCCGTACTTGTCGTTGAGGGTGCTCGTGAGGATCTCGACCAGGCCGCCGTAGGTGCTATAGTGCTCCACCTCCTCGTGCCCCTCGCTGGGGAGCTCGGCGAAGACGACCTTGCCGTCGTCGAAGAGCTTGGCGATCTTCTTCTCGAACTCCTCCTCGAGGTCGGAGACCGCCTCTGGGCAGACGTGCCGCTTGAAGTACTCGCCCGCCTTGTCCTTCGAGTCCGCGAAGGAGTCGGTGAAGAAGACCTTGCTCGGGTATTCGTTGAGGACGTCTATGATGTGCATGCCGTACTCGGAGGAGACGTCGAGTATCACGACCTTAAGGTCGGGGATGACCTTCAGGGCCTTGCGGATGACCGTGGCGGTGAGGTTGGACTTGCCGCTTCCCGTGAACGCGAACACCCCAACGTGGAAGTGGATGAGGTGCTCGATGTCCATCGTGAAGGGTATCGTCTCGTCGATGACCCCGAGCAGGTGGCCGAATTGGTAGTCCCGGGGCTCCTTTCCCGCGGGCACCCTGTAGCAAATGAGCCTCTCGACGAAGTCGCGGCTCAGCAGCCTCACCGGGCTCCCGGTGAGCGGGGCGTAGGGCTTCCTCTCGAACGCCAGGGACCCGTCGTCCTTCTCCTTCATCACGTACCCGACCGGGGCGGCGACTATCTCGATCCAAGTGCTCTTCGAGCCCTTCTCCCACTCGCTCTCGATGAGCTCCATGAACTCCCGGCGTATCGCGGAGGGCTGGGACATGTCGAGCGTGAGCATCGAGTAGTGCATGGGGAAGACGTCGGCGATTTCGTAGATCGAGTAGAAGTTGTCCGTCCCGATGGTCTGGACGTTGGGGACGGCGACCAGCTGCCCGGTAGCCAGCTTCTTTATGACGGCTGGGGTGTATTCGCACTCTATCCTCGCGGTGCTGAAGGTCACCGTCGAGTCCCCGTCCGCCGACTGCCTGGTCGTGGAGACTATCTCTCTGAGCTTCGCCCTGAACTCCCCGCCCAGGTCGTCAAAGACGGCTTTGGAGGCCGGCAAGCCTACGCTCCGCTCCCGCTTCGTCGCTTCGCCTCCACCTGGCTCCGGTAGTCCCTGAACCGCTGGGAGAAGAGGACCTGCTGGTCGAGCTCCGACTTCGCCATCTCGACCGCGACCGCGCCGGCGTAGGCCTCCTTGTTCTGCTTGAGGACGAACTTCGCCTTCTTGTCAGCGAGGAAGAGGGGGTAGTTGTGCCCCAGGGCCTCGGGTATCACCTCCCCCGACATCTGGAAGAGGATGGTCATCGCCAGATTGGTCATTCGCGACTCCTCACGCAGGTTGAGGACTGGGCTGATCTTCTCGTCGATTTGATTGTCCTCGTTGTGGACCACGAGGTCGCCCCAGTGGTCGTACGCCGCGTATGCGGGGCGGTCGAAGGTGAAGACGTGGCTCCTCACGCTGGGGTCGTTCTTGCTGCTCCAGAGCTGGATGTACGTCTTCACGAACAGCCGCTCGGGATAGATCACGTTCCTGTACGCGCCGCGCACCCGCGCCTCCCCCTTCGGGAGGGCGTCGTCGGGGACGGGCACCATCGTCCTGAACGCGGCGTCGATGTCCAAGCTGTGCCAGGGCGTGGGGACTTCCCCCGAGTTGACCACGCTGTTGGTCTGCAGGAGCATCTTGTCGCTGTTGAAGTTGGGGAGGTCGTGGTCCAGCTTCGCCAGGCCGGACGCCCTCAGGACGGGGACAACCGTCTTCACCAGCTCCGACGCGCCCGAGTCCTTCGTGAGCCCTACCGGGAGGAGGTGCTCCGACCAAGCCCTGCGCGTCAGCTCGAGGACGAGGACGAGGACCATGAAGTCGAGGTCGTCCGCCGTGATCCAGCGCTCCTCTGCGCCTCCCGTCTTGATCCTCAAGGGGTGCTCGGCCTTCGGGTTGAACACGTGTTCGCAGACGTCGAGGGCGGCACCGACCACCCTGCCCCAGTAGTCCTTGACGCCGCGGTCTAGCTTGAACTTTTGTTCGCCCTCTGCGGTCCCGCTCCTCCCGAAGAGGTGGAACTCCGCGTCGAGCTCCCTGAGCTCCTGGCGCAGGCGCGGGACGTGGCTGTCGTCGACGGCCAGCCGCTCGGCAATCTGGCCGAGTGTGAGCTCCTCTCCCCCGAAGAGGCACGAGACGGCCGCGAACTTCAGGAGCTGGCTCCTCGGCGAGGGGATCTTGAGGTCCTTGTTCGCCACGAGCATCCTCGCGAGCTCGAGGTCGAAGCCGGTCACGCTCCCGAAGCGAGTGACCCTCCCCTCCAAGACGGAGAGGTGGTTCCTGACGAGGTCCCTGGTGCTCCAGACGAGGTGGGCGACGTCCCCCGCGAGCGGCCTGTCGAGGAGGACGACCTTCAGCCTGGGGTCGGAGGAGACCGCCTTGACCGCGATGTAGTACTCTGCGAGGTGCATTATCGCGTTGGGGAGGCGCTCCGTCTCGACCTCGGTGCCGGACTCCGTCCTCTGCCCGAAGACGGTGGCCGCGTCCTCCTCCGAGAGAGGGATCGACGCCGAGACCGCCTCGGAAGACTGGTTCATGGGAGCAGGGTCCCCGACCTCGACGCGGTCATCTAGGAAGCTCAACCGTCCGGAGTATCCAAAAGCGCCCACGTAGAACACGAGGAGGTCAAGCTTCTGGTCGACCGAGTATGTCCCGTCGATGGCGACGTACTCGACGGAATCGCCTCCGAAGAAGGTCCGCGCGGTGGAGCTCGCCGAAGCCTGGTCGACTCCGAAGCGCAGGAGCTCCCTGACGTCCTCGCCGGCGGTCAGCTTGAGCTGGTCAGTCTTCGCCTTGAACGACTTTAGGAGGAAGCGCGTGGAGTTGCGGACCTCCTCTATGGTCCTCGCCTCGAGCCCGGGGAGGTCGGAAGAGCCGGAGGACAAGGCGTGGATTACGAAGAAACCAATCCGGTTTAAGCTTTGGTCTTCTTGGAAGGGGCCTTCTTCGTCTTTGTCGTCGCCTTCTTCTTCGAGCGGAAGACGAACTTGAGCAGCGGCTCGCTGATCCCGATGGCGTCCCGCGTCGAGATGATTCCCACGGGCGTCCCGTTCTTCTCGATCACCGGAAGATGCCTGACGTTCTCCTTCATCATCCTCTCGAGCGCGGTGAGTACGCTCTCGTTGGGCGTCGCCATGATGGACGTCTTGGACATTATTCCCGAGACGGGCACCTGCCGACCGATAAGCGACTTGGTCACGGCGAAGACGATGTCGCTCGCTGTGAGTATGCCTGCCATCTTGCCTTCCTTGTCGACCACTATGACGCTGCCGATTCTCTTTTCCCACATCGTCGAGGCCGCGTCGTCGATGATCGTGTCTTCGCTGACGACTACTGGGGGCGCCTCCATGAAGTCCCTCACCTTTGCGCTGAGATGGTCTGGGCTCTTGGACAACTGAGCCCCAAGGGGGTTTTGTCACATATAATAGTTCGTCCCCCGCAAGGCGCGTGATGAGGTCCCAAGCGATCCTCGGGGTCGTCCTGGTCCTTGCTGGACTGGGGGTCCTCTACCTGCTGCGCAAGGTCTTCCTCGACCTGATACTGCTCGTCCTGGGCTTCATCGGGGTCCTTGTGGGCCTTGGCCTGGTCGCGGGCGGGCTTGCGATGCTGTTCTGGTCCCAGCGCCGCTAGCGGGGCGCCTAGGTCACGCGCTTGGCGACGTCCATGTTCCTGAAGTAGGCCAGGGCTATGCACACCGTGGAGAGGAAGTAGACCGCTATCAGGAGGGCCGAGACGCCTATCGAGGGCTCTACGGGCGTCGCCGCGAACCGGAATATGGTCTGGACCGCGCTCGGGAACTTCGGCTCGGCGAGGAGCAGCGGGAGCGCGTCCACCGGCGACGTCGGGAGGTAGTAGTTTGCCACCTTGTAGATGCCGGTCCCCGTCAGGGTGTAGAGTATGTTGAGGAACGTGCCGACCACCTCGCTGGTAAGGAAGACGGAGGCGGAGAGGATGTAAGAGAGGGACGACCTCCTCATCAGCTCTCCGACCATGAAAGCGAACGAGTAGAAGACCAGCGCGGCGAACACCTGGGCCACGAGGATCGTTGGCAGGATGCCCAGCTCCTGCTGCGGGCCGAAGACGAAGGTCGCTGATGATATGCTGAGGATGACGTCCAGGAGCACTATCCCGACTACGAGCGAGTAGCCCCCGAGGTACTTGCCGAAGAAGTACTCCTCCCTCGATACGGGCTTCGAGAGGAGGACCTCGGCGGTCCCCTGCTCGTACTCCTCGGACATCGAGCCGGCGGCGATGAGGAGCGCGGTGAACTGGAGGAAGAACGCTTGGGGGAGGAAGACCCCGAGTATCCACAGGTAGGGGCGGAGGGGAGGCGTGATCAGGGAGGTGTGGGTCGCGTCCAGGGCGTAGTAGGGCGCGATGGCGATTAGGACTGTGAGCGCGACGAGCGCGAGGACCTTCTTCCGCGCCACGGCGCGTCGGACCTCGTAGCGCGCAAACGTGAGAACCCTGGCGGCCCTCATGGGGTCGGCGTCCCCCTTATCGCGCTGATGTATGCCTCGTCCAGCTCGCTCCTGGAGTAGCCCAGGCCGACGAGCTTCGCCCCTGACTCCACGACCAGCCTAGAGATCTCGGCCCTCGGGTCGGAGTTGGTCTCCACCTCGACCAGGAGGCCGGCGGAGGTAGCGGTGACGCTCTTCACCCCGCCCAGCGATGAGATCCGCCCGAGGAGGGGGCTGCCCGTCGCTGCCGTCGCCGGAGCGTCCTCGATCTCGACCAGGATGGAACGCGAGCTCAGTCGTTCGCGGATGAACGCCTGGATCCCTCCCCTGAAGAGGATCTTCCCGGAGTGGATCACGACGAGGCTGGTGCAGAGCGACTCCACCTCTGAGAGGATGTGGGAGGACATCACGATCGTCCCGCCGCCCTTCACGAAGTCCCTGAAGATCGACCTGAACTTCACGACCCCGGCGGGGTCGATGCCTATCATGGGCTCGTCGAGGATGAGCACCTTCGGGGACCCCATCATCGCCTGCGCGACGCTGAGCCTCTGGACCATCCCCTTGCTCAGCTTGGCTATCTTGTAGTCCTGGTACTGGATGAGGCCGACGTCCTCGAGGAGGACGGGGAGCTGGTCGCTGGTCTCCTTGCGGCCGAGCCCGAGCTCCTTCGCCGTTAGCCTGAGGAGCTCCTTGGGCGTCAGGAAGGACTGGAGGTTCGGCAGCTCGGGCGAGTATCCCACGAGCTCTAGGGCGCGGACGTGGTCGTGGAGGGGGTCCCTCTGCATCAGCCTCACCGTCCCCGAGGTGGGCTTGATCAGGCCTAGGAGCATCCTGATGGTGGTGGACTTGCCCGAGCCGTTGGGGCCCAGGAACCCCACTATCTCCCCGCTCCCCACGGAGAAGGAGACGGGGCCGATCTCCTTAGGGCCGTAGTCCTTGACCGCCTCGTCGAAGCTGATCACGGCGTCCATGGTCGTTGCTCTCTCAATCTCGGGATGACTGCAAGTAGGCTCGAGGATGCGGCCGGTCCGTCCTTCAATCTACCCAGTGGTCGGGTTTCGAGGTTCCGGTGGAGGCTTGCTTCCTCTTCATCCTGACCCCCAGTGAAAGCGCGACGGCTCCAGCGGCGAGGGATGCCCCTATGCCCACAGTAGCGGCCTGGAGCGCGGGCGCCGCCGCTGCGGCGCTCAAGCCGAGAGAGGTCGAGGTCAGGGTCGCAGAGACGCTTCCGCTGGTCGACTGGGCAGAGACCGAGTAGACCAGGTCAGACGGGAATGCCGAGACGGTGCCGCTGATGGTCTGAGTCCCGTTGGCGGAGGTGACGGTGGCCGAGAAAGCGTAATCCGAGAGGGTGTATGCCTTGCCCTGGAAGGTCGCCTGCGAGGTGCCTTGCTGCGAGATCTTCGCCGCGACGGAGTAGGACTTGCCCGCGTAGGTGTAGTTCTCGTTCGAGATGGCAGGTAGGTAGGGGAAGAGGGTCAGCGAGGCGTTGACGACGTGAGAGTAGGTGAAGTTGCTCGCCGTCCCCTGCACCGCCAGCAGGATGATCGACTCGCCCGCCGTCGAGCTTGGGCTGACCGTCTCAGTCACTGAAGCGGTCAGCGTGGTCCCGTTCTGGGTCGCCTGGACGCCATAAGTGACGTATCCGGACGACTGCGAAGAGGCGCCGGTCGTGCTCGCCGCCTGGGCAATCGGCACCAGGGCGAGAAGCGCGATGGCTGCGAGCATTAGGCCTACGCTGAGCTTCAAACTGGCCCTGCACGTCGTCGGTCCCTGATAAGGGTTGGGGACGGGGCTCGTGCCGCCTAGCTTGGGGGAATGAGCGCGGGCTTCAGATGGGGGGCTGCCACCATCACGGCGGCGATTACCGCGAAGAGGATTATTGCCAGCGACGCGGCGGGGAACTCGGGCGCCGGATTGGTGGAGGCGCCAGTCACGATGACTGTTCCCGACATCCAGGAGTGGTAGGCGCACGTGTACGTGTAGGTGCCGGGGACGGTGAACGTGAAGGAGTAGGACTTGCCCGCGGGAATCTCGCCCGACCCCGTCCCCCACCCGCTGCCGGCTGGCACGTTCTCGGGGCTCACCGTGTGTGCATCTACGTCTGTGTTGTTCCACGTCACGGTGTTGTTCACGCCGATGACGACGGTGATCGTGTCGGGAGAGTAGCCGGGGGCCCCGCTCGCTTGGCCTGCCCCGTTGGGTATCGTCACCACCACCGTGGACTGGGCGTGCGCGAAAGGCAGCGCGAGCGCAAGCCCTGAGAGGACAAAGAGCGCCAGAGCGCCAATCATGAGAGAGACTCTTGCTGTCGTCATCGAAGCCGTCCAGGAACGCTGGGGTCGTTTATTCTTTTTGCCCCGAATCTGCCAATCTTAACACGGACGAGGCGTCGCAGCCGCGAAGGGCTAATAGAGGGAAGGTGCCCGAAGAGGCAGCCATGAAGAAGAAGACCCCTTTGCGGCGACGCAAGGTCCTCAAGGCCAGCGAGCAGGACCTGGTCAAAGAGACAGTCTCGAAGGCGACGGGGGTTCACTTCGAGGTCGTCGCGCCCCACCCGGCATTCCCCCTCGCGGTCGACCGGCTCGACTGGTTCATGAGGTGCCGCAACAGGGACGAGATCCCGCTGGCGCCCTACCTCAACGCCATATGGAAGGAGAGGGGCGTGGGCATCTGGCTCGAGTCGCTCGCCCTGGGCGACACGATAGACTGGATCGAGCTCGCGTACGGGGAGGAGCAGGCCGGCAAGTCGCTCGACCTGGACTACTCGCGCTTCGACGACCCCGCATTCCAGGCGGAGTTCAAGGAGAAGTTCCCGATAGTCCTGGAGAGGATCAGGGAATACGAGGCTGTCGCGGCAGGAATCTCGAAGAAGAGGGGCGTGCACGTCGAGATTCGGCGCGCGGGCTCCAAAGGGATGCTGGTCTTCGCGGTGGCGGCCCGCGTGGAGACCGCCAGGGGCGCGTCCCAGGCGGTGCAGCGAAACGCCCTCCGTAAGGGCGTGTCCGCGCTCAGGGAAGCTTACGCAGAGATATCGAAGCCCTCGACGCTGTGACGCGGCGCGCCTAGGGGACAATTCCAGACGGCGGCGGCTCGAGGCCTTCCTGCTCACCCTGCGCGTTGGTCACTAGGACGTTCGCGGCGAGCTGCTGCTTCATCGAGCCCGTGATGAAGACGCTCGCTACGACGGCGACGACCGACATCCCAAGGCTGACCCAGAGGAGCGGGGTTATGGAGTTCGCGAAGGCTACCCTGAGCTGGGGGACGAAGGCCGAGAGCGCCGGGCTCTGGGCGGTCATCTGGGCGAGGGCCGCGGGGGTCGCTAGCACCTGCCCCACGAGGTTCGGGTTGCTCAGGAAGGCGGCCGCAGCGGGCTGCCCGGCGGGGACGGCCTGCAAGACGGTGCTTAGCTGGGAGCCGAAGGTGTTCGCCTGGATTGCACCGAGGATCGCCAGCCCGATGGCGCTCCCCAGGTTGCTCATGAACTGCGCGAGGGAGGAGGCGACCCCGATCCTCTCCCTCGGCACGGAGTACTGGACCGCGATGACCACGCTCGCGAAGGTGAACCCTGCCCCCAGGCCCATGACAGCCGACCTCTCCGCGATGTCTATCACTGTCGAGGTCTGGCTGATCGCCGTGAGGAGATACATCCCCACGGTCATGATCACGAGCCCCACGAAGATGACGCCCCGGTAGCTCATCCTCACCGCGAGCTGCCCGCCGATGATCGCGGTGACGATGAGGGGGAGGAGGAACCCGTAGAGGGCGTTCCTCCCGTCGTTGACCGACCCCCCGAGGGCCGCCTGCACGAAGAGCGGGATGAAGCTGACGATTGCGAAGAACGATATCCCCCTGAGGAAGGCGACGGCGGAGGCGGACGACACCGTCCTGCTCCTGAAGAGGTCGAGCGGGATTACGGGCTCCTTCGCCCGCCTCTCGACGACGAGGAACGCTACGAAGAGGACGGCGGCGCCGGCAAAAGTCGCGGCCTCTTGCCACGAATACCACGCGTAGGTGGTCCCGCCGTCGAGGAAGCCGAGTATCAGGAGGACGACCCAGGCCGCGAGGGTGCCGACGCCTAGGAAGTCGATCGACCTCCTCGCGTTCGTGTTCCTCGACTCCTTGACGCCCAGCATGATCAGGGCGAAGGAGACGACGCCCAGCGGGAGGTTGATGTAGAATATCCAACGCCAGTTTATCGCGTCGACGAGGTAGGAGCCCACTGACGGCCCCACCACGGCTGCGATTCCGAAGACGCTCGCGAAGACTCCCTGGAGCTTGCCGCGCATGCCAGGAGGGAACGCGACCCCGACAATGGCCAGCGCGATGGGGAAGAAGGCGCCGCTCCCGATCCCCTGTATGGCCCTGAACACGATTAGCTCGTCGATGTTCTGCGAGGCCCCGGAAAGTATGGAGCCACCCATGAAGATCACGAGGCCGAGGACGAAGAACTTCCTCCTGCCGTAGAGGTCGGAGAGCTTCCCGAAGACGGGGAGAGCGACCGTCTGGGTCAGGATGTACGCGCTGAAGACCCACGCGTAGAGGCTCAGGCCTCCCAGGTCAGAGATTATGGTCGGCCCTGCGGTCGCGACTATGGTCTGGTCGAGCGCCGCAAGCAGCATCCCCGTCAGGAGTCCGCCGATGATGAGTGCGGTGTTGCGCCTCGACGGCATCGCGGTTGCGTAGGCGCCGTTCGCCTGAGATGACTGCACGCCGCTGGCTCCCCCTCCTCCTGCCGCCGTCGCGATACTTGTTGATGGGGAGCTAGGGAACTCGGTCACACCTTCAGAATCCATGGTATCTGGAGGCCCCGCCGGGAGTGGGTTAATAACCTAAGTTATCGAAACGACATAGTTTCTCGGGAATCTCAGGGCTTTGCGACTATTCGGTTCCTCAGCGTCCCCCCGATTCTCTTGGAGGAGACCTCCACCACGTCTCCGACCTTAAGGAACCTCTCCGGGCGCGGGTTCCCGTCCTTGTCCCGCTCGCTGGAGTCGGCGGCGGTCCCGGCGCAGGTCCCCGACGCGATGACGTCCCCGGGGTTGAGCTCCGAGTCCGCCGAGAGGAACTCGACCCACTCCGCGAACCCCCTGATCATGTCCTTGGTGTTCCCCCTCTGCCTGACATCCCCGTTGACCGAGGTCGAGAAGTCGATGTCCTGCGGGTCGGGCGCCTCGTCCTTGAGCGTCACTATCGGGCCGAGCGCTCCCGAGCCCTGGAAGTTCTTCACCCGCGCGAAGTTCATGACGCCCTTGTCCATGTTGTCCCGCAGGGAGAAGTCGTCGAAGAGCGTGTAGCCGAGGACGTGCTCGAGCAGGTTCTCGCGCTTGATGTCCTTGCCGCGCTTCCCTATCATCAGGGCGACCTCACCCTCGTAGTCCAGGAGCTTGGTCCTGGAGGGGTACGGGACGCCCTCTTCCGGGTTGCTTACGCTGCTCCCCATCTTGTAGAATCCCCAAGGAGGGGTGCTCAGCGCCTGGGCCCTCGCGCCCTCGAGGGTGAGGGCCTTCTTCTCCCCGCCCATCGCGGCGGCCATGTTCGAGGCCAACCCGACGAAGTGGTCCGCGAAGTTGGCGCCGATGCACATGACCTTGAACTTCGAGCTGTCGGTCACGGGGGCGGCGAGCCTCGCTTCGCCAATGCCGAAGACGGCCCGCTCGCCCCTGGCCCCCCTGAGACGGGGAAGGTCATCGCTCGCGAACCTTAGGACCTTTCGGGCGGTCTCGATGGCCCTGTCGCCCCGCTCGAGGAACCCCCTGAGCGTGTGACCCACGAGCGCCTCCGCCTCCTCCTCAGAGGATAGGTAGGACGAGGCCGACCTCTGGAGGTCGACGACGTTGTCGCCGACGACTAGCCCCAGGCGCTGGGGCCCATAAACGGCTAGCTTCAAGGAATCAACGCCCAGCCGTGCGCGTCTGCTAATGAGTTTTTCCCGGCACGAAAAAGTCGGCCGGCCGTTCTGCAACTCCGGGACACTTATAGGCGAACTTCGGGCGCGCACTCTTGGCGGTTAAGATTCAGTACAAGTGGATCGCTCTCACCAACACCACGCTGGGCGCGGCCATGTCGGCCATCGACGCGAGCATAGTGCTGATAGCGCTGCCGACGATAGGGCGGGACCTTCCAAACGCCTCGCCCTTCGACCTGATCTGGGTCCTCATCGGCTACCAGCTGGTGGTCGCAGCGGTCCTCGTCAACTTCGGGCGGCTGAGCGACATGTTCGGGAGGGTCAGGCTCTATACGTTGGGGTTCGCCCTCTTCACCGCGGCCTCCGCGCTGTGCAGCTTGTCGCAGTCGGGGCTGGAGCTGGTGGTCTTCAGGATGGTCCAGGGTCTGGCGGCGGCACTCCTATTCTCAAACAGCGCGGCGATCATCACCGACGCGTTTCCCTTCGAGGAAAGGGGGAGGGCCCTCGGCGTCAACGCGATTGCCATCACCGCCGGGTCCGTCATGGGGCTGGTGGTGGGCGGGTTCCTCACTGCCGCCGCGGGGTGGCGCGCGATATTCTGGGTGAACGTGCCGATCGGGGTGGTCGCCACGGTGTGGTCCCACTACCGCCTCAAGGAGCAGTCCGCGAGGAGGGAGGGGCAGAGGCTGGACATCGCGGGCAACGTCGCCTTCGCGGCGGGGGTCTTCACCCTCCTATCGGGGATCTCCCTCTACGCGGTCTCCGGCCTGAGCAGTTCGTTCACCCTGGGGCTTGCGGCGGCGGGCATCGCGATCCTGTGCGCCTTCGCCTTCGTAGAGACGAGGGTGGAGGACCCGATGCTCAAGCTCTCCCTGTTCAGGAACCGGCTCTTCGCGGCGGGGACCGTCGCCATCTTCCTCAACTCCCTCGCCAGGGGCTGCGTCCTGCTCGTCCTCGTCTTCTACCTGCAGGGGCCCAACATGAACCTCGGGCCCTTCCAGGCGGGCCTGTTCTTGCTCCCGAACACCGCGATGTTCGCGCTATTCGGGCCGATTGCCGGGTATGTCGCCGACAGGAGGGGGCCGCGGCTGGTCGCCACGAGCGGGCTCGCGCTGACCGCGATCGGCCTGACCATGCTCACCCAGCTGCCCACCTCCGCGACCTTCTGGCAGCTCGCCCTCCCGCTCGTCATAACGGGCGCAGGGATGGGGACGTTCGCGCCCCCCAACAGGGCCTCGGTGATGAGCGCCGTCCCTCCTGAGGACAGGGGCCTCGCGGCGGGGATCAGCACGACGCTGATAAACTTAGGAAACAGCGTGAGCAGGAGCCTCGCGTTCGTCGTGATGGGCGCATTGGTGCCCGTCGCGGCCCTGGACGACATGTTCGCGGGCAACTACGGTGCGGTCGGCAGCGGCTTCGCGGGGAGCTTCGTGGGCGGCATCCACCTGGTCTTCCTCGTCTCGACCGGGTTCGTCCTCCTTTCCATCGTGCCCTCGATTCTCAGGGGAGGCCGGGAGATCCCTAAGGAGGAGCGGGGGGCTCCCCCGCTCGAAGAGGAGCAGGTCTGAACAGGTTCCTCTCCCGAGTTGAGCCTAGGTCCTAGTAAGTATAATTCTAAATCAAGCCTTATATTGCCCTCGCCGGGTGATTTTAGATTCATGATGCACATCCATCCAGAGAAGGTGGAGGCAAAGAAGCACGGAAATGAGAACGAGCTGATCGTATACGGCCCGTTTCACAAGACCTTCTTCGATTTCCTCACGCAGTTTCGCCACAGATACTATGGGCTAGACATAGACCTCACTTACTACGCGGCTCATCCCGTCGAGGTGGTTCAGAAGGTTAGGGACGAGGTGAAGTACGGCATCCCGACCGCGGACGTCGTGATGCTCCCGCACTACACCACTCTGATGCTCAAGGAGTCGGGGCACCTTCGTGATTACCGCTCGCCCGAGCTCAAGGCCTACGACCCGATATTCAAGGACAAGGACGGGACGTGGTCCGCCATCGCCGTCGAGCCGACGAACTTCATCTACAACCGCCAGTTCCTGGACCAGAAGCTCGTCCCGAACAAACTCTGGGACCTGACCAACCCGGGGCTCAAGGGGCTGGTGTCGATGCAGTCCGTCCAGGACTGGTCTGATGGGATGTACAGCTTCTTCTACTTCGCGACCCTGCTCAGCATGATCGGGGAGAAGAAGTGGGACGAGTTCGTAAAGGCGTTCCTCAAGAACACGCAGCCTGCCGTGTTCGCTTGCTACCACAACATGCAAAAGTACGTCTCGAGGGGAGACTACGCTATCGGTCTGCCACTCCCGCTGATCAAGGTCGGCTGGGAGGTCGAGACCCTCGCCCTGTCTGACGTCCCCAAGACGGCGAGCATGAGGAGCATAGGGATCGTCAGGGAAGCGGCGCACCAGAAGAACGCGGAGCGCTTCGTCGACCACCTTCTGTCCGCCGAGTGGCAGAACTCGATGGGCAAGAGCTACGAGGGCCTGGTACCGACGAGGCCGGGAGCGACGATGAAGTACAACGCCCCGTTCAAGAACCCGACGACCGCCATGAGGTACTTCCCGGACGAGAAGGGCGTGAGGGACGCGTTCTCGCCCCATTCGCTGCTAGAGAAGTTCAAGTCCGTCGGGCTCCCATAGGGCCTGTAGCTAGCCGCTGTTCTACCCGCCTCAAGCGAGGGTAGGCCCTCTACTTCTTCCCGAAGAGCTCCGCTAGGGTTGCGATGGAGTCGGGGGCGGTGCGCAGCGCCTCCTCGTTGGGGAAGGGCGTGAGCTTCTCCTTGTGGACGAGCTTGTCGAGCGCGTACGGCGAGTCGACCCCCTTCCTAGACGGTATCCGCAGGTAGGTCCTCCCCACCACCTCTTGCCCCTCCTTCGAGAGGAGGTAGTCCATGAGGAGCTCCGCGGCGGCCGGGTGCCTTCCAGCGACCGTCTTCGCAATCGCGTTGAAGGTGAGAAGCATCGGGACGTCCGTCAGCTTCAGGCGCTCGATCGTCCTCTTCGCTTCCTTCGCCTTCACGTAGTCGTGAAGCAGGACCGTCAGCCCGATCTTGCTCTCTCCGTTTGCGACGGAGTCTACGACTGGGTCGTAGAGCGGGGACATCTTGGCCTCGTTCTTGGCGAGCCCCCGGACGAACTTCTTCCACTCGCTCTCGCCCAGGATGGGCCTCAGCGACGCGAGCCAGTAGGCGCCCAGCGTCCCGACGGACAGGTCGTGCGAGATGATGGTCCCCTTCCACTTCGGGTCAGTCAGGTCCATGGCTGTCTTGGGCAGCTCGCGCTTTGTCACGAGCTTGGGGTTGTAGACCTGGATCATGCCCAAGGAGACGATGGGGAACCAGTAGCCCTCCGGCTGGAGGACGTCTTTCGGATAGCCCGCCGTCTCCTTCAACTTCGTCCTTGCCAGCAGGCCAAGGCCTCGGAACTGCATCAGAGGGGGGACGGCCACTATGACGGCGTCCGCGGTCTCCCTCCCGGCCTTGACGTCGTCCATTATCTTCTGGGCCATCGGAGGCGGGGTCCCGGGGACGTACCTCCTCTGGTACTCTATCTCGATTCCCGGATATTTCTTCTCAAAAGATTCTTTCCAGCCCGCGAACTCGTCTATCTCGACGGTGCCGAAGACCAGGACGCGCCCTTCTTTCTTGGCCTTCTTGACGACCGAGTCGCTAGCGGTCATGGAATCGTCTCCCGTTTCGTTCGCGGCCGCGTGCATAGATATGGCTTCCCGCGGGCGCCGGCGAGTCCAAGTCAGATCCCCCGTTTCCTCCCCCAAAAGTGCAGGAAGATGGCACCCAGCGTCAGGAAGAGGCCGATCATCCCCGTGAAAATCACGGAAGCGGCCGCGACGACGTTGATGTCGGAGAAGAGCGTGGCAGTGTTGTAGTAGTGCAGGAGGAGCACCGTGAAGGGTACGCTCTGCGCGGTCACGAGAAGGATGACGCCGCCGAGCTCCCTGAGCGAGTCGATGAAGGTGTAGACGAAGCTGTTGAATAGGCCGGCCCGTGTGAGTGGGAGGAGTATCCTCGTGAAGGTCCTTAGGAAACCAGACCCGCTCACCTGAGAGGCTTCCTCGAGCTCGTTGGAGACCTGGACCATGTTTCCGGAGACTATCCTAGTCGAGAACGGAAGCCGGATGAAGACCAGCGAGATCGCGAGAGGCCAGATGGTCCCGTAGATGCTGTGGAGCCCCGGGACGAGGAGGAAGGTCCAGAAGAGGGCGACCCCGTAGACCACTCCGGGGAAGGCAAGAGGCAAGGCCGAGATGTATTCAGCCAGCCTCGCGCCTCGCGACTTGACCTTGTAGGCGGCGTACGACAACAGAGACCCGACGACGGTGGCCGCTATCGCGGCGATGAGCCCGAACTCGATCGAGGTCTGGAGGGAAGAGAAGAGCCCGGGGATCTCGAGAGCGCTGATGTACGCGCCGGGAAAATTGAACTTGAGGTTTACCAGCTGGCTCCCATAGATGTTGGAGATGGACATCAGGAAGAGGGTAAGGAACGGAAGGATGAACTCGAAGAATACTATCCCGAAGCAGATCAAGAGGGCCAGCGACCTCATGCGGCCGAGCTTCTGGACGCCGCGAGAGACTGAGCGCCCTGTCACTACCTGGAATCTAAAGGCCCGCCGCGTAGACCAGATGTAGATGGTCACCGCGACAAGGGTGATGAGGGCGTAGAGTATGCTGACCTCGGCCGCGGTCCCGTAGGCCGGAGGGACGCTCTCCTGGGTCCAGAAGAGGATCTCCGTCGCAAGGACGTGCACATGCCCCGGGAGCCCTAGGAGGTACGGGAACTCGAGCGTCCCCACCCCGCCGATGACGGCGAGCACGAAAGCCGAGAACACCGCGGGCCTGATGATTGGGAAGGTCACGTCCCTAAACGTCGCGAGGATTCCCTTTCCGGCGATCCTCGAGGCCTCCTCCAGGTTGGCGTCCATTGATTTCATCGCCGGCAGGATCACGAGGTAGGCGAGGGGGACGTTGGTGAAGGACTGGGCGAAGATTAGCCCCCCCATGGAGTAGATGTCGAAGTTCAGGACGCCGCGCCCCAGGATGTGGTTCAGGAGGACGTTGATTATACCCGCGTTAGGGTTGAGGAGGTAGGACCACGCGAAGGCCTTGAACAGGAGGGGCACGCTGAGCCCGAGCACGGGGAGCAGCTCGAGGAACCGCTTGCCGTAGACGTCCGTCCGCGCGATGAACCAAGCGTAGAAGACCGCGAAAATCGTTGTGAAGACGGCGGCTGTTATGCTGAACTCGAGAGTGCTCTCGACCAGGGAGAGGGTGCTGGGCAACGTGAAGTAGCCGATGAGCGAGTAGTTCGTCTTCCCGAGGGCGGGAAAGAAGGATAATCCGACGAGGAGAGCGAAGACAGGGATGAGGAGGAGCAGGAATACGGCGACGACGACGATGACGAGTAGCTTGCTCTTGTACATCCCTCGGCCCGACACCCCTAATGCAGGCCGCAGCTAAAAGAGCGCGGCGGCCCGGTCGCTGGTCGTCAACTTGGACAGCTCACCGGGCGGTCTCGCAGGCTAGGCCCCGAATATGTTCTTGAACAGCAGGCTCCAACTGGCCGTGTCCGTGAGGAGCGCCGTGTTCGCGTATGCGTTCGTGAGCCGGTAGTCGGACGGCAGGTATCCCAGGAGCGAGCTCGAGAGCTGAGACTGATACGGGTCGTGGTTGGTGCACAGCACGCCCAGCTGGCCAGGGATCGAGATGTACCAGGCCTCGAACAGCTTCGCCATGTTGGGGTGGGGCGCTCCCGCCGTTATGGTGACCACTCCCGGCGTGTAGACGACGGGCTCGATGTCGTCGAACGCGAGCTGGCTCGGGCTCACGCCTCCCTTCAGGTCGGAGACGTAGTCGTCGAAGGTGGCGACCCCTAGGGCGTCCTGCCCGCTTATGACGTCCTGCTCTGCGTTGCCGGCCGTCTGCTCGATCTTCGGGTTGTTCGCGGCGATTCCCTGCATAAGCGTCGTCCAGCTCGAGTTGGTCATCTGCGTGGAGAGGTAGTAGAACTCAGCCGTAGTTATGCCCAGGGCGGTCGCCGTCTGGAAGGCTATCTGGTTCTTGTAGATGGGGTTCGCCAGGGCAGCCCAGGTCGTCGGGATCGGGAGCTTGTCGGCTGCCATCACAGACGGGTTGTAGATCAGGTGCACGATGGCGATGTTGGTCGTGATCCAGTTTGGCCCATACGCGGATGACGAGTAGTTCATCAGGGCGAGCTGCGGACTCGTGTAGTTGATGACCGTACCCGCCGCGATGGCTGGCTCGAGGCCCGCCAAGGTGCCCGTGGCGACGTCAGCCTGGACGGAGTGCGCCTGGTAGTTGGATATCAGCTCGGTGGTCTCCGCCGCGGTCGAAAGGCTCGTGTAGGTCACCTTACCATTGGCCCAGGGATACGTTTGATAGAATGACGGACCGTAGCAGTTTGCCCAGTTTGTGGCTGACTGGGTAGTGAGTATCGTGAGGCAGTTTGACCCGGCGGCTGCGCATTCAGCCTGAGCTGCTGTCGCCAGGTCTTGGAGCTGGGTCGTGGTCGACGTGGCGGTGGTGGTCGAGGTCGCGGTCGACGTCGAGACAGACGTAGCCGTCGAGGTCACGGTTGAACCGGTTCCTGTGATGGTAGTCGTCGCCGTGGACGTCGTCGTTGATCCACCCGTCGACCGGATGAACCCGTAGCTCGCCGCGGCCGCGAGGATGACAACGAGTATTACCAGAGCGGTGACGGTTTGAGAGACCCCGGGCTGTCTGTGCATGGGGCTCCAAAACGAGGCGGGGGATACTTATCCGTTCGGTTCGGATTATCCTAACTAGAGGTCCCGCGGCGAACGGGGCATGCTGGCTGGGAGTCGCTCGAATTATATACTGAGACGATGTCGAAGGTCACGACGTGTCAGGCAGCGGGGCCCCCAAAATCCAAGTCCAGAAGCTCGTGAAGCGCTTCGGGGGCGTGTTGGCGGTCAACGGCGTGACCTTCTCCGTTGGCGACGGAGAGATCTTGGGGCTGCTCGGTCCGAGCGGCTGCGGCAAGACGACCGTCCTTCGAAGCATCTCCGGCCTGGAGGAGATAGACTCTGGAAAAATCGTCCTGGACGGTACGACCGTGAGCTCGCCGGAGGAGAAGGTCTTCGTCCCTCCAGAGAAGCGGAGGCTCGGTTTCGTCTTCCAGAGCTACGCGCTCTGGCCCCACATGACAGTCAGGCAGAACATCGACTACTGCCTGAAGGGGTTCTCAAAGCAGGAGAAGAAGACGAAGATAGAAGGAGCCCTCGAGCTCGTCGGCCTGGGCGACGTGGCGGAGCGCTATCCCTCACAGCTCAGCGGAGGGCAGCAGCAGAGGGTCGCGGTCGCAAGGAGCGTGGCGTATGAGCCGAAGGTGATACTTCTCGACGAGCCGCTCAGCAACCTGGACCAGAAGGAGCGGGAGCGGGTCCGGGGAGAGCTCAGGCTGCTCCTGAAGAGGATCGGGATAACGACCGTCTTCGTGACCCACGACCAGGAGGAGGCCTTCATCATCTGCGACAGGGTCATCCTGATGAACCGCGGGAAGATAGAGCAGGAGGGATCGCCGGAGAGCCTCTACGCGTCCCCCGTCAACCTCTTCGTCGCCGAGTTCATCGGTAGGGGCAACATACTCAAGGCCGAGCTCAAGAGCCTGGACACGGCGAAGCACACGGCGATCCTCAGGATCCCCGACGTGGACGCGGACATGACCTGCGAATACGGGGAGGAGTTCCCCGAGAAGGTCTCCTCTGTGGTGATAAGGCGCAACGAGATAGGCCTCAGCAGAGCCAAGCCGGGCTTCGGGGAGAACGTGCTCGCGGGGAAGGTGGTTGCCAGGGAGTTTAGGGGCGCGGTGACGGACAGCAGGATCCGCGTTGGGAGCGCGGAAGTCATCGTCACGAAGCACAAGTTCGAGAGCGATTCGGAGACCAGTGACGGGGAGGACATCTACCTTCACGTGCCTCCACGGGCGATCAAGCCGATAGCGGACTGAGGACGGCCCTTCCCTGCCTGCTCACTGCTTCTTGCGGTGAGCTTTGATCAAGGTCCAGAGCTTGGAGGGTGTCAGCGGAACGTCAGTGACCTTGACGCCAAAGTCCGAGAGCGCGTCCTCCACCGCGTTGGCGATCGCCGGGAAGACCGGGATCGTAGGCCCCTCCCCGACGGCCTTGCCGCCGGTGGCCGTGAAGGGCGAGGGATACTCCAGGTGCCCGACCTCGATGTCTGGCGTGTCTGCGGCCGTGTTCTTCAGATAGTCGGCGAAGGTCGCGGTGAGCATCTGCCCTTCCCCGTTCCATACCATCTCCTCCCTCAGGGCCGCCGAGATTATGTGCGCGACGTGGCCGTGTATCTGCCCCTCGACGACGGCCGGGTTGATCAGGACCCCGATGTCGTGGGCGACAACGTACCTCAATATGGTCACCCTGCCCGTCTCCACGTCCACCTCCACTACGGCGGCGTTGGCCTGGCTCCCGTAGTTGTTGTGGGCCGCGACCCTCCTTTCCTTGTCGGGCAGGTCGGCGTGCGGATAGAAGTAGTACGCGGTCTCGTGCAGCCCGGGCTCGACTCCGGGCGGGAGGGTCTCTGCCCTCACCCGGTCGTATGCCGCCTGGGCCACGTCTGCGATGGTGACCGACCTCTCGGTCTCCGGCACGAAGGCCCTCCCCTCGTCCAGCTGTATGTCCTCGGGTTCGGCGTCCAGCATGTGGGCGGCGAACTTCTGGATCTTGGCCCTGACCTTCCTCGACGCAGCGACTATCGCGCCCATGTCTATGCTCGTGAAGGAGTCGGCGCCCGTGCCGGAGGTGCTCGACCAAGGGTTGCTGGAGCTGTCGAAGACCGAGGAGACCTCGATGTCGTCGGGGGAGATCCCCAGCTCGTCCGCAACGACCTGGGACGTGGTAGTCTCGTGGCTCTGCCCCCAGTTGGTCGCCCCTATCTGGACCGTGACCCTCCCCAGCGGGTTCATCCTCACCGTGGCGCCCGCGAGCCGCTGACCCGGGAGGTTTGGACCGCCCCTTACCATCTGCTCCCTGCCTGGATTCGCGCCTCCTGGGTCCACGTTGCACGCGATCCCTATCCCGACGTACCGTCCCTTCCGTCTCAGCTTCTTCTGCTCCTCCCTCCAGTGCTTGTAATCGACCATTTCCAGCGCCTTTTCCAGCAGCTCCCGGAAGTTCCCTGCGTCTATCAGGTTCCCGCTCGGGGTGCGGTAGGGCAGCTCGTCCGGGGGGACGAAGTTCCTGAACCTTATCTCCGCTGGGTCGAGCTTGAGCTCCTTCGCCGCAAGGTCCACCATCCGCTCGAGCACGAAGCCCATGTGCGGCTTGCTGAGCCCCCTGTTGGACCCTCCGGGCCCCTTGTTGGTGGCGACGGCGTAGGCCTCCAGCGAGACGTTCTTCATCTTGTAGAGGCCCGTGATGTTCGTCAGCTTGACCGTGTTGTAGTAGCCCGCGTAGTAGGCGGAGCCGCCCTCGTTCGTGATGTCCTTGAGCTTGTGGCCGAGTATCGTGCCGTCCTTCTTCAACGCCATGTCCATGCGGTAGACGGCGTCCCTCGCGCCGTTCGTCCCGGCCATCAGCATCTCCCTCCTGTCCTTGACGTACTTCACTGGCCTCCCCGCCTTCCAGGAGAGAAGGGAGGCTATCGTCATGTCCATCAGGGACACGCTCCACCTTTCTCCGAACGTGCCCCCCGTGTCGGGGATGACGAACCTGACCTTCACGTCCTTTACAGGAAAGCCGCTCGTCCGGGCTCTCAGCGACCCCGACCCGGTCGCGTTGCAGTAGAAGGTGAGCGTGTTCTGGGCCTGGTCGTAGTGCGCCGTGACGGTGTCGGGTTCGAGGGGGGTCGAGCTGTACCTGTGCACCGAGAAGCGCTCGCTCAGCACCAGGTCTGCGTCACGGAAGGCCGACTTTACGTCGCCGTACTCCAGGTTGATGGAGGAGAAGGTGTTGTTCTCGACGTCCTTGAATATCCTGGGCGCCCCCGGCTTCATCGCCTCCTCGGGGTCCACCACTACCGGGAGCTCCTCGTAGTCGACGCGGATCAGGTCGAGGGCGTCCTCGGCTATGCCCCGGCTCTCGGCGGCGACGGCCGCGACCCCCTGTCCAGCGTAGACGGCCTTGTCCACTGCCATCGCGTACTCCTTGATGGGAAAGCCCGTCCTGCTGGTCATCGGGTTGGTGAGGGAGGGTAGCTCCGCCCCTGTCAAGGTGGCCACGACGCCCTTCAGCTTCATCGCCTTCGAGACGTCGATGCCCTTGATCCTGGCGTGGGCGTGGGGGCTCCTGAGGACCGCCGCATGGAGCGTCTGCTTGAGCTGGATGTCGTCGGAGTAGAGACCCTTGCCCTGCACGAACCTCCCGTCCTCCTTGACCCTGATTGGCTTGCCGACCCATCGCCTCGCGGCGGGCCGACCTTGTCGGCTCTCGGCTGGCACTAGTGGGTCGCCACCGGGGCCGACCCGTCTATCATGATGGCGGTGTAGTCGCCGCCCCTGAAGCGGTGCTGGCTCGCCTCTTTGTAGTCTGGGTCGGAATACCAGGCCTTGGCGTCGGCGAGCGTGGGGAACTCGAGGATGCTCACGCCCTCGACCCCAGGACCCTCGAGGACCTCGAAGGGGGTCCCCCAGCGCACGAGCGACTTTACGTTGTGTGCGGTCGAGAACTTGGGTCGGGCTTCGGCGTACATCTTGATCTGCTCGGGGTCGCGAGTTCGGACGCGCGTGAAGACGATGTAGGCTGGCGTCTTTCGACTCTCCGAGTAGTTGAGCGGAGGCAGATTATTTCTCTTTTTCCCCAGACGCAGAAATGGGTTCTATTGCATTTGACTGTGCATAGACCTAAAACCAAGTAGACCGAGAAACCAAACGAAGACTGCAGTTGAACAAATCGACGGTCTCGGGAATGGTGGTCCTTCTCTTGCTCGGGCTGGCCTTTGGCTCGGTCTTCTTTCCGCGGACCATCACGCAGACTACTACGAGCGTCACCACCCTGACCATAACCGGCAGTTCTTCAGCTATAGGATCATATCCTGTTGTCACCGCCACAGTCGTAACAATCCTCGTGGTTCCGGTCGTGGCTACGTGCACGACGGTTTCTGGCACACAGTCGATAGTCTACACCTACGCCGTGGGCGGACAATCCACCACTCTGACAACAGTCTATCCTCCGCATCTTCCGCAGGAGTATCAGGTCACGCTAGTCACGGATTCAACCGTCACCGGCAGCAACCGGACCTATGTCCAAGATACCGACACATGCTGAGGGTGCGCAGGGACCCAACGTAACCCAGAAATGCGAGGCTACGCTTATATCGCTACGCGGTTTGAAATCGTTCATGCCAAAGGTCGCCGTGGTGGGGGGTGGCTTCGGCGGCGTGAGCGCTGCAGCGTGCGCCCGCAAGGCGGGGGCCGAGGTGACCTTGGTCGAGCGGACCGACGAGCTCCTGGGCGTCGGGCGCAACTCCGGCATCTTCTACAACGACGGGCGCCAGGCGGGCAGCGAGGAGCTGAAGGCCATGGGAGGGGGATACATCCTCGACATCATCGAGACTGCGCCCGTCCTCACGCATCCCCGCACCGACATGAACTGGAACGCTCCGGAGGACCTGAAGCAGCAGATCCACACGCAGGCCATCTTCCACTGCATGAGGGCCGAGACCCACATCAGGAAGTACCTGCGAGACATCGGCGTGGAGCTCATCTTCGCCAACAGGGCCGTCGACGTGGAGGTGGGCAGGTCGCAACAGGCCAAGGGGGACCTCATCCTCAAGGTCGTGCTGGAGAAGGGCCAGAGGCTCGAGGTCGACGCGTTCGTCGACACCTCGGGCGGGGCCGGGGGGGTTCAAATCTGCAAGCAGTACGGTTACGGTTGCGTCGAGTGCCTGCTCCGCTGCAACACATTCGGCGACAGGGTTAGCATAGCGACAAAGGCGGGCGCGCCCGAGCTGAGGAAGATACGTGACTCGAAGCACGGGGGCGGCTTCGGGGGGCTGAGCTCCGCCTGCGCTTTCCACGACGACTCGATAGACTCCGAGCTCCTAGCCAACGTGAAGAGGGAGGGGAGCTGGAAGGTGCCCATCCCCGAGGAGGTCCAGCAGATGACAAAGATCGGCCTGAGCACCAACCTTCCCTACGACCCCTCGCACGTAAAGTCGATGAAGGTGGCATACCCCGGCTTCTTCAAGGCAAACGGGATGGTCTTCATGCCCCTGGAGGACGTCAGGAAGATTCCGGGGTTCAAGGACGCCAGGTACTCCGACCCTCTTGGCGGGGGAGTGGGGAACGCCGTCCGCTTCATGTCGATGGCCCCGAGGGAGAACTCCATGAGGGTGCAGGGCTTCAGGAACCTCTTCGTGGGAGGGGAGAAGGGCGGCCCCACCGTCGGGATTCAGGAGTGCATGATCACGGGCGCCTTGGCGGGGCACAACGCAGCCCGCGTCGCCTTCGGCAAGGAGCCCCTGGTCCTCCCCAGGGAGACCCTCATCGGCGACTTCGTGGCCTATGTCGGGGAGATGATGCGGAGCGAGAAGGGCCTGACGGAGACCTACTCCATGACGAAGCCTCCCTACAGGACGAGGATGGCCGAGAGGGGCTGGTGGTCAAAGACGGTGCCCCAGGCGGTCGAGGAGGCCAAGCGCAGGGTGGAAGCCGCTGGCCTCACTGGGATGATGGCCAAGAAGCTCGGCTAAGCGCGATGACGCCGTGTCTCGGATGGACACTCGCCGTCATTCCAGCCAGACAGAGTCAGCTCGCTTGACGTTGCCACCCCGTTCGACAGAAGCATATACCCCGACGACTCCCTTGTTGTGGCGGGCGGCCGTGCGCAGGACGCCCATGTCGCGGGGCAAGTCCCCCTGGGCGAGCGTCGTCATCACGCACCTGCCGCAGGGGCTGCTGACCTTCAACCGAACCTCCTCTCCCACCCTAAGGGTTCGGCCGACCCAACCGTTCTCCACGAAGTCCTTCACGTGCTGAGACGGTTCAACCACTATGTTCGGCCTGAACCGCCTGGCTTCGAAGCGGCCTTCGGGGTGTAGCTCCCGAAGTCGGTCCGTCGTTGCGGTCGTAAGGACGTGGACGGAGGCGCCGTCGAAGAATGTCTGTGCGGGCATGAATTCCTCCGTGACTTTCTCCCTGTTGGCGATCCCCTCCATGTCCGGCCAGTACTCCTCGTAACTGTGCTTCTCCAACGATGGCGTCATGAGCCTGACCTGAGCGCCGAGCGCTTCCGACAGCACGCCGTCGGCCCCGGGCTGGCCTGCCATCACCGACCTGCCGTCCGGAAGGGAGATCCGAACGTCAGGGAGCGGTTCGCCAGACTTGGGAGGGTCGACGAACGAAGCCCGAAAATCGAAGAGCCTCCCCCACTTCCGAGGGTTCTTCGCGCTCGCCACCTTTCCGGTAGCTTGGTCGACGAGAGCGCGGGTGCGATCGCCGAGCAGCCCGCGTTCCGTGACATACGAGGCGTTGAGCTCCTCTCCCATCATTGACTTTATGGGGTACCGCCAGAGAGAAGCCACTGAGCCGACCGGGGCCAGAGCCCCTTTGGACGTGGTCTCGGTTTGTTCCATCGATGCTCCTGGGCAATCCAATCCTGGCGCATTTAAGACTGGTTGTCCTAATCTTCGGATACACCCCGAACAGCTAGGGACGTCTACGAGCGAGCCTTGCGCTTCTTTGTGGGAGCCATCTTCTCAGCCGCGGCTTGGACCGACCTCACGATGTTGACGTAGCCCGTGCACATGCAGAGGTTCCCCGATAGCCCCGCCCTGATCTCCTCCTCGGTGGGGCGGGGGTTTCTCTGGAGGAGGTCGTAGGCTGTCAGAAGCATCCCCGGGGTGCAGTAGCCGCACTGGAGGCCGTGGTGCTCCCAGAAGGCCTCCTGTATCGGGTGCAGCTGCGAGCCCTTCGCCAGGCCCTCGACGGTCAGTATCTCGGCCCCCTCGGCCTGCTGGGCGAAGATCAGGCAGGACTTGACGGCCTTGCCGTTCAGGATGACCGTGCACGCGCCGCACTTTCCGACGATGCAGCCTATGTGGGTGCCGGTGAGCCCGAGCTCCTCCCTGATGAAGTGGGAGAGCAGGGTCCTGGGCTCGGCGCTGCCGGAGCACCTCTTGCCGTTGACTGTCAGGTCGACCTGCTTCAGCGAGCCCATCCCCCGTCTCAGATTCTGTCCAAGCTCTGCTTTATGGCTCTCCTCACGTAGACCTTGACCATCTCGCGCTTGTACTCTGCGTTCCCCCTGATGTCGGAAGCCGGCTCGGACATCTCGGCGGCCCTCTCCCCTGCCTCGGCCACCGCGTCGTCGCTGGGCTTCCGCCCCCTCAGCGCGTCCTCGGCTTTCATGGCTCTCAGCGGGGTCGGACCTACCCCCGCCAAGCCGAGCCTCGCGTCCTTGCAGACCCCGGCCTTGTCCAGGGTCACGACCGCCGCCACCCCGACCGTCGCCAGGTCGCTCGCGCCTCTCGAGAGCTTGACGTAGGCCCCCGCGGTCCTGGGCGGGAGGACGGGGACCCTGACCTCGACGAGGATCTCGCTCTTTCGGAGGCTGGTCATGAGGATGCCGCGGAAGAAGTCCCTTGCGTCGATCGTGCGTTCGTTGGAGGGGCCTTTCACCCTGAGCTCCGCCCCTAGCGCGAGCACGGTGGCGGGGACGTCTCCCGCGGGGTCGGCCTGGCAGATTGTGCCTCCGATCGTTCCCTTGTTCCTGACCTGATGGTCGCCGATGCTGCCAGCGGCCTCGGACAGGACGCCGCACCTTTCGTTGACGATTGGTGACGAGGCCACGTCGTTGTGGGTCGTCATCGAGCCGATGAGAAGCTGGTCCTTCCCCTTCCTCACGTAGGAGAGCCCGGATATCCTCCCAAGGTCGACGACGTTCTCTGGGCTCACGAGCCTCAGCTTCATGAGCGGGACGAGGCTCTGGCCCCCCGCCAAGACCCTGGCGTCACTCATCTTCTTGAGCATCGACGTTGCTTCTGTGACGGTCGAGGGCGAGTGAAGTTCGAAAGGGCGGGGAATCATGCCCAGTCTTCGGACTCTTGAAAAGTAGATATGTCTTTTGCGCGTGAAAATTGCTCTGGAAGGCCAGACTCCTGCTCAAGTGGCTAGACTTGCCCCGAAGCGCTGGATGGATTATTGGCACAAGCCTTAGAAGCTTCTATGGGCTGAATTTCCTCGGAGCCTTGAAACGAAGAACCAAGGCCTTGTTGCCCGCTTTCTTTGGGGTTGTAATCCTCGGGGCATTGCTCGTTCCCATTCTCCCCACGCAACCCGAGATATGCATCGGCCGGTGCACGACGATTGTTACCCAAGCGAACGAATCCATTTCATTGAAGTATCTCGGGTATGGCTTCATGTCCTCAGATGTCCAAGTCATGAATAACGCGACTGCTTCGCATTGGGAGTACTGGTGGTGTTACCCTTTACCGCCTCAGCCTGTTAGATTACTCTACAACTTCCAATGCGCTGACCCTTACAGCATTGACAACATACATTTGTGAGTGCCGTCGTCACCCGCGGTGCAACATGGTCAGAATTCATCCCGAAGATGCAACAGCACCAGAAAATTGGTGGCCAGGCGCCCTGCGGCGTGCGCCTGACGCTTTGGGTCCCCTAGTTCTGCCTTGGAATGGTCGCGAATGCGACGGCCTTTTCATCGGTCGCCTTCGAGCCGATGTCCAAGACCTCGTCTACCGATGAGACGAAGATCTTCCCGTCTCCGACGGACTGCGTAGAGGCACTGGCCATGATCGCATCGATTACGCCCTTTGCGTTGCTGTCCTGGACAAGGATCTCAAGCTTGAGGTGCTT
Organism: uncultured Nitrososphaerota archaeon; assembly: GCA_963838925.1. Taxonomy (GTDB): domain Archaea; phylum Thermoproteota; class Nitrososphaeria; order Nitrososphaerales; family Gagatemarchaeaceae; genus Gagatemarchaeum. The sequence goes on from CAWISW010000003.1 coordinate 109,520, forward strand.
GATGTACTCTTCCTCGTAGTTCCATCTGCCCTTCGCTAGGACCGTTGTCGTGTGCCTGGCGCGTCCCCTTCCTGCGACTTCCTCGACTGTGAGTCCGCTGACTCCAAGCCTCTTCAAGGCTGCGTCGACTTCGGGGAACTTTTCCCTTCTGATTATCGCTTCAATCTTCTTCAAGATTGTTTTCGCCTGCGTAGTCAATGGCCCCGCTTTTACTTAAGCGTTGTGCCTAATCCTTACGATTGGATTTTTGCTATATATAGTCTCCAAACGTTTGGATTTTAGCTATAAGAAGTTCAAACTCAATCGCCCCTGGACTATTTATGGCGAGCAAACATACGTCCAAGGGCCGTTTTCGTCTCTCGGTCCGATGCGCTTAGCCTTGGGCAGGCTCGCCCTTCGCCACCGCCCCTCGGCGTCGCGAAGGACCCCTCAGCACGGAGGGGATGATTCCGAGGAGCAGGAAGATCGTGGACAGGTAGTAGACGGTGTGGATGGAATCGATGAAGCTGCCGATCCAGGGCGCCGTGCCTAGTGCCGTGCCTCCGACGAAGATGTTCTGGAGGTCTGCTATCGGGACGCCAGCCGTCAGGACGTAGAACGCGATGCCGAGGCTGAAGCTCGCGCCGGCTATGAAGACGGTCGTGCTGGTCCCCGTCGCGATTCCCCTCGCCCAAGGAGGGACAGAGTTCATCACTGACGCCCTGTTGGGGGACTGGAAGAGCCCTATCCCCGCACCCACGAGCGACAGCGGGAGGGCGAGCTGCCAGAAGGTAATGGTCCTTCCGATTGTCGCCAGGAGGAGGAAGCCCATGCTCGAGACTATGAGCCCCGCCGTCGCGAAGAACCTCGGTCCGCGCTTGTCCGATAGGTACCCGCTGAGGGGACCGAGGAGGGCTATCGAGACCGAGATGGGGATGAGGAAGATCCCGGCGGAGAGGGCGTCCAGGCCCATCGACGGCCCCTGGAGGTAGAACGTCAGGACCAGCGTCACGGCGCCTCTCGCCATCGAGTTGAGGAGGCTGGCGACCGTCCCGGCCGTGAAGAGCCTTATCTTGAAGAGCGAGAGGTCGAGCATCGGGTCCTTCTCCCTTCGCTCTGTGAAGACGAACGCCGCGAGGAGTGCCGCGCCCGCGCCGAGGAGGAGGACGAACTGTTCGGGTTGCAGCAGCGAGACCGCGTCGAGCGTTATCGCCACGAGCACGGTGGCGAGGCCGCCCGCGAAGGTGACGTTCCCGAGGACGTCTATGCTCTGCCCCTTCCTTATCACGGCGAGCTCCTTCAGCTTGTAGTGAGACCAGATAGTCGCGAAGATCCCGATGGGGATGTTGACGTAGAAAATCGACTGCCAGCCGGCCACGGAGGTCAGGACCCCTCCGAGGACGAGCCCCATCAGGGAGCCGATCACGATGGAGACCTGGTTGATCCCGAGCGCCTTTCCCCGCTCGTCCTCCGGGAAGGCGTCCGTGATTATGGCGCCGCTGTTCGAGAAGAGGAAGGCCGAGCCTACTCCCTGGAGGAGCCTGAACGCTATGAGCTGCTCGCCCGTCTGGGAGAGGCTGGAGAGCGCCGAGGCCGCGGTGAAGAGGGCGAAGCCGAACGTGTAGAGCCTCACCCGCCCGAACATGTCCGAGAGGCGCCCGAAGTTCACGAGCAGCGAGCCGTTGACGAGCTGGTACCCGAGTAGGATCCACAGGAGGTCGAAGAAGGACGTGGCGCGGAGCTCCCTCGAAATCGTTGGTAGCGCTATGAGGACGATGTTGGTGTCGAGGGACGCCATCAGGGTCCCGAGGGTCGTGTTGGAGAGGACGACCCACTTGTACTGCAAATCGATCTTGCACCGAGCCCCTCGAGATTCTTGACTCCGGCCCTCAGGCCAGAGGTATTAACGATAGTGATGCCCTAGCACTCGAAGGCGCCCGTCCTTGCCGGAAGGCGCGTGCCTAGCAGTAGGTCGCGGAGAGCGTCGTATTGATCACGATACTGGTGGAGTATGTCGTGCCGTCGCTGAACTCCACTTCCGCCTTGATCGTGTACGGCGCCGCGGTGGGCATGACCGTGCAGGGGATGGAATTGCCGGCCTTGCACAGGATCTGCTGTTGCGGTTGGATGGTGTCGGTGACGCAGGCTCCAAGCGAGACTCCGTTGACGTACATGGTTGTGTTCTGGACCTTCACCGCCGCGTTGTTGAGGATGTACGCGGAGACGCCCAGGCCGACTTGCCCGTCCTCGATGCTCGGTTGGTCTGTCAGCGTGGCGTTAGAGAGCGTCACCGTGTCCTGCGGCGTCGAGGAGGACGGGGAGGAACTGTTGGTGGCGCTCGACGTCCCTGGGGAGCTCCTCAAGACGCTGAACCCGATGAGCGCGCCGGCGACCACCACAACTATCGCCAATGCCAGATAGAGCCTGCCGCGGCTCTTCCGCCTCTTCCTCAGGGATGCCATGGGCCTGAGGCCGCCCGTGCGTGGGCGCCATTCTTAAGCGCGATGACGGACTTAATATCCCTGGCCGCCGGTAGACATAGAGACATGACCCCGCTCGGAGGCCGGCCGGCTTGACCCTTCTCGCCTTCGTCATGATCAACGTCCAGGTGGGCAGCGACAGGGACGTGGTCAGCGAGCTTAGGGCGCTCAAAGGGGTGAAGGAGGTCGACGAGGTCTACGCCGTCTACGACATCGTCGCGATTGTCGAGGCCGAGAGCATGCACGAGCTCACAGAGCTGGTGAACTCGCACATCAGGAAGATCAGCAGCGTCACCAGCACCAACACGATAATCGCCGAGAAGTATCCGTAGGAATCGCGGCAGCCGCCGGGCGACCTTATTAGACACCCGAGGCGCCTCATCTGTCAGGCGAGAGGCGTGAAGAGGATCGGGCTGGGCATCGGACTCATAGTGACCGTGCTGGTGCCGATAGCCCTCGTTCTCTTCGGGGTCCTAAGGCCAGTGGCCGCCCTCTCCGCGATCCTCCTGCTCAGCGGCCTGTGGACGTTCGCGTTCGGGCTCTTCATGGAACCGAAGACGGACAGGCTCTACTACTCCGGCTTTGGGGTCATCGTGGCCCTTCTGTCGACGTTCCACTTCATCGCCTTCCGATACACCGCCGGGCTGGTCGTTGTCGCGATCGTCGTGCTGGCCCTGATATCTGCAGTCTTCAAGCCGGGCGCGACGCCGGCCCCGAAGAAGCCCTAGGGGCAGAAGTCAGGATCGCGCCGGGGATGAAGCCCTCGAGGTCGGCTCGCCTTCGCCTCGTGCGTATCCAAAGCGCGCCCGTGAGGATGAGCACGACGGCCGCGGCCGCAATGCTGCCCAGGAGGACTGTGAGGTTGTATGACGACGTCCCCGTGACGGCGGTGGGAGACCCTACCACGAGCGCCAACGAGGGGTTGGTAGCCTTGGAGACGCCCGTCCCCGACCAGGCGGAGAACGAGTAGAGGAAGAGCGAGGGCGACTCCTTGAGGGTCACGTTGCTGCCAGGAGGGACGTAGAGGTTCTCAGAGGTCCCGGGTTGCACCAAACCGGACTCCACGCTGCACGAACCGAAGATGACTTTGAGGAACACGAAGCATGAGGGGTCAGGATTGAAGGAGTAGGCTATGTCCGTCCGCGAGTCGGCCGAGACAGTGAGCCGGACGTAGAATGTGGCGTTCTCGGTCAAGGGCGATGTCACGTTGACATCGATGGAAGGGCTTGTGCCGGTGTAAGCTCCCGCTCCCGAGCCGTCCCAGCCCTCGAACTGCCACCCCTGGCTGGCGGAGGCTGTCGAGTTGAAGACGCTTCCGGAGTCGAGCCACCCCGAGCCCGAGGATGTGGAGCCGCCGCTCTGATCGTTCACCCCGAGGCCGACGTGGTACTGGTGGGTGTAGTCCTCAGTGAGCACCGCGTCTGGAGAGAACGGTGGCGACCCCTTTGCCTCGGAGCCGGTCCACCTCTCAGCCGGCGTCGAGCCGTTGAGGACGCTCGTGAATGAGTAGCCGCTGCCGACGTCGAACCAGCCTGTCTTCATGCCCGCGGGGAAGCTCGAGCAACCCGTCTGCGGGCAACTTGGAATCACGAATGGGCCTGAAATCTGGAGCGTGGTTGGGCTGCCGAACGCGGTAGACGTGAACTCCGGAATCTGGGGAGGGGTCCCGCCTCCGACAACGTTGTAGGCTGCGGTGACCTGGTACTGCTGGTAGTATTGGATTGGACTTGGAATCACGCCGGGACCGGAGATGGTCCAGTTCTGTGCGATGGTGGCCCAGCGGTAGGAGTCAAGCTGCCCCGCGCCCGCGATCGTCCCCGTGATGCTGGCGTTGGATCCCAAGAGCGCGAAGATCGCGACTGGCGTGGGGCCGAGCACCTGAGTAGCAGTCAGCTGAGTCGGCGAGGATACCGGGGTGGGCCAAGGCACCTCGTAGGAGAGGGTGGGATACGAAGGCAGGGACGCGCCCGGGCTGACGACTTGGACGGAGAGGTTCTCCTGCACGAGGTGGTAGTAGACGTAGGTGGCGTTCGTGCCGGCGGGGAACGAGACCTCCGTGCCCGAGGCGCCGTCGAAGACCCACCTGTCGAAAGTGCCGACATCAGAAGCGTTGACCGCTAGGGCGATTGTGGTGCCGGGGTCGGCCTCAATCATAGTGCCGGGTCCGGCCGCCACGTCAGCGGTCTGCTGAAGGCCCGCGAGGGTGTACGACGCGACGAAGCTCGGGGAGGCCGCCTCCGCGAAGGCCGGCGTGAGCGTCACCCGCGACGAGGCGGTGTTCAGCAGCCCGGTGATGAACTGGTGCGCCGAGCCGTAGATGGTTATGCCGTTGGATGCGAACGGGTAGACCTGCTGATCATTGGAGAAGGAGACGGGCGTCTGTGTCTGGTTGATGAACACGGTCGTGCCGGAGCTGGAGGTGTCGAACTCGTCGTCCCAGAGCCAGGCGGAGCTGAGCGCCACGGCCTCGTCGGTGTATGTCACCTTGCCCTCGTTCCCGGTGAAGAGCGAGACGTGGTACCACTCTGTCATCAGCCCCGTGAAGAAGCCCTGAGAGCTCGCCGGCCTCGAGGGGTTGCCGACGAAGGTGGACGCCCCCACGCTGCTGTAGCTCGCCTTGGCGGTCGCGCCGGTGATCCAGTCCTGAGCGAGCATCTGGACCGTAGTGCCCACGAACGTGAGGCTCAGGAGGACGCTGTCCCCGGAGTGCACGACCTTGGAGAACGAGCCCAAGCCCGCCCCGCCGTTGGCGGGATACACCGGCTTGTCGTTCGGGCCGTACACCTGGTAGCTGAACCCGAAGCTCGGGTCGTAGCTGCCGCTCGAGCTGGGCCAGTGGTAGGAGATCCCCACCTGGTACCAGTAGCCCGCGGAGGTCAGACCGTTCAGTATGTAGGCTGGGCCGTAGCCGTCGGCGTCGGTCTGGGCCAGGGCGGTGACGTTGAACGTGAGGGAGCTGAGGTTTTGGGTGAAGGTCGCCCCGAGCTGCTCGTCGTAGATGGGGTTGGAGGCCGCCGCCCCGATCAGTGGAGACGAGGAAGCCGTCGCGGATGGGCGGGGGGCGGCCGCAAGCGACCTCTGCGCGGCCCCGCCGTGCGGGAATTGGGCCGAAGCCAGTAGTAGGAGCGCCGCGACCAGGATGGCACCGGACGCGCCGCCCGTCCTGGCTGAGCGCGGGCCTGCGAGGGACCTCAATTGCCTTCCGATGGTGACGGGCGGCAGGCTCACTTAAGCATCGCCTAGCTTTGGTCGGAGATGGTGTGGCCTGGAGGGCTCAGTAGAAGCTGTCCATCATCTGCTTTTCCTCGTCCGAGACGTGCTTCGCGCCTACTGACCTGGGGGCGACCTCCCGGACGACCTTCCCGTCCCTGATCGAGTAGACCCTGTCGCACCTGGCGACCACGAAGGGGTCGTGGGTCACGAGGATGAAGGTCACCTTCTTCTCCTTCCTGAGGGCCCATATCAGGTCCATCAGCGCCTTCGCGGACTTGGAGTCGAGGTCTCCCGTCGGCTCGTCTCCGAGTATCACCGAGGGGTTGTTCGAGAGGGCTCGGGCGACCGCGACCCTCTGCTGCTCGCCGCCGCTCAGTTCCTCCGGCATGTGGTTGACCCTCATCTGGAGCCCCACGGTCTCGAGCAGCTCCCTCGCCCGCTCCTCGCGCTCCTCCCTCGGGACGTTCGCGAGGCCCATGGGAAGCTCGACGTTCTCGAGTGCGTTGAGGGTCGATATGAGGTTGTAGAACTGGAAGATGAACCCGATCTTGTTCAGCCTGTACTCGGCGAGCTTCCCGTCGTCGAGCCCTGCGAGGTCGATGCCGTCAACCATCACCTTGCCCTGGGTGGGCCTGTCCAGCCCTCCGATGACGTTGAGTAAGGTGGTCTTCCCCGACCCCGAGGGGCCGATTATCCCGATGATCTCTCCCTTCCCGATGGTGATGTTGACGCCGGCCAGCCCGTCCACGGCTATCCTCCCGCGCCTGTACCGCTTCGCCAGGTCGACAGTTTGGACGACGACCTGCCTGCCGTCCTGGGTGGTCGCGCCCTTCGCCGTGGGCTCCTCGGCCCCGACGCTGGCGCCGCCCTTCTTGCTAGACGTGCCTGAGCGCCTCCACCGGATCCATCTTCGAAGCCCGCCACGCCGGGTAGATGCCCGAGAGGACGCCCACCACAACGCCCAGCCCGAGGCTGAGCAGGAGGGTTCTGAGCGTCAGCGTCGGCGAGAGGGCTCCCCTGAAGAGGCCCCCAAGCCCCGCGCCTCCTGCGGTGCTGGTAGTCGCGGCCCCGGTCAGGTACGGGAGCGCAAGTGTGACTCCGACCCCTATCGCGGCGCCGATGACGGCGCCGATGACCCCGATGAGGAGGGCCTCGCTGAGGAAGATCCTCATGATCTGCCCCTTCTTCGCTCCTATCGCCTTCATCGCGCCTATCTCTCGTGTCCTTTCGCTGATGGACATCATCATGGTGTTTACCACCCCGAAGCCCCCTGCGAGGAGGGCCGCCAGCCCTATGATCGTGAAGAACGAGGTGAGCGTGCCAGAGAGCGAGGCCGCGGCGCTTGTGAAGGTCGAGGGGGCTATAGCCGAGACCCCAGGGAACGAGGCCGTGATCTCAGCAGTGACCTGGGCCACCTGGTTCGGGTTGTCTGCCTTCACGAAGACCTCAGATATCTGCCCTGTCTTGTTGGCGATGGCCTGCGCGTTGGTCAGCGGGATGTAGGAGAACCTCTCGGTGAAGGTGTTGCCCGTCGAGTAGATGCCGACCACGGTGTACGGCGAGCCGCCCGTGGTGTTGGACCCGACGTTGACGACGGACCCGACCGTGATGCCGAGGTTCGTGGCGAGGGTCTGTCCCACTACTATCTGGCTGCCGGATGTCGAGTTCGCGAGGTTTGTCCCGTTCACTATGTTGAGCCCGCCCGTCGCCTCCTTGTAGGTGGCGGGGTCGATGCCCGTGAGGAAGGAGGCCGTCCCGTTGACAAAGCCCGTTGTCGAGAGGGTGGGGGAGGCCACAGAGACGCCCGTCAGGTTGCCCACCGCTGGGGCGACAGCCTGCTCGAGCGTGGTGGAGTCCCCGAAGAGCGACCCGAAGGTCGCGGTCGCGCCGGCCGCTCCGCCGCCGCGGAACCCTCCGCCAAAGCCCGCGCCTCCGCCTCCGCGGAAGACGAACGCCCCGCCGCTAGTGGTCGCGGCGGTCCTGCCCGTCGCGTTGACCACCGTGATCTGAGCGGGAGACAGCGTGTTGATGAGCCCGCCTGTCCGCGCGGACGTCCCCGCCGTGAGGGAGAGAAGGACGAGGATGAGAGCGACGCCAACGACGATGCCCGACACGGTGAAGGCGGTCCGGACCTTGCGCCTTCGAAGGCTCTTGAACGCCATTCCCATCGACGAGGACATGATTCTTTCGATACACCTTTTTGAGCGGTTGAGAACTTGACTTTCGTCCCGAGTGCCGGGGCTGGAGCGCTCGAGCCACTTTCAATATATAATGAGATTGGTGCATTAGCCTATGAGGGAGCCTCAGAATGAGCAGGACCGAGACTAAGAGACCTGAGGTGAGGGTCAGGAGGGGCGCTTCCCCGCGACCCAGGGCAGTGCGCAGAGCTGGGTGTTCTCTGCAGCCCTACTCAGGGCCCAGGCAGACTAGCTTGTTGGGCGCCCCGCCCCTCCCGCTAACAGGGATGTAGGCCCGGACCTTTCCGTCCCGGGTCGAGCCAAGCGATGCGCCGGCCCGGCCGTAGCCCTTCAGGTCGAGCTCCTTGACCTGCCTGCCGGTCTCCGCGTCGAGCAGGTGGAGCACGCCTCCCCTCTCGATGGCAAAGACGAGCCCTCCGCCAACGGTTATCGCCGCGCTCTGGAACGTGGTCTTCATGAAGTGCGTCCACTTCACCTCCCCCCTGGCGGCGTCGATGGCGTAGAGGGTCGAGTACTCCGGGGTGTCCTCGTGCTTCAGGTGCACCCCCTTGACCTTCCTGCCGTCGTAGACCGCGTCATAGTACCTCGCGACCTGGTCCAGCCTCTGTGAGGCCGCGAAGATCGTGTTGTATGCGAAGGCCAGCGGCGAGTTGATCCCTCCGAGGTGCCCTGGCGAGTAGAGGCCCGGCTTGAGGACGCTCTCCATGTCCGCGCGGTTCTCCAAGTCGGAGTTGAGGGGCGTCGAGGTGTAGCCGACCCTTATCGGCGCGTAGAGCGGCTTGCCCGTCTTTGCGTCGAGGACGTAGACGTGGTTGTTCTTCGAGCCCGCGACCACCGCGCGCCTCTTCCTCCCTCCCACGTCGATGTCCACGACCATCGTGTTCCACCCGATGTCCCAGCCGATGAGGTCGTGGGGCGTGGCCTGGTAGTACCACAGCATATTGCCGGTCCTCGCATCGAGGCACACTAGGCAGTCCGTGAACAGGTTGGGGCCTGGCACGTCCAGGTCGGCATAGACGAACAGGTCGGAGTTGCCAGTCCCCAGGTAGACCCTCTGCGCTGCCTCGTCGACGGCGGCCGTCCCCCAGAGACCGCCACCGCCGATGCGGTCGGAGGCGCCCCAGTCGCGCGGGTAGGGGAGAATGTTGCCCTTGCGCGCCTGCTTGTCCCACCGCTTGGGGCCCTTCTTTGCCGGTGGCACCGAGAACCACATCCAGTTGAGCTTCCCCTGCTCGAGGTCGAGCGACCCTACGAACCCCCTGGCCGAGGCCTGGTAATAGTTCTCGCTCACGCCCCTCCCCGAGAACTTCGGTACCGTGATCCCTTGGGTCGACGCCCCGAATATCGCGGAGCCCTCGAAGAACGCGGGAGCCGACTCTCCCGAGTATCCCGCGTCCGCCGCGACCCCGGGCACCCTGTCTGCGAGGCCGGGGAACCTCTTCTCGACCTTCCCGCTCTTCGGGTCGAGGGCGTAGAGCGTCACGTCGGCCGCGATGAAGTAGATGAGCCCGTCCCTGAAGTTCAGGGTAAGGAGGGCGGTCTGGTGCCTCTCCACCTTCGCCATCGAGTCGAACGACCAGAGCTTCTTGCCGGTCTCGGCGTCGAAGGCGTGGACGATGTGGTACCCGTCCCCCAGGAAGACGCTCCCGTCTATGACGAGGGGCGTGGTCTGGACCCCGACCTGCTTCTGGTTCCACATCCGCTCTGGCTCCGGGACGGAGGGGCTGATCTCAGCGGTCCAGACGACCCTGAGCTTCGACGCGCTCTCACGGGTGATTTCCTCCTGAGGGCTGAAGTTGGTGTTGCAGGTGTCGGAGTAGGGGTGCAGCCACTCTCGTTTCAAGCGGTCTGGTGCCCGCGAGAGGCCCGTTCGCTATTTATCCCTTCGAGGGCCGTCGCGTTCCAAATCAGGAGGGAATGTTTAAACTCGAAAGGGGGACAAACAGACGACGAATGCGCGGCGTAAGGGTCGGCAACCTCCTCAAGAGGTACGGCGACATCGTGGCGGTCGACGACCTCACGATGGACTTTGAGAAGGGGACGCTGACGACGCTCCTGGGCCCGAGCGGGTGCGGCAAGACCACTACGCTGCGGTGCATCGCGGGCCTCGAGAAGCCGGACAGGGGGGTCGTCTCGATAAACGACGCCACGGTCTTCTCGGAGGGCATCGACGTCCCTCCTGAGAAGCGGATGGTCGGGATAGTCTTCCAGTCCTACGCGATCTGGCCCCACATGACGGTCTTCGACAACATAGCGTTCCCCCTCAAGATCAGGCACTCGTCCAGGCAGGACATAGACCAGAAGGTGAGGAAGGTGATGGAGCTCGTCAGGCTGACGGGCCTCAACGACAGGCCCGCGACGCAGGTGAGTGGCGGGCAGCAGCAGAGAATCGCCCTCGCGAGGGCGCTCGTCTTCGACCCTGAGGTCCTGCTCCTCGACGAGCCCCTGAGCAACCTGGACGCGAGCCTCAGGGACGTCGTGCGCGTCGAGCTGAGGGAGATACAAAAGTCGCTGGGCATCACGACCATCTACGTCACGCACGACCAGGTCGAGGCGCTCTCCATGTCGGACAAGGTCGTGGTCATGCGGGCCGGGAAGGTCATGGCCGTGGGCACGCCCAACGAGATCTACACGAGGCCGCCGAACGAGTTCATAGCCTCCTTCGTCGGCAAGGCTAACCTGTTTCCGGGGACCATCGCCTCGATGCCGGGACTGCCCACCGCGAGGTCCGGGGAGAGCCTCGTGGTCGTCGAGACGAAGCTCGGGAGGGTGCGGTGCCACCTTCACGGCGCCACCCATGTGAAGGAGGGGGACAGGGCCCTCGTCACGATAAAGCCCGAGAACGTCGTCGTCTCGCCCGAAGGGCGACGGAGCGAACAGGAGAACTCCTTCTCGGGGAAGGTCGAGCTCACGTCCTACCTAGGTGCCTTCACAGAGATCATCGTCTCGGTCGGGAGCGAGACGATAAGGATACTGAAGAACTCCGAGGACGTAGCCCTGGAGGCCGGGCAGGCGGTCTCGTTCTCGTTCCCCGAGCACTACTGCTCCCTTCTTCGGATGGAAGGGCGGTCTGACGAGCGGGCGCCGCCAGGACTCAGTTAGAATAAAACTAAATGAACTCTTATATAAAAGAGGAGCGCCGAAGGGCTACATGCGAACAAGGCGCGGGGTTTCCACCAATGCCATGATTGCGGTCGTTGTCGTAGTCGTCATTATCGCTGTAGCAGCAGTCGTACTGGTGCCTTCGATGAGCTCGTCAACGAGCTCGTCGTCAAGCACTTCTTCTGGCACTTCTTCAAGCACGTCGTCTAGCACGACGACTTCGACGACCCTGCCTGTGACGACCTCAAGTTCCCCGAGCACGACGACTTCGACGACCACCACGACCAAGTCGACCGACACCGACGTCGCGCTGTACCAGGCGGCCCTCAAGGAGGGCAGCGTGGTGGTCTACGGAAGCCCCACCGCGGTCCAGTTCCAGAACATCACGGCGGCGTTCAACGCGGTCTACCCCGGGATAACGGTCCAGTACACGTCGCTGCAGCCTCCGCAGGCGGTCCCCCAGGTCGAGTCTGAGGAGTCCGCCCAGGGCCACAGCGCCGACGTCATGCTCCAGGCCGCGACGACCATGTACACGCTCGAGCCGACTGGGAGCGCCTGCTCGTGCGTTTCCCCGTATGTCTCTCAGTACGCGAGCGGCTTCCCGAAGGCCGTCCTCGACCCGCTGAACGAGAGCACGCCGATCATCGAGCTCGCGTTCGGCTGGGCATACAACACGAACATGATCAGCCCGGCTAACGTCCCGACGACGATGGCGCAGGTGGCCAACGCCCAGTTCAAGGGCGAGGTCGTGATGAACGACCCGACGACCGGGACCGCCTTCACGCAGTACTGGGCGTCCCTCGAGGGAGCGCTGGGCAACGCGACGGTGACGAACTTCCTGCACAACCTCAAGAACGCGACCTCCCCGGTGATCGTCCCGACGACCACCAGCTGCATGAACGACGTCGCGAGCAGCGCCTACGCGATCTGCCTTGGTGGATACATGCAGGACGCGGCCCCTGACATCCAGCAGGGCGCCCCGATGAAGTTCCTCAACATCACGGGCCTGCCCCTGATGCTCACTCCCTCCAACGCCGCGATACTCAAGAACGCGCAGCACCCCAACGCCGCGCAACTTCTCATCGACTTCATGGCCTCCCCTGCGGGACAGACGGCGTGGGGAAACATCAACGTCAGGACGCCGGTGAGCCAGACGGTGACCGCAAAGTGGTCGCTCACGTCTGAGATTGCGACTTTCTATCCGGGCGCAGGGACCCAGATCTACTTCCCCACGGTCGCGGTGGCTACGTCGGCCTCCGCCTGGGCGTCGACCTTCGCCTTCCTGAAGTCGTAGACCGCGGGAGACCCCAGCGTGGCTGAGCCGCCTTGGCAGCTACCAAGAGGCGGTCGTTCCTGCCCTTCAGCTCCTCCTCTTGGCCCTCGCGGCCGGGGTTGGGGTGCTCGCGGTCTTCATCCTCTACCCCGTCGTCTTCACGCTCACGAGCAGCTTCTGGAGCGGCGAGCCCGGCCTCGCCGGGCACTACACGCTGGGCAACTACGAGGCTCTCCTCGGGAGCACGGGCACCTACGTCACCGTGGCCAACACTTTCTTCCAGGCGGGAGGCGCCTCGGTCATCGCGATCGCGCTTGGGACGCTACTCAGCATCATCACGGTGAGGACAGACACCCCGTTCCGGCGCGTCCTCTTCTACCTGCCGTACTTCCCCCTCGCGTTCCCCGTCCTAATCGCCAACCAGGCCTGGATCTACCTCTTCGAGAAGAGGGCGGGGCTGCTCAACATCGTGGCGGGGCACATTGGCCTCTCGACGTCCACCTTCAGCATCTACAGCTGGCCCGGGCTGATATTCGCGAGCGCGATGGCCCTCACGCCAATCTCCTACGTCACCATCTCCGCCTCGATGCGCGGCATGGACTCCTCCCTCGAGGACGCAAGCAGGGCGTCGGGCTCGGGCGTGCTGAGCACCCTGCGGCGAGTCTCCATCCCGCTCATGGCCCCGAGCATATTCTCCGCGTTCCTTCTCTGCTTCACCCTCTCGGCGGGCTCGTTCGAGACGGCGACGATGATAGGCCTCCCCGCTGGGATCACGGTGATGATGTCGTCGGTCTACGACAACGTCTACGGCGGGACGCCGAACTACGCCGCCGCGAGCACAGAGTCGGTGCTGCTGCTGGCGATAGTCATGGCCATGGTCTTCCTCTACAACCGCTCCCTCCGCCGGACTAGGAGGTTCGAGGTGGTCACCGGGAAGGGGTACTCGAGCGGGAGGGTTCTCTCGCTCGGGCGATGGAGGTATCTCGCGTTCGCCGTCATCGCGGCGTACCTAGTCGTGGCGATCGCACTCCCCCTCTTCACTATCACGCTGCTCTCGCTGGAGCCGATCTGGCTCCCGAACAACCTCTTCGGGAGGCTCACGCTGAAGAACTTCCAGTTCATGCTCTCTAGCAGCTCGGGCGCGTACCCTGCCCTGGCGAACAGCCTCGTCGCGTCCGTGGTGTCGGCGAGCGTCATACTGGGCGTCGCACTGGTCATCATCTTCGCGGCGCGGAGGACGAACATCAGGGGGCGGGGGCTCCTCGAGGCCCTGGGGATGTTCCCCATCTCGGTGCCCGCGCTGGTCCTCAGCTTCGGGCTGCTCTGGGCGTTCCTGACGATACCCACCGGCCTCTACGGGACGCTGGGCGTGATGGTGATCGCGCTCTGCGTGAGCCTCCTGCCGCAGGGCATCAGGTCGATAAGCGGCGGGGTCATCCAGGTCCAGATGGAGCTCCAGGAGGCGGCCCGGGCCTCGGGCGCGAGCCTCGCGACCACGATAAGGCGGATCTTCCTCCCGCTGGTGAGGCCCAGCCTCGTCGGGGCGTGGCTCTACGTCTTCATCGGCAGCTTCAACGCGCTCGGCGCGGTTCTCCTCCTCCAGTCAGCCAAAAACCAGCTCTTCTCGACCCTACTGTGGAGCTTCTACTCGAGCGGGCAGCTGCTCTCCACCCAAGCGTTCGCGGCGGGCTGCGTCATGCTCTTCCTCATACTCCTGTGCGCGATCTCCGTGATGGTGGTGGCCCAGCGCTTGCTCGAGAGGGGGCAGCGCCGGACCGAGGGCTAGGCTAGTTGGTCAGAGTGAAGTCCGCCTCGGCCATCAGCTCGGTCGCAGCGTTCAGCCCGTTGGCCGGGATCTTCACTTCTACGCTGACCTGGTAGGTTCCCGCCTGCGGGGTAACCCCATCATATGCGGTGCCGGAGTTCCAGAACCCGCTCCCCGCGACGTAGTGGCCCTGCTGCAGGGTCCCGTTGATGGTGATCGCCGGCGTCCAGACTGTGACCGTCCTGCCCTTCGAGTCCGTGACGTTGAGCTGCTGGGTGATCGCCTGGGCGCTGGGCGCGCCCCCGCTGACGTTTTGCACCACCAGGCCTATGCATACGCTCCCCCCGACCTTCGTCGAGTTCGAAAGGTAGACGTCGACCGAGTAGCCTTGGTCGGACACGGTCGTGGTCAGGGCGCAGCCCGGAGGCATGCTAGCCGCGCTCGTAGACGCGCTCGACGTGGTGGTCGAGGGCGCAGAGGAGGAGCTGTGGGTCTGCTGGTGGGTCAGGCCGGTGCTCGAGAAGAGTCCCGTGGAGTACGCCGCGCCCACGCCTGCCACGAGGAAGACCAGAATGACGCCGAGGACGATGATGGAGTTGCGCGACCTGGGCGGGCTGGGCGGCGCCTGCCGTGAGCTCGCGTATTGTCCTGCCCTCAACTCCAGCCCTTCAACCCCGGGACGGCGTGCTGCCTGTCGATATTAAAGCAGGCCTAGGGGTCAGTCGCCTATCGCGCCCGCGTCCTGGCGCTCGCCCTCTTCAGTGACGACCTCATCCGCCCGACGAGCCGGCCGTCGGCTTCCACCCCCGCCCTCCTGAGGAGGAGGACGACCGCCCCGCACGCGGGCGGGAGCCTCGGCTCGACGAACCTAGCCGACGGGGCCGCTGCGTGCACCTCCGCCTCGAGCGGTCCGAGAACTGGCTTGCCTGCCTTGAACACGCCTCCGTTGAGGGAGACCCCGAAGCGGGCGTCGAGCATGCCGAGCCTGGCTGCGGCCGACACGACGAGCCCCCCGAGGACCTTGCCCTTCTCGTTGAGTATCTTCGCGGCGACCTCGTCGCCGCGGGCCGCCGCCTCGCTGACGAGCGCCGACAGGGAGGCGACCTGCGAGACGGTCATGTGGCCCGCGTAGACCCGCGCGATGATCCCCTGAGGCTCCTCGGCCCTGAGCCTCCGCATGATCAGCCCGAGGAGCATGGTCTTGGGGCCGCGGCCGTCGTAGTCTCTCATCGCCGCGTACATCGCGTCCCTCCCGATGTCGTAGGCGCTCCCCCGGTCGTCGACGATGTGGCCCCAGCCCCCGACCCTGACGACCTTCCTCCCGCCCTCGCGCTGGGCCGCCGCCACGCACCCCGTCCCCGCGATCAGGGCGACCCCGGGCTCGTCGATGAAGGCGCCCGCCACGGCGGTCCTCCAGTCGTTCACGACGAGGTCGCTGCGCCTGGCCGCCGCGCCCAGCTTGAGCGACCGGATCCCTCTCTTCATGGTCGCGATGTCCTGGGGCGAGTCGAGCCCGGCGAGCCCGAAGCACGCCTCGAGGCCCAGCCTACCCTCCGCCAGCCCCGACTGGGAGAGCGCCCCCTCGAAGGACCGCCGCAGCGACGCTAGGGCGTTTCGCATCCCCGTGTTGTGGTAGTTTGATCGGCCCCCCGTGCCCACTCCGAGGATGGCGCCCTTGTGGTCGCAGAGCACGCAGGTCGTCCGAGTCCCGCCGCCGTCGAAGCCGGCGTAGACGCGGGTCCCAGCCGCCTCCACGGGCAGCTACGCCGCCTCCACGTACTTCCCGGGGTTCATGATGCCCTCGGGGTCGAAGAGCTTCTTGATCTCCTTCATCAGCCTCAGGGCCTCCTCGCCTTCGTGGGCCTCGAACTGCTCGCGTAGGAGCCCCGCCTTCTGGGCCCCGACCCCGTGCTCCCCCGTGACCGAGCCCCCGACGCTTATCCCGAAGCGGCAGATCTCCTCGAAGGCCCGCTTGGCCGCCGCGCGGCTCCCCTTGTCTCCCTCGTCGTAGAGGATGACGGGGTGGACGTTCCCGTCCCCGGCGTGGCCGTTGACCAGGATGAGCAGCCCGTGCTTAGAGGCGGTCTCCTTCACCATCATCAGGTACTCGCCCAGCCTCTCGATGGGGACGACGATGTCCTCCACCTGCACCGCCTTGCCGAGGCCACGTATCGCGAGGTACGCCATCGACCGGATCTGGTAGAAGTCTTCGGCCTCGTCCTCGTCCTTCGCGATGAGGACCTTGCTCGGCTCGCTGCGGCTGAAGATCTCCATGGCGGCCCCGAGCGACTGCTCTTCGATGTCGACTATCAGAGTGGCCTCCGCCTCCTCGAGGCTCATGCCCATGTTCTTGTTGAGGGCCTGGACGGTCTCCTTGTCCAAGAACTCGAACATGTGGGGCATTATCCTGGACTCCCGGAGCTCGCAGATGGCGTCGCTCGCGGACGTCCAGTCGTCGAATGTCAGGAGGAGGCGCTTCGGCCTGGTCTGGGGGAGCGGGATGATCTTGAGGCACGCCTCCGTGACGACTCCGAGGGTCCCCTCGCTCCCCACCATCAGGTGGACGAGGTCGAACCCGGCCCGGTTCTTCGCGAGCGGCTCCCCGAAGTTGGAGGCCCTGCCGTTGGGGAGGACGACCCGCAGCGCGACGACCCAGTCCTTGACGGTCCCGTACTTCACGCAGCGGAGCCCCCCGGAGCCCTCCGCGACCGCGCCGCCCACCGTGCAGAGCGAGCTGCTCGCGGGGTCGGGCGGGAAGAAGAACCCGTCCTTCTGGAGCCGCTTGTTCAGGTCCTCGAGGGTGATGCCGGCCTGAGCCCGCGCGTACCAGTTCACGGTGTCGACCTTCAGCACGGCGTCCATCCTCCGCATGTCGAGGATGATCGCGCCCTTGGACACCGACGCCCCCGTGAGGCTGGTGCCCGCGCCTCTGGGCACGATCGGGACCTTCCTCCTGGCGGCGAGCGCGACTATCCTCCTCACCTCGTCCTCGTTTCCAGGCCTCACCGCGACGGCCGGCGTGGCGCGGTAGCCCGCCATGTCCTCGGAGTACACCTCCAGCTGCGAGGCCCCCGAGAGGACGTTCTGCGCGCCGCTTATCCCGGCAAGCTCGGCCGCGAGGCCCGTCCCCGGAGCGGACCGGCTCCTGCTGCTCGCTCTCTTGGGCAAGCAGGTCACCCCGGCTACGCGAATATCCCCAGGACGGCGTCGTCGGCCAGGGCTACCGCGTAGCCCGCAATGCCCCGGATGTCCCTGAGTATGAGCGAGAGGCGGTAGGCGTTCTTCTCCTCGTAGGCCGCGGGAAGCTTGTACCCGCTCTCGTAGAGCTGCCTCACCTGGGGCATCTTCTGGAAGACCGAGTTCGCGGAGACGATGTCCTTCGAGAGGAGGGCCTTCAAGGCGAGCCCCTGCATGTCCGCGGTGGTCTTGGACATCCTCTGGACTATGGACACGAAGTTCCTGTCGGGCCTCTGCGTGAGCGCGGCGACGTGCTGGCCCACCCACATCGCGTAGTAGGCGATGCGCCCGAGCTCCCTCGTGGCGATGGTCATGACTATGACCTGCGAGACGTCTGAGAGGTTCATCTCATCCCTCAGCTTCCTGCTCTTCGCCGCCTGGAAGGCGAGCCTCATCATGAGCCTGTAGACCTTGGTGCTCTGCGCTCCCCTCGAGGCGGCGTCCTGGGCGAGGGTGGCGTCTCCGCGGTCGAGGGCGGCCACGGCGTCGCTCAGGACGGCCGTGGACGTGGCGGAGAACCTCCCGATGGTGTCGAGGAGGCTGAACTTCGCGGGGTCGATGAGGTTGATGAGGTCGACGTGGTCCGCGTAGTCCTCGGAGACCTCCACTCCCATTATCCCCTCGAGCGTCTGGCGGATCATCTGCTTGTGGTGGGGCTGCATCTTGTTGCTCGAGGAGTAGATTCTCGTCACGTCGTTGCCCTGGATGTACGACGCGGTGATGCCGAGGTCGAGGAACCTCTGGTCCTTGAGCTGGTCGATGTCGATGGTCCTCGAGTGCCCTGTGTGCTTGGGCGCCGTGGGGGTGATCACGAGGCTCCCCTCGTCCAGCTCGGTCGAGACGAGGTCTCCCTTCTTCAGCTGGAGCTGCTCGACCCACTCCTTGGGCACCGTAATCATGAAGGTGCCACCCGCCGTTGCCTGAATCTTGCGGACTTGCACATTACTGCTATTCTCCCCGCAGATTATAAAATTTCTGGAAAAATCGATAGAATACGTGTTCTACGAAGAATATCGATACTTCGTAGGTGATGTATGTATTCTACGAAAATCCTTAAAGCGCGCCCGGCCCCCGTTTCCCACCATGAGTCAGGAGCTCGACGGCAAGCGCAACGCGCGCGCGCCGCTCAACGAAGAGGAGTCAGCAGACGTTCGAGCAAAGGCCATGTCCTACGCGCTCGTGAACAGGCACTCGCCACCCTTCTGAGAGCAGCGCTCTCGCGGACGGATTTCGCAGTATAAGCCAGCTAGCGTAGCGGCCGTTCCGGCTCACTTCGTCAGAACGCCCTTGGGCAGCACGGCCATTATGTCAGGGTGCTTGCTCTTAATCGACTGCTCCGAGAGGGGGAAGAGGCCCGACTTCAGCGCCCTCCTCACGTTGTAGCGGATGAACTGCTTGTACCGCGAGTCCCCGATGTATGCGACCACCGCGTCGGTGGCGGTGGCCTCGTCCATGCCCCTCACGGTCGTGAAGTAGGGGGCGAGGATTAGCCAGATGACGCGGTGCCTCCCGTCCGTTATCGGGTTCTCCAGAAGGCGCTTGATGTAGTCGAACTGGTTCTGTTGGCGGGGCGGGGGCCTTGGGATCTGGGGCCTGAACTCCTCGACCAGAGACTGGACGAACTCGGGGACGGGCGCAGACCTCAGCGACCTCATTCCCGAGATCATCAGGCCCTGGACAAGGGCGGCGAAGAGGTCCCTGACGTCGTTGACCGAGAAGTAGACGAGCCCCCCGCTCAGCCGCGTGTTGACGAGCTGCCACCTGGCCTCCCGCGTGAGCTCGTACTCGGTGGTCACCTCGAGGTACTTCTCGAACGGGCAGGTTATCACCGCGGCCCCGCCTCCGCCCCGCTCCGTCCCGGGCTCGACCCCGAGTTCGAGCCCCGCGGCCTCCTTGAGCAGGCCGATCATCTGCTGGGGGGCCTCCTTGACGAAGAAGGTCTTGGCGCGGGCGGCTTCCGTCCTCGCGAGGGCGAGGGTGAGGAAGGGCTCGTTCTTCGACGCGAGCACCGCGACGAAGTAGCTGTAGAACTCTATCACGTCCTCCGGGTTGTTCGTGTCCCCCGTCCGCCTCTCGTACTGCTCGTAGCCCAGCATGCGCACGTTCTGGACGTCGAAATTGGGGTTCTTCACGGCGAGCGCGAGGCGGTAGCGCGCCTGGTCGAGTATGGGCCTGTTGACCGACTTCACGACCTCGTCGAGCGGGTAGTTGAGGAGGAAGTCCCTCGCGGACCTGAGGAAGGGGTACTTCACCAGCTTCGGGTCGACGTTCAAGGCGAGCTTCGGTTCCTCTCGGAGAGGAGCCTCAGATAACGCTATGTTTTCTTCCTGGTTTCGTCCGCCCGGGGATGGGATCAAGCCTCTGCGCCGATGACAGGTTCGGAGCGCCTATATCCCCCGATGCGCTCGGAGGGGAGGCGACCAGGCGAGGTATATAGCGGGCAGGCGGTTCTGCCGTACGATGGCCAGGGGACCGATCAGGTGCGCGGAGTGCAACTGCCACCCGGCGATATGCCTGGCCGCCGAGACGGCGAGGGATTGCAAGGGGTGCTCGCAGGCGGCGAACTCGTTCGCCGCGGAGTGCTGCTGGCAGGCCGCCCACGGCCTCGCGTGAGCACGGACCCTTGCTAGTGCTTATATTCGAATCCCGACGCATTGCTGAGCCATGGCGGCGCTTTCCCAGGCCAAGACGCTCGGCGGGGTGGGGTCGATTCTCATCTTCATCCCGTTTGTCAGCATAATCGGATACGTCCTCCTTGCGGTCGCAGTGAAGGAGGTCTCCGACGACCTCGGGGACCCGAGCATCTTCAGGAACATCCTGATCGCTGTCGGCACGGGGATCGTCGGAGCCCTGGCGGGGGCAGGAGTGATCTTCCTCGGAGTGATGGGGTCCGGCTTCACCTTCGGCGCCTCCGCGATCGCGGGGCTGCTGGGAGGGCTGTTCATAGTCTGGGTGTTCCTCGTAATCTCGGCGGTCTTCCTCAGAAGGGCGTACGACACGATGGGCACGAAGCTGAACGTCGGGACCTTCAAGACGGCCGCGACGCTGTATCTGATAGGCGCCGCCCTGACCATAGTCCTCGTCGGGTTCATCCTGCTTTTCGTCGCGGAGATCGTGCAGGCGGTCGCGTTCTTCTCGATCCCCGACCAGCCTCCGTCGCAGGGCGGGGCGGCCCCCATGGGTCCATCGCCCGCGCCCTCCTCCTCGATGCCGCCCGCCGCCGACTCCTCGAAGTTCTGCACGAGCTGCGGGACCAAGATATCGCCGACGGCGACGTTCTGCTACAAGTGCGGCTCGAAGCAGCCGTAGGTCCGCGGGCTAGAGGCTTGCGGCGGACACGCTGGCGGTCGTGGCCGTCGCCTGGGACTGGACGCTCACCAGGTCGCAGTTCTGGAGGTAGATCTGGTGCCCGACCACCGGCGAATAGACCACTCCCTCGACCAGGCACTTTGCGAGCACGGTCGCCCCCTGGACGAGCTGGCCCACCTGGGTCTGGGTGCTCCAGACCAGGATGACGGTCCCGGAGTTGACCGAGGAGAAGTACTGGCCGGTGCTAAAGTCCTGGCTGACACCGAAGTCGAGGCTGTCCTGGATGAAAAGCGTCTTGTTCGTGTACGAGGCGTCGGCCTGGGTCTGGTTGGACGCGTAAGCGGCGTAGAGCTGCTGGCCCGTGAAGGGGCTGCTCGCCGAGTTCACCGTGGGGCTGCCGCCTGGCCCTATCCCCAGCATCCCCGACTCGAAGGTCGTCGCGACGAGGAGGACCGCCAGGATCACGATGACCGCGAGGAGGAGGCTCCTCCTCCCCCTCGACGAGGAGCGCCCGCTCTCCTCGGGAGAGGGCGGGGGGGGCGGCGGGACTGCGAACCCGCCTTCGTCGGAGGGAGCCGTCACCAGAGGGGGCGACGTGGAGGTCATCCCGGAGTTGAAGTGCGAGGGGGACATGTCAGACTGCGCGACGGTGAAGTCCATGGACTTGGCCCCGCAGTCGGGGCAGAAGAGGGCGTCCGCGGGGAGCTCCCGGCCGCAGCTCGCGCAGCTAGTCAAGAGGGTCTTCGAGCGCGAGCGTCGATATAAATCGCGTGGAACGACCGTCTATGACCTGTTGCCTACTTTGTGTGGGCGGGCTTGAAGACGAAGCCGTCGAGGATCTGGCGGAGGTCCTTCTTCTCCTTCTGCGACTGCTTGAAGAGCTCGTTCCTCCTGGCCGGAGGCAGCTTGTTCCAGTACTTCGCCACCTCGTCCTTAACTTCGAAGACGTAGAAGTCTCCCTGCTTGAACGGGACGTCCCGCCCCTTCTCCACTGTGGGAGCGACGCCGGACTTGTCGTCGCTTACCCTAATCGAGGTCATGTCGCCGTGTCCCCGGAGGCGTCCTCTTTAAGGAATGAGTCGCGGCCGAAGGTGGAGGCGGTCCCGGGGGTCAGGGGAGCCTGTCCCTGCTGAGGCCGAGCGCGAACAGCAAAAGGCCTGCGCCCAAGACGGGGAGGAAGAGGGGGCTCGGGAAGCCGGAAATTCTTAAATGCAAAGCCAAAACGCACTCCCGCGCAATGTCAGCCGAAGACGGCGAAACCGACGACGACTTCGAAGACGACTTTGAGGACAACGACGATTCCGACAACGACGAGTGACAGGCCAGCCTTTATCGCCTGAGGTCAGCCGCGCTGGCACGGCCGTGCCCGTGCCTAGCCTGTCCTGCGGGTCAGGTTGAACATGTAGCGGTTTATGCAGTCGACGTCGCTGTCGATCCTTTCGACTGACATCTTCTTGAACCTCGAGAAGATGTCCTTCAGCGCCTCCTCGTCGAGCTGGTTGACCATCTGAGGGTTGGAGAGGAACTGCACCCATCCTATGTTGCTCTGCCTCATGAAGTCTATGCACTGGAGTATCCTGCTGGCCGCGTCGAGCCTGTCCTTGGCCTCGGCGCCCTCAAGCTCCTTCTTCAGGAGGATAATTGAGTCCCTCACGTCCTGTATGTTGGTGTCCCAATTGCTCATCGGTCTCGAGCTGTTCGGGACCGCGCCCGGCTTTAACGGTTTCACGCTCGAAGGCCCGGAGGACGGTGGCAGGCGAGCCCTGACGCCCAGCGTCCCGAAACGGGCTTGCAATTATGTATCGGAAATTCATTAAAACTTTATACATCTTTCAACAGTTCGAAGCTCAGATTTGAGCCTCGCGCAGCCCGCAAGCGAAGAGAACGCCTTCAAGGACGTGCGCAGGATGTTCCTCGAGGGAAGGAGGCTCCTCGTCTCGGGAGGGCTGCTCGCGCTGGCGTTCTGCTTCGCGATAATCCTCATCGTCTACTACGGGACCGGGCACGACCAGAACCTCGGGTTCATCGTCGGGGACTACGTGGTCACGCTCGGGATCGCTGTGCCGGGGTTGACCCTCTACCTCCTCCGCCAGTACACCGAGCGGTCGATAAGGAGGGGCAACGCGAAGGTTTTCAGCAAGACCGCGAAGCTGGGGCTGGTCTCCATCAGTTGGGTCGTCCTGCTCGTAGTCGTCATCCTGCTTGTGGTGTAGCGCGGATTGCCGTCCACGGCGGCAGTGCGGATTCCAGAACCCGTCCCCCGGGAGCTTCTGGAAACGGCAAAATCGGTCAATAGGAGCCCGGGGCCATGAGACCGCCATGAGCGAGTACCAAGTCAAGCTCGAGGCGATAGGGGAGTACACCGACGCCCTCCGCTACAAGATGATGAACGAGGAGCTGTGCAACTCGCTCCTTGGCCTGCTGGGCCAGCTTTCGAACTACTACGAGAAGAACGGGATGGAGCTGCCCACGGAGGTCTCGAGGATAATGCAGAAGGCCTCAGATGTCCTCGACGCGAGGATCGACGCCTCTCCGATCGCGGTCACAAACGGCTAGCCGCTGCCGCCTTTTCGACGCTTTGCGTTACGGACCTGAAACACTGACTCCGACTTCATAACGCTGTTATTAGAAAAACCGGCTCTCAAGCTCGGCGCTAGCTAGGTGTCCTCATCGACCAAGACTGACTTGGAGAAGCCGGTGAAGATCGCCGACCTCTTCTCAAAGTGCTCTCAGCTCGCTGCCCAAGGAGAGAAGGAGTTGGGCAGGGTCGCGAGCACGATGCTACCCGTCCTAGCCTACCTCAACGAGCCCATCGTGCTGCGGCCCGGCGCGCTCGGGGAGTCCTTCCGGGACGTCAGGACCGCCGCAATCCACTCGGGCGCGCTCGTGGTCACCACCGACTTCCATGGGAGGGTCTGGTCGAAGCCCCTTTCAAAGTTCAGGACCGCCGACTGCCTTGCGATTCTCAAGGACGCCTTCCCGGAGCTCCAGAGGCTGGTCGCCGACAAGAAGCGCGCGGCCCAGGTCAAGCCCATGCTCTCGATGCAGGTGGTCCTGGGCGGCCAGCGATTCATCGTCGACATGCGCAGCTACAGGCTCGTCGTCTCCAACTCGGGAGGGGACTGCAGGGGGCTCCGCTTGTCGATGAAGCTACCCGACGGCAGGACCAAGCCGTATCGCGAGCGCGACCTTGGCCGCGGCATGCGCGTGGAAGTCGACCTCGGGGTGTTCAAGGAGGTGGACGGGGCGGAGCGCGTCGAGCTCGGAGCGGAGTGCGAGGACGTGGACGGGCGCAAGCTCCTGGGAGGCGAGCCCGTGCCGCTGAACGGCACGTCCCTGCAGGAATTCGTCCTGAGCAGGAAGAGCTAGACGATCACGAGCTGCAGGCCGGCCTCCTTCATGAGGCGGACGCCCAGCTGGTCCGGGTACGCGGAGGACGCGACGACCTTCATGATCCCCGCGTTGATTATCATCTTCGAGCAGTAGGTGCACGGCGAGTGAGTCGAGTAGAGCGTGCAGCCCGACGTTGGGATGCCGTTCTTGGCCGCCTGGACGATGGCGTTCTCCTCGGCATGACAACAGTTATGCGAGATGATGTTCGAGACAAGGTAGGTGTTGTCGGCAGGCGCTTCTAAGTTGTAAACTGGTCCTTCAAAGTGCTCCCTCGTGACTGCTCTGATTGGGAGCATGAAGAAGAGGTGATTCTCTTTCTCGTAGACCCGGATGTTGCTGTTCCTGGGGGAGAACCTGACCGTGTACGCTTCGTTGACGTCCACTGCCCTGCCCTGAATCGTGCTCTTGCCTGCGTGGTGGTTGTTGTAGACGGCGGCGTAGCGGCCCAGCCTCGCGTACGCGAGCTGGACCTGCAAGGCGAGCAACCTCGAGGTCGTGCTAATTTGAAGCTGGTCTGGCTCGGTACTCTTGCCGCTAGTGCGGGCCCATCCGCCATCGCCTCTTGAGTAACCATCAAGAAATGCTTCCAGGATGCTCAGGTCCTTGTGGTATAGGACAAAATCAGGGATTCTCTTGTTCGGGGCTAGATGACCGCACCAGGCAGGCAGCGCCCGCGCCAGTACTGTCGAGCAACAGTCGACTACTATGCCTTCCTCTCCTTTCTGTTTCTTTGTAGTGCTAGGAACGCCGAAGGATTCCAGGATGGTCTTGATCTTCTGAGCGAGTGCTGTCTCCTTAGAGTGAAGTGCGAAGTAGATCCGTCTGCCATTCGAGTAACCCTCGGCCACGTAGATTCCCAGGAGCCAGGCAGTCAGGCAGTCGAGAGGGAACCGCGTGATCTTGTACTTGAAACCCCGGCTTGAAGCCACTCTGCTCAGGTCGAGCTCCTTGATGTCAATCGTCCCGGAGATTCGCGGGAGCAGAAGATAGTCGCCTTTCGAGTAGGATGGCCTGTTGTGCCTCTCCTTCAGGTCTCCGGCGTGCTTCCATTCCGGCCGGAGGTTGGGGCTTCTGCGGTTCGGTCTGTTGTCGGCCGTTATCACGAGCAGCGGGTGATCCGGCGTCAGAGAAATGGGAAGCACGCCCTTTGCTTCCACCTTAATCATGTCGCCGTCGTATTGCCTCTCGAAGGTCTCCCCGACCCGGTTCAGCTGGTGCATGCCCACGACGTTGTCGCCCACAACATATTCTGAAATTGGTTTATTATCGCCCAGGAGAATTGTGTCACCTCTCAGGCAAGCGCAGTTGCCGAGGTCCTGACCTGACTTCAGCCTGCCCTCCTTGACGGCGAGGCACCTCGCGCAGCCCCCCTCGTCGCAGTGCCTTGTCCCCGCCGGGGTGCCGTTGTACCCGGTAGAGATGATCTGCCTGCCGCTGACCAGGACGGCGCCCTTCGCCGAGGAGAGGCAGGTAGATCGGGTCTTCACAACGTTCGCGACCTGCATGAAGTACTCGTCCCAAGAGGGCCGCTGCGACTTGCGCTTCCTGTCCAAAAGTAGCTTCTCGTCAGGATGGGGGCGGGTCCTAAGAAAAGTCTTTGGTGTGTCTCATGGGCTGTAGGGACAGTCTGGTGGGAAGCAAATCTTCTCTGGAGGGGCTAGTATCCAAATCACCGCTATCACGACAATCAATGCCGCCACGACGGCAACAATGGCGAGCTTCTCCTGTCTCTCCATTCGCAGAAGAGAATCGAGTTGCTTGGCTTAAGGATTTCTTAGATTATTTTATCGCCGGGTTCGACTCAACTTTATCAGTGGGACAATATTCGGACTGTGCGCAGCCCCCTTGAGCGCGAAAGCCCGCCGCAGTCCGAGACTCCCGATCAAGGTAAACAGGAAGACGCCTCCCCCTGCCCTCCAGCCTTTCACCGACTACTTCAAGGGGTTCGAGAAGGTCGGGGCCGTGAGGAAGGTCTTCGGCGACGAGACCGAGGCGGTCCTCAAGCGGCTGAAGATAGGGTTCATCTCAAACAGGAGGATGTACATGGGGATCAGGGACGACGACGGGAACATCGCGGTGGGGACATACCACCTGAGGCACAGCACCGACCGGGTACTCTACCTCGACATAGTCCACGAGCTCTTCCACATCAAGCAGTGGATGAACGACAAGGAGTGGTTCACGAGGGAGCACGAGAAGTTCATGGGGAACTTCGAGCTCTACTACTCGAGCCCGCTCGAGCTCCCCGCCTACGCCCACACGGTGAGGGAGGCGGAGAGGCTCGGGATGTCGAGGAAGGAGATAGCCAAGTACCTCGAGATGATGCCCGTCTCGCAGAAGATCTGGAACCGCTTCCTCAAGGAGATGGCGATCAAGCCGCTCGAGGGGCCGAGGGCCAAGAGCGGGGAGAAGCTCCCCGTCAGGATCAACCGCGAGCCCAAGCTCGTCCTGCACCCGTTCACCGACTACTTCAAGGGGTTCGAAGACGCGCCGGCGGTGCAGGCCCTCTACGGCAAGGGGGCCAAGAATGCCTTGGGCGCGCTGAGGGTCGAGTTCCTGGAGAGCTTCTTCGGCTCGGTGTTCCCGAGCGAGGAGGACGGCCACCTGGTGGTCAACAACAGCTACATCAAGAAGGCCGACCTCGAGTCGATATACCTGGACGTCATCCTTTCGCTGAACTTCCTCCGGCGCGCCGCCGAGGCGGGCCCAGGGGCGTTCGGGTCGATGGAGGCCGAGTTCGGAGACAGCCCCGTGGTCATGGAGTCGTACAAGGCGATGGTGAAGGAGGCAAGGAGGATTGGGACCCCCGACGCGAAGATCATGGGGCGCCTTGAGCTCCCCGAGTTCATGATGAGCGACTCGGCGTTCAAGGAGTTCGTAGGGGCCCTTGGGCTGAGGCCCGCCGAATGATGCCAGCCCTATACTTTTCTCTGACTACCCGGAGACGGGGACGGGAATCTCGACAGGCCGCCCCTCGTCCTTCTTCACGAGCATCGAGAGTGCGGTCGTGAGCTCCTCCCTCTCCTTCCTGTTCCTGGCCTTCATGGCGGCGCAGCGCTCGTTGACCACCCCGTAGGACGCCTCGCTGATCTCCCCTGACATGAACTGGATGTTGACGTTGACGAGGAACCTTGAGACGGCCTCGTCCTGCTGGTCGACCTCCTCCGCCCTGCCCTTCAGCTCCTGCAGGAGCTTCTCCGTCGACTCCTCCGTCTTCGAGACCCTCGCCTCGTACTGGGCTCTGAGCTGCTCGTACTGAGCGGCTGGGGCGGCACCGTCTTCCTTCGACTGCCTCTCCAGCTCGCGGAGGGCCGAGATCCTCTTGCGAAGGACGGCCGTCTCTCCGGTAATCCTGGCGACGTCGGCCTTCCACATTGGGAGGACCACGAGCGCCTGCTCGTGGAGGATGAGCCTGCTCGACTTTACCTCAGCGAAGGAGCCGCTGCCCCGGTCCAGGCCCACGGACTCTACGTCGCCGTTGGTCTTCAGGGAGAAGCCGACCACGACACCGACGCTCCTCCCGTAGAGGTCCTCCACTGGCTTTCCCAGGAACCCGACAGCCTCGCTAGATTGCATGCCAAGGCCGGATGGCCGCGGGCGTTCTTTATCGGCGGGGTGAAAACCAGTTCCTCAACCTGT
The DNA here is from genome assembly GCA_963838925.1 of uncultured Nitrososphaerota archaeon. Classification (GTDB taxonomy): domain Archaea; phylum Thermoproteota; class Nitrososphaeria; order Nitrososphaerales; family Gagatemarchaeaceae; genus Gagatemarchaeum. Next base: position 137,108 of record CAWISW010000003.1, read on the forward strand.
CAACTATCTTGGAAGTCGCTCTCCTGGTCGCGCCGGGATGGATTTCCAGTCGATATTCGGGGTTCGCAACCGCTTATTACTTCGGCGAGGCCGATTTGCCCGTGACTCAGCTCTGCGGCAAGGCGCTGGTAGGCCAGACCTGGCACGTCCACCACTGCGTCAACGACAGGGATGACCTCCACGGCCAGAGCCACTCCTGCCCCTGCGGCCACGAGTGGACCAACGAAGAGCAGCTCACCCTCGCTCCGTACCTCAAGGTATACGCCGAAGCAGGCTAGGCCCCCTGCACGCCAGGGCAAAGATTGTAAGGCGGCGCACGCACGAAGCTTCGTTCTACTTGTTCTACAAGGGAGGCAAGATGGCTGCGACGTCCCCGAACACCGACCTGCACGGCTACGGTGACGCGATCAGGAAGGAGCTGGGAAGGCGCGTCCCCCGGGACAAGAAGCTGAAGGTCCTCGACGTGGGGACGGGGTTCGGGATCAACGTCGCATATCTCGCGAAGCGGCTCTCGAAGGGGAGCGAGATCTGGACGGTGGACCCCTCGACGGAGGTCCTGGTGAACGTGAAGGCGGACCTCGCCGAGGCGGCGGCCCGCGTGAACTTCGTGGAGGCGACCGCGGACGACATGGACTTTGGCGACGGGTTCTTCGACCTCGTCGTGTCGGTGATGGTGCTCCACCACATCGAGAAGCTCCGGCCCGCCCTGAGGGAGATGGCGAGGGTCACGAAGCCCGGGGGGAGCATGGTGATAGTCGACTACAAGCCCGAGGCGTCGCGCGAGCTGGAGTTCAAGACGCTCCACGAGGAGGAGGACTTCTTCACGCCTCGGGCCGTGAGCGAGACGCTACGCGAGCTGGGGCTGTCGCCCAAGCCGTCCGACTTCGGGGTCTGGTATCTGGTCGAGGCGAAGAAGCGCGCTAGCGCTCGGCCTGCAAGGGCGCGGGGCGGACGCGCGAGAGCGCGAGCGGCAAGATGAAGACCGCGGTGTACAGGCCCCCCGTCAGCCAAGCCAGCGGATAGCCGTAGTTGACGACGACATAGGAGAAGAGGTAGGGCGCCCAGAAGCTGAACATGAGCTGCACGCAGTTCACCCAGCTTAGGGCGATCGCCCTTTCGTTCCTGTCCTGGGCCGAGTGCCAAGCCGTCCCGAACGCGATCGTGTAGCCGACCCCGCTCGCGAGGCCGACGGTGACCGCGGAGAAGGCGACGGCCAACGGGGTGGCCAAGGCTGCCGCCGCGACGGCGAAGCCCATGGCGAGGCCCGCCAGGGCCAGCACCAGCTTGACCCTGACGACCCTGTCGTGGAAGTGGCCGGCCAGCGGCGCCGTGAAGAGGCCCGCCAGTATCACCAGGCTCCCCAGCCCGCCCGACATCCCCGCGGAGAGCCCCAGGCTGTCGTGGAGATAGACCTCCGCGAAGGTCGCCACGAGGGTGTTCGCGATGTTGTAGGAGAGGAGGACCCCGCCGACCAGCAGGAGCCACCTGTCGAGGAGGAGGCGCTTCAACGCGGGGATGCGGATCGCGGACTTGCCGGGGGGCGGGTCGCGCGGCACGACCAAGAGGAGGAAGAGGGTCGCTATCATGCCCAGCCCGCCGATGATCACCATGCTCGACCTCCACCCCACCGCGTCGGCCACCAGCGCCCACACTCCGAGCCCTATCCCCCCTCCGAGGGACGCGGTCGCGTTGTTAATCCCGAGGACGAACCCGGCGCGGCCCGGGCGCGAGTGGTTGGTCATCAGGGATATGCTCGCCGGGAAGAAGAGCGCCATCCCCATGCCGCTGAAGAACCTGAGGACGGCGATGGCCTCGATGCTCTGCGCCGCCGCGATGAGCAGGCCGGAGCCCGACAGGAGGGCCATCCCCAGGATGCAGAGCCTCTTCGGGCCGTACCTCGCGGAAAGGATGGCCCCGGGCACCTGGAAAAAGCCGATGCCCACGAGGAACGTCGAGGAGATGAGGCCCAGGCCGGAGACCTGCTCGTGGAGGTCGAGCGCGATGAGGTAGAATATCGGGGGTATCGAGAACCAGTTGATCGAGTAGAAGAGCCTGTTCGCCAGCACCGTTGCGACGGCCAGGCGGTCCTGAGACTCTTCTACCAATTTGGCGGCCCGGGTGCGGCTGCCCACGCTATGCCTCTTTAGGTGTTGGGAGCGGGAATCTGGATGAAGCGTGGCCAAGGCGGAGGTTGCGGCTCCGCCCTGGGCGCTTCGTAAGGTCTGGGTTCTCTGGGCCTAGTTTCCAACGACCATGGCGCGCATCGCCCGGATGGCTTCGCGGTCCTGGTCTGCCGCCGACTGGAACGACTGGAGGGGCGAGACCGTCCATCTCATGGCCCCCCAGAACGGGAGGGTCCTGAGCAGCCTGCCTACCTCGGCGTTCGAGTCCACGTCGATGATGAAAGCTGCCTCCCTGGCGCCGGAGACGACGCCGCCGACGATCTTCTTCTCCTCGGCGTGCTTCGACAGCGCCTCGAGGCTGGGGCTCACGACCTGCTGGACGTACATGGCCGACTCCTCGGGCGTCTTGCCCGCGAGTATCTCCTCGATGAATTCGCCCTTGACTAGGTAGTGCATTTGGGACGGAACTGCCGCGATTCGCATTTACGCCTTGGCGAAGTGGAAACGGTCGCAGGGGTGAGGCGACGGCGGCCTATTGTAGGCGCCGGGTTCCACGGTTTGTCAGTCGGCTCAGACCTCCATCCACTTGATGCTGCAGCCGAACGGCCTCGTGTCCGCGACCGTGGGGGCCCTCCCCGTCAGCATCTGGTCGAGGGCGTTCCTCAGGTCGTTGGACTTGACAGCCGACGGGTCCCTCGAGTCGTCTATCCTGCCCCTGTAGCGGAGCCTCCTCTCCTTGTCGAACGCGAAGACGTGCGGGGTGCAGACCGCGCCGTACGCCTCGGCGACCTTCTGGTCGGGGTCCCTCAGGTAGGGGAAGTTGAAGCCCTTCTGCTTCGCCCTCTTGACCATCTCCGGGTAGCCGTCCTCTGGGTAGGCCTTGTCGTCGTTAGCGTTGATCGCGACGAGCTGGACTCCCCTGCCCGCGTAGTCCCTCTGGATCGCGACCATGCGATCTTCGTATGCCTGGACGTAAGGGCAATGATTGCAAGTGAACATGACGACCAATACAGGCTTGTCGCCGAACGAGCTCAGGGAGTAGGCCTTCCCGTCCGCTCCCTTGAGCTGGAGGAAGTCCGGCGCCGTGGCCCCTAGCTCGAGCACGGGGGCGCGGCGCTCTTCCCACGACTTAACCGTTTGCGGCTTGCCTGTGCGGGTCGCGTCAGAACCCTATCGGCTCGCGGACGAGGACGACGGTGGAGCGCCCGGGCCAGTCCCCGTTGACTATCAGGAACTTCAGCAGCGCGCTGGGCATGCCGTACTTCTCCCTCGCCCGGATGTCTTCCTTCGGATAGGCGTAGAATTGCACCCTCGCCATGGCCGAGTCGAGGTCGGACACTATCTTCTGCGAGCCCACGACCCAGATCACCTTGCCGGCGCTGCTCGCGTACGGGCCGAGCTGGCTGCCGCTTGCGGACGCGGCGACGACCCTCCCGTCCTCGGTGATTGCGTGGACGCTTCCGACCACGACGTCGGGGGAGGCGGAGAGCCTTCTCATCTCGGCCCTCTGGGTGTTCCTGTCCATCTTCTCCAGCTGCGGCATGACGGCGTTGAACTTGCCCGACCTGTTGATGTCGTCGAAGAGGCCCAGAGCCTCACGGTCTCGCTCGAGGCGGTAAGGATCGACTGGTCCTTGGGGAGGATCGAATTGACGTAGGCCCGGGCCTGTGCCGGGGTGTCGACAACTTCGACGGCGAAGTTGTGCGCCCTGAGGGCGCTCGCCGCCTTCTGGATCCTCTCCTCGGAGGCTGGCTTTGCGAACGACTCGTCTATCGGGAGCCCGAACTCGGTCTTGGTCTGAATCTGCTCTGTTGTGGTCATATCAATATCGGATATCCCATATTGGGAGCCCAATATAAGGGTGTTGGGAGGATCTTGGCTGCCGGCGGAGCTGTCCCGGCTCACCTGTTAGGTTTTGCGTTATTTCAACATAGTCTCTATAGCCCACATCGAAGTATAGAGGAGCCTTCGGGCTGGTTCATTATCCCGGGAGCCCTCTCTAGAGGTATGCCACGCGTCAGAGATTTGATGACCGTAGACGTGCCGCTTACCACCTTGAACACCCCCGTCAGCGACGCCGCAAGGCTGATGAGGGCGACCGACAGGGACAGCCTGATAGTCTTCGACCTCGGGAGGGCGATAGGAATCGTGACCGAGAGGGACATCATCAGGAAGATTACCGCGGAGGGAAGGGACCCTATGAAGGTTCACGTGGGAGACATAGTGTCGTCGCCGCTCATCACCATCCACCCCGACAAGTCCGCAAGGCAGGCCGCCGTGCTGATGCTCGGGAATAAGATCAGGCACCTTCCGGTCGTCAAGGAGAACCGGCTCCTGGGGATAATCACGCTCCAGGACTTTGCGAAGCACATGAGCAAGAAGGGCGTCAAGGACGAGATCCTAGAGTCCTTGGGGAAGGACGCCGACCAGCCGCTCGCGATGCTGCAGTCAAGCTAGTCGCACGAGCCCTAGTCGGGCACCCGGAAGCAATAAGCCGGGGCAATATCTCAGAGCCCATTGGTAGCTCTCGATGTCCGTCACACATCCCGAAAGGGAAGCTTTTCGTCTTTGGATGAGCTCGGGCGAGAAGGTCGGCCAGGAGAGGATAGCCACGCAGAAGGAGGCCGTTGCGAAGCTGAAGGCGATCGTCGACGACCATGGCTACGACGAGGGGTTCCGGCTCTTCCTCACGGTCACGCTCAGGAAGTGGAACGGGATGGTGGCGACGGAGGAGGGCGACTGGATCAAGGCGCGGTTCGAGTTCTCCCAGGGCAGGAGGCTCGCCGAGACGCACGACCCCGGGAGCCTCCCCTGGTTCGACGCCGCCATAGAGGAGACGGAGGTCTGGACGGCCCTCACGTCGACCCGCCTCTCCTTCGACTCGCTCGAGGGCCTGTCGAAGAGGCTCGAGGAGGTCTCGATACTCTACGCCGCGGGCTCAGACCGGTCCAACGCGGAGTTCACGAGCGACTGGAGCCAGTGGCTCAAGCTCTTCCTCGAGCCGGCCGTCCCTCCACAGGGCCTCTCCGAGAGGATCCTGACCTACGTCGAGACACGGATGCCTGAGGGAGAGCCCGGCGCGGAGCTTCCCGTGAGGGAGGTCCCGCTGGCCAAGGACGCGTTCGAGTGGAACTTCTTCTGGCTGTCGAGGCTTGCGCGGGAGACCACGAACTCTCTGAAGGAGGTTCTCGGGGAGGAGGCGCCCCTCGAGGCCCTGGCGCGGGGCGCAGCCGTCCTAGCCGCCCCTCCCGGAGACCTCGCCCTGCTGCTCAAGCTGGACCTCTCGAGGGAGCGCGAGATCCCGCCCCCGCAGTCCTACGCGGAGCTGCTCCACCGTCTGAAGACAGACCTGGAGAACTTCAGGAGGGCGGAGGAGAGCTGCAAGGACTATCTCGCAGAGGTCAGGAGGCAGTGGGCGTCCTCCCCCCAGAAGAGGAAGGAGCAGGTGGCCAAGGCCGTCTTCCCCGAGAGGAAGCTCGTGCCGTGAAGGTTGCGGTCTTCAGCCAGGCTTAGAGCTTCCTCACCATCTCGACCGCGTCGTCCCCGTCCGGGTAGTAGCCCTTGATGGTCTTGCCTGTCTCGACGAAGGCGAGCTTGCGGTAGAGGTTCCTCGCGCTGCCGTTGTTGGCCGCCACGAAGAGATAGAGCCGGCGGAACCTCCCCGAGAGGTGGGCGATGGCGGAATTCATCAGCATCTCGCCGACTCCCTTCCTCCTGAACTCGGGCGACACCGCTATGGACTGGATCCAGCCCTCGCCCTCGTGGGGCATCGCCACGACGTATCCTATCACGGCGTCTTCTTTGCACGCGACGACGAAGCCCTTGCCCGCGACCAGAAGGAAGTAGAGGAAGTCGCGCTTCTTGTACGGCCGCTTGGGGAAGGAAGTCTTCTCTATCTGGGTGACGACGTCCAGGTCCCTGAACTCACAGGCCCTGAGCTCAGCGCCGCTGAGCGGCATCACTCGCTCGACCCGGCGTCAGACAGCCCCAGAGGCGAACTACCACGCCCGCGACAGGCCATGGGAGCGGGCGGCGCGGTTGTTGCGCCTTGCCTTTGCGGTTGAAAGCGCGGCTATTATCTCTCCGCAGAAGGCGGGGAGGTCGTCCGGGACGCGCGAGGTGATGAGGTCCCCGTCCCTCACCACGGCCTTGTCAACGTACGTTCCGCCCGCGTTTACCACGTCGTCCTTGATCGACTTGTAGCAGGTGACGGTCTTCCCCTCGAGCACCTTCGCGGAGACCAGCATGGACCCGGCGTGGCATATCGCGGCGACGACCTTCCCCTCGTCGTTCGCGTCCTTCACGAACTTCACCATCGCCTCCGACCTCCTCATGTAGTCGGGCGCGAAGCCGCCGGGGATGACGACCGCGTCGAACTGCTTCGCCTTCGCGACGTCCGCGGAGAGGTCGGCCTTGACCTCGAGCCCGTGCTTGCTCTTGTAGGTCTCGCCCGCGGTCGGGGCCACCACCGAGACCACCGCCCCTGCCTCCCTCAGGCGAATTAGAGGGTACCAGAGCTCCAGATCTTCATACATATTCTCTGCGAGCACGGCGACTCGCTTACCTTCCAGCGGCGCGTCCATCAAATCCCAGCTCCCTCTTCAGGAATTTAAGATTTGAGGGAGGAGGGCGCCCCGTTCTGAAGGGTTCCGGACAATATTAAATAATCGCGGGTTAGGTTTTTCCCTCGGGCCATGGCAAAGAACATCTTCTCCGAGGTAGAGAAGCAGGCCGACGCCGGGGGCGCGTCCAGGGCGTCTTGGCGCGGGGTCCTGAGCCTCAACATCCCCACGCTGGGCCTGGGGGCGGTCGAGTACCACCTAAGGGCGGCCAAGGCCCACGGCGACCTCAAGCCCGTCAACTTCGTGAAGCTGGACAAGAAGACCGGGAAGGAGGTCGTGAGCCGGGAGGTCCCGAGGATGTACCGCTACAAGGAGGGCCCCGAGGGGGAGCGCATCGACGTGGAGGAGATCTCTCCCGAGGACGCGAAGAAGAAGGTGAGGTACGACGGCAAGTACATGGTCTCCGTCCGGACTGAGAAGAGGTACTTCCTGAAGCACGAGCTCGAGATGTCGGGCCACTGGGTCGAGGTGCCCGTCGACCGCCTCGTGGACAAGCAGGACGGCGAGGAGATAGAGCCCTTCGAGCGGACCACGCGCGTCGAGGTCGACAAGGACGGGTTCGTGCCCATCGAGAGGCTCGAGGAGTACAAGTTCAAGGAGGTCTACCAGCTCTCGCCCGACACCGACAAGAGGGTGAAGGAGACCACCGCGAGGGTCAAGCAGCTCGCGCGCTACCTCCTGGAGAAGCACACGGCGCTCGTCGCGTTCTTCTCGTGGGGGAGGGGCTACCAGTTCTACACGGCGGTGATCTACCCGTACGAGCGCAAGGACGGGAAGCTCTGGCTCCTGATGGGGATGAGCGAGGGCATCCTCAAGCTCGACACCGCGTGGGCGCTGGAAAGCGAGCAGGAGGGCGAGGGCCTCCCGCCTGTGCCGCAGGCTAGGAAGAAGCCCAAGGTCACGATATCGAAGTAGCGTTGTCGTCAGGGTTCCCCGATGAGTGACCTGCCGGAGTACGTCGCCGAGCACTTCGCCCACGCGGTCAAGCAGGACCTCGCGACCTGGCTGCTGAAGAATCCGTTGCCCTGTCTGGTCGAGCCAAAGATCGACGGCATCAGGGTCTTCCTCTTCAAGAGCGGGGACAAGCTCGTCATCTCCAGCAAGCACGGGGCGATGTACACGCCGCAGTCGAGCCCCAAGGTCTTCGCAACCGTTCCCGAGTTCCTCCACGCCCCACACCAGATGATCCTCGACGGGGAGTACGTCGCGAAGAAGGGGGCGCTGTTCCTCTTCGACGTCCTCAACGTGGACGGCAGGGACGTCCGCTCGCTCCCCCTGACGGAGAGGAAGAAGATCCTCCGGGAGATACTCGAGGGGACGGGCCTCGAGGTGCCCTACAAGCTCGCAAAGTCCACGCAGGAGGTCCTCGCCCTCAAGGAGAAGTTCGTCAAACAAGGATACGAGGGCATACTCGCGAAGAATCCCCAGTCGGCGCACGGGCAGCCGGGCTCGTGGCTGAAGATGAAGAAGTACGACACGCTGGACGTCTTCGTCATGGGCTATGAGAGGACGCAGGACATGGAGATGACCGGCGTCCCCCGGTCCTGGTTCGTGGGCGTCTATGACGAGGACGGGCACCGCGTCCCGCTGGGCAAGGTGGGGGCCTTCGTCGAGAAGGTCGACCCGCGCAAGGTCGTGAAGGGCGCGGTCGTCGAGGTACGGTACCAGGAGCTGACCGAGGACAAGAAGCTCCGCGGCGCGTTCATCCTGAGGGTCAGGCACGACAAGCTGCCGAACGAATGCTCGGTCGCGCAGCTAAGGTGAGCTGTGGAGACCCTTGAAGAAAGACCTCGACCTGAAGTTCGCAAAGGAGGTCGCGGCGGACTTTCAGAAGAAGACCGCCGACCTATACGCTAGGTGCGAGTTGGCCGGGAGCGCTCGCCGCAACTCTCCCACAGTCCACGACGTCGACTTCGCGGTCATCCCCCAGGGCGACGACTTTGGCAAGTGGAAGGCCGAGGTGACGAAGCGCGTCGAGAAGATCGGGGGCGCCGTGGCCACTTTCGGGGAGGTCATCTCCAACTTCACCTACAGGGGCGTGCAAATCAACCTCTTCCTCTGTCCCGGGCCGGACTCTTGGGGCGTCACGCTGATGTGGGCGACCGGGCCGACTGGCCACACCATCGGGATGACGATTAAGGCCAAGAAGAAGGGTCTGCTGATCAACTCGAGGGGCATATGGACTCTGGCCGAGCCCCCGAAGCTGGTGCCGGCGAGGACGGAGCACGACGTCGGGAAGATTCTCGACTGGAAGTACAAGCCCCCCGAGACGCGCGGGAAGGACACCAAGAAGGAGCCTGCCTTCTACTGAGCGACTTGCGTCGGCTGCGTCACCAGACCGTCATCATCATGCGACTTACCTCTTGGTTGGCCCTCTCCCAATACTTGTAGTAGCACTCGGCGCAAAGAGTGGGGTGGATTCTTGAAGCGGGCTGCCCGCACAAGTCGCACAGTTTGATGGCCACGCTTGCCCCAACCGATGTCCAAGAAAGAGGCGCCCCGAATATTATTCTTTTTGGGCGGGGCTCCACGAGTTCGTCTAACGGTGGATGCCCCGGCCGGGGCGCGATGAACCCTACGGTCAGGCGCCAGGGATTCTGGCCGCCATCAGCTCGAGCGTCTTGGCGAGCCTCGCCCGCCTTCCATTCAAGGCGTCCGTCTGGGCCTCCAACCCCGCGACCCTCTCTTTCATGACGGAGATGTCCCCCTCTGCCCTGCACTTCTCGATCTCCGCGCCGAGGCGCTGGGACCTGGCGGCCATGGTGTCGAGCAGCGTCTTCATCTCTGCGTTGACGCGCTTCGCCTCATCGAGGTCGGCGACGAGGGCGGAGAGCTTCTTGTCTGTGACAAGCGTGTAGTTGCGCCTCCCCCTGACGGCGGGAAGGTCTGCCCCGCAGCGATTGCAGTTCATGAGGTCGACTGTGACGGCGTACGACGCCGATCCGAGGAGAGGTTCGCTGGCCGTCTTGAACGAGCTCCGCTCGGAGAAGCTGTCCCCGTTGCAGCCGGGGCACAGCATGGCTGCTGCAGGTCGCCTCGAGGGCGTGGCAGTGGGCAAGGCGCGGGACCGCGTCCTAACTGCGTCCTAGTTCGAAGGGACAGATGGAGTGGATTGGTCGTGCTCGAGCGCGGGCTTTCCTTCCGCCAGCGACCGTAGCATGTCCCTGACGAGGCTGAGCGAGTTGTTCCCCGATTCCAGGAGCGTTGCGTACCTGGACATCTCCAGTATGGGAATCTGCTCCACGAGCACCGAAATCTCATTTTCCAACGACGACTTCTTCTGCTCTAGGTCGTGCAACCGTGCCTCTATGTCTTCCTTCCTTCCCTGCGTTTCGCTCATGGATTCCATAGGTCTTCCGTGGCCGGGCGAGTATGTCTGGGGGACAAACCAAATGTGTTGAGCGGCTGGTGAACTTTGGTGCAGTGCTGCGAAATGTGCGGGCGGGAGGCGGCCAGCTGACGGCGTGGCTCAGCTTATATCTGGAAAGCGCAGAGCCGGCGTCCGGATGGTCCGCACAAGAAGAAGAGGGACGGCCATCGTCGAGACCCCGAAGGGGATACTGTTGGTCAGCCTGGACGGCACCAACTTCACCTTGCCGGGTGGCGGCGCCAAGCTGCACGAGAGCAGGAGGGACGCCGCCATCAGGGAGCTGATGGAGGAGACCGGAATGAAGGCGGTCAGCCTCACCCCGCTCTTCGAGTTCCTGGGAGGGATACACGAGGGCCCCCGGGGAGGCTCGTTCAGGAACGCCCACGAGGTGTTCCTCGTGACAGCGACGGGGAGTCCCAAGCCGGGGCAGGAGGTGAAGGCGGTTGCCTACCTCCATGGATCTGGCCCGACCCTCACTCCTTCCGCGAAGAAGATCATCCAGAGGTACAATTCCATGAAGGGTCCGTCGCAGCTCGCCTAGCCGCCGTCCGAAGAGTTGGAGTTGCGCAGATGCCTGAAACGCTTCAGTGACACAGCCACCCTCACTCGCGCATTACGAAGCGCCCTCTCCGCTGGCGAGTAGAAGTTGCCCAGGGCGACCTTGGCCTCTTCTTCCAAGGATATTTCGGCAAAGTTACCAAGCTGGAACGCCCCCGGATTCGCGATCACCGTGCTGCCGACCCTGTCGATCGCAACCGATTCGTGTATGTGACCGCACATGACCAGCCTGGGCTGTGTCCTCTTGATGTATTCGAGGACGGCCTTCGAGCCCGCGTGCCTTCCGCTGTAGAGCACGTCCACCTTCGTGCCGAACGGCGGCTCGTGTGAGAGGAGGATGTCCACCCTCCCGAGCTTCTCCAGGGCGGTCTCGTATCCGGCCTCGTCGACCTCAAACGGAAAGCCGCCGGAGGGCAAAGCACCTCCGAGCCCTCCGACCGTGTACCCGCCAAGCTCCACCGCCGTGCCGTGGAGTATCCTGGCGCCGGTCTGTGGATTGTCGTGGTTGCCGAAGACGGCCACAACGTTGTCGAAGCTGGAAGCGAGCGCGACAATCTGCGCCTGGATTTCCGCAGGTCCGTAATCTCCGCCCAGCGCCACCATGTCGTGAGTCTTCACCGCGCTTTGGATCCAGCCGGAGAAGTTCCGGCTGCCGTGAATGTCAGTCGCGAAAGGCAATCCTCATGCGCTACGGAGCCTCCATCGTTGAAGGATCTGATGCTCGCGACGACCGGAGCCCGTCATCGGTATGTTCGCCAGCCTCTCTGTCATTTCAAGGTTTTGCACTCGACGGGTCTAATGCCCCTCAGGCGTAGCCCCTGTCTCTGAAGAAGGCCTTCGCCGCTGCGGCCTCCGCCTTGTGGAAGCCCTCCGTGTCTCCGCGCATCATGTCGTCCATGTGCTCCTGCATCAGCCTCGCCGAGACCGTCCGGTAGAACTCCCTGCACACCGCGATTGCCTTCACCACCTGCTCGTCGTCTGCGTACACGCCGCGCTCCTCGATCTGGTATCCCGTCTTCCTCAGCTCGTCGATGAAGCCCGAGAAGTTGCTGTCGGGGTCCCGGATCGCTTTGACCTTGGCCTCCGAGATGGTGATGACCTCTGGCCTCGACTTGCGGATGAACTCGACCATGCGCGACATCGACTGCAGGACTCCTGGTGCCGGGTTGATTATCCGCGTGTAGACCTCCTTCTGCATCTCCTGCATGTAGTCCACGTCCACGTCGAGGAGCCACGACTCGGTCTTGGCCATGCGGCCGACGAGGCTCTGGAGAGCCCTTGGGGGGCTGCGGTACACCTCAATCCCCATCGTCTCGGACAGGAAGCCCACCGCCGAGGAAATCGACTGCTCTTGGTCGGAGATCCTGAGGGAGCGCGGCAGCCTCGACTCGATGTCCTGGACGTGCCTGACTAGCATGGCCTCGGGGATGACGACGACGAGCTCCGGGGCCCCCGCCTTTCGCTTGCTCCCATTGAGCGCGGAGAGGCCCCCGGTGAGATTGCGAAGGGCCGAATGGGCGCCCGTCCGGCCGACGATGACCCGCAGCTCCTTGGGGTAGATGCTGTCGTCGCCTCCGAGGGAGACGTCCAGGTGGGAGTCCATGCTGACTATCGCGTCGAACCGCTCGCCCAGCTCGGCGACGGTCTCAGGGACCTGCGAGTGGATGCTGTGGATTATCGCTCGCATCTTCGGCTGCCCGCTCGCTAAGGGCTCTCGCTCGCGTACAGGTTGGTCAATGCCCGGAAGCCGTTCTTGTGGTAGAACGCCACCGCGAAGTGGTTCGAGGCTGGGAACTCGGCGGTCATGAGCTTCGCCCCCTTTGATGCGAGCCTCTTCTTGGCCTCCTCGAGCATCTTCCTCCCCAGCGCCTTCCTCCTCGCCTCCGGGAGGATGTAGAGGTCGGTCACGTGCCCCTCCTTCGACGGCTCGTAGAACCTCCTTTCCCTGAGCTCGGCCCTCAGCACCCCGACGACCCTCTCGCCGCTGGTCGCGACCAGGAGAACGGTGTTCTTGGCGCCCACGGAGTCGGCGATGTACCTTGAGGCCTGCCGGCCCACGTCCTTTGCGACGTTGAGCAGCGGGTCGAACTCGGCGTTGAACCGCTTCATCCTGGCGAGAAGCTCGGCGGCCTGGGCGACGTCGCCGCGCGTTGCCGGCCGTATCTTGGGCTCCACCACTTGCGACCGGCTCCTATCGCGCTGACGGAGGGCTCGGTATTATGCCCTGCGCTATCATCGCCCGCACCGTCTCCTTCGACCGGTCGATTATCGTCTTGGCCCTGTGCATCAGCTCGCCCCTGCTCATGCTCTTGCCGGCGAGCCCCTCCTTCTGGGCGCTCAGCCCGATGGCTGCCGCGACCCGCGGGAAGACCTCGGAGTCCAGCATCGTCGGCACGATGTTCGTCGCCGTCAGACCCTTCTCCTTCGCGAACCGCGCGAGCTCCCTCGCCGCGGCTATCGCCATCGGGTCGGAGATCGTCCTGGCCCTCACGTCGAGGACGCCGCGGAACACTCCCGGGAAGAAGATGCTGTTGTTCACCTGGTTCGGAAAGTCCGACCGCCCCGTCGCTACCACCGCAGCCCCCGCCTCCGTGGCGTCACTCGGCCACATCTCTGGGGTGGGGTTCGCGAGGAGGAAGACTATCGACCTCTTCGCCATCGCCCTGACGTCTTGCTTCTTGACGGTGCCGGGCCCGGGCTTCGACGCGGCTATGAGGACGTCCGCCCCCCTCAGGGCGTCCCTGATCCCTCCCCTCACCTTCCCGGGGTTCGTCTTGAGGGCCAGCTCGTACTTCCACCTGTTCCTTAGCAGGAGCCTGTCCATGTCCTCCCGCTCGGAGTGGAGCGCCCCTTTGCTGTCGACGATGATGATGTTCTCGGGGAGGGCGCCGGCCTCGATTAGGAGGCGGCAGGTGGCGGTGTTCGCGGCGCCGGCCCCGCAGAAGACGATCTTGGCTTCGCGCAGGTCCCGCCTGGTGAGCTCGAGAGAGTTGTAGAGCGCCGCGAGTATGATTCCCGCGGTCCCCTGCTGGTCGTCGTGCCACACGGGTATCTTCATCTCACCCCTCAGCCGCTCGAGGATCTCGAAGCACTTGGGGGAGGAGATGTCCTCGAGGTTTATCCCTCCGAAGCTGGGCTCCAGCGCCTGCGCTATGCTGATGAACTCCTCCTCGGACGAGGCCCGCACGGGGAGCGGGAACGCGTCCACCCCTCCGAGGTACTTGTAGATGAGTGCCTTCCCCTCCATCACGGGAAGGGCCGCCTCAGGCCCGACGTCCCCGAGGCCGAGGACCCTCGTCCCGTCGGTGAGTATCGCCAGGGAGTTCCACCTGTTGGTGTACTCGAACGCCAGGTCGTGGTCGCCCTGGATCCGCTTAGAGACCGCGGCGACGCCCGGCGTGTACCAGATCGAAAAGTCAGCGAGAGACCTTATGGGGACCTTCGGGACGGTCCCGACCTTACCGCCGTAGAAGGACGAGTACTGCAGCGCCAGCTTGGAAGCCTCGTCTCCCTCGCCTTTCGATGCCATGCGGGTTCAGGGCGGCTTAATCTATTAAGTGTGAGCGCCTCTTTTTGGCGCTGGATTCTTCCGTCGGCTAGATCGCGATGGACGCGATCATCTTGCCGGTGGTGTCGTCCGTGATGTTGATCTGCTGTGGGTGCTTCGCGAAGACAACGCGCCTCATGCTCACGATGAACTCTGCGCCTTCCTTGCTGTCCAGCTTCAGCGCGGTGCCCGAGGCGACCATGTCCCTGAACTCGCCCGTGCGCTTCGGGATGCCGACGGTCTTGATGTATCTGATTACCGAATCGCTTGTGTAGAATTTGGTTCTCGCTTCTTGACCCTTTGTCTCGTCGACCATGAAATGTTCAATTGTTCGCTCCGAGGGCACTATAAAAGCTGGTCAAGCCTGAATTTGCAGTCCCGGACGTGGGCGAAAGCTCCTGATTCTCGACTGGTCCATTCGTTCTGAAGTCTTAATAGGCTCCGTGTGGACTAAAGTCTGAAGGTCCTAGAAAGCGGTAAACAACGGATATCTCTGGAAGGCTGACGAGCATCTGAACCACATAGCGAAGATCAGGTATGCGCACGGCGACGAATTGACCGACCTGCCAGGCGTGACCGGAATCGGGATGGGTAAGGACCACATAATCGTCTACGTCTCGGGCGAAGAGGTCGAGGTCCCCGGGATGCTGCAAGACGTCCAAGTAGTCAAGATACGCAGACGTTGATTCCGAGGCGGGCACTACTGGAGGATGCCTGCGGGACCCACCGCCGCTGACACCGTTGTCCCGTCCGTCAGGTATACCACCACTTGCCCGTTCGCCATTGGCGACGCGGTCCCCCCTACGTCCGGGATGCTCGCGCCGTTCTGGTCCTTGAATGGCGCGGGGACGGAGGCCACGATCGTGACGGAGGCGCCTGTGGCTTTGATCGTAGGGGTCGTTACGGTGTCGTTGATCTGGACAGACTTTATGTCGGCGACGGTGATGGTCGACCCCTGCCTCGCATCGAGGACGATGGTGCATGTCATCGTGTTCCCTCCCGACTTGCACGAGCTCTGGATCGGGTCGACGTAGACGGTCTTGCTCGGGGTGGTGGGCAGGAGCGCGATGACGACGGCGACGACGATGAGCACGGCGACGACGTAAGCGGCGCGCCTGATGTTCTGCTTCCTCCGCGCGGCGCGCGCTCGGTCCTCTGGAGAGTCGCCTATGGCATGCGGCTCTTCGAGCGTCATGGCCGAGAGAGGCAGAGGTGCGCCTCTCTTATGAACTCTCGGTTAGCGTCATTCTAACACAAGATGTCGAACTCCGTCCTGACGGAGGGGCCTTGGACACCAGTATTGTCGGGCGGCCCTCCGGCGTGGTCCGCCAATCGCCAGTCCTCGAATCGTCGTCTGCGTACCCTTACGAAACCTGGTCTTCAGCAGAAATCCATAGCGTTAATATGACCGAACTCGCAATGTTTTCCCGTGTTTCCTACCAAGCCAAGGTACTATCCCCGAAACATCGGCGTCTCGTCGCCGCCGGGCGACAACGTCCATGAGTTCGTCGTGGTCTGGGAGCACGAGTTCGGCTCGCTCGCAAGGATACTGGACGTCTTCGCCAGGCACAAGGCGAAGGTGCTCCTGACGCACTCGCAGCTCGAGGCGCACACGCAGACGGTGGTCGGCACATACTTCTGCGACATGGCCCGCGCCGACCAATCGGTCGACAGTCTGCGGAGGGAGATCAAGGGGCTGAGCTTCGTCAAGGCGGTGGAGTCAGCGAGCGCCGAGCACTCCCTCTTCGACAAGTTCCTCTTCCCCATCACGGTCTGGGGAGCTGACAGGGTCATCGTGATGAGGCTGTACTCCCTGCTCAGCATCGAGAAGAGGCTGTCGGAGGAGCTTGGCTTTGCTGGGAGCGCGATAATGTTCAGGGAGGGCGAAGGATACGCCGCCGAGACCGCCAACCAGTACAGGAAGGCCCTACCAGGCGCGCCGGTCGAGTCGCTCCTGGAGAGCATGAAGGACGGCTTGCGCGCCATGGGGTGGGGGCTCTTCGAGTTCAAGGAGTCGAAGAACGGCTACGACGTGACGGTCCATGACTCGGCGATGCTGGAGGGCGCGACTGAGCCGAACAGGTTCCTCTGTGGGATAATCGCCGGGATCCTCGAATCGGTCCTGTCGGTGAAGATGAAGATCGTCGAGTCCAAGGTGGATGCCGAGAGCGGGACCGTGTCAGTGAGGCTGTCGCAGACGCTCTAGCTTACAGCGGACGGGCGTAGCCCTTGGTCGTGAGGTCGTAGGTCTTGCCGTAGGTCCTCGTCTCGCCCTTTGCGAGGACGGTTACCGTGATCCTTCCCTCCAGGAGGCTGATGAGCTCGTAGACCGCGCCGCACTTCGGGCACGGGAACTTCTTGCCCACCTCCTTCTCGAAGTTGTTGAGGGCTATCCTGGTCGTGAAGTTGCCGGAGCACTCCGCGCACACCAGGTTGGCGTCCTGTCCGGACCCTGTGGCCTTCGCGGGCTTTGCTGCCTTCGCCTGACGTTTCGCGGCCTGCTTCGGTTTCGACTTCTTGCTGGGCAATCCGAACGCTCGGCGAGTGCCGCGTGGCGTATTTATTGATATTTCGTAAAACGGAGGCGCACAGCCGCAATACGCGGCTATGCCAAGAGGGCGGCCAGCTCGCTGGCCTGGTTCAGGAGGCTCTGCCCCTGGGATATCAGCGACGTGACTTGGCCGTCGTCGATGTGGTGGCCGTTCCCGAGGGCCGCGGACTGTAGTATCGCGTTCATCTGCGACGCGATCGTGTTGCGCTGGGTGCCCATTGAGGTGAGCTGCGCCTCGAGGCTTGCGTAGGTCGCGTCCCCTGGGGTGTTGCTCGCGAGCGCGTGCGTCGAGATCGCGAGCGTGCTGAGGCCGAACTGCCCGGTCGGGGCGTTGATCTGGTCGTACATCTGAGCTAGGCTGTTGAACTCATCCAGCTGGTTGGGGTCGTGGAGCGACTGCGGGAGGGCGTTGTTGGCGAACGCCTGGGCGATGATGTGCCCGTCGTAGGCGTAGTCGTCCGTGAGCCCTAGGAGCGCCATCATCGTCGGCCTGATGTCGGTGTGGTCGGTCCAGGTCACGGAGTCAAGGCCGCTGTTGGCGACCCCGGGGCCCGCCATCCCCAGCCAGGTCGTGGTTATCACGGGCTGGACGTCGCCGTGGTTCCAGGCGTACCCGGTGTCGAGGCAGACGTAATCAGTTGGAGTGCTGCAATAGGAAGAGCCGGTGTAGAGGTAATAGTCCGGGTTCGCAAAGTCGATGAATGTGGGAGTCCGCGCCGGGTCGGCCGTGACCATATGGAGGACGTTCAACTCTACCGGGTTTGCCATGTACTGAGTGATATGGTCGGTGGCGCCGCTGATCGGGTTGACCGCGGTGAGGTCGTCCATGGCCCTCTCAAAGCTCCTCGTGATCGTCGCCGTTGGGCTGGGGTTGGTCTGGAGGTAGAGGGCGGGTGCAGAGTCGAAGTGGGCGCTGAAGGGCGTCGTTATCCCTTGCTCGCTCGCGAGGAGGCCCGTCGAAGAGGTCGCCGCTAGGTCCGTGTCCACCTCGCCAACCTGGCTGTAGGTGCAGGGGATGGTGACTCCGTCGCAGTTCGAGGGCGTCGGGAGCCCGCCCACGAAGTGGTCGTTCTCGTCGGCCGTTATGACGAAGAGGGTGTTCCTCGTGGTGATGCCGTCGTGCTGGAGCCTCGCGAAGAAGGTCGCGAAGGCCTGGTTGTACGCGGCGAGCTGCGCCACGTATCCGGCCTCGCCTGGCCCGTAGGCGTTGTAGGGGTAGGCGTGGTTGTCGTGAGCGTCAGAGATGTAGGCGTACGTCACCGGGACGCCGTGCTCCTGCATGTCCGCCACGTAGGAGAGCGCCTGCGAGGCCGTTATGCCGCCGAATCCTGGGAAGCCGACGTGACCGTTCCCGTCGGTGATGACGTTGCCGCTAAGGTCCGTCATCGGCTGGCCGTTGTTGATCACCGGCGCCACGTACTTGTTGCCGAAGAGCGCGTTGTAGCCCGTGTATCCTCCAGGCTCGTTGGGGAGCACGTCCGGGACGCCGCCGTTCGCTGTCGAGCAGACCGCGTTGCCTGCGGCGCAATGGACCGAGATTCCCTCGAAGTCCGCCACGGCCTGGTAGTAGTTCGAGGCAGCCTCCGCGGCCTGTGGGGAGGTCGCGCCATAGACGGTGTTGATGTCCGACCCGACGTTCTCCAGCTCGAGGTCGGCGGTCGCGACCGCGCCGACGTTGCATCCGGCCTCGGTGAAGGGCACCCAGGGTGCTGGTGCGTTCTTTCCTGTAGCAGTCAGAAGGTTGTAATTGCTGTCCGTCCCGCCCACCTTGTCAGTCCAGTAGGTGAACGACGAGGCGAAGCTCACAGTCCCGGTGGGGTTGAAGTAGCCGTAGCTGTTCGAGACCGCCTCGCCCAGGTTGTTGGGGTAGACGCCCGTGAGGGAGGTCAGGATGTCGTCCGCCGTGTGGGAGATGAGCGGCGTCTGCTGGTTCGCGAACAGGATGCCGTTCTGCTCCATGAAGTTCAGGAGCGCGGGCATCTGCTGGAGGTCGGAGGGGACGTTCGGGTTGTCCCGCGTGAGGTGAAGGTTGTCGAACTGGATGTAGATCACGTGCTGGATGTTTCCCTGCGCGGCGTCCAGGTTGCAGCCCCCGTTGTTCTGTCCGCCGTTCCCGTTCCCATTGCCATAATCTGCGAAAACCGAAGGTATCGTCAAGGTCCCGCTGATGAAGGAGAGAGCCAACAGCGCTCCGATCACCAAGGCGCTTAAACCAATAGTTGTCCTGCCTTTCGAATTCATTGCTCGCCGATTCTCTCAAATCGAATTTAGCCCTAATCGAAATCGTCTCTGTCGCCACCTTCCGGGGAAGTGACTAGCGGCGCCCTACATACCGAAAGTGATGTATTGTGATGCCCTAGGTGGGGTCACCGATACCTACTTAGTAGCACTTTACTACTGCGTTTATTAGGCTCCGTGCGATGATGGAAGGCATGACAAACATCTCGGGTCTTGTCAAGGGCCTGCATCACATTAGCCTCGTAACAACCGACCAGGAGCTCAACAGGAGGTTCTACACGGAGATCCTCGGTCTCAGGCGCGTCAAGCTCACCGTGAACCAAAACGACCCGTACCACCGCCACCTCTTCTACGCGGACGAGAAGGGGACGACTGGGACGGCGATAACCTTCTTCGAGTGGCCTGAGCTCCCGCGCGGCTACGTCGGGCTCGGCTCTCCTCACCACCTTTCGTACTCGGTGAAGAGCGTGGACTCGCTCCCGAGGTGGGCCGCCTGGCTCGGGTCGAGGGGCGTCAGCGTTGCTGGCCCCTTCACGAGGGACGACAGGATTTCGCTATACCTGAGGGACCCGGACGGGGTCCTAGTCGAGATCACGGCGAAGAACACAGAGGGAGTCTCGCTCGACTATTTGCGCCAGCTCAGCGTCGGCGACGTAGGCGGGGTGACGCCGGACATGAAGCTAGTCAAGTTCGACCACGCCTCGCCTCTCTCGAGCGACTCCAACGTCACGCACAAGTTCCTCGAGAACCTCGTGGGCCTCGAGAGCTTCTCGGAGCGCGCGAACCCTGACCAGGCGGGGACTTCTCTCGCTGAGGTTGGGAGCGGCGACAACCCGGGCTTCCTGAAGTACCTGACAGCGCCCGACGCCAAGACGGGCATGGTCGGGAAGGGGAACATCCACCACATCGCGGTGGCCGTGGAGGAGGACGAGGACCAGCTGAAGATAAAGCGCAAGCTCGACGACGCGGGCATCAGGAACTCGGGGGTCATCGACCGGTTCTGGTTCAAGTCGCTCTACTTCAGGGACCCTGACTACAACCTGCTGGAGATCGCCACGAAGAGGCCAGGATACGGGGTCGACGAAGCTCCCGACAAGCTGGGGACGTCCCTAGTGCTGCCCCAGTGGCTGGAGGGCTCCCGCCCGAAGATAGAGGCGGAGCTGAGGCAGACCGACCTCCAGGGCTCTCGAATATGGCCTCCGAGATACGAACCAGTCCCATCACCCCCCGAGAGCCTTCCCGCGAGGATGCGAGAAGATGACTGACCTCGGTTTCGTCCACAAGTTCGTGCGGTCCCCCACCGACTCGACCCTCACCCTGCTTCTATTGCACGGCACGGGAGGGAACGAGACCGACCTGCTCCAGCTGGGGCGAGACCTCTCGCCGCACGCGGCCCTACTGAGCCCGCGAGGCAGGGTGCTGGAGAACGGCATGCCCCGCTTCTTTCGAAGGCTGGGCGAGGGGATATTCGACATCAACGACCTCACCGAGCAGACGCACGCGCTCGCGCGCTTCATCGTAGACGCTTCAGAGAGCTACGACGTCAGGCCCGACAAGGTGGTCGCCGTGGGATACTCGAACGGCGCTAACATTGCCGGAAGCACGCTGATCCTCCACCCCGAGGTGCTCGCCGGGGCGGTCTTGATCCGCCCGATGGTCCCGTTCGTCCCCGATGCCATGCCGCGGCTCACCGGGAAGCCCATCCTCATCCTGGCGGGGAGGCGCGACAGCACGGTCACGAGGGAGGAGACGGAGAGGCTCGCGGAACTCTTGAAGCGCGCGGACGCAGACATCACCCTGAACTGGGCAGACGCCACCCACGGGATATCCGGCCAGGAATTGAAGGTTGGGAAAGAATGGCTGGCCGCCAAGTTCACAGAAGACGAGTTCGCTCTCAAGAAGCGATAGGCCCGAGGTCAGGGGGCGGTTTCTGACCTCCGAGGTCCGCCCCCCAACTCGCCTAACTTCGATAGCGGCGCCAAATCCGGACTGCCCCCGAATAACGCTTGTCGATGGACAGTATTGGGCTACCATACTCGAAAGCGCGGAATAGAACGGCGGTCGAATGCGTTCATTAGCCAGCGGAGGGGTCCGGTCTCTATGAGGTCAAGTTCGAGATGGGGCTCAAGGAATGGATCATCCCACAAGACAAGGTCTTCTACGACCTCCTCGAAAGGGAATCGGCCAACATCGTAGTCGGGGCCCACAAGCTCGAGCAGGCAATCAGGACCTTCGACAACCTCGAGCGGCGGAGGGCGGAGTTCAAGGACATAGAGCACGCTGGCGACAAGCTCGTCCGCGAGATCTACGAGAGGATGTCGGAGAGCTTCATCACGCCCATCGACAGGCAGGACATCGCGAAGCTGGCGTCCCTGTACGACGACGTGCTCGACCTGAGCTACTCCGTGATCAACAGGATCTTCCTCTTCGAGATCGAGGAGCCCACCCGGGCGATGGTGAGGTTCGCAGAGCTGGTCAGGGAGTCAGTTGATGAGATCGAGCTCATCTTCGTCTCGATGCGGAGGATGAACAAGGAGGAGATAGACAAGCGCCTCGTGAGGGTGGACTGGCTGGAGGCGGAAGCGGACTCGCTCCTGAACGACGAGCTCGCCTCGCTCTTCAAGGAAAGGGGACGTCCTCAGGATCCTGAAGCTGAAGGAGGTCTACGAGTACCTGGAGATGGTGACGGACAAGTGCGCGGACGTGGGCCTTGCCCTCAGGGACATGATGCTGATGCACTCGTAAGGGCCGCCTTGTCAATCACGCCGCTGGTCCTGGCCGCGATGGCCATGGCCTACTCGTTCGACTTCTTCAACGGCCTGCACGACGCCCCGAACTCGATCTCTACCGTCATCTCCACGCGCGTCCTGTCCCCCGGCACGGCCGTCATGATGGCTGGCTTCTTCAACCTCGTCGCGTTCCTCGTCATCGGGACCGCCGTCGCCCAGACGATAGGGGAGGGGATCGTCAGGCCGGAGGTTTTGGACGTCCGCGTCATCCTCGCGGCGCTCGTGGGCGCGATCGCCTTGGGGCTGGCCTCTTGGCGGCTCGAACTCCCGACCAGCTCGTCCCACGCGCTCATCGGAGGGCTTGTCGGCGCCGCGGTCGCGAAGGGGGGATTCGGCTCCCTCCAGGGCCCGGGGCTCGAGGTGGTCGTGCTCTTCATGTTCCTCTCCCCGATCCTGGGGTTCGTGGGCGCCGCCTCCATAATGGCCCTCGTCGTCAGGGTCTTCGCCAGGCGGCCGCAGAGTGACGTCCACAGGCAGTTCAGGAGGCTGCAGGTCGTCTCGTCGAGCCTGGTCAGCCTCAGCCACGGCGGAAACGACGGGCAGAAGACGATGGGGATAGTGGCCGCCCTCCTGGTAGCGAGCGGGAACCTGCCCGGCTTCAGCCTGCCCCTCTGGATCATCCTGTCCGCGCAGCTGACCATCGCGCTGGGCACGGTCTTCGGGGGCTGGGGCGTGGTGAGGACGATAGGGTCGAGGCTGACCAAGATGGACCCGGTGCGCGGCGTCTCGATAGAGACCTCTGCTGCCGCTGTGATCATCGCCTGCTCCCTGGTCGGAATCCCGGTGAGCACGACCCACTGCGTCAGCGGCGCCGTGATGGGCTCGGGCGCGACGATGGGCGCCTCGAGGGTGAGATGGAACGTCGCAAGGAGCATCGGCGTCGCGTGGGTGCTCACCGTCCCGGTCGCGGCGCTGATAGCGGGGGCCGCCTACCTGCTGACCTCGCCGCTCATGTGAGTGAAAGTGCTCGCGAGCTTAAATCCGCAGCACGCCCGACCGACAACCTCCTAGCAAATGAAGTTCTGTCCCAACTGCGGCAAGCGCCTGAGGCTCCTCACGGGGAGGTCTAGTGGCCAGGCGATCTGCCCTAGCTGCGGCACCCGCGTCGCCGACACCGGGAAGGTCGAGGCGCCCGTCGAGACCGTGAGGACCCCGCTGGTGAAGTCGTTCCCCTACAGCACGATGAGGCCGTACCAGAGGGACGTCCTGGAGAAGATCGAGTCCGCTATGGGGGCGGGGAAGAAGTTCATCATACTCGAGGCCCCCGTCGGGTTCGGCAAGTCGGCCGTGGCGGCAGCGGTGTGCCGCAACCTAAAGTCGGCCTACGTCCTCACCTCGACCAAGCAGCTCCAGGACCAGTATTCTTCCGACTTTGGGTTCAACATGGTCATGGGCAAGTCGAACTTCACGTGCTACGTCCCGACCAGCACGGGGCACTCGGTCAATTGCAGCAGGGGGCGGTGCCAGGCAGACTGGTCGCTCTCGGACTGCCCGCACTACCTCTCCTTCGACCAGTACGAGGACCACCTCAAGGGGCTCTGCGACAAGGAGTCAAAGTGCGAGCAGGCCCTGAAGAAGGAGGCAGGCGGGAAGCTGTGCACCTACTACAAGCAGAAGTGGGACTCGTTCAGGGAGAAGGTCACGGTAGGGAACTATGCGTTCTTCTTCAGCGAGCTGAGGTACACGGAGGATGTCAGGAAGAGGAGGCTCCTCGTGTGCGACGAGGCCCACGACCTCGAGAGGCAGCTGGTCGGAGCCGCCTCCTTCACTTTCAAGGCCTCCTCGATACGCCAGTACCCCTCGGGCGAGGGAAACGAGTTCTCGATTACCTACGAGGAGGGGATGGACGGCCACGCGGAGGACTGGCTCAAGCCCCTCGGGGCCGCGAAGGAGTCGCTGCAGGGCTTCATGGACGCCCACGACGGGAAGCTCGACTATCAGGACCGGCTCATATCCTGCAGGGGGATGCTCGAGTCGCTTGAGGAGTTCGTGGACGGGCTGAAGGCCGCCCCCGAGAACTGGGTCATAAGCGGGATCAGGAAGACGACTGCGATGGACGCATACGGGGGAGGCGCGACTATGGTCGACGAGGTGGTGTTCCAGCCCCTGGACGTGGCCGCGTACACCTCCCAGCTCTTCGGCACCGCGGAGACGGTGCTCCTGATGTCGGCGACTGTCTTCTCGGAGGAGCTCCTCTGCAGGACGCTGGGAATCTCGCTGGACAAGGCGCAGTTCGTCAAGGTCGGGGTGTCCACGTTCCCCGTCGAGAACAGGAGGATAGTCGCGATGGACATCGCCCAACTGAACCGGGCGTCGATGGACGCCTCGCTCGAGAGCATAGCGAAGGCGGTCGACGAGATAATGGACAGGCACGTGAGCGAGAGGGGCGTCATCCACACCACCAACTACTCCCAGGTGAACTACATCCTGGAACACGTCTCTGAGCACAACAAGGCGCGGCTCGTGACGACGCAGGGGAGCACGGCCAGGTCGGCGCTCCTCCACACCCATGGCGCGACAGACGCCTCGGTGCTAATCTCTCCGAGCCTTTACCAGGGGGTCGACCTGAAGGACGACCTCTCGAGGTTCCAGGTCATCGTGAAGGTCCCGTACTCCGACCTCTCGGACAGGAGGACGCTGGTGAAGATGAACAGGGAGAGGGGCTGGTACGACTGGCAAACGGCGCTGCGGCTGGTCCAGACCTACGGCCGGAGCGTGAGAAGCGAGACCGACAGCGCCGTCACGTATGTCCTCGACTCGAACTTTGGGAGTTTCGTGAGGGCGCACAAGGAATTGTTCCCGGCGTACTTCCTAGAGGCGATGTCTGAGACGGCTGCTTAGGCGAGCAGCTGGAGCTCGTCTCGTTGCTGGAAAGCCCTGGCGGGAGCCTGAACCTCGGGAGCGGGTTCCTCCATGGGCGCGGCGATGTCCTTCAGCACGACCGAGATGGCCGTCGCCTTTACTCCCTTGATGGTCCTGATCTTGTCCCTGAGGATCTCCCTAAACTCCTGGCTGTCTGCTGCCGAAATCACAGCGACCACATCGAACTCTCCCGTAACCTCGAAGAGCGCCTCCAGGTTGTCGAGCTTGCTGAGGGCGCGCTCGACGGCGTCGAGGCCAGATGTCTCCGCAAATATCTGCACCATTGCCGTGAAGCGAGCCAACCTGATTCTCTCTCCGACGGCTCTCAACCCATGATATCGCGTATTACACTGGGCTATCGAAATTGTTTCTCTAGCAGGTCAGGAGCGTTACATCTCGCCGACCTGTGTTTCCGGTCGAGGGGGCTGTCCCAGTTATCTGATTCCCGTGTCAATGGAGACGCTGACGCTGGTGGACTGGCCCGCCACTATGACGAAGCTCTTCGGGAGCGCCGAGTTGCAGCCCATGTAGGTGCAGCTCGAAAGGTTGAGCGAGTAGGAGCCGGGGGCCAGGGAAGCCTGGACCACTCCCATCACCGCGCATCCGCTGGAGACCCAGCTGATCGGGAGCGTCGAGACCTGGCCTGAGGAGGAGTTCACCACCGCCTCTATCGAAGCGTAGGGCTGGGGCGCTGGCCCCATCGTCGCGTTTGCGTTGCAGACCGGCATGGTTGGTCCGATGCTGAAGCTGGCGCCCAGCGTCCCCGTGGTGTATGTCCCGGTGGCGGTCGTGGATGTGCTCGTGCCCGAGCCGATGGTAAAGTGGACCACCACTACCGATCCCCACTCATCTCCCGCGGCAACGCTGTAGGTCCCGGGGCTCAGGGGAGTGGTCGACTCGGTGAGGTTGGCCCCCATCGCGTTCACCGTTGTGGCGGTAACGTTGCCCTGCATCAGAGTGGCGGTCGCGCCAGTTCCGCCCGGAAGGATCACGGCCAAGTCGCTCGAGGGCTGGAAGACATAGCCCGAGATGTACCTGATCAGCATAGGGCACGGGACGACGGGCTGGACGCCAAGCGGGGTGGCCTGAGAGACGTTCCCGGCCGTGTACACCCCCCTGTAGACTGCTACCCCGAACGGATAGATCGTGGTCCCGCACGAGCCGAGCGAGAGGCCGCTAAGCGGCCACTCCGTCGACTTGGATACGTTGTTCGCGGTAGCTAGGGTGTTGAACTCGCGCGCGACGATCTGGATCGTCACCTTCGCGCCCGACCCGCCGGTGGATGAAGCGTTCACGGAGAGCTGCAATTGGAGGTTCTCGAGGGAGTTGCCGCCAGTCCCTATGGATGTCGTCGATTGGGTGGTCGTGCTGGTCGAGGTGCTCGTCACGCTCGTGCTGCTGGTGGCGCCGGATTGCGTGCTGATGAGGAATGCAGCGGCGATTAGGACTATCACGACGGTTGCCAGGGGGACTGCGAGCTTAGAGTTCATGTGACTTCGGCTTACCTATAGACTGCCGCGTATGTAATTCTAGACACTAGAACGGCTGTTTTCCTCCTGGAAACGACCGTGAAACTATGGAAGTCGCACTGGAATTCGACTATGATGTCTGAGCGGTCGGATATTGCTTCCAGAGCATCCTGAGGAATAGGACGAACGCGATGTCGGGGAGCAAGGACAACGGAAGCGGGATCTCCGAAATCACGCCTATCGCCGCTATGGGCACGACGAGGCCGAGGGAGAAGGCGATCAGGTTCCTCTCGTTGCCTCTCGAGCCGATGACCCGCAGGACGCCTAGCAGGAAGGCCCCCTGCAGCGCCACCACGATGCAAAAGTCGGCCGCCGATGGGACCTTCGCTCCCAGGCCAAGGAACTCCGCGAAGAGCACCGAGGTGTAGAACGATGCGCCGATTGCCACCATCGCTCGCGGACCGAGTCTTGGCAGGTCGCTTGTCGGGTGAATGACACCCGCGGGGACGCGGCGCGCGGCAAGGACGAGGAGGGCCATTGCGACCATGCTCCCCACGAAGACAGGCCAGCCCATCCAGAATCCGTCGACCCTCGACACGAGCAAGAACAGGAATGTGACGTCGACTCCTAGCACCGCGGCTGCGACGCGGAGGCCGCGCCGAGAGAGGAGGCTCTCCCCGTTGGTCCTCGGGACCGCCAGGCCCAGGAGCATGATGGGTAGCGAGATGCTGAAGACCATGTGGACGGGGAGGATCCCCGCGACCCACGCCCAGTTCACCCCGGCCCAGTGGGCGTAGGCGCCGAGCTTGCCGACGGGGTTAGCGACGGGGTTGAAGAGCGTGCTGAGGGCGATCCCCTCCTCCAGGATGCCGTAGGCGGCCCCGAGCAGGAGGACCAACGCCCACCCCTTCTTCCACCGGACCATTGCCTCGCGCACCAGCAGCACCCCCGGGCCGTAAAGGCCTAGGTTGGCCGCGACCTGGAAGAGGAACATCGGCGGGTTCAGGACGAGGGCGCTTGTGGGGCTGGAACCGGAGATGTACTCGGGGATGCCGGGCGAGAGCAGGAGGAGGCAGACGACGGGGTGCCTCTGAAGGAAGGCGAGCACCCCGCGCGCAGAATCCAGGCTCGTCAAGAATGACTCGAAGTCTTCTGCACTCACTATCTAGATAAATTACCAAAGGTCGCGGCGCAGAAAGCTGAAGATTGAAAAAAGGTTGGGAGCGAGGTTTCGTTTACCCCGCGCCCGCGCCACCGGCAATGTCCGCAAGGGGCGACAAGTGAATTCCAAATGCCGCCGCCACAGCTGCTGCGCCCGCTAATGCCATGCTTCCGTACCTGATCTTCTGATCGAGGGTCATGCGAGGCTCTAGTATGTCGTGATTTACATAAAAGCTTGAAATTAGTCAAATTATTTTCATGCAAATTCTCGTTCTTGGAGGCTGTAAGAGGAACCGAACTTCCGAGCCGAGCCTGATTTCTATAGATTGAGAAATTGGTGAAGCTCATCCTTGGCAAGCTCCGCGAGACTGGCGTAAGATCTGCTGGAAGCGGTCTGCGACGCTAATCTTTCTTGCAAGTTCTTGTCCAGTATTAGGAGGAACTTTGGAAGCGTTAGCTTTTCGTGTAATAACTTGTAGTTTAGTGCCTGTTCCCATGGACCGGTGAACTGAAACTCCGATTCATCATCAAACCGAAGCTTGTGTCTCCCAACTAGTCTAAGCAACATCTCGGACGCTCCCTTTGAGTTTGATGGTCATCACTTTGCTTTCTTTTCCTTGAATGAGGCGGCGTGGCCGATTGCCGATCGCGTGATCTTCCTGATCTCAATCTCCAGCAAATCCCCCTTCTCGATTGCCAGAACTTCGCGCAAGTCCTTCGGAATGGCCAATCGCCCCAGTGCCTGAACCTTTCCAGTGAAGGTTATTCCCAATCCAGGCGTAATAGAACAGGACAGTATTTAAGCATCTCTGCTATATGGATACTGTTTAGCATATAACAAATCTTTAGATCGTAACAGCAAATTGTTTTTGAAGATCTTGCCGCTCAATGAGTTCGAGTCAAGAGTGCTTCTAGCTCTGCGAGACAAGGCGTTACCCATCATGTCTCTACCAACAATATCAGGGATGAGTGGAAGTGCGGTCTACAATGCAGTGAGAATGCTCCTCGAGAAAGGTCTAGTGTCCGAGGAGCGCGAAGCGAAATTGCCCCGACGACGTTTCATTTTACTAACCGCCAGCGGAAGGAAGATAGCCGGATTGCTAAGTCAGATTGAACAAGAGTTGTAGTTTCGGAAACGTTCAATAGTATCAAGAATACTACTACGATCTGCAAGGAATTCGTTGAAGCTAAAAACTTGGTCTTACAGATTCGCAGAAGAGGTCATCAATAGTAAGCTAAGTCTCAAGAAGGAAATAGAAGAAACCCTAACTGACAAGTCAATTGATTCCGCGACGCTTACGCGACCAGGCTTCAATTCGGCACTTCGTCAGAGGTTCGTGAGTAAAGGATGGAAGGACCAACCATCGGTGTTCGATCTTCCAGATGATCCCGAAGCAAAGATGGACTTCTTGAAGGACAGAGTTGGAATTGAGGTATGTTTTGGGCACGCTTCTTTCATAGGAATTGACCTCCTGAAATTTCAAGTTGCTTCCTATTCGGGGCTTGACAAGATCGACCTCGGAGTCTACATAGTTACAACTCGCGAATTTCAGAACCATCTGAGAAAACAATACAGTCTGAATTGGGAGGGATCATTGAATTACGAAAAAGTGTGTAAGTATCTACCCCATTTCAAGAGCGCAATTCAGGTACCAATCTGGGTTGTAGGTCTAGAGGCATGATGTGATGGCCGAGCTAATTTTCGGCGATATATCTGGCGTTTCAGTGGGCAAGATCTTTCCGAACCGAATGTCCCTGTTCAAGGCCGGCGTTCACAAGTCCATCCAAGGCGGAATTTCGGGCAGACAAGAAGAGGGAGCCGACTCGATTGTAATCTCGGGCGGCTATGAAGATGACGAAGACAATGGAGACGTAATCATCTATACAGGTCATGGTGGAAGAGACACTAAGACTGGAAAGCAAGCAGCAGATCAGAGACTGACTCGACAGAATCTAGCTCTTGCAAGGAGCAGAACTCAAGATCTCCCTGTCAGAGTAATTCGCAAGACATCTATGGGTTTTAGATACGACGGATTGTACAATGTAGAGGATGTGTGGCAGGAAAAAGGAAAGTCCGGATTTATCGTTTATCGGTTCAAGCTCGTTTCTCAACGTGTTCTCGCCAATGTATTGATGGCGACTGAACTTTCGGTTAAGGTTCCGCCTCGCCGAACCACTACGATATCTCGTATAGTTAGAGACTCGGAAGCCTCTCGAGGAGTGAAACGCATGTATGATTTCAAATGCCAGGTGTGCAATGTGGTATTGCCCGTTCCGGGAGGATTCTACGCAGAGGGAGCTCACGTGAAACCTTTAGGAGTTCCACACAATGGTTCAGACTCGACAGACAATATTCTTTGTTTGTGTCCAAATCATCATGCATTGCTTGATTATGGTGCGTTTTCGGTATCTGACGACTTCAAACTAATAGGGATAGACGGGAACCTAATCATGAGGCGGCATCATACCATCAACTCGGATAATCTTCAGTATCATCGCAAACACATCCTGCAAATAGGTGATGGGCGTTGATGAAATACATGGCTGATGAGATGCTTGAAGATTTGCCTGAAGTACTGAAGAAGGCGGGAATTGACTGTCGAACCAATTATGAATGGATTGACGGAACTAGATCGAAGAAACGAGTGATAGGCGACCACGAAGTTCGAAGGTTCATTGCAGGGCGTCGGGACCAAGGAGAGGAGATTACGCTGATAACAAAAGATTACGAGTCTTGGAAGCAAATTGAAGCTGATGGCTTGCCGGTGATCTACGTTCCGAACCTCGTTCGGGATCATATCCTAGGAAAGTAATTCTGATGCAATTCAAATCTATCACAGAACTCCCAACAAGTGATGCTTGATTGACTGATAACGCAGTCTTTCTAAGGCATCCCAAGGGTTTTTGGGATTCGAAAGTACGAAAGTACTACGTAGACAAACGACTCGGGGGAAGCGCCCTGATGGCAAGGATTCAAACAAGAATTGACGCCAAATTGGATGAGATTTACTCAGAAAAGGACAAACTGGCAGACGCAGAATTTTGGGAAAGTGCGCAGGCGGAGAAATGGAACAACATTCTAATGGACTTTGGAGAGTCATGTTCGAGTTGGTACCTCGAGACCGATAAGAAGGTGGTCTTCGTCGTGGTGAGATGGGCGATCTTTCCTCTAAAGGTTCTGACAGGCATTGATTTGGTGGGTTACTGTGTAGAAACTAAGACTGCTTACGTTGCGGAATCGAAATGTACGGGTTGGAAAAATGTTTCCAAGCCATTAACTGATATGACAGAACAGCTGTCGTATGAGAAGCTCGAACTTCAGCTAAACGATCCTCTTAGCGGGTATGGATCATTTGGTTGGCTGGCAGGAGCGCTGTTGGAAGCGGGACGAATTTCGGAGGAAGACGTTAGCAACATAACAGATAGACCCAACCTGATTCGATGCGGGTTTCTATTTCATCCTAGAAGAGAAACGCCCGTTCAATACGACGAAGCTATTTCGAAATTGGTCTTGGACTCCCTTCCGATAGAGTTCACAGACAATGACTTGGAGGATTTCAACTCTGAAATCGCATCATTTGTTGATGCTTTGAAATCTCTTGGCTCAAGAGTGAGCTAGATGAGCGGTCGGCTTATCGATCCATTAATCGAATACTCACAATTTACCCGCCGAGAAGAGGTTCAGAACCTTGACAACGCGTTTCGCAAGTATCGAAATCAAGCCAAAGAAAGAACCCTCGCGTACTTCACTGGCGAACTCGAGAATAACAGGAGACAGGCACTAGAAATCTCGAACCAAATGACAAGGGAAGCGGTGAGACTTTCGATAATTGGCGACCTTGTGCGAAAAAATAGTCTCGTAGAATCACCCGAAGGGAGAAGATGGTACGAATATCATCTGATTGCAGCCAGAAACTATCAGAAAGTATTCGAATTATCTAGCAGGGAAAATGCCTTTGCGAAAGATGAGGCTCTCTACATTTTCCTTCTAATGTCTTCCGCAGAATTCCACAATGCAATGCAACATTCGAGCGCGTTCTCCCTTTGTCAAGAGGCCAAAGTGATGATAAAGAGTCTGCTCAAGGAGAAACGTGATTGGTTCGAGGAAAATTTGTATAGATTTCACTTATTGTTACTAGACTTCTTTTCTGACGATTACGGCCAACTGAGTGAAAGAATCAAGCTGTACCAAGCAGATTTGGATGCGAAGCTTGATGGCCAAATGGAATTGTCCATCTATGACTTGCTCGACCTTCAATGTTTGATTTCGATCACGACTTGCATGGCAGATTTTTCGAGTTACGTTACAAAAGGAGAGAGAGATGCGCTGGAAAAGTGTAAGGCGGGTCTTGAATTCTGCAGGGAAGCTTGTGATCGCAGCGGACGGCCAGATTTTCGATATGCTGTTGACAAATTGACATCATCGATTCAAACATCATCAGTGCTATCAGTATGGAACATTGGAAGTCAATCCGGATCTAATCTTTCAAACGCTGATGGATTGAACGAATTCATTCATTCAAAAGTCAAGAACAACATGTATTTTCTGTTTCCTTCTCAATATGAAGCCCTTGGTCATGGCTTCCTAGACTCGGATGCAAAACGGGTCCTTCTATCGACACCGACGGGCGCAGGAAAGACGTTCTTGGCTGAGCTCACGCTGCTTCAGGAGATTCTCAAGGATTGGTCGGACGACTCAATTGCGATATACATGGTACCATCGCGAGCTTTGGCCCGAGAAAAATTCGAGGACTTGCGAAGAACTTTCAGCGGCTTGCCAACATTCAACAAAAGAGTTTGTCAAGTTACCGGTGAAATACTTCTCGATGCGAAGCGGGCCATGGAGGAAAACGACATCTTGGTAGTTACGCCTGAAAAATT
Source organism: uncultured Nitrososphaerota archaeon (assembly GCA_963838925.1). Taxonomy (GTDB): domain Archaea; phylum Thermoproteota; class Nitrososphaeria; order Nitrososphaerales; family Gagatemarchaeaceae; genus Gagatemarchaeum. The sequence continues at coordinate 169,279 of CAWISW010000003.1, forward strand.
TGATATGCTGATGCGTAACCGGTTCTACGGAAATAATGTAAAATGCCTGATCATTGATGAATTTCACAACATGCGATCTGGATATAGGGGAATCAGAATTGAGTTCGATCTCATTAGATTTCTGGAATTGTTCCCTAAGTCGAAAACCGTTCTAATCTCTGCAATAGTTTCGAATTTTGATGACGTCAAAAAATGGTTTGTTGCGGATAAGGACTTTGAGACTACATGGAGGCCTACCTTCGCAAGAATTGGGATCTTCGATGCTAGAGCCAATCGTATCATCAGATTCACTGACGGCGCATCGTACGACGTATCTCTCCCCATCGGAATGAGAAATAATGCCCATCAAAAACAAGCAGCCTATCTGGCTAAGTCATTTGCATCTGAAGGAGCTACTATGATCTTTTGCAGTAATAAATTTGCTGTCGACTATTGCGCCAGGAAGATACTCGAACTTGCGGATGGCGATATCAGGTTCAACTCTGACATGAATGTCCAATACGCCACTAAACTGTCGAGAGTTATTGGTGAAAAGGAAGAGATCTACGAATTTTTTAGGGCGGGAATAGGCGTTCATCGGGGGGATCTCCCTCATATTATCAGAAGAATAATGGAAGATGCGGTAAGAAGCAACGCGATAAACTTGCTTGTTAGCACAACCACTCTAGTTGAAGGAGTTAATCTCCCTTTGAGGACAATCATCATTCCGATTCCCGAAGTGGGTGGCGAGCCGCTTCCAATCGGTCTATTTTTCAACATTCTTGGGAGAGCAGGTCGACCCGGCAAGGAAATAGAAGGTCAAGTAATATTTGTTGCCAGCAGAGGGAAAAAGGCGCATACAACAGAAGATCTAGAGCGATACGAAACTGCAACTAGAAAGGATATTGAGAGAATCGTGACTCCCCTAGTTCGAATAATAGAACTGAAAGACAAACTTGAGAATCCGGGCGAGGTGAAGATGAAACAACGTCACGAACGGGAACTTGGGATGCATGAGGCCGTTCTCGATACAATGTTGTTGTCTGCACTGGTTGAAAAACTGGTTCAGGCCATCTCGGGAGATTCCCTTCTCAACAGAATCGTTGTTGAAGGCTCGGTTAACCTAACCCCAGGTAGTAGAAGAGCGCTATTGAAGATACTGGAGGATTCGGAAGCAAGACTCTTGGATTCAAAGTCTGTCTTGAAAGATAGCAACAAACTAACAATAACAGGATTTGGAAAGATGGCATACAAGACTGGATTCTCTCCGTCAACTTGCCGAGATCTATTTGAAAAAATGAGCGAAGTAATCAATGCGATGGATCAAACTAACATGAAGGGAAGAATCACAAATAATAGTACTGTGCTCTATTCAATTCTCAGGCATCTGGAAGGTTTGGTGGAAGCTGGCGCCTATTTCTCGGATGGAGTTCCAGTAGAGTATGTTAGTATTCTTTCAGATTGGATAAAAGGTGTTTCGTCGTCAAGACTGGCTGAAGTTTACTTTAGGAACAGCAAAAACAAGATGACTGAGACCTTGCTACAAGTTGACGGTCTCTTGTCAGGATTCTCTGCATGGTACACATATGCATTGAGCCTAATTATGGAGTTCTTCTTGGAAGAGAAAGGAGTTCCTGGCTCGAAATACATCAATTATATCAGAAATCTGCCGCGATATTGTTTCTATGGCTCGTATGATCGATTAGTGCTTTATATTCTACAAAGAGACACATCCAAAGAACTTTTTCGAGATGATATTCTAAAATTTGTAAGTGCATTCGACAGAAACACCCTTTACAGAATTATCGGAAACCCAAGTTTGCTTGACACTACGGAAACTACGGGGCGAGTGAACAAAATCGACTTATCGCTTCCAGATGACTTTCGACAGACGCTAAAGCGAATATTGGCAGGATAATTCATTGCTGCTGCCCGGTTACAATTGATTGTATGCAATGGGTGCTGGGGGTAGATTTTTTTTGGGCGCTGCGTTGGATTACCGTCGTACGCGGGTTCATTTCGCCTACGCCGGGCATTTCACACACACGTTGGACGACGGATAGCGCAACAACCCCGTCACATTCACTTGGTTTCGGACAGAGTCAACGTCCCTGTAGCAGGATCTCTCTAGCCTCGTTGATGTCTCTCATCTTTGCTGCCGATCCCCCCGGTCTGTCTGGGTGCCACACCATGGCCATCCTCTTGTAGGCCGCCTTGATCTCGGCCTCGGTCGCACCGACCCTGACGCCCAAGACCTGGGCGGCCCTTGGGATCTCTTTGACGGCGCCCAGGTCGAACGGATTGCGACGGTCGTCTTGGTGGTCCGGTCTTCGGCGGTTATTGTAAGGGTCTCTCTCGCGCTGCCTCCTGACCCGCTCCTCGTCGGCGCGCCATAGCTCCTCGTAGATCATTCTGCGGCGCTCCTCCGTGCGCGCCCAATCCTCTGTCTCCGTTTCCTCCTGAGCTTGCGTCCGCATCGGGAAGGTTTGGCGTTGTGCTGGTATTTAAGCCGCCGATTCGTTGTCCTTAGAGTCACCGAAGGAATTTCTTGCGATGACGCTGGAATTCATGTTACTGCTCGGGAGAGTTCATTCCAACGCGGCCGAGAAAGATTCTGATCTGGAGGCGGCCCGAATCCCGGCCATGGCAGGAAGAAGTGAAAGACCAAGATGTTCGACGAGGGCTAGCAAATGTCAATAAGGTCCTGATTCCGCACGTGGTGGAAGGGAGAAACACTGGCTACGGAGAAAGTAGTCTTTGTAAGAGTCAAACTGGAGGAAAGAGTTGCACAAAACGTACTTTCCAGATTGAATGATATTCCCGAGCTCGTAACTATCAATCGAGTTCGACAGACTGAGCTGTATAACATCTTCTTCCGAGTCACGGATGATTCTATTGAATCATTGCGCTCGAGACTCAAAGCTACAGGTGTCAAAGTTAGAGAGTTCGTCGTAATTGCCGAAAGTAGGAAATTGGGAAGCTCCTTCGATAGGACTGTCTTTCAATTCAAACAGGTGTCGTATGCCCTCGTTGGAGATAGGGTATCAGGAGACGAACAACCGCAATTCAGACTTAGCGAGAATAGATTGGCGATAATTACTAGAGAGTTAAAGAGCTTAGAATTGGATTGGATTTCCGACAGGCTTGAGTCCAGTTGGTTGATGAGTCACATGATACTGCAAACTCAAGAAAAGAACAGCGCGCTGCCAAACGCTACTGATTTCCTCTTTCGAAGTCTATCTTCGCTATACGAGTCCTTCATTTCACAAGCTCTCGTCGACATGGGAGAGATGTTCGGTAACCTGGATGAAGCTAATGAGAAGAGATTCTTCAATGAATACAATGAATTGACGCTCGAATTGCGCGACTTTGTTGAAATGAGGAGGGCCTACGTCAATGCAGCTGACGAACAGGGGTTACGCAATTCTTACGTAAGATCGCTTTCAGCGAACAGGAGAGGATAATGACCGTCAAGAAAGCTTGGTTGGGAGGCGACTTGAAACACTTACGCGTATTGGTGAGAAATGAATCAGTTGACGCAGCGCATTACTTCACTTTTCCTGCCGAGAGGGGTCGAACCAAACTGGACGATGTTGAACCTGTCCAACGAGGAAGACTAAGGCTTCCAGGTCGAAGCTTCACTATTATGTTATCCCGTCTTCATTACCTAGGTTTGGTCATATGGATCGACCCTAAGATTCACGAAAGAGATGGTTCGCTCAGACCTTTGTGCAGATTTGCATTGAGTGTGCATACTCCATGCATCGATATGGGAGAGAAATCCAAAGTTTGGGAAAAGAAGGACGTCGCGGACGCGGAAAAAACCAGCGGGTTCCAAAGAGCGCAATTTTGGTTGGCCCTGCGTCTATTTGACCTCTTATACTGGATAACAAGTGATCCTTCGCTTAAGGAATATCCAAATGTGTTTGAGGAGCGCGAGGGCGTTGGATTCGAATCAATTCAATTGTTTGATAGGAAGTCCATTGTGAATCAGACCAGGTACTTGCTGTTTGTTTGTCAAGACTCGGACTTAAATCTGGTCAAGGAGTTCACGAAGACATCGCCAGATTCGATGGAGAAAAGAGAACTTGAGGACTTCTTGCTCAAGCTCGGAATCCCATAGCTCAAGACGCGCACTTGTCGGCCGATGAATTGTGTCGGGGTGTAATTTGGAGTATCCCTTAGAGAGGTATTGGTCGGGCGAGGTAGAATCATGTAAGAATAGCGCCCAGTAACCCAGTGGGTTCGATCTACTGCACTCTGGTTCCAGACCGTCCTAGTTCCAGTTTCTCAGGAGATCTTCTCCGCAACCGCGGGATACTTTCGGGTGGCTTCGCTTTCTATTGAATTCAGGGCTTGTAGCCATACTCAGGGTTCATTGCGCCTCCGCCGTGGCATATCTTCCTCCGTCAATCGGCTCGAAAATTCGCAGAAGAGGTTGAATCCAATTCATAGTTTGGTAGGTGCGAGTTGCAGGTGGCAAGCTATTCTCGGAAAATCCTTCTTGTCAATCGCAAGGATAACTCCTTGCCCAAGCTTTTGCAAGATAGCCATGACGGCGCATGCAGATCTATAATCCATCAGAAGTCTGGCCTCTACGTTTGCTTGGTCCTCCAGATTCACCTCGAAAACGCCCTTGGGCAAGAGACGTTCGCAAGATCTCTTGACTTTCTGCGATTCTATAGAAATTGGTAGAATCTCATTCTCGTCCTTGAATTGGTTTAGACTGAAAATTGCTCTTGACGGAGAAGATAGCTTAACGCAGTCTGGGGAGATGAACCTCGAGTGAGCCAAGTTAGCTCTTATGATGAATTCGATTGAATCACGCATGAAGGCATAGAGTTCCCCTTCTTGCTGTGGGCCTATTGGCTTCTCATGAGAAGCTCGCGTATCTTGACGCTCAAATCCTACAGAAAGATATCCGTACAGACGATCTTCGCTCCATCCCGGAAAGAGAAACGAGAATATCCTGTTCCAGTTCTTCCTTCCTTCGGGAGAATTTGTCTTTCCGGTCATAATGAGTTTGTACTCTCCCCGATTCACGCCTTCGAACTCATTGGCAACAGTGAGTCCGTTTTGCTCGGCCTCCTGAAGTTTCGATACTATATGTTGCCGGATATTTGGATCAACGTGTTCTATGCGATTGGTCCTGCCTCCGTAGTACATGGTGAAAGCATTGAAAAGAAACATTCTCAGCTTTCTCTCCACGTATTTCGTTATTCTGGAGTTTATCTGATCATAACGTGGCCAGATGAGGAACTCTTTCAAAAGGTCCCGACACTCGTGGAATAACTCGATTTCTTCGTTTGTGAGGCCTGTAATCGGGATTATGAGGCGTTTTTTTCCTTCGTACTCGTCCTTGAAGAACTGTATTATTATCGAAAAGGAATCATGATAGTAGGCAACCAACTGCTTCGCGAAGTCCTTCGGTCTGCCTTCGTCTGCGATGAGTTTCTCTGTGTCTAGGAACTTTGTAACGGCTTCCGGTGAACTCCAAAAGTCCTTCCAGAAGTAGATTGTCGCGAGGTCATCATCCGTAGTTGGGCTAAGTCCTTCGAAGACCCGATATGCTCTTGTTAGAGATGCAAGAGATGAGACGCAATTCTTAGCAAGCTCCCATTCCTGCCCGCTCGAGAGTTGCGCGTCTTCATGTCGAAGAATGTCCAAGTGGAATCGTTTTGCCTCCTCCAGGAAGACAGATAGTGGACTTGGGGCTTGGGGAAGAATGGAATCAATGAAATCGACTTCGAGGTTCTTTGGTTTCGCTTGCTCCTTTTTCTCGCCGTAGAGTTTCGGAATGTAGTAGTCAATCGTCAAGTCGTATTTTCGTTTCGTTTGCTCACTAAGTACTACCAATGGCTTCGATATGTAGAAAATGGGCTCGTTCTTCCAAGTTCTGAAGACGAGGCCGGCATTCTCAAGGTACCACATGCGTTTTGCCATTGAAGAGTCCTTCTTCAATTCCGAGTCCGTGATCCCTTTCTCGACGTATACATCAGCAAGCAAATTCAAACACTCGTCGCGCTGACTTGGCTTGAGATTCATACCAGTCATTAGACGTCGGATTGGTCTTATGACAAGAGGATTTGACTCTATTATCGCTCTTATCTCGTTCAACGTGCTTGCGGGTACAATCAATTCGGGTTCGCCGTTTTCGTACGCAAGGGCGACCTGACGCAGAACCTCGCGAATTGTGAAGAAGTCGGGAGTGCGTTCGCGCTTTATCTTAAAGAAGACTTTCTCGATGAACTTGGTGTTTACTTTGACCGGATTGTCCGGATTCTTGGAAAATGCTCTCAATCTTCGATTCACAACGTCGAGTGCCCAATCTATTTCCAACGGAGGCATTGGCTCTGCACGCTCTATCGAGCCCGAAAACTGTGGATTGTTGACTATTCGTCCATACAAATCGTTCGAGGATTCCACGTAGAAGCATATTGAGTTCATTCCGGTATTCCGTTTGAGTTCTCGCGTCAAACTCTGAAGATCACTCAAGAATTGCACGGCCACATCCAAGTCTCCCTTGTGAAGGTCTTCTACGAAGATGACAAGTCCCTTGACGCTACTTGTTCGTGCGAGCGATGAGATTATTTTTTCAATGCTCTCCATCTTATCATTCGGATTCAATTCAGTAAGGAAGACGCCATGAACTCGCGCCACATCTAGCAGTTTGTTGTAGAGTTGTCTCGTGCAATCATAGTTGACCGTCTCTATATCGTGTGCGGTGCTCACGGAGAGATAGATTGCCATCGCTCTTTCACGATAGAGTTTGGAGCCGAGATACTCAAAGAAGGTGGATTTTCCAGAGCCATAGAGCCCATAGACGAGAGTGTTCCCGAATAGCTTGTCTGGATGCTTCTCCAATAGAGAGAGATACTTGATAAAGATTGGAGTTTCGTGAATGATTTGATCATACATGTCTGGGTGAAAATTCGAAATCCCGACTGTGTTCGGAGGGAATGGGTCTTGGGTGAGTCCCCTTTGTTCCCACCATTCAACTTCTTCTTCTTGTTCCGACTTGGCGATTTCGGCTTCATCTAGTACAGGATTGTCTAAAGAGTCCAAAATTGAGCTGACTTCTTCCCTCCTGAGGAGAATCTCTTCGTCGAGCGCCTTGAGCTCATCACTCTTGGCCTTGAGTGCCCGTTCCCCGGCTTCCTTCTCTAGTTCTTCCAATATCTCGTGTTTCTTCTCCTCGTCTTCAAGCACTTTCCGATTTACGAGATGCTCGAGTTTGGGAGACTCCACCCTTAGTCTCAGTTTGTCTCGAAAGAAGTCTTTGTTCTGCACATTGTCTCGAAAGAATGGAAGTATCAGTATCCTATCAAGTTCTTCTGACGATTTGATTTGAGAGCTCTCAATCATCAACGAAAGCGCGGTTTCCGCGATTTCCCTGTCTCTTGGTGGGGAGAGTTTCGCGTAATTGAGAAAGAAATCCTGCCTTACTTCCTTGAAGTTATCCTTCGGGAATGGGTCTAATCGGAACCATTTTGAGTATCTGACTATGAATTCTCGAATAGCCTCCCTGCGATCCATTATGATGTCATGTAGTTAGCCTATGTATAAATTCATCAAAGAGCGACCAGAACTCCATGAAGTCAGCATAATATCCAATCCGTAGTGGCTCCGCATGTACAAAGGATCAATTGCCTCCGCCGGGGCATTTCACTCACACGTTGAGCTATAGGCGGTTAACGGGGCTCAACTAGTTAGGAGCTCTGAATAAGTCTGGAAGTGAACGAATGGTTAATGATTTGACAAGAACTCACTTCTCTTCACAATCTCTAATAGTTTGTCTTTGGTGTCTAGTACATCCTCCAGCGAAGAAGGGCTGAGCGCAATATCCAGACCTTGATGGGAAACCTCGTTCCTCAATTCAACGAACCGCTCTGTCAATCGATCATAATCATACCTGTCTAGACCAAGCTTCTGACGCCAATCTGGATCGTCCTTGATTGCGTGAAAGATCTCGCCCAAACCAAAGCATTCTATCTTCCTGAGTTCTGAATCTTTCTTCTGTCTTTCACTGAAATAGTATTCGATTTTGCCGCTCTCGCTTTTCGTAAGTTTACTCATCCAATAGACATCGTTATGGGCCTCTTTCATGGCAGAAAGAAGGTTACTTTCCATCTGGCCGAATAGAAGATACAACAGTAACCTGACGGGTCGCTTGTCGAAATCAGAATAGGTGACTAGGCCGCAAATCTCATTTTGCTCCAGGACATAGAGAAATTTACTGTTGATGATTTTCTTTAGGCCTATGATCACAGGAGTTGACGAGCTGATGAGCTTTGAGTAATGTATATCATGGCAAATATGTTCAAGAGACTTCTCAGAGTCGAGTTCTTTCTTCAATTCCTCTCTTAATACATACCCCTTGAATTGTTTAGTAGAAGCGTCCATAACTGGTGCTTGGTCGTAGTTTTCTTTGTCGAGCTTATCGCATACTTCCCGCTTGCTGTGGTTAGAAGCCGGGGCATAAAGGTCGCGAAGAGGCGTCATTATGGCAAGGACAGTAATTTGACCAGTCAAATGGGAATAGTATTCTTGGAAAGCCACCTGACCTAGCTCACAATCAACTGATGAAGATTCTTGTAGATGAACGTTATCATTTGATATGCGTGGAAAGTATGGTCGCCATACATAGGGTTCATTGCGCCTCCGCCTGATGCGGTCTAAGTAGTTCCGTCGGTATACCAGCCATCAGGGGAGCCCGCGAAGTTCTCCGGACACGTGGTCACGCGGCCGAGCCTGAACTGGAGCCAGACCTTGTCCGCCCTCCTCGTTATCTTGACTACCTCGCCCTCCCAGGACTTCACCGGGGTCCTCATCTCCTTGTCCACCTTGACGAAGACCGCCTGCGTGTGGTCCGCCAGCCTCTCGGGGTTCATCACGCCGCCGCGGAGCATTTCGTAAGGGTAAGAGGAGACGTTGCCTACCTTGTCCCAGTGGTTCGAACGGCTGGTAATCAGGACGTATCTCAAGGCGAGCGTGCCGATGTGGTCGATCAGGTAGATAACGCTTCGAGACAGTCCTTAGGGTTCGTCTGTGGGGTCCCAGACCGTGTGCAGGTCCTCGCCGAGGGAGTCGAGCCTGGACATGTCCGCAGAGGAGATCTCGAAATCGAAGACCTCGCTGTTCTCCTTGATTCTCTCGGGGCGGGTCGACTTTGGGATGACGACGAGCCCGTGCTGCAGGCCCCAACGTATCATGACCTGGGCGGGGCTCTTGGAGTAACTTCGGGCGACGTCGAGGACGACGGGGTGGTCGAGCTTGTGCCCGCGGGTCAGGGGGCTGTAGGCCTCGAGCTGTATCCCGTTGCCGTCGCAGAAGCGGAGCAGCTCCTTCTGGTAGAGGAATGGGTTGAACTCGACCTGGTCGACTGCGGGGATGACATCCGAGCTGCCGAGCAGCTCCTGGAGGTGCCTGACGGTGTAGTTGCTAACGCCTATGGCCCGGCACGAGCCCCGTCGCTGGAGCTCCACGAGCGCCCTCCAGCTCTCGCCCCTGAGCTCCGGGACCGGCCAGTGGATCAGGTAGAGGTCGATGTAGTCCAGCCCGAGCCGCCGCATGCTCGCCTCGCAGGCGGACAGGGCGGAGTCGTAGCCCTGGTCGGCGTTCCAGAGCTTTGTGGTGACGAAGATCTGCTCGCGCGGCACCCCGCTGTCTTTGATTCCCCGGCCCACGTCCTCCTCGTTCCCGTAGATCCTCGCCGTGTCGATGTGCCGGTAGCCCGCCTCCAGGGCGTACTTCACGGCCTCCTGGGTGACCCTTCCGGGCGGCGTCTGGAACACACCAAGCCCAAGAATAGGTATCTCTGTGCCCGAGTTGAGCTTCCTAGTCGACGTCATCTTCAGTCCCGAAGACATGCGCGCCAGATCGTGGAGCGCTGCCCGACCTTAAACCAACCGACCAGACACGCGCCTCCGAAGAAGTTTTAGGCCACGTATAGGGTTCATTGCGCCTCCGCCGGGGGGGGTTCAATCGCACGTTGAGCCATAGGTAGTGGATTGAAGAGTTTGTTCGGCCTAACTTTGACTAGGAAGCATAACGGTTCTGTTCAATCTACTGGACACGCCCCTCCCTGTTAACCCTCTGGACATGGGCGGCGTTCTGAATCAAAGTCCGCCATTTGTCGTCTCCCTCGATGGTGATTCCAGCGGCCTCGGCGGGAGTCTTGCCCTTCAATCCCTCGTGCGGCCTGACATAGTTGTGGAATATCTGGAATCCCGCGAGGATGGGGGAATCGGGATTCTTGAGGCCCCGCATCACACGCTCGCGGTCTCTGACTTCGCCGTTCTGTCGCTCCATCTTGTTGTTGTGGACGCTCCCCGCCATGCGAATCTCCCTAACGTGGACGGCGCTCTCGCTCTCACCGTAGGGGTTGGACGGATTCTTGAACTCGTTGTAATACGCCTCGTGGAAGTTGTTGGCCCCGTCCGAGATGAGGGTCTTGGGAATCTTCCCCGCTACGGCCTTTGCCTCCCTGAACATCGGGGTAACGTCGTCCGTCCCCTTGTGTTCGGAGACCATCTGGGAAATCCTGAATCGTGTCTCGTCGTCCATCATGGCGAAGAGATACTTCATGTTGCCCGAGAACTTCACATACATCTCGTCGGTTCTCCATGTGTCGCCTACGTTGGGCGTGAAGTCCTTGAGGTATTCTTGCATCAGGCCGACATACTTTGTTATCCAGTTGTAGACGGTAACATGCGAGACCTTCACCCCCTGCATTCTGAGAAACTTCTGGACGTTGCGGAAGGACTCACCAGTGAAATACAACTGCATGGCGCTCGTTATCGCTCGGGGGTTCGCTCCCATGCGCTCAAAGCCGAGGTTCATCGTGAACCTCTTGCCGCAATCTCGGCAAGAATACCGCTGGAGGTCTCCGCTCTTGTTGTGGAGAATCCCATGCTTCACTATGGAGGCCGAGCCGCATGATAGGCAACTCTGGTAGTCCAGCGGCACGATTCTCTTGGCGCTCTCTATTCGCCGCCGAATCTCAAGCGAGAGTTCGACGCCGAAGATGTGCTTACACTTCTGCTCACGATATACGAAGTCAGGGCAAGAGCATTTCCAGCCCGCCTCGGTCGAGAGGACGGTATACTCTCCCGAGCCTGATTGAGACCTTACGCGGTATTCGTTCTCGTCCAGCCTTCTCACGTTGCTCTCGACTTCTGCGATTGCTTGGCCTCGGGCCTTGCGGACTTCGACTTCTTGTTGGGTCGCCATATTCCAATCCCTACCAATGGGTATACACGGTAAGGTATATATGGATTGCTATTGGTAGGTATTGGTATGATGCAGAAAATCATGGTGAGCATGAGCGACGAAATGGTGAAGGCCCTCGAATCCGAGCGGAAGGCGAGGAAGGCGGACAGCATACCAGAGACGGTGAGGGCGGTTCTGGGGGAATACTTCAAGACAAAGGCAAGCGGGTAATCTACCGCGTGGGGCGCGTCCTATTCTTCATTGGGCTGGGAGCAATCTGCATCGGTTGGCTCCCGCTCATATCTGGTCAGGGCCCCTTCGAAGTTGCTTTGTTAGTTCCTGCGGGCTTCGTATTGCTCGGCGTGGGCTGGGGGCTCTGTGGCTTCGATTGAGTCTCCTTCTCCTTCGTCAGTTCCAGCGCGATAGAGGTTCCTTCCAGATACGCAAAGGCGAGGATGGCCCATGTGAGGACGGTCTGAATCTTGGAGTTCTTAGCGTTCTGAATGTCGAGAGAGGATGCTACGGGGAGTATCCTATCGGTGTAGCTGTATTGGCTCTCACCCAGAGAAGGTTGCTGGGGATTCGTGAAGTTCATGAAGTCGAGGATGACTGTCGGATAGTATTGCCCCGAAGCGGGGAAGTAGACGGTCTGGTTGACGCTCTGGTATGGGGATGTGCTGGTGAGGTTTGCTCTCGCCCAGAACATTCCCCAGAGAGTCCCCCCAAAGTCGAGTTCGTTCTGGGCGATAGGGGCACCGACTGGCAAATCACCATAGAAGCCAAATTGAACCTCTCGGAGATATTCTTTACAATAGTCAGAGACGGGAAGAATTCCGCTATAGAGGAACTTAATCGGGGTTCCTTGCGCGAGAGTCCCGTTCCACTCTATCTTGATGGAGAGAAACACGCAGGTTTCGTTCGCCGCAAAGGGGTTATTGATTTGGCTCACGGTAATGTTCGCCGCAGGGGGGTCGTTGACCTGTCTTACGGCAATCGGGGACGCGGAGTTCGGAGGATAGTCAAGGAAGAAAGGCAAAATCTGCGGCTGTGGGGCTGGGTTCATAACTCCATAGTAGTCGAGTTGAACGGACAAGGCATAGACGAGACTCGAAGGAATGAGGAGGAAGAGGAGGGCTATTGCAATCCAGCGGGACGCTTTCAACGTCAACGAGCTTTGTCCAGCCTCTTAACAGGGTTGCGCGTGTCCAGAGGATTGAACAGAACCAGCATAACCTACCCACAGAAGGCTTTTATGTAGCGCCGTTCTTTCGGGTCACTACCAACTGCTCGCCTTCGTAGCAGTCGGATGCTAAATTCCAGAAATCTGACGCCGTCGAAGGACAATGTTTCGGATGCCCGGAGCGGTGAGAGTCGTCTATATCCAATCGAATCAGCGAATTGGCATCTTACGGATCGCTGTAACTACTCCTGCAAATTCTGCTTCATGAAGGAGCTTCTTGGAGCAGAAGCTGACTTGGCCGGAGGAAGAGAAATCATCGCAGCACTCGCCAAGATGGGAATCACTAAACTGAACTTCGTCGGCGGGGAACCATTGCTGCATCCAAATCTGAAAGACTTCGCCGCGATAGCAAGAATCAGTGGTATGACGGTGAGCATCGTCACAAACGCGTCCCTGCTTTCAAGAGCCAAACTTTTGGATTTAAGGCCGTTTGTCGACTGGATTGGGGTATCCATCGACTCCAGCCGAGAGGTCGTGGAATCTGCTCTCGGCAGAGGTCACGGGAACCACGTAGAGAATGCAGTCCGAGTTTGCCGCTCGATCAAGAGAGAGGGAATCAAGCTAAAAATCAACACGGTTGTTACCAAACTGAATTTCGAGGAGGATATGTGCCCTCTGATTGCTGAACTAAGCCCACTTAGGTGGAAGGTTTTCCAAATGTTGGTAATAACGGGTCAAAATGAGGAACACATGGGCAGACTAGCACCATCTAGTCAAGAATTTGAAATATTCAAACGAATTAACCGTGAAGTCAAATTGGAATCGGGTCAACTTCCAACCTTTGAGACGAGCGACGATATGGTCGATTCGTATCTCATATTGGCACCGGATGGAAGTATAATCCAGAATAGTAACCACCGATATAGGTTCATTCCACTGCAAACAGTTGTCAACTCCGGACTCTCAGGAATCGTCAGCCAGAAGGCGTATCAAGCCCGTGGTGCGAGATATGAATGGTAGCCACTTTGAAAAGGGGCGCACTGAGTTGGCCATCCAAGGTCAACAGGCTGAGTTCTAGCGGAGGCGACTGATGATGCCATTCAAGATGTATGTCTGCGGAGAGCTCCAATTCCCCCGAGAGAAGCGTCACATGAATGTCATGCTAAAGAATCTTAGTGACAAGTACAAGGACTCTCCCAATGACTGCACTGTGTTCATAGCCGGGACAATTCTGCTTCAACTCGACGACGGTACTCGCGTTCAGCAGGAAGTCGACGTGATCGTTCTGAAGGACAACCGAATAATAATCCTTGAACTCAAGAACATTTCAGGCGACATTATAGCCGACTGTTCCTACTACTCCCCCTGGCTAGCCGACGGAATGGCTTTCATTATGAAGGAGAAGACCGTCAACCCCTATGTTCAGGTGCGAAGAGAAAGAAGCGTCTTAAATCAATACCTTTCTGGTTACATTCTCCAAAGTCTCATTGAGAAGGAACGAATGAGATCCAGAGAGGAAGAAGAGAGAGTCAGGGTAGTGATTGGCAGAAAGATTTCGGCATGGGTTGTGACTAACGCCCCCTCTAGGATAAGCGTCGTCAATCTGCCTCCTGAGGGGTACAGCTGGTTCAATGCAATACCGGTGAATCAGGTTGCAGACGCTCTCATGATTGAGGGGGAAAGTGATGGTCTTCTTACTCAGAATCAACTGGAGTATTTTGCGACCAGCCTCAGAGCACGACCTTGCACCCTATCGGACTGGTTAATGAGAGCTCCCCAGCGAGAGGAGACCCGAAAGAAGGGCTATTCGAGGCTAGGCGTTGTGGACAGCCTCTTCGAATTGGGGCGAGATGAAGAAGCTATGAGTGCGCTTCGTTACGTCAGGGAACTTAGGCTTTATGCGTACTTGAACGAAGTAGGAACTTGCTTTCATTTCCAAAGTCCCCAGATAAGAAAATTGGCTCTGATTATCCTGATCGAATGGAGCGTAGAAGGTCTAGGAAGCCTCCTCAGCGAAGCTCTTGTGGACGATGATGCGGCTGTGAGGTCGCTGTCCCTCTCTTGGTTGAAGGACGTGAGCTACCCGGAGGCCTTCGACGCCCTGTGCGAGATTGTGAAAAGAGGTTATTCTTCCGACTTCGAAGCCGCGCTCAGGGCTATTGAAATCTCCAGAGCGGGAAAGGAGTGCGATTTCGTATTCAACCTAGCGCAGGAGAAGATATGGGGATCGCCGTTTGCGAATTACACGAGGCTCAGAGCACTCGAGACCAAGCAGCGAGAATACCGCTGGGCCGTGTATGACAAGAAGGATGAATCTGCCCAGAAGCTGGTCGAGGAGTACGAAAGACTCGAAGCTGACTTTGGATCTTATCTGAAATTATTCGGTTTGCTCTGCGGGACGCTCGGAAGACTACGGTGCAGTCGCGCAGTTCCCGCGTTGATAGAAACAATGAGAACTCCAGAAAAACTTGGGTTGGCCGGCGTGCCATGGAACAAGCCAACTTGGGAGCAGGAGGATTCGAGTTTCGATTATTACGGAATATTCAGTATAGTGGTTTCAGCGCTAGGGGAGATAGGCAACCACGATGCAACCAAGCCGCTCATAGAATGCCTTCATGATGCCCCTGAAGACTGGCAGGCTGCGACCATTGATGCGCTCGGAGTCCTGCGTGACGGCGAAGCTGTGAATGATATCAAGGTCTTCCTGTCAAGCGAGATTCATGGCAGGAGAGAGACCGCATTCAGAGCGCTTTCCGTCATTGGCACCGATGAAGCATATCGGGCAATGATGGACTATTACCTCGGCGCCCTAAGCGATCCCAATGAGGAAAGAAGGCACGAGGTCTACAGTATGGAGCACCAGCTGGAACTGAACAACAGAAGCAAGTTTGAGGAATCGATCATCAACCTGCTACGGGACAAAGGATTCCCTGGCCATGAGAAGGGTTTCTTGAACGCCCTGGGTTCGATTGCCACGACGAAATCAATCGATTCTTTGTTCTCCTTCAGCTCGGACCCAGATAATTACGAGCAGGCTGGGTCCATCCTCTCGCGAGTCTTGACGCCAGAGGCGAGCGACAGGGCGAGAGCGCTCCTGGCCTCTCAGAACCCGATCGAAGTCGCCTTCGCCATCTACGCCCTATGGACGCGCTCCAGCGAGGGCTACGTCAAGCTTCAGGACTTCGAGTCGAGTCCGAGTGCCGACGTAAGGAGGGCTGTTGCCTACATGTACTATCGGCGAAAAGATAGGATGAGACTGAGGCGGTTTGCGAACGATGAGGACAATGAAGTGAAGTACGCGGTTTTCAGTACTTTTCGCGACGCTGGCAAGGCAACTCTCGAGCGCAATCTGACCGCGACATCTGAGCAGTGCAGGAGAGGATACCTCGTGCGCACCGAGGAAGCTCTTGTTATCACTCAGGGGAATCAGATAACAATTGCTTCTCCAGAAGATATTCGAGTCGTTTTGGTTACCAAACATGTGGATGAGATCGGTCTGTACCTTGTAGTTCAACAAGGTGTCTTGTACAGGAGTTTCCTTGTAGCGCCTTCCAGAGAGGATTCCAGAGATGACGATGTGAATGCGAAGAGAACTGAGGACTTCTACTACGCTGTCTTGGACCTCACGAGGCGGACATTTTGGCAAGAGCCTGAGGTTGAAGAGCAAAGAGCAATCTCAAGAATGTGGGACAGAATAATGGAAAAAAGAAAGTCTCGAGCTGCTTCCGAGGCAGCAAGAAATCGAGACGAGACTTCCGATGATGAGCAGAGAGAGGAAGGTTTTCTTTGACAATTCAAGATCTTTTCAAACAGAATTACTTCGTTGCGCCTCCGCCGGGGCATTTCACTCACACGTTGAGCTATAGGTAGTGGACGGGCTGAACTAGTCGCCCGAAGGCTTCTAGCGTACACCCCCACCCCTTCAACGCGATCTTACGCCGCGCAGGGTCAAGTCCCCTGGGGAGGCCCCTACGAGTAGCGTTTGAACTCCCGTAGGTATCGCCTGAAGAACCAGCTCGTAAAGACGCGCTCTTCCTTGCCGAGCTGCGAGCGCTCGAGCGCGTTGTAGTACGCGCCTCTGTTCTTGTACTCGATGTTGAGCATGGGATAGCCGGACTTGTGCAAGGCGAAGTTCATCATCAGCCTGCTGACCCTGCCGTTCCCATCCCCGAACGGATGGATCGTCACAAACTTGAGGTGGACGAGCGCTGCCAGCTCCACCGGATGGATCCTCGCCTTGTCCCGGTCATACCACCTGAAGAAATCGGCGAGCATTGGTTGCAGCTCGACCGGAGATGGAGGGACGTACCTGCTCCCCGCGATCCCGACTCCGCTCTTCCGGACACGTCCCGCTATATCGGGCTTGGTGTTCTTGAAGAGCCCCCAGTGCCAGCCAAGCACGAGCTGGAGCGAGAGGCTCTTGGTGGACCCGAGCATCTCGAAGAACACCCTTTGGTGCGCCTCTGCCTCCTTGACGTCTTCGACGGGCTTCCCGCCGGGGCTAATTCCCTCCTCCAACAGCTGCGCGGTCTCTCTGAGGCTCAGCGTCGAGCCCTCGATCCTCTGGGTGTCGTAAGTGAATTTGACCGAGAAAGTCCGCAGCTCCTTCTTTCTCGTCGACTCTGGATATGTCCGTAGCGCAGCGCGGTAGTTCTTCTTTATGCCGTCAAACTTGTCGAACCACTTCTCCTTGTCGAGTTCGAACACAAACCGCCTTTTGATCTCGTCGATGTCTTTCGGTATCGCTCTTCCCAGGTACTTTGACTTTTGGCTGAATCGGTCCTTGTCTCTGATCGTGTGCTCCAAGTAGTAGTACGTGACTCCCTTTACTCTCCGCTTCACTATGGTGGTCACGGGACTGTTTATTATCAACACATATTGATAAGCTTTTACATTATGTATGCAATGTGCTGATAACTACGCGCGCTGAAAGGAGTGCTGCAAGGGTTCATTGCGCCTCCGCCGGGGCATTTCACTCACACGTTGAGCTATAGGTAGTGGACGGGCTGAACTAGTCGCCCGAAGCGGTCTCATCTCGTCCGGTAGACGCGGTCGTGGTGCTCATAGTCCTCCAGTACCACAGTCTTCCTTGCCTCGTCGATCGAGAACATCAGGACGTAGTTGCCGATGTGGACCCGCCTCTTGCCCGTGAGAGGAAAGCGGAGGGGCTTGTACGCGTGCGGGTCAGCGACTATCTCCTCGATCTTCTTCGCTATCGCTTCCATCTGCTTGCTGTCTTTCTTGGCTAGCTTCTTGAACGCCCTGTCCAGGTGCTCCCTGATTTCGACTTCATACATTCACTTCAATCCGTACCTCTTCCGTAGTTCCCCAGCAGTCCCGACCCTGATTATCCGCTCCTTCTGGATCTCCATGAGCCTCCGTATGTACTCCGGCCTGAACTCGGATTCCAGGACGATCTTCCTGTACTCCTTGGCCAGCTTGTTGATGGCCTGGGACTTGTCCCTCAAGCCAAATTGTGCCTTGAGGATGTTGATGACCTTGTTGGCCTCTTCGTCGATGTCCACAATAGCCTTGACCATATTAACATGGTATTAATACGCCAATATTAAGCGTTGGGATTCGCAGTGCATAGGGGTTCGCGCCTCCGCCGGGGCATTTTCTCAATTGCATGACCAACCTCGGATTAGTCTGAACCGTCTAAGCAATGCTCAAATCAAGACGCCGCCGAGACTCCGATATGGATGAAGATTGGAAGGTCGCCAAGGGCACTGCCCTTGAAGACATTGTCGCTGAACTGCTACGAGGTTGGGGTTTTGACACCCAGACTCGAGTTCGAGCAAAGGACAAGTCGGAAGTCGAACACGAGATTGACGTCCTAGGGAAGAAACATGAGGCGTTCGGCGAGGTTATTTTGGCTGTCGAGTGCAAGAATCACTCCACACCAATCGACATAAAGGAAATCCGCAATTTCAGGGACAAGCTCAATTCATTGGGGTACACCAAGGGGCTATTCATTTCCAACAAGGGCTTCACTCCGCCTGCCCTGCAATATGCCAAGAGTGTAGGGATAGAGACCTGGGACGGGACCCAACTTGACGCAAACATAGGCAAATCGAACACACAAGCGAATACAATTCCAGACGCGATCGAGCCATCTGCTAACTTCGAGGAGAGAATGATTCCCCACCTAGAGAACTCGTCCAAACTCAAAGTCTCAGATTTGATTGTTCAATATTCGCCTTACTACTTTTTGACTTACCATTGCTTTACCCAACAATGGGTCAACTATCAATTGACCAACCTTGAGAGCAAGGGCCTTGTCGTCGTAGATGGCACAACAGGAGCGATGGCAGACTACTCAGTGGAGTCAGGTGTTGTCGGATCAATTACTCAGACTGGGAACTTCGCGAGCTGCGACTCGTCTCCGGTTCACGACATTGCCGAACAAGAGTTGAAGAGACGATTCCAAGAGGTCAAAATCACCAAAGCGCGAATCAAGGAGTCCGAGGTGAGACAGATGGTTCAACTGGAGCTTGCGAAGAGCATCTGGCAGACTTACTCCTACCAAACCGGAAAAGGGAGTTACGTCAGAGACGAGACCAAGACAATCAGGCCTAAGGTCTCTGAAGTCGGAATAACGTCGGCAAGGCTTGCCAATGTGCCCGTAGTGACTCTCACGCTCGGATACGGCGGCCGGAAATACACCAGGACGATTCAAGCGGGGACAATAAGGATGATAACAGATGACTTTTGGTTCTGCAATGTCGACCCTACGGACAGGAAACGCCCAAAACTACTTTGTGACGAGTGCGGGAGTCTGGCATGTGAAGATCATGGCCGGCCTTGCTTTTCCTGCGGAAGGCAGCTTTGTATCGACCACATCATCTCGAAAGGCCTCCTCCAGAAGAAATTCTATTGCAAGGATCACGTTCCTAGAAAGGTCTAAGGTTCTCATCGCCGAAGTGTGCGAGTTCCGCTAAGCTTTGTCTAAAATGAAAGTACGCAAGGGCTTGTCGCCATGCACAGGGTTCATTGCGCCTCCGCCGGAGCGGTTCACTCGCTCGTTGAGCTATAGCTTAGTATTCAGGAGGTGATGACTTGCGCTTCGCCCTTCGCCATCGCTTGGACCATCATTGGCACGACCTTGCTGGCGTTGAGGACCTCGAAGAAAAGAGGCTTGCCCTTCGAGTCCACGTGCATCACCACGTCGCCGACCTCCTCTGCGTGGGACAGCTTCCCCTTCTCCTTGAGAAGCACCAGCAGCACATCGGCATCTGAGTCGTACTTCAGCTTATAGGCCATGGTCCTTTCTCTTCACGGGATAGAAGGTTATCACAACTATAATGCCTTTGCGCTCTTCATGGACCACCCGCAGCGCGAACTTGCCATCCAAGACCTTGGTCGAGATGGTCTGCGGGCCTCTGTTCTCTGTCTTGTCGGGCGCCGTTATCGCCCCTGTCACCTGATCTTGGGTAAGCGTGAAGCCGAAGGTCCGGAGCAGGCCAAACTTCTCTGTGGCATGCTTGGTGAATCTCATGTTTGCCAGAGATGCTCGATGACGCTTTCATTGTCACCGAGCTTTAAGTCGATGCTCTCTCATCTAGAAAATGCGCGAGCTCCGCTAGGGTTCGCTAAAATGAAAGTACGCAAGGGCATTGCCATACACAGGGTTCATTGCGCCTCCGCCGGGGCATTTCATTCACACGTTGAGCTATAGATAGTGGAAGGGCTGAACTGGCACCCTGCACGTCTTACCTCACCCTTATCAGACAATCTTGGACAATGACAGCGCGAGGAATACCAAATGGTCACTGAGGCAGATACATGCAGGAAGTATGTTCTGCCGAAGCTTCATGCAGCTGGATGGGATGATGACCGCATCAACGAACAGAGAACAATAACTGATGGCCAGATTCTTGTAGTCGGAGACCTCGTTAGGCGAAGGCAATCGAAAAGGGTCGACTACCTTCTAAGATATGATCGTGATAGGATGCTTGCCGTAGTCGAAGCCAAGGCAGAGGACGCCACTCCCGGCAAGGGCATTCAGCAAGCAATGCAATACGCGGCAATGCTCGACATTAAGTTCGCCTATTCGACTAACGGCCGGGGAATAATCGAACATGACTTCATTACGGGGAAAGAGAGGTCAATCGAAAGATTCCCCACGCCTGACGAGCTCTTGGCGAGGACTCTCAAGAAGGAAGGCATAGTCTCAGACGAGATGAAGCAGATCGCCCTGACGCCCACTTCACGACTGACAGACAAACCACTTCGATACTACCAAGAGGTTGCCGTGAACAGAACTATCGGTCACATAGTCAAAGGCAACCATCGGGTCCTGTTGACGATGGCCACGGGAACGGGGAAGACCCTGGTGGCATTCCAGATCATCTGGAAACTCTGGAACGCCAGATGGAACGCCAAGGGCGACTACCGACGTCCGAGAGTCCTGTACTTAGCAGATAGAGACATCCTCGTCGACGACCCTAAAGACAACACCTTCCTTCAGTTCGGAGATGCAAGACAGCGGATAGAAGGCGAGGCTGTTAAGAGCAGGGAAATCTACTTCTCAACCTATCAGGCGATAGCTAAAGATGAAAGGAGGCCGGGACTCTACCGGCAATATCCCCCCGACTTCTTCGACCTGGTGGTCGTTGACGAATGCCACAGGGGAAGTGCTAGGGACGAGAGCAACTGGCGGGAGATTCTCGAATACTTTGCCCCCGCTTGCCAGATTGGTATGACCGCAACTCCGAAGAGAAACGACAATGTGGACACCTACAAGTACTTCGGAAACCCGATCTACATGTACACATTGCGCGAGGGAATCGAGGACGGTTTCCTTGCTCCGTACATTGTGAGGCGGGTTGTTTCGAGTGCAGATGCCTTCGGTTGGCGTCCCATCTCCGGAGAACGAGACAAACTCGGCAGGTTGATTCCAGCAGGAGAATACGGGACTCGTGACTTTGAAAGGAGTCTTTCCCTCAAGGCGCGCACAGAAGCAATCGCCAACAATATCACACAGCACCTCAAGGAGACTGACAGATTCGCCAAGACGATCGTATTCTGCGTGGACATGGAGCATGCTGAACATATGAGAATGGCTCTCGTTAATGCAAATTCAGACCTCGCAAAACAATATCCGGACTACGTGGTTAGAATCGTATCAGAAGAGGGAGTCGTTGGAAAGGGACATTTGGGAAGATTCAAGGAGGTTGACAGCAAGACACCGGTCATAGCTACTACCTCTCAACTTCTAACGACTGGAGTAGACATACCCACATGCAAGAACATCGTTCTCGTAAAGCACATTGAATCATTGGCCGATTTCAAGCAGATCATAGGGAGAGGCACGAGAATACGGGATGACTACGGTAAACTTTTCTTCACGATTTTAGATTACACGGGAAGTGCCACTAGGCTCTTTGCTGACCCTGAATTCGACGGAGAGCCAGCGCTCCTGACGCAGGAAGAGATGGACGAGCACGGGAAAAGAACGGCTCAGACAATTGAAGCGGCAATGAAGCTGGGCCCTCAGGACGAATTAGGGCCGCCCATAGCCATGCAAGGGAAACCCAAAACCCTTGAGCCAGGAGTGCCGGAGCCCAGAAAGTACTACGTCGATGGAGAGACCGTGAGCATCATAGCCGAGATGGTTTACGAACTCGATGCTCGTGGGAACCAAATACGAGCCATGAAGTACACCGATTACACCCGTGACAAGGTGAGGTCGATGTACACGAAGGCTGCCGACTTGAGGTCGAAATGGGGCAATCCTGAGGAAAGAGTCGCAATCGTCGAGTCGTTGGAAGATAGAGGTGTTTCATTGGAGAAGCTCGCCGAAGTAACGAAGATGTATGATGCTGACAGGTTCGATCTTCTGTGTCACGTTGCTTTCAATGCCCCGCTAAGGACCCGCAGAGAAAGAGCTGAGAGCGTTAAGCGGAATCATAAGGATTTTTTTGAACAGTACAGCTCTGTTGCACGCGAAATCTTGAACGAGATTTTGGACAAATATGTCGAGTTCGGAATGGAACAATTCAAGCTTCCCGACATATTGAAGATAGCCCCGATTGACAAGCATGGAAATGTCATAGAGATTGCCGACACGTTTGGAAACTCTCAGAAACTCAGAGCTGCGGTGGATAACATGCAGAATATGCTTTACCAAGAGGTGGAATAATGATCGGACGAGACAAACCTAAGGGATTGAGCCATACCGCGATCCCAAGCGCGAATTCAGCAGCGAAACTCCCTAGGATAATCAAGTCTGCCAGAGACACGATGCGCAAGGACAAGGGATTGAATGGAGATCTGGATAGGCTTCCTCAGCTAGTCTGGATCATGTTCTTGAAACTCCTTGATGATGTTGAAAGAGTCCGTGAAACCGAATCTGACCTTTCTCACAAGCCGTACCAGCCAATTATTCAGAAGCCTTACAGATGGAGGGATTGGGCCGCGAATCCAGGAGGAATTACAGGAGATGCCCTTATTTCATTCGTAAATAATGATGAAACAGCACGGCCCGACGGTACAAGAGGGCCAGGCCTCTTGGCTTACCTGAGGTCTCTTCACGGATCGCAACGTCTAGACAGCCGGGACGTAGTTGCGAATGTCTTCCGCGGCGTAACAAATCGAATGCTTATCGGCTATCTTCTTCGAGACGTGATTAACAAGATCGACGAAATCAACTTCTCAAAGACGGCTGAAACACATGTCCTCAGTTCACTTTACGAGTCTATTCTGAAAGAGCTCAGGGATGCCGCGGGGGATTCAGGTGAGTTTTACACTCCACGACCCATCGTAAGGCTAATGGTTGAACTTGTGGATCCTCGGCTCGGAGAAATGGTACTAGACCCAGCCGCGGGAACAGGCGGATTTCTTGTCGAGAGCTATCTGCACTTGGAAAAGCAGTGCAAATCAACTAGCGACTACGAGCAACTCCAAACTTCGATTCTCGGGATAGAAGCAAAATCGCTTCCGTACTTGCTATGCCAGATGAACCTCATGCTTCATGGAATTGAATTCCCAAGCATCGACCCGCTTAATGCGCTACGCTTTCCCTTGAGTGAAATTGGAGAAAGGGACCGGGTAGACGTTGTCCTCACAAATCCGCCATTCGGTGGGGAAGAGGAAAAAGGCATTCTTTCGAATTTCCCAGCCGACAAGCAAACAAGTGAAACCGCCTTATTATTCTTACAGCTAATCATGAGAAGGTTGCGTAGGACTCCTAGACCGGGACGAGCTGCTGTCATTGTTCCTAACGGAACCCTTTACGATGACGGGGTGGCAGAGCTCATTCGCGCGGACCTAGCAAAAGATTTCAATTTACACATGGTTCTCAGGTTTCCAAAAGGAGTCTTTGAGCCATACACCGATATCGCAACAAACATCCTCTTCTTCGAAACAGGAGGACCTACCGAATACATTTGGTTCTACGAACACCCACTTCCTCCTAGACGTGCCCATCTAAAGGGCAAGAGTTACTCGGCAACCGATGGCGTTCAGTACGAAGAATTTGCGCCACTTCTGGCGTGGTGGAGTGATCGAAAAGAGAACGATCAGGCTTGGCGCATTAAAGCCAGCGAAATAGAGGAAGACGGATTTGATCTAAATCAAAACCATCCAAAACATGCTAAGCTAAGCCTGCTTTCGCCACAATCAATAATCAAGTCCATAAGGACGAGCAAGGACATCAGTGAGGGGGTCTTAAGACAACTCGAAGCAACCTTAGGAAATCTCCCTGGTGTTTCGGCCCCCGAAGTCTCCCTCAGAGACCTCTTGACGTATAGAAAGGAATTCCTAGAGTTGAATCCCGATACAGAGTACACCCGAGCTCGAGTCCAACTTCACTTTAGAGGGGCAAAGGTTAGGGATCGTGTGTTTGGCTCTGAAATCGGTACAAAGAGGCAAGTTGTCATGCACACTAGCGATTTAGTCATGTCAAGAATCGATGCCAGAAACGGTGCTATGGCACTTGTGCCAAGTGAGCTCGACGGGGCCATAGCTACGAACGACTTTCCTGTCTTCGAGATAGAAACTGGAAAAGTAGTTCCAAGTTATCTTAGGTATTGTCTTTTCCAACCTGCTATGCTAAGCGTCTATGAATATCTGAGCAGGGGGTCAACGAATCGTCGCCGCCTCATGATGGAGAAGTTCTTGGACCTTAAGATCCCACTTCCCACAGACTTGGATATTCAACAGGAAACTGCAGACACTTTGCGCGATGCCGAAGAGGCTATTGGGAAACTCCAAGAGCAATTAGGCGGAATCGAAGAAGATCTAGAAGACTTGATTGCCGCGACTCTTCAATACGTGTTCAAGGGCCAGAATATCGTGACAGAATAGTCGAACGAGTCATTCTTTTTGTCGAGATTAGCCTCGTATTTTTTCATTGTTTCTTGTTCAGAGGTCGTTCCGCTAGGTTGTGGCAAGAACCGAAGGCACAAGAACGCCGTTCTCGTTTTTGTGTTCGCGAGCTGCGCGACGCTTTGTCTAAAATGAAGTTGCAGGGCATTGCCATACACAGGGTTCATTGCGCCTCCGCCGGGGCATTTCACTCACACGTTGAGCCCGGAGCTTTTCTCTTGTGATATGACTTGCGGAGCTTTTCAGAAGGTCGATGTCTCTGGTTCCTCGATACTTGACGTATTGACTTACAGCCAATGCGCCGATGAATACGATGTCGCCGAGTTCTTTGGCGATCCTAATTGCTTCCTGTTCTGGGTTCAGACTGAATGAGCTCCTCTCTTACCTTTAGGACATCTTCAGATTTGAACGCCCCTCTGACCTTCGAATCGAGTTTGCGATGGTGAACTATCTCAATGGCGATGGCGTCGAGCATGTTTCGACCTCCGTATGCGATGCAATCAAGGTATACCCGCTGTATCTCATTCGAAAAGTGGCCGGTGCGCGGTATGATTGCCACTCTGCCGCGCGTACCTTCAGAGAATTCATGGTTTCCCAGGGTTGCGGCTGCCGTGTCGATGTCATCCACATACATGAAGAGCTTGTGAGGTAGCTGAAAGCCCGTCAGTTCGTACGCCCGATAATCCAAGGTGACCACGCCCTCTATCAGCTGTCGAGCAAGTCTTATGTCGTTCTCGTTGTATGACAAACCGAAGTATCGCGCTTGTTTGATGGCCAGAAGCGACGGGAGCAAGTAAGACCAGAGGTGGAACGGCTGGAACAGGCTCGAATGGATTGTAAAAAACCCGTCTTTGACCTTATCGGCAAATCCGACTTCCCGAAGTTCGCCTAGAAGTCTGTAAGCTGTAGCCCGGGAGCCCATTATTCTTTGTAAATCGTTTACTTGGTAAACTGGTTTTTCGCCCATGTTTTGGGCTATAACCATCTCAGGTCTGATCGTATCACGCATGGTAGTTTGTAACTATATAAAGACGTCTCAAAATTGAGACGTTCGCTTGTGCCAATCAATATATCTTGATCACGGATTCGTCGCGCCTCCGCTGGGGCATTTCACTCGCACGTTGAGGCATGGGTTGCCGATTCTAGGCTTTCACGAGACGTTGAGGTCGACTCATCTAAAATGAGTGCTTAAGATGAGCAATTCTCTTTAGGCGAAGAGCATCTTCCGATTGCATGCGTCCATGCAGCTCGACGACTGCCGTTCTGGACTTACCTAAGATCAGTATCTTAGGTGAGGATTCTCTTTAAACCTGGGCAGGACCAGAACGAGAGATGAAGGCGACGGCACCCGAGTGGGAAAGAAGGCAGGAAGCCTCCGACGCGATGGTTAGCTTCCTAGAGGGCTGGGTGGTCGCGGACGTCTGCTCCCGATTCAGGGTCGCGGTGGACGCGATCTTCTCCGAGACATTCGAGTTCCAGCTCCTGAGAGCCCTCCTCGAGAACCCAAGCCCGCAGTCCCTGCAGGTCATCGCCTCGAGGTGCGGGGTGAGCCGCACCCAGGTGCTTCCAGACGGCAGGCTTCGAAGGGCACTGGAGAGGATGGAAAGAGCAGGTCTGGTCCTAAGGACGGGAGCAGAGGAGAGGCCCCGCTACGCTCTCGACCGCTCGAACGAGAGCTGCCACCTCATCGAGAAGCTATACGAGAGGCCGCGGCAGTACGGGACCCTCGTTTCGGCCAGTCTCGGGCAGATCCTCGGCACGCACCCTCAGTGATTGAAAAGCAGTCGCAAAAGCGCCGTTTCTGCCACAAAAGCATCCAGTGGCGTAAAGTTGTTGTCCGCCCTAGAAACCCAGCGATGACAGAACGCGTCTGCGGAGGCTTGGACGGATAATGTGCATGTCAGAGGCGGCAACTGCGCTAAATTCGACGAGCCTGCAACCTGCCGCGTCGGGGATCCAGATTCTCTCGTACATCCAGGGAGCGGAGACCAGCGTGACTTTGACTCTGAACGCGGTGCTGGTCTCCCTGGAGAACTTTGCCATCGCGGTGGGGAAGGACGCGGTAATCTTCATGCTAATCATCGGGGTGCTCCTCCACTACTCGAGGTTGGGCACGCTGCTGGGAAAGAGGTTGATCGAGGGCGGCGTCATCATCGGCCTCTTCATCCTCTTCGTGGTCCCCTACCTCGCGGTCGCATACTGCTGACCGGCCGACGTGGCCGCATATCACATGCTTCGGAGTAGAGGTTCATGGGATGGCGGGAGACCCTGGTCGGCGGATTCATTCTCGTAATCGTTCTCCTGTCACTGGCGACGACCTTCACGGGATACCTGGTCGCGACGCATCAGACCTGCGCTTCAACCACCGCCAGCTCTAGCAGCTCGAGCGAGGTCTTCGCTTCAAACTCCACCAGCCTCGGCAACGCCTCGCTCGCCCCCGTCCAGCTCCCGGCCGTCGCCGACGACCTCGTGCTTTCACCCCTGGCCACCCTGTCCCTCCCGCAGGGCAACGCCACCTCCCTGTCCTATCTCACCAACGCGACCTACTGGAGCGAGGTCGACGCCTCCGAGCTCCAGGCCTACGAGCAGCTCATCCCGCAGACCGTCCTCGGGTTCCTCAACAGCAGCCAGGAGTGGCGGGCGTGGGCGTTCCAGTACATCCCCGACCCGCCGCCGTGGCTAGCAGGCGGAGTCGTGGCAGCGGCTCAGACCCAGGTCATGGGTGTGGGCCCCGGCGCAGGAGGGAACTCGAGCGCCATAGAGGAGTCCGTCAGGGGATTCGCCGCCAGCGCGGATGGGGTCTCGCTCGCGGCCCTCGATTTCGTCTCGTTCAACGGCCTGACGGCCTACCAGACGCTCGTCACTACGAACAACTCAATCAAGGCGGCCTGCCAGACCCTCCCGGGGCAGCTGGCGCAACTCTACGACTCCTCGTTCGATAAGTCGGTGCCGCAGGCGGAAAGAGCCGACTACCTCGGCAGGGCAATCGCAGTCACAAGCGTCATGCTCCTTCTGGGCGGGGCGGAAGGCTTCGCCGACCACTTCCAGATAGGGCTTGACAACGTCGGGCTGGGAGACGCGTGGTCGACCGTCAAGCCTTACCTTGGCGACATCGGCTCGAAGGCTTCCGCAAGCGCCTCGTCGGCGACCCTCGCCATCCTCCAAGCCCTCGCGCAGAGGTTCCCTCAGGACTCGGTCTTCGTCGCCGGGTTCACGGCTGACAGGATTGACTCGATGGTGGATGTCCTCGACAAGAAGGGCGCCTCGGGAGAATCCATCCAGAGCGACATCGGGCAAGTTGCCCAAGCTGCTAGCTCTTCGCCAGACGAAACCGGGGCTGGCGATGAGGCCGACGCCCTGAGCCTCCAGCTGGGCGGAGGAATCAAGGTGAATGTGGAGAACGATGGCACGCTCGTCCGCTATGACAGTGGAAATGGGGATAAGGCAACACTCGATGGTCTATTCTTGCAGGAAATTCTCCCTGGGTTCGATCCGAGGGGGCCTGAGTTTGTAGCAATCCGCTGCGAAGAGGCAGGCGTGACAGTATATCGTTACTACGACGCAAAGGACCTACCTACGGGTGCGCCTTATGGCGCCGGGGAAGTCAATTGGTACCCATCTCTGCCTGCGGATGTTGCTCTGCCCGGCACGACTATCACGATATCTCTCTACATCCTGACGACTGACAACTTCCTATCCAGCATTCCTGCGACTGCGTTCGAGAACGAAGGAAGCTTGTGGGTCGCAGATTTTTCGGAGATCAAAAGCTTTGGGCTGGTGGGGGACGAGGTCCAGATGAACGTTGAGCAGGAACCAGTCGAAGGGGTTTCCAGCTTCAGCGTCTCAGGCACACCTCTATCTTTGGCCTACTCCAAAGGCGACACATCTCTCGAATTCAGCATCCCCGATGCCGTCTACCAGCCTAGGATGCTAAAGGTAACTTTCGACGGCTACGGCAAGCCGCTCCTAGCAATCGGGTCGAGTTCGAACTTCAGCCCGGTCAGTCTCATATCATCGGATGGGGTGAGATTGAAGTTCGTCTCTGACAGTGGAGGCTCTGCAATTACAGTCTCTACGATCCATCTGCAGGACCCGTCCGTCCTCTACGCACCAGCTTCCATGGCCCCGATAGACGCCTACAGTATTTCTGGAGCATCCCAGGTTTACCAAATCGATCAAGTGACCATTAACAGGGAGCTCGAGCAGTCGATCCTGAAAAGCGAGAGCAAATACGACATTGGGATCGTTGGAACGGAGGTTGCGTACACTATCGGAGAGAAGAACCTCGGTCTGACGGACATCCAAATGCCGCCCGTCTCACAAGGAGGTGCCGACCTCTACACTCAAGACGGGACGATCGTGATGCAGGCCAGGATGCTCGCGAACCCGCTGGACTTGGGCGATAATTTGCAGGTTGTTCTGAGGGGGCAGCTTCAGAGCATGGTCGACAAGCTAAACACTGACTTCCAATATCATCCTGGTGCCACCACAGGATACGCGGTCCTGTCATACGTCGACCCGACGACCGGACTAGTGAAGGCTCTCGTTGCCGAGGTATCGAAGCCGTGACGACAGTCTCGAACATACTATCTCGCAGCATAGGTGCTTATCTATGGTGGCAGGGTTTGAGCCCGTTTGGACGTCGAAGCCGGAGTCGAATCAGAATTGATTGATGTTGAAGCTGTTTCAGGATACCTCTCGGCGTTGACAGGAGGAGAGTTCCGGCTTGCTGAGGTCCGCGACTATCCCATCGCAAAGGACAAGGTGAAGACATTCATGTATCTCGACGGCGGTGCTCGGCTTGCCGCTCAGGCCCCCTACTTGCATGTTGTCTGGATTGGCACCGACGAGTCAATCCATGTTGAGACCCAGCGCTTGGGCGATACGTCGGACATAACCGAGTGGATGTATGGGGAGAAGTCGATCTACGATAGGGTGAAGATGGACCTTACAGGTTTTGAGAAAGAGTCCGTGAGAGAGGAATACGCACGGAAGTTTCCAAAAGTCGTCAGGCGGCTCGAAATCTATCGCAAGTATGCGACGAGGGTTTCTGAGAGGCTGGATGTGAACTTGGAACTGCTCTTTCACGGAACTACAGGCGGCCTTGCTAGCTTCCGGCTTGAGTTCAGGTTTGACGCGAAGGGATTGTCAACGCGAGCACTCTTACAGGAATTAGATCGCAATATTGAAGCACTCAAGCAGGCGTACTACGAAATAGCCGAACGTCAGAAGGACCTTTACTTCATTTACGCACTGCCAGCCAATAGGAAAGGAACGCCCGAAGAATAGGGTTCATTGCGCCTCCGCCGGGGCATTTCACTCGCGCGTTGAGCTAATGATAGTGGACTGACAATGAACGGCTCTTCACGCGGACTTCTCTCAATGCAAGATTTTGAGCGCGGCGTCGACGGTGATGATTTGAATGCCTTCGAACTGCTCCAACTCGAGCTCCAACTCGAGCAGATGTCTGTCGCCCGTCACGATGAAGGCTGTCCTTCCATTGACAGCGGTGCCGAGCACGATGTTATCGTCTGGGTCTGCGTCTACCGCGTCGACACTTCTGATAAGGTCGACGACTTCTGACCCGCGCGTGTAGATCGTGAGGAATCTGGAGATCCGGCGAGGTGTCAGCGAGAACTTTTCTCTGGCGAGGACGTCCGCGAGCTCGGCGAGCATCTCCAAGGACGCGACCGCCGAGTGGCGTCTCAGGACCAACCTGAGAAGGCGGCGCGGCTTGCCGTGGCCTATTGTCGCTGAGACCAAGACGTTCGTGTCGATGACGACACGGGTCACTTCGTCCCTCTCGCCCTCTTCTCCTTCCTGTATGTCTGGATCTCTTTGATTATCTCTTGCTCGCTCGCCGCTTTCTTGCTACGCGTGTCTATCTCGGCGAAAAAGTCGTCGAGCTCTTGTCCGACCGTCGGGACCTTCAGCTTGGTGACCACGAACTTGTCGCCCTTGCGGTATATCGCCAGTTTCGTCTTTGGCTTGATCGCGAGGCGCCGCCTCAGGTCCTGGGGGATGACGAACTGTCCCTTGGTTCCCACTACCGCAATCTCTGGCTCTTCCATTTGCGCTCGCTCGGTATGACATTCATACTTCGGATGATAAATACTTTGAGAATGACCGGGCTGAAAGCTCCGCTTGGGTTTGTAAAATGAAGTAGCAGGGCATTCGCCATGCACAAGGGTTCATTGCGCCTCCGCCGGTTTCTGGAAGCTCTTCCGCTCACAGGTCTAGGAATTGTGGGTGTTAACAGACGGGCGGGCGCGCTCTCAGACGGGACCAAGCCGACCTCTTTGAGACGTCTCTCTCCCGCGCTTGAACCCTAAACGCATGGACCGCAGGATGAACCTTGAGATTGGGTCTCGTTGTAGTGGCCATTAATCTCCGTGCAGGTGGTCGATACGCCGTTGGTCCCTTGAGTGATGATTGTCACATTCTGGTAGAGGGTGGAAGTACTCTGGTCAGAGAACGTCAGCGTAGTCGTTATGATGGGGGACATACTCCCCGGCTCGCTCTCCGAGACAAGATAGAGCGTCTGGGTGGAAGTGCTTACGACGCCCAAACAGATCTCGTCTGTGACGACTACCCCGGTAATGACTTCCTCGGTCACAGCTGCGCCTCCCGAACCGGTGAAAGTGCTGGTAGAGGTCAAGGTCTGAGTGACGGTGCGCGGGAAGAATACCGAACCAAGGCTCAGTCCGAGAACGAATAGAATGAGGATTCCCGCAATCGTGGCTCTGTTAGGCAATACTCGGGCTCGTTCATCGAAGCCTTCACCGTCCATTAAGGATTTGTCCGCACGCCAAGCTCCGCTAAGTCTTGTCTAAAATGAAAGTACGCAGGACATTCGCCATGCACAAGGGTTCATTGCGCCTCCGCCGGGGCATCGTCCTTGACAGGGTTTATGGGGAAGTGACAAGGAGATTCCACGGAGGGCTCGATGAACGAGAAGGCAATCTTCGCATTCATTGTCGTGGCGGGCGTCGTGGCCGTCGGGTTTGTTGGAATGACCCCGACCAGCACAATAACCCAGACCAGCGCGCTGATCCGGTCAAGCACGGTAGCGGTCCCCTCGAACGTGTCGTCTAGTAACTCAACCATCCAATCGACGGATCAGTCAACCAATCAGTCGTCATCAACGTCCATGCAATACCCATTGGTGTGGCAGTCGACTTCTCCAACGGTATGCGACATGAATTCATTCTGCGTCGTTGCAACGCTCGGGTTCTCAGGTCAGACGGCGACTCAGAGCGAGTCGGCAACGACGATCACTGGAAGCAACGGAACGACCATAGTCGTTTCATCGACCACGACCATCATCAGAACCTCGCCGTATCCTCAGACAACTGTGATCGAGCCTCGTCAGAATGCATCTTACTTGATTGCAGCGTTTGCATTTATTCAGGACGCGGTGACTGGCCAGAACGTCACCACGAGCAGCGGGCAATCTTCGCTTGGGGAGAGCTGTGCCATCCAACCATCAGGATTTACCCACTGCGTCATCAGCGCCCCTTCAGGACTGCCTCCTGGGACTTACAAGGTCACAGTGTACATCACAAAGGGAGACGCGCTGTGTTCGCTGGTGCACAACAATCCACCCTGCACGTCACAATTGCTCGCACCCCCAAGCCGGACGATCACCATAACGGTGTAAGGTGACCGAGAGTTGCGGGTTACTCTAGCTCCCGCTAGGCTTGTCTAAAATGAAAGTACGCAGGGCATTCGCCATGCACAAGGGTTCATTGCGCCTCCGCCGGGGCTACAGAGCTTTCTGGTTACCCGTTATTGTAAGAATCGCAGTTCTGCATGAGCGAGGAGATCGCTGCGATCGGGAAGCAGACCGTTGTCGAGTCGAAGCCGCTGATCGTGGAAGCGTAGACCCCCACCGGCGAGCTTAGACAAGTGTGAAGTCCATTATTGTAGTTGAAGTCCGAGGCGTTCACCTGCGATGGCGTGTGTCCGACTGCCAGCGAGAGAGACGAACAATCTTGGTTGGGAACGGAATACAGATAGAAGCCGGTGGAGTTGGACAACGCCGTAACTTGGTAGACTACCGTGACGTAGCCCAGGTACGGGGAGAGTTGGACAGAACTCGGATATGCGCTCACTTGAAAGGAGTGGGAAATCTCGCTCTGGACGCAGCCAGGTCCTTTGGTACAGGTATTGAGATACACCGAGAGCGAAAGGTTCCAGAAAGCCCCTTGGTAGGCAGGAGCAATCTCATGATACGACGTCGAGTTTTGTGCCCAAGTCGTTTGGTATGTCACGCAAGCGGTAGCGCCGTCTCCCCAGGATTCATTAGCAGGATTGGCACGAAGACGGTATCGTTAGGGCCCGTTGTCCGCTGCGGCGCAGGCTGCGTCCCCGAACAGGCATTCAGTGTGGCCTCAAGGTCGCTGACCTCGCTCTCAACGAAAGAGAGTTGTTGCTGGACCTGACTCGAGTTGCTCTGTGACAATTGCGCTTGAATGATGTCCATCTCAGAGGAAATGCTCTTCATCTGGGCGAGTTCGCCTGAAGAGGCAGTCACGTTCAGCGCATGAACCTGGGCCTGAAGCCGGTTAATCTCTTGGCGTTGCTGACTCACGTCAGAGTTTTGACTCTGGTAGGATTCGAATAGGTATCCTGCGGCCGCGACGGAAATGATTGCGATGATCAAGACCGCGACGAATTCGTTTCTGTAGTTTCGTCTGCTCGGCTCCATGTGAGGCTCCGATTTCCCGCTGCTCGCTCTTATTTTAGAGCAGTGAATAGATGCTACAGCCTCCGCTAGGATTGCAAAATTGAAGTTGCAGGGCTTGTCGCCATACACAGGGTTCATCGCGCCTCCGCCGGGGCATTTCACTCACATGTTGAGCTGTAGGTAGTGGACGGGCTGAACTAGTCGCCCGAGGACTCTCCAGCTCAGGCCGCGAACGTCGGGTGAACACCAAGAACAGGTGGTTAGCGATGCTCACTGAGGGCGTAAATAATACCAAGGCAACAAGCGACACGTGAGAAGAATAGCTCTGCTTGCTTATGCCGTTTGCCTCGGCGCTTTCCTCGCGTTCTTCTTCTTCGCCCCCGTTGTTTCTCCAATAGCAGGATGTTGCTGCATTTACTCCCCGGGCCCACACTATCAGTCGCTCTCCTTTACGATGTTCAGAGTGGGAGAGATTGACCTGTTGGGCAATTTCTTCTGGCAGCCGCATCCCTTTCCCATCTGCTGACCGCCATCACCATCGATTGGACAGAGACACACACAAGGCTTCATTGCGCCTCAGCAGGTTGACTGCTCCAGAAAGCGTATCTAACCTCTCGACCTTCATTGGAAGGCTAGGATCGTCACTTTGGAACTTGCCTTCAAGGACTATGTGGTCTGGCTGAAGAGACTCTCCCTACTGGGCGTGTTCGTCGGTTACATTATCGGCAGACTGCCTCCCCCTCTGCCCACTTGCAACAACGGACAACCATTCTGCTTCTCCAATGGGCCGCCCATCGTGCCCATAACCGCCATCATAGGAATCCCGCTGCTTCTGCTCTGTGCGTTTGGACTTGCTGCCTTCTTCCTGATCAGGCAGGTCGCCCCCGGTGAAACGGGAGGTGCGATGAGCAGGATTTGGCTCGCGCTTGCCGTAGCTATCGCGCTGCCGCTAATGATATTCACTTACGAGGAACAGGCGACATTAGCGTGGTTCCAGACCCCGCTTACACCGCTAACTGTGGGAATCGGAGTGCCTGTCATTGCTTTCTCCGTCTTCAGGCTCGTCAGGCCCTACAGGACCAAGTGGAGATCCAAAGCGGACGAGAATGAACTATTCGCCTAGGTCTTGACGCAGCTCTTATTTTGGTGTGCGAGCTCCGCTACGCTTGTCCAAAATGAAGTAGCAGGGCATTCGCCATACACAGGGTTCATTGCGCCTCCGCCGGGGCATTTCACTCGCACGTTGAGCTATAGGTAGTGGACGGGCTGAACTAGTCGCCCGAAGGCTTCTAGCGTACACCCCCACCCCTTCAACGCGATCTTCTATCGCCGCTCTCCTCAGCTCTCCCCTCCCCTTGCGGAGAAAGGATGTGCTGATGGAAATCTCTTCTTGGGAGTGGCTTCCCGCTTAGATGCTTTCAGCGGTTATCCACGATAGCTTAGCTGCCCGGCGATGCCCTCTCGGACAACCGGTACGCCAGAGGCTACGCGCCGCTGTTCCTCTCGTACTGGGCAGCGCTTCCCCACAGATTTCCTCCGCTTCCATCAGGTAGAGGCCGACCTGTCTCACGACGGTCTAAACCCAGCTCACGTTCCCCTTTAATGGGCGAGCAGCCCCACCCTTGGCCCCTGCTGCAGGACCAGGATGGGAAGAGCCGACATCGCAATCTTATCCGAAATTTCTTTCGGGATCAGACTATGTCTTCACCCCCCGCACTTCGTCGGTAGGGGGGTCGGCGTATGATGGCTTGGCTTTTCTGAGGCCTCTCGAGTTGTATTGTCACGGCACGTCGGACGTGCCGCGTCGAGTGGCGTCCAAAGCCATCTCATTGGCCGCAGATATTCTGCGCACCTCAGTCGTTACGGGGTCATACGGTTTGATCGTACTTCTACCCTGACGGACAAAAACCACAACCTTGCGTGGACAGGCCCGCCCTATGGCAGGACTGCCCGTAGCAGTGTTGCGCCCGTTTGCATCCGCCATCCTTTCGGACAGCGTTTGCTGCCGGAAGATGTCGTTCATTTCGAACCTATTTCATCTGTCTTTGTCCTTCCATGGATAGAAGAAGTGCCCTTAGGAGCGAACTTTGTTCTTGGCTGTTTTGCCCATATAGCTGCCTGCTCAAGACAGCTAAGCTCGCTTTACCGTAGACTTCCCACGGCGTTGTCCTCTTTCGGGAATTCGTCCGTGTTCCCTTCCGAAAGGAGGAGTTCGCCGTTATAAGCCGATACTTCAAATCGCGTTACCACGATTCTGCCCCGAGCGCGTTAGCGCCAAGGTACCAAACCGCGGGGTCGATTGGAGCTCTCGCCCGCGACGAGCCTGTTACCCCTGGGGTAACTTTTCTGTCACATCCAGCCCCCAACAGTGAGGATTGAATGATCGCTAGGCCACACTTTCGTGGCAGAAAACTCTGCGTTTAAGTTTCCTGTCAGGCTGGCTTTTGGCCTTGCCCTCAACGATGGAGTTCTGACCCATCTGAGCCAACCTTTGGGCCCCCTCGATATCTTTTCAAGGGGGTGCCGCCCCAGCCGAACTGCCCACCTGCCGGTGTCCTCCCGTAGGAGTTAGCGATCCAGTTCTAAGAGAGGGGTGTTACATTGGCGCCTATTGGTCACCCGAAGGCGACCACTTAGCGGCTCCCCCTTACACTATGCGATCAAAACCGAATCGCAGCAACAAGCTGCAGTAAAGCTCCACAGGGACTTCTCTCCCCGATGGAAGTTGCTGGACTGTTCGTCCAGCTTACGTAGGTTCGCCGGGTCGTAGATAGGGACAGCGGGGCCCTCGTTGGTCCATTCATGCACGTCGGAACTCACCCGACAAGGCATTTGGCTACCTTAAGAGAGTCAGAGTTACTCCCGGCGTTAACAGGCCCTTCGCCCAGTTGAACCCAGGTTTAAGGTACCTGCACTGGCCAGGATTCATAAACCGTACACATCCTTTCGGACTTGCGGTTTACTGTGTTTTTATTAAACAGTCGGGACCCCCTCGTTATTGCAACCTGCTATCCCAATTTCACATTAAGAAAGCAGGCACCACTTCTAGTTATCGTACGTGGCTATTTTGCCGAGTTCCCTTACCTACAGTTCCCCGATACGCCTTAGGCTTCTCACCTAGGATCACCAGTGTCGGTTCTAGGTACGATCTTGAGCATTCCTCTCATTCCTCTGTTTTCACTGTCTCCTGGAATCCAGTAAACGACCCCAACGGGCCGCTATTCTCTTCTCGGAAGAGTTCTCGTCATTACGACTCTCCCTCTTCCTCAATAGATTAAACAGAGCGATAAACTCTGCAAACCGTATCCGGAAGCGTCAGAGGCGATATCGTCCCTTGCGGGACATCGGAATGCACAAGGCTGCGGAATATTAACCGCATTCCCTTGTTCGAACGAATACGTTGGTTTCGTTCTTAGGATCGGCTAACTCCTGGCTGATGACGCATTGCCAGGAAAACCGTGTCCTTTCGGCGATCAGGATTCTCACCCGACTACGCTGCTACTACTACCAGGATCTGCACTGGAAATCGGTCCACTGGACCTCACGGCCCAGCTTCTTCCCAATCACCACGCCAATCTACCACATACGTCTCACAGAGACGCAGTCCAGAGTATCGGTACTGGGCTTTAGCCCCGTCCATTTTCGGGGCCCCTAACCTCGGCAGGTGAGCTGTTACGCTTTCTTTGAAGGGTGGCTGCTTCTAAGCCTACCTCCCTGCTGTTTTAGGTCAAAGACTCCCTTTTGCTTGACACTTAGCCCAAATTTGGGGACCTTAACTCTAGTCTGGGTTAAACCCCTCTCGGTTATGAGGCTTACCCCACATAAACCCGCCTCCCCGCGTCGTCTGCGTTGACACATTCGGAGTTCAAGAAAAAGGTGGACCCTTTCGGATCCTTGTCTTTTCGTTGGTGCTCTACAGCGTCAACAACATCGGCGGAGACAGGACTGGGATCCGCTTCGATTGGAACTAGCAATCACCAAGCTAGATAGGCTTTTGGCCCCTTGTCCAGAATCAGGGGACTAAATTGCACGTTAAGACCCTTGCAGGCCTCCACCAGGCTTTCGCCCGGCTTCACCTTGTTCTGGACACGATCGTTTGGTTTCTAGTCTAAACCGCCATGACTCTAAGGCCCTTTCAGACCTCCCCCCACGCGCCTTGCGGCGTTACGGAGAATCGGTTTCCCTTCGCCTCCGGGCTTCTAACCCTTAGGCTCGCCATGACAGTTAACTCCCTGGCCCGTGTTTCTAGACGGAACGCACCACACTGAGGCACTTAACCCCCCTTGAAGCCCCTTGCGGAGCCTCGCGTTGGATTCATACCTCTTTCATGCGGTGCACGTCTGTAGCCAAATTGTTTCAGGCTCTTTGCACACCCCTTTCGGGGTACTTTTCAGCTTTCCCTCGCGGTACTGTTTCGCTATCGGTCTTGGGTAGTGTTTAGCCTTGGAGGCTGCTTTCCTCCGTCTTCGCTAGACATTGACGAATCCAGCTACTCTGCCCTCAGCACGACCTCGCTTCCGTCTCGCTTACAGGACTATAACCTTCTGTTGTGTGCCATTTCAGGCAACTTCAGCTCCTGGTCGCAGGGTCGCATATGCTGGGGCGAACACTACATCTCCCTGCCCTTTCGGGTAGGGATTCGGTTTGGGCTAACCCGTTTTCGCTCGCCGCTACTAACGGGATCTCAATTGATTTCTCTTCCTGCTGGTACTCAGATGTTTCCTTCCCCAGCGTTCGCGTGCCTTTCGGCACACCGGAGCGCTTGCGCAACTTCGGTGGATTATACTCCATTCGGGTATCTCTGGATCGTAGATTGCATGCGTCTCCCCAGAGCCTATCGCGGCTTGCCACGCCCTTCCTCGCCACCCAAGCCAAGCCATTCACTATTTGGCGTAGTTGTGTCGAATGATTAACATCCCCGGCGGATGCTTGCGCGAACCCTATGCACGGCTTCATCACGGGGGTGCCATAGGTCGCGCTCGCAATTTCCGTGGCGCGCCGTGGTCCTTCCTTGTCCCGCTTGCCCTTCGCATGTCATTCAGCATGACATGCTGCATACTTCTGACATCGGCCTTGCTCAACAGCATTTATTCCTTTGCAGTGCGAGAACATCCTTGCTCCCGACGTTTTTACACTAAGGAGGTGATCCGGCTGCAGGTTCCCCTACAGCCACCTTGTTACGACTTCTCCCCCCTTGCCGAGCTAAGATTCGATCACCACAACATGAGATGACCTCGTCCTGACCCAACTCGGGTGAAGCGACGGGCGGTGTGTGCAAGGAGCAGGGACGTATTCACCGCGCGGTGATGACACGCGGTTACTAGGGATTCCATATTCACGAGGACGGGTTTCAATCCTCGATCACAACTGAGGTAGGGTTTCGGGATTGCCTTCCTCTTTCGAGGTCGGAACCTATTGTCCCTACCATTGCAGCCCGCGTGTGGCCCAGGAGTTTCGGGGCATACTGACCTGCCGTGGCCCCTTCCTTCCTCCGCTTTAGCAGCGGCAGTCTCTGTAACTAGCCTCTGCCCATCTCTGGACAGTTAGCAATTACTGATAGGGGTCTCGCTCGTTGCCTGACTTAACAGGACGCCTCACGGCACGAGCTGGCGACGGCCATGCACCTCCTCTCAGCTCGTCAGGTAAGGTCTTCAGCCTGACCCTCAATCTGCTGTCTCTCCTGGTAAGTTTCCTGGCGTTGACTCCAATTGAACCGCAGGCTTCACCCCTTGTGGTGCTCCCCCGCCAATTCCTTTAAGTTTCAGTCTTGCGACCGTACTCCCCAGGCGGCTAGCTTAACGGCTTCCCTGCGACACTTCATTCGCGACTTGCGAATGAATCATCTAGCTAGCATCGTTTACGGCTGGGACTACCCGGGTATCTAATCCGGTTCGCTCCCCCAGCTTTCATCCCTCACCGTCGAGCGCGTTCTGGCGGACCGCCTTCGCCACTGGTGGTCTTCCGCGGATCAAAGGATTTTACCCCTACACGCGGAGTACCGTCCGCCTCTCCCGCCTCCTAGTCCCGCGGTATCCTCTGCAGGTCAACCGTTAAGCGGTTGGATTTAACAGAGGACCTACGGAACCGGCTACGGATGCTTTAGGCCCAATAATCGCCCCGACCACTCGAGGAGCTGGTATTACCGCGGCGGCTGACACCAGGCTTGCCCTCCCCTTATTCGCCTGCCTATTTACAGCTGACAAAAGACCTCCTCAGCGGAAGTCACTCGGATTAACCTCGTCACGCTTTCGCGCATTGCGAAGGTTTCG
The DNA here is from genome assembly GCA_963838925.1 of uncultured Nitrososphaerota archaeon. GTDB lineage: Archaea > Thermoproteota > Nitrososphaeria > Nitrososphaerales > Gagatemarchaeaceae > Gagatemarchaeum. The sequence continues at coordinate 208,937 of CAWISW010000003.1, forward strand.
CGCCTGCTGCGCCCCGTAGGACCTGGACCCTTCTCTCAGTGTCCATCTCCGGGCCACCTCTCTCAAGGCCCGTACCGGTTACAGGTTTGGTGGGCCATTACCCCGCCAACAGCCTGATCGGACGCAGTCCCATCCTGGAGCGAATGCGCGGAAGAAGCCCGCGCACCCCTTTAAGCCATCTCTCCTTCCAGATGAGATGACCTATCACGGATTAATCCCAGTTTCCCGGGGTTGTCCATGTCTCCAGGGCAGGTTGACTACGTGTTACTGAGCCGTACGCCACGCCCCCCGCAACAGGGGGACGTTCGACTCGCATGGCTAAATCTCAATCCGATAGCAGTCGGGTCCGGCAGGATCAACCGGAGTCGATTATATCGGGAGCAAGAATATTCTCGCATAACTGCGGAATCTTACTGTTTAGCAAAGCCAATGTCAGATCTAACATTTCGGTTAGATCTCCACTGTTTGTACGCGCATCTGGAGGTCGTACGTCTCAAAGCAAGGGCTCCGCCCGTCCGCTCCACGCAGACGCCGCCAAGCTATGCGCAAATTACCCAGTCCCCGCCGTCTGGATATAAACCTTGCACCGTTTTTTGTGAGGGAAGGCTGAGACGAAAGGTCAGGAGCCCGGGTACGGCTAGAACCCGAAGGTCTTCTTGTTCAACCAGGGTATCAGGGCCATCGAGACGCACTGCTCGGTCATCTCCACGCGCGAGAGTCGCTTCCCGCTCAGGTGGTAGACTATCCCGTGTTCCTCGCGGACCACCTCTGCCCCGGTGAGCTCGTGGGTGTAACGGTCGAGCTCTTCCCCGTTCCGTTTCACCTTGGTCGCGAATCTCTTTGGGATCGGAAACCCGGAGGAGCATCCGAAGGAGAGGTGGCCTGAGAAGTCGACGACCGCCGCGACCTGGAGGTTCAGGTAGTGCCCCGGCCACCCCTTCCCGAGCCCGATCAGGCCGGCCTCCACGCCGACACCGAAATCCGGTCTCGCGGACTCGAGCGCGAAGATCGCCCTCTCCTCGGCTCCCTCGACCGTCTCGTCGAGGCTGAGCGGTTGGGCCCTCACCAGTGACGTGGTGTCGACCGCCTTGATTTCGACGTCCGGGAAGATGGCTGGAGAAGGCCCTCTGCACCCCGAGGGTCTTGGCCGCGTTCCTCGAGCCCACTGCGACCACCACGCGCTTGGTGGGACGGCGGCCTCTTTGTCTCGGCATGAGGTCAGCTTACCCTGAACTCGTCGAGCAGCTTGCCCACCATGGCCGCCGGGGTGCCGTCCTTGCGCGAGATCTCCTGCCTGCCTGGGGAGTTCTCGCGGTACCCTGGGAGCCTCTGAGCGAGGCGGTCCTCGTAGGTTGGAATGTGCTCGTTCTGGTAGAAGACGCCGATGGGCGTGTGGTCGCCGAACTCGAAGGACCTCATTATCGCCTGCTTGATCTTCTCCTCCATCTCGTCCGTCGCGGGCGACGCCACCACCCCGTCGTAGCCGGCGTCCTCGAGCTTGTACGTGCGGGGGATAGGTCTCCCTCCCAGGTCGAGGTCCAGGAGGCCCTCGCCCGACCAGTAGTCCTTGGTGAGTATGTCGTTGTACGTGGGGCAGGGCTGCAGGACGTCTAGGAAGGCGAACCCCTTGTGCATAATCGCCCTCTTGATCAGCTCCTTGAGGTGGCGCACGTCGTAGGCGTAGCCCCTCGCGACGAAGGTGTAGCCCGCGGCCAGCGCGAGCATGAGGGGGTTGATGCCCTGGTTGATGTTCGGCTTCGCGAGCGCCTTGGTCTTCATCCCCAGCTTCAGCGTCGGCGAGGCCTGCCCCTTGGTGAGGCCGTACACCCCGTTGTCGAATATCATGTAGGCCATGTCGACGTTCCTCCTCCCAGAGTTCACAAAGTGCCCCGCGCCTATCCCGAGGCCGTCGCCGTCCCCGCCGCACGCTATCACCTCGAGCTCGGGGTTCGAGAGCTTGATCCCGGTCGCGAAGGGGAGGGACCTCCCGTGGAGGGTGTGGACCCCGTAGGCGTTGATGAAGTGGGGGGTCTTGCTCGAGCAGCCCACCCCGGAGACGACGGCCACCTTGTCAGGGTCGACGTTCATCTCGGCGAGCGCCATCTGGATGGCGCTGAGGATGCCAAAGTCGCCGCAGCCCGGGCACCAGTCGTTGTGGACCTCCGTCTTCAGGTCGGTGAGCTTAAGCGCCATTTCTCAACACCAGTCTCTTGGGAGCGGGGCCGTTCGCGCGGGCGGGGCTCGGCGACATCTGCTTGAGGGCGTCGTAGATCTCCTCGCAGGACATCGGCCTGCCGTTGTACTTGACGACGAGGTGGTCGACGGAGATCCCTGTCTTCTCCCGCAGGAGGCCCGCGAACTGGCCTGAGAAGTTCATCTCGATTCCGACAAGCTTCTTGGAGCGTGAGAGGGCCCGCGCCACCTCATCGGCGGGGAAGGGGCTCATCAGCCTGACCTGGAGGAAGTTCACCAGTATCCCGTCCTGCTCTCTCAAGGCGTCCATCGCGTCCAGGATTGCGCCCTTCGGGGAGCCCCAGCTCACCACCGTCAGCGGCGCCTCAGCGGGGCCGTGGAAGACGAGCTTGTCCTCGATTGGTATCTCCTTGGCGGCGAGGTCGAGCTTCCCCATCCTCTTCTCCATCATCATGTCCCTGTTGGTGGGGTCCTCGGTGATGTGCCCCTTCTCGTCGTGCTCGTCCCCGGAGTTCCAGTAGATTCCTCCCTCCGCGCCTATGACAGGCCTCGGGGAGACGCCGTTGTCGGTGAACCTGAAGCGCTTGAAGTTCTGAATCTCAGATTCCTTCAGCGGCCCCTTGATGAGCAGGCCCCTGTCGATCTTCATCTTCTCCGGGCTGAACATGGCGCAGGTCTGGTCGGCGTTCGCCATGGCCTTGTCGAGGAGGTGGATGACGGGCACCTGGTATCTCTCCGCGAAGTTGAACGCCTTCGCGACGTCGTAGAACGACTCCTCGAGGTCCCCGCTCGCGAGGATGATCCTCGGGAACTCGCCGTGTCCTGTGTGCAGCGCGAACCTCAGGTCTCCCTGCTCGTGCCTCGTCGGGAGCCCGGTGCTGGGGCCGCCTCTCTGGTACAGCGTCACGACCACGGGCACCTCGTTCATCCCCGCCCAGCCTATCCCCTCGGCCATCAAGGAGAAGCCAGGGCCCGACGTGGAGGTGGAGGCCCTGACTCCTGCGAGCCCTCCCCCGATGGCCATCAGCACGGCGGCGATCTCGTCCTCCGTCTGGACGACCGCGATGGACCCCTTCGAGGTAGAACTGGCGGTCGCTCCGGGTGGTGCGGCGACCTCTATCGACTCGTGCGATTCGAGATACTCGCTCTCGTCGCTCGCCGGGGTTATGGGATAGTAGGTCTGCAGCCTGCAGCCGGCTGCGATCTTGGCTATCCCTATCACGCTGCTTCCCCTGATCAGTATGCGCTTCTCGGCGCTCCGCACGGCCGGTTGGACCTTGATGCCGAAGCTGCCCTCGAAGTTCTTGGTCACGTACTCGTAGGTGGCGTCGACGGCGCTGATGTTCGTCTCGGCGACCTTCGGCTTCGACCTGAACTGCTTGCGGATGGCGTCGTCGAGCGCCTCCCTAGGAAACGACAGGAGGGCGAAGGAGCCGGCGACTGACATCACGTTGGTCATCCTAGTGAGCGAGCTCAGCGAGGACTCGCCGAGCTTCTCGGCGAGGGCCTTGAGGATGTCCATGTACGGGATGGGGTAGAGGTGGACCCCCTTGCGCCTCGCGACCTCGAGGACCCCGCTCACGGCGTGAGGGAGACCCTGCTTGTCGAGCTCCGCCTTCACGGCCTTCTGCACGTTGGGCTCGAGGGTGGGGATGTCCTGGATCTTGTTCGCGGAGAGGTCCTTGTCGAAGACTATCGCGCCGTCTTTCCTGACCTCGAAGGCGTGCCTTACGACAGTCTCGTCATCGAAGGTGGCGAGCAGGTCGACCGTGTTGACGTGGGACCGGAGGAACCGCCCGCCGAACCTCACCTGGAAGTAGCTGTGCTCGCCCTTTATGTTGGAGTAGTACTCCCTGGTGCCGTAGACGTAGAAGCCGGCGGCTGCGACCGCCTTGGCGAAGATGCTGGCCGGGGTGTCCACTCCGCTCCCTTGCGCCCCTCCGATCATCCACGAAAAGTCGTCTCTCTTCATCGCAATCGCCTCCATGCAACTGTGCGGTTTTCGACGACGGCCGCTATAAGGCTATGGCACGTAGAACATGGGATCGCATGGCCGCCGCCATCCTGTTAGCCGACGGAGACGCGGCACGAGACGAAAGCCTTTTTGACCGCATGCAGCCCTCGAATTCTGCGAGAGTAGCTAAGCCTGGTCAACGGCGGCGGGGCCGATTCGGCGCCGATACTCAAGATCAGATGTCGCTCCGGGGCCTACAGCGACGCAAGGAGAAATCCGCTCGTTTAGGCGTTCGTGGGTTCGAATCCCACCTCTCGCACCATATCAATCTAGTACACGAACGCCTTCACAGGCCGCGACAAGAGCGTCCGCATGAATTCGCTCAGGTCCTCCCTCTTTTGGAATTCCTTCACGAGCAACCTCCTGCCCGGGACTGGGTTGGTGCCGGCCTTTCTTTCATAGACCATCAGGGTGTAGGTGTCATGCGGCGACCTCGTGACGAAGACGAACTGCCTCTTCTTCCCTTGGAAGTCTCCGAACGTCCTGATGCCGCTGTCGAGGTCGAGCAGGTCCACCTCTCTCATGAGCTTGGGCAACGAGGTCACGCTCTTTTCGAAGAACAACCGCTCAACGCGTCCGAGTCGGGAGCCCGACCCACGCCATATGAGACTTGCGCTTCAGAAAAAAGGCTAACATACAAGCCGGGTTCGCCGTTGAAGGCAAGAGGATGATAGCGTGAGCCGCGGCAGAGTCTTGCTGTTCAACTCGATGAGCCAGAGGAAGGAGCCGTTGGACATCGTGCAAGGGGAGGCGGTCCGGATGTTCGTTTGCGGCCCGACGGTCCAGAGCTTCATCCACGTGGGGCATGCGCGGACGTACGTCTTCTACGACGTGCTCTCTCGCTACCTCACCCACCTCGGCGCCCGCGTCAGCTTTTTGGTCAACATCACGGACGTGGACGACCGGATAACCGAGGCGGCCAAGAGAGAGGGGGTGAAGACGAGCGAGATCGTGCGGAAGTACTCGGCCGCGTTCTTCGAGGACCTGAAGGGCCTCGACGTGAAGTCGGTGACGAGTTTCGAGAGCGTCTCCAAGTACATCGAGGTCATGGTCGACCAGATCTCCATCCTGGTCGAGAACGGGTACGCGTACCTGGCCGACGGCGTCGTCTACTTTGACACTTCGAAATATCCAGCCTACGGCAAGCTCTCGCACCAGTCCAAGAGCGAGCTGTCGCTGAGGCCGCTGGAGCTCACCGCGAACAAGAAGAACCTCCTCGACTTCGCGCTGTGGCGCCCGGTCACATTGGAGGAGGGAAAGTGGGACAGCCCGTGGGGGAGGGGGTCCCCGGGGTGGCACATCGAGGACACCGCGGTGACGCTGACCAACTTCGGGCCGCAGTACGACATCCACGGCGGGGCCTACGAGCTGATCTATCCGCACCACGAAGCCGAGCTCGCGCAGGGGGAGTCGCTGACCGGCATCAGCCCGCTTGTGAGGTATTGGGTCCACACGGGGCTCGTCAACCTCGTCGGGCGGAAGATGTCCAAGTCCGCGGGGAACACCCAACTCGTCAGGGAGCTCCTCAAGGAATACAGCGCCGACGAGCTGAGGTACTACCTGCTTTCGTGGCACTACAGAGACGACGTGGAGTTCAGCCTTCAGCGGCTCAAGGGGGCGAGCAAGGCGTACTCCAGGGCTGCCGCGGGGGCAGGAAGGCTCAGCGCGTTCACCGCGAAGGCCACCAGCAGGGTGGGGCCCTCGCCTGACGCGGTCCGGAAGCGCCTCTCCCCGTTCTACGCTGCGATGGACGACGACCTCGATACGCCCAAGGCGATAAAGTGGGTCGAGGACGAGCTCATCGGCGGGAGCTCATCGGACGAGGCTCGCGACTACTGGGCCCTCCGTGCGGTCTCAGAGGTGCTGGGAGTTGACTTCCTTGCCAAGCAGTGAGGAGAGGGCGTACGAACTCAACGAGGTGAGCTGGTGGGCGAAGTGGGCCGACGAGACGGTGTGGGTGTCCAAGAACTGCTACGCGATCTTCTCTGAGGCCTTCAAGGACGAGCAGTTCTACAACCGAGGAGGCTTCCTCGGGGTGGAGAGGGTCCCGGAGCTGGTGGTCGAGGCGGTCGAGAAGGAGTTCGCGAAGAGGAGGCGCCAAGCGCCCTGCATGCTGGTCGAGGAAGGGCGCCAATGGGACAAGCTTCGCGCCTCCCTCTCCTCGAAGGGATATGCGGTCGGCGACAAGATGCTGGTGATGGAGAGCAGGCCCCAGGCCAAAGGCAAGTCGGCCCCGAACCCCGACGTCGAGATCACGCTGGTGGGCTCGCGCTCAAAGGGAAAGGAATTGCAGGAATGGACGAAGGTCTACCTGCAGGCGTTCTACGGCGACCAGAGGCTGAGCGGAGCGGTCAACAAAATCATGCGGAAGGTCGTCAGGGACAAGAAGGCGAGCGTCGTCCTGGCGAGAATCGGTAGGACCCCGGTCGGATGCGCCGCTCTGTACAGGACGGCCGGAGGAGTGGCCGGTGCCTATTGCGTCGGGACTGAGCCGCGCTTCAGAGGAAGGGGCGTCGCCGCCACGATGCTGAAGTCTATGCGAGCGTTGGCTGAAGACGAAGGTAGGCGGCTGATCATTCAGGCCATGGCCTCCGACGGAGTGGAAGGCTTCTACCTCAAGCAGGGGTTCAACCTAGCATACACGAAGAGCGTGTTCGCGCGCCGGCCCCGGAGGCGCACCGTGGGGAACGACTTGCCCTCCGGAGAGACCTTCGGCGTGGCCATGGACAGGGGAGCGGACGCGGGGGCCACCAAGCCTTTCGCCGAGGTGTTTTCGGGGTTCGAAGGCGTCGAGGCGGTAAGGAGGCTCTTCGGCGCCGACACGGAGGAGGTCATCTCTAAGCTGAAGGTCTCCTTGGACTCGCCCCGGGGATACCTCCGAGTCGACGGCGAGACCGGGAACGTCATGATAAACCCTGAGTACCTCAAGACCGGGCAGGAAAGGCACCTCTACCTCGACGTGATCCATGAGCTCACGCACGTGAAGCAGTTCAGGGAGGGTAAGGAGCTCTACGACAGGAGATATGCGTACTTCGAGAGGCCGACGGAGATCGAGGCATACCAAGTGGCGGTCGACGAGGCGCGTAAGATAGGGATGGAGGAGGAAGAGATCATCGACTACCTCAGGGTCGAGTGGGTGACCGAAGAGGAGTTCCAGAGGTTCGTGTCGAAGATGCGGATCAACCAGGGCTGACTGAGTTACAGGGTTTATACGCACCCGGAGAGGCCTGACAAGTCATGCTGAAGGCCGTCCATGTCGTCTACGCGGACTGGTGCCCTCACTGCGTCCCGACGACCGTGGAGCCATTGGAGCGCGCGGCGAAGGAGCTCGGAGTTCCTCTGGTCCTCCACGACATCGACACCGAGGACGTCGACGAGGCTGACGGGCTAGTGAAGAAGTATGGGGACTGGACGCCGGACTATCTGATACCTCAGGTCTTCCTTGAAACGGCCGACGGCGTGATTGAGCACGTGTTGACGGGGGACCCCCGAGGCCTAAAGTTCACCAGAGACGCAGTGGACGCCTTAGTCAGGGGAAGGCTATCCAAGCAACCCGTGTTGCGGTAGCTGCGAGACGAAATCCGATTAGGAGACCAGAGACCCGACGCGCTCGCCGAGGAGGGCCTTACGCACGTTCGAGGGGAAGAACCCGTTGGTCACTACGAGCACCAGCTTGTGCTTCGACACGAACCTCGCCGCGACGGGGTCGACGATGCTGTGGATCCCAGGCCTGTGCTGGGTGCCTCCCAGAATCCTGACCAACTCCTGGTACGACAGGTTGTGCAGAAGCTTCGCTTCCTTGTCCGTCCTCGGGTCGGCGGTGTATACCCCGTCCTGGTCGGACGCCTTCACCAGCAAGTCAGAGTGCCACGCGTCCCCGAGTATCGCGGCTACCGTGTCTGTGGTGATTCCTGGCCTCAGCCCTCCCATCACCCCTATCCCGTTCTTCTCCAGCTCGACTATCATCCCCTGTATTGTGGTGGAGACCCTCTTGACGCCGAGCTTCATGCCCACGAGCTTTGCGTTGAGGCGTGACGCGTCGATTGCAATCATGTCCTGCGCTTCGCGGGGGAGCAGGAGCTCCTTGGCGGTGGTGATGTAGGCGCGTGCGACCGGCCCGCCACCTACGACGACGCCGACGGAGAGACCAGCCTTCCTGGCTTCAGAGATAACCTCGGCATACCCCTTGAGGAGCTTCGCCTGCGGAGGGGAGCCGAGAACCGACCCGCCTATGCGAAGGACGATCTTCTTGCCGGAGGCGGGTTTGGACATATGGACGAGTGAGCATGCCCGGGATAGTTTTTATAAAGGTGAATGCCCTAAACTCCTCATCCGACGATGGAGTCCCGAGTCAGGCCAGAAGTAGTTAACAGCGAATCCGTCAGCTGACTCACCGGAGGTCATCCTCATTGCTAAGTACAAAGGCAGACTCTGTAAGATTATACAAGATTCGAAAGGTCATCTCAGAGCTTTCCGGCAAGGAGGGGCGGGGGACCGAGCTGGTCTCACTGTACATCCCGCCCAAGAAGCCCATCCACGAGGTCATCGCCTACCTTAGGAACGAGTGGGGCACGGCCGCGAACATAAAGTCCGACACGACCCGCAACCACGTCCAGGACGCCCTGACGAAGACCATGCAGAAGCTCAAGCTCTACAGGGACACGCCCGACAACGGGCTGGTGATTTTCTGCGGGGCGCTGATGACGAACGGTCCGGGGAGCGAAGTGATACTCCTTCGCGAGATATCGCCCCCCAAGCCGGTGAAGTCCTTCCTTTACCAGTGCGACGACCACTTCCACATCGAGTACCTCAAGGACATGCTCAGGGAGGAGAAAGTCTACGGAATCCTCGCAATAGACGCGAACGACGTGGGGATTGGGATACTCTCCGGCGAGAGCTTCGAGATCGTGAACGTGATGACCTCTGGCATCTCGGGGAAGACGAGGAAGGGAGGGCAGAGCGCCCGGAGATACGAGCGTGGAAGGGAGATGGAGCTGACCTACTTCTACCACAGGGTCGCCGACCACGCGAACAGGATCTTCATGGAGGAGTACAAGGTCACGGGGCTGGTGGTCGGCGGCCCCGGCTTCACCAAGGAAGACTTCCTCAAGACGGAGTTCTTGAACTACCAGTTGAGGAAAAACATCGTCGCCATCATAGACACGGCGTACTCGGGGCGGGAGGGGGTCAGAGAGCTTGTAGAGAAGGCGGCGGACAAGCTCCAAGACGTGAGGCTGTTCGAGGAGAAGAAGCTCGTGCAGCGGTTCCTCGGCGAGGTCAACAAGCCGAACGGGGTGGCGGTGTACGGCCTTCCTAGGATAATCCAAGCTTTGGACAAGAGTAACGTGGAGACGATTCTGGTGGCCGACGACGTCGACACGACAAGGATCGCCGCCACATGCAAGAGCTGCCAGACGGTGAGGGAGAAGTTCGTCCCGAACTCGAAGAAGACCCAGGCGACGCAGGAGATAACCTCGGAGCCATGCGCGAACTGCGGGTCGAAGGAGTTCGTGGTCGATGAGACCGACATCGTCGACCTCCTCGAGGAGAGGGCGGTACAGGTGGGCGCGAAGGTCGAGGTGATCTCCTCCGGGACAGAGGAGGGGGCCATGCTCAAGTCCTTCGGCGGGGTCGCCGCCTTCCTGAGATACAGACCCGTCAGCGCTTAGGCCTGCGCCTCTAGCATACCCTTAACTACCGGAAGCGCCTTTTTTGCGAAATGCAGTCGAACTAGGCTGTAGACAGAGAACTGATCACAAGATGGTTATTCGTATAGGCCTCATAGGAAAAACCAACGCGGGAAAGACCACTCTCTTCAACTCGATGACGCTGAAGGCGGGGGAAGTCTCGAACTACCCCTTCACCACCAAGTCCGCGGACACGGGGGTCGGGCAGGCCGTCACCCTGTGCGTCCACAAGGAGTTCAACGTCCAAGACAACCCCAAGAACTCAAAGTGCGAGGAGGGGTGGCGTTTCATCCCCATCGAGGTGACCGACCTTCCCGGGCTCATCAAGGGGGCCTGGATGGGGAAGGGGCTCGGGAACCAGTTCCTCTCGGTGGCTGCCCAGTCGGACGCGCTGCTGCACGTAGTCGACGCCTCAGGGAGCGTGGACAAGGACGGGAAGATCGCCGAGCCCGGCACGGGAGACCCGCTCGCCGACCTGGCCGACGTCGAGCTCGAGCTGGTCCTGTGGTACACCAAGCTCTTCTCGAGCAACCTGGTGAAGATATCAAAGGCCGCGAAGCTCCCGGGGATCGGCCTTCCCGAAGCCATCGCGGAGGTCCTCCAAGGTATAGGGGTGAAGCGCGAGCACGTGACTTACGCGCTCAACGAGGCGATGCTCCAAGAGAAGGACGTGGACAGCTGGAACGAGCAGGAGGTCCAGAACTTCTGCTGGATCCTTCGCGACATCTCCAAGCCGACGCTGATCATCGCGAACAAGATGGACCTCCCCAACGCTGCGGAGAACTTCAAGGCCCTCAGGGAGAAGTACAAGGACCTGATGGTCGTCCCGACGAGCGGCGAGGCGGAGCTCTCCTTGCGAAGGGCGGAGGTCAAGGGGTTGATAAAATACGTGCCCGGCGAGGAGCGGTTCGACGTTGTCAGGCCCCAGGAGCTGACCGACGCGCAGAAGAACGCCCTCTCCTACATCAGGAGGAAGGTCTTCGGCGAGTACCTCAGGACGGGCGTCCAGTTCGGCCTCAACATCGCGATATTCAAGCTCCTGAAGATGAACGCGGTCTACCCGGTGGCAGACGCCGAGAAGCTGACCGACAAGCACGGGAACGTACTACCTGACGTCTACCTTCTGCCCGCGGGCTCCACGGTGGAGGACCTCGCCAAGGCAGTCCACACAGACCTGTTCAAGGGCCTGCTCTACGGCATCGACGCGAGGACCGCGCTCCACCTCCCAGTGGACTACGTCCTCAGGGACAGGGACGTCCTCTCGATGGTGTCGACGGCGAAGAGGGGCTGAAGGCAGACAGTCTAATCCGCTAGAACCGTTATATCAATCCGGGTTGAAGCCCGAGGCAGGCGGGTGAGTGGGCCTCCCCCCGTTCCGCCTCTAGAAACCCCGGGTCGGAGGAGAGAAGAGAGCATAAACAAGACAGAGAACAAGGCGGCGCGCAGTTCAAGGAGGAGCGTCCTCATAGCGACGGCAGCGGTCTACGCGGCGATGTATGTCGTGCTGGCCTTGGCGTTCAACCCCATCAGCTACGGGGCGATCAATCTGCGGGTGGCGAACATCCTCATTGGCCTCGTCCCCATAATCGGATGGCCCGCGGTCCTTGGGCAGGCGTTGGGGGTCTTCATAGCCAACCAGCCTGCCCTCGGCGACCCTCTCGGCCCAATCGACCTCGTCAACGTCATCCCCTCGTTCCTGTTCTCGTTTCTGCTGTGGAAGCTTCGGAACACGAGCGTCTTCCTGGGGCTGACGCTTTACTCTATAGCGCTTGGCATCACGGTAAGCTTCGCCCTGAACTACGCGTTCAACCTGCCGCTGTCGGTGGAGATTCCTCAGGTCACGGCCGGAGTATTCATAGCGACGGCGGTGCTCGGCTATCTCCTCTTCAGGTCCGTGAAGAGGCTGGGCGTGCTGCAGAGGATGTTCCCCAACTGATATGAACCCGAACCCGAGGGGGAGGACAAGCACTTGAGCAAAGACAGGAGCGCGATTTGCTGCATCTCGGGAGGAGCGGATTCAGTGACCATGGCGTACTACGTGAAGAAGGTCATCAAGCCCGAGCACCAGCTACTGATATTCTGCAACTACGGGCAGCGGACGTACGCCTATGAGGAGTTCTGCATCAAGGAGATATCGCGGCGGCTGAAGGCCCCTCTCAAGCTCATCGACATGAGATGGCTCGGCGAGATAAGCACCTCCCTGCTCACGCACGCCGAGAAGGAGATCCCGGAGACTAAGAACGAGGACCTCTGGGTCCCTGAGAAGGCGAGGGACAGGATTCTGAAGTGGTGGGACCCGTGCAGGAACGCGATACTGCTGCTCGTCGGGCTTGCCCACGCTGAGTCGTTCTACATCTCGACCCAGGAGCGGTTCGACGTCTACATCGGGATACGCAGGGAGACGCCGGTGGCGATGAAGGACAACACGCCTGAGTTCCTCGAGGAGATTAACAGGCTGGGCGAGCAGGCGACCCACCACGGAGGATACAGGATGCTCGCCCCTCTCATCACCTACGACAAGGACAAGGTGGTGAAACTCGGTGACGAGCTTGGCGTCCCTTGGCAGTACACGTACAGCTGTTACGCAGGTTACGGCTTCAGGACCGTCGCGGGCAAGAAGCTGCCGGTTCATTGCGGAACCTGTTCAAACTGCAAAAGACGGAAGCTCGCCTTCGCCGACAGCGGCGTGAAAGACCCCTCTATCTACGCGAAACCCTAGGGGCGCGACAGGCGGCCCACCGCTCTGGAGAAGCAGGCCCAAAACCGGGGACAACCTAAATACCCTCCCAGTGTGGAGTGAATCGAGTTTTGGAGAACCAAGGGGAGCAACCGCGGCCCACAGCCCCCGCGAATGCAGCCCCGCCCAACAGGCTAGAGTCGACAAGCTGGAACCCCGGCCTCGAGGAGGAGGTTAGAAGGATATGGGGAATTGAAGATATTTTCAAGTTCAGGCCCAGCGCTGACAAAAAGCGCAACTTTGTGATGGACACCCCTCCGCCGTACCCCTCAGGGAAGCCCTGGCACCCAGGAGCCCTGACCCAGTACTCTCAGATAGACATGGTCGCGAGGGCAGCGAGGATGCGGGGCTACAACGTCCTCTACCCAATCGGGATAGACAGGAACGGCCTCCCCGTGGAGATAGCGACGGAGCGGAAGTACAGGATTCAGATGAGGAAGACCCCGCGGGACGAGTTCATCGGGCTCTGCAAGCATGCGCTCGACGACATCGAGGCGTACATGGTCGACCTTCTCAAGAAGCTGGGAGTCTCCGGGGATTTCAAGGAGAAGTACCGCACGGACTCCGAGGAGTACAGGACCCTGACCCAGTGGTCTTTCATCGAGCTTTGGAACAAGGGGCTCATACACATAGCGACGAGGCCCAACAACTACTGCACCGACTGCGGGACGACGATAGCCGACGCAGAGATCGAATACGAGGACCTTCCCGCGTACCTCGTCACGAACAAGTTCACCGTCAAGGAGACGGGCGAGGAGATCCAAGTCACCACGACCAGGCCTGAGCTCCTGTCCGCTTGCCAGCTGGTGGTGGTCAACCCAGCCGACGAGCGTTACAGGAAGATAGTCGGGAAGACCGCGGTCGTCCCAATCTACGGCAAGGAGGTGCCCATCAAGACGCACAAGAGCGTCGACATCGAGTTCGGCACGGGGGTCCTCATGGTCTGTAGCTACGGCGACTACAACGACGTGCAGCTCTTCAGGCAGCTAGGGCTCAAGGAGATTCAGGCGATTGACATGGAGGGGAAGATGACGGCCGTCACCGGCAAGTACCTGGGGATGGCGATTAAGGACGCCCGCTCCCAGATCATCCAGGACCTGCAGGACGCCAAGATAGCGGTGAAGGTCGAGCAAGTGCAGCATCGGACGCCCCTGTGCGAGAGGAGCCACACGCCGATTGAGATAATACCGATGGAGGAGTTCTACCTAAAGCAGCTCCAGTTCGGTCCGACTCTGAAGAAGCTCGCGAAGGAGATCAAGTTCCATCCGCCGATGCACAGGCAGATACTATTCGACTGGATCGACTCTCTGACGACCGATTACCCGATTTCGCGCAGAAGATATTATGCGACGGAGATCCCGATCTGGTACTGCACCAAGTGCGAGACGCCGCACCTTCCAAAGGCGGGCAAGTACTACAGGCCCTGGAAGGACGCGGCCCCGTTCAGGAAGTGCTCGAAGTGCGCCAACACGAAGTTCATCGGCGAGACGCGCACCTTCGACACCTGGATGGACTCGAGCATATCGGCGCTCTATGTCACCAAGATAACGAAGAACCAGAAGTTCTTCAAGGCCACCTACCCGACGACGCTGAGGCTGCAGGGCAAGGACATCGTTAGGACCTGGCTGTACTACTCGCTCCTGAGGTGCTACCTCCTGACCGGGAAGGCGCCGTGGAAGGAGGCATGGGTGGGAGGGCTAGGGCAGGACGCGCAGGGGAGGGCGATGCGCAAGAGCCTGGGCAACTTCATGGACCCCGAGCCGCTGCTCCAAAAGTACGGCACCGACACTTTCCGCTTCTGGGGCGCCGCTGAGGCGAACCAAGGCTACGACTTCAGGCTCTCGGAGGACAGGGTCGCGGGCGCGGGGAAGTTCCTCACCAAGCTCTGGAACACGGCCCGCTTCATCGCGTCGTTCCCCGAGCCCAAGAGCGCGAAGCTGACGCCCACCGACACCTGGATACTCTCTGAGCTGAACAGCCTCATCCACGAGTGCGTAGCTGGATACGAGGAGGGTAACGGGTTCGTCCCCGCCACGAAGATCAGGGAGTTCGTGTGGAACGTCTTCGCCGCTCACTACCTCGAGATGGTCAAGGGTCGCGCGTACGGGGACGGCGTGTCAAAGGAGCAGTGCGAGGCGGCCAGGTTCACGCTTCACAAGGTGATGAAATCCGTCCTGCTGCTCATGGCGCCCATCACGCCGCACATGACCGACCACATCTGGAGGAGGCTCTACGGGCAGCGGAGTATACACTTGGAGAGGTTCCCCCAGGCCGACAAGAGCAGGGCCCCCAAGGGCGTAGGCCCGGCGATAATCAAGTTCGACGAGACCATCTGGAAGACGAAGCGCGACAAGGGCGTGAGCCTGAGGGAGCCGGTCGAGGCGAAGGTCCCTGCGAAGCTGAAGCCCTACCTCGCAGACCTGGGGAGGATGCACCACATACAGAAGCCCCAAAGGGCTGTCCGGGCAGCCAAGAACTGATTACTCGAAGATCCGAGACAGGGCCTCATAGTCGTCGGGCGAAATCCTAGTGCTGACCGCGGCCGCGTTCTTCTCGACGTGCTCCGCCTTCGCCGCCTTGGGTATCGCGACCACCGCCTCCTTGTAGGTGACCCAGTTCAGCATCAGCTGGGCAGGGGTCATCGCGTACTTGTCGAGGAGGGCCTGCGGGATTCTTCCGGTCGGGAGCTTTCCTGTGTCGAGGGGGCTGTAGGCGATGACCGTCAGCTTCTCCTTCTCGCAAAACGGGAGGAGTTCGGCCTCGATGGAGCGTCTGGTGAGGCTGTACCTCACCTGGTTTGAGACGATTTCCGACCTCGGCAATGCTTCCCTGGCCTTGAGCGTCTGGGCGACAGAGAAGTTGCTGACGCCTATGTAGCGTATCTTCCCGTGGGCGACGAGCTCCTCCATGGCCTTCATGGTCTCCTTGATTGGGACCTGGTCGCTCGGCCAGTGCAACTGGTAGAGGTCGATGTGCTCGACTCCGAGCCGCCTTATGCTGTTCTCGCACGAGCCCAGGACGTCTTCGTACCCGAAGTGCTCCGGCGACACCTTCGAGGCGATGAACACGTCGTCCCTTTTCCCCTTGATCGCCTGCCCGACGAGTTTCTCAGCGTTGCCGTAGCCGTACATCTCTGCCGAGTCAATCAGGGTCATTCCGAGTTCGATGCCCCTGCGTAGAGCCTGAATCTCGAGGGCGCGCCTCTCGTCTTGGGCGTCGCCAATCTCCCACGTTCCCATGCCAAGCACCGGTATCTTCTCCCTCGTCCTGCCCAGCTCGCGCTTCTCCAAACGTCGACGCCGAGCAGCCTTGGAGGGCCGGTGTGTATTATGTGTGAGTCGCAGGCGGGCAAAGCTTAAAGGAAATTGACCGAGCTTCGAACCGTGGAACCTGCGCGACCAAGCCCCGTAGAAGAGGCGATCAGGGTCTTGGGACGGGCCGAGGGCAACGGGGTCGTCTTGCGGATGCTTGGAGGCGTCGCGTTCTACCTCCGGTGCCCGTCCGCGCGTAGCGGCAGCCTTGCGAGGAGCTACGGCGACCTCGACTTCATCGGCCACGCGCGGCAGGTGACCGAAATCAAGCGCGTCTTTAGCGAATCGGGCTACCTCCCCCGGGAGAGGTTCAACGCCTTGCACGGCAGCCGAAGGCTCGGCTTCACCGACTCTGCCCACGAGAAGCGGGTCGATGTGTTCCTCGACGTCTTCGAGATGTGCCACAAGTTCGACCTGAGGGACAGGATGGAAATCGACCGCCAGACCATTCCTCTAGCAGACCTCCTGGCTACGAAGCTCCAGATCATCCAGACGAACGAGAAGGATTTCGGAGACATGATTTGTCTATTAGTGGACCACGAGGTTGGGGGCACCGACCTCCGGGACACTGTCAACGGAGAGTATCTCGCGAGGCTCTGCGGCGAAGACTGGGGCATCTACAAGACGTTCACAATGAAGCTGGCCATGCTGGCCGTCGCCGTCGAGAAGTGGGAACTGAAGGAGCCTGAAAGAGAGTTGGTCGTCAAGAGGGTTGGGCAGCTAAGCGCGGCAATAGAGAGGGCCCCCAAGAGCATCGCTTGGAAGATGCGCGCGGCCATAGGGGAGAGGGTCAGGTGGTACGAGCTCCCGGAGGAGGACGCGGGCTTGGTCGAACAGGTCCAGGCGAGAGAGAGCTGAATGCGTGAGGCAGTCGGTAGCTTCACGCGGAGATTGAGAGGATGAGGACGAAGGTATTCTTCGTCAGCGACGTGCACGGCTCCGACCGCTGCTTCAGGAAGTTTGTTAACGCGGGAAAGTTCTACGACGCAGATGTGCTAATCTTGGGAGGAGACGTGACGGGAAAGGCGATAGTCCCGATGGTGAGGATGCCGGACGGTACGGTCAAGGTCAGAGAGGGAAACAACGACCGCTTGCTGACCTCCCCGTCAGAAATCGAGGGGCTCAAGAGGAGGGCCGGCGATGCAGGCAACTATCCGTATGAGGCGAGTCCCAAGGAGTTCGAGGAGCTCGCGGCCAAACCGGACCTCGTCGTCGGGCTCTTCAAGAGACTCATGCTTGAAAGCCTCCGGTCCTGGATTGCCCTCGCGGACGAAAGGCTTGCCGGTACCGGAATCAAGTGTTACATGTCGCCTGGAAACGACGACTACTTCGAGATCGACGAAGTGCTGAGTTCGGGGAAGAGCGTGACCAATCCCGAGGGGGAGGTCGTCGAGATAGACGGTCAGCACGAGATGATCACACTCGGATACACGAAC
Source organism: uncultured Nitrososphaerota archaeon (assembly GCA_963838925.1). Taxonomy (GTDB): domain Archaea; phylum Thermoproteota; class Nitrososphaeria; order Nitrososphaerales; family Gagatemarchaeaceae; genus Gagatemarchaeum. The sequence continues at coordinate 226,315 of CAWISW010000003.1, forward strand.
CCTACGCCGTGGCACAGCCCGAGGGAGGTGGACGAGGGCGTGCTGCAGAAGAAGATCGACGGCATGGCCGAGAGGGTTCGTGAGATGAAGAGCGCCGTGTTCAACCTCCACGTCCCTCCCATTGGGACGCCCATCGACCAGGCGCCGAAGCTCGATGACAACCTGAAGCCCGTGGTCTCTGGAGGAGAGGTCGTGATGGCCTCCGCGGGGAGCTCGGCCGTGCGCGACAGCATCGAGAAATATCAGCCACTAGTCGGCCTGCACGGACACATCCACGAGTCGAGGGGCATGGTGAGGATTGGAAGGACGATGTGTTTCAATCCTGGCAGCGAATATGCTTCGGGGATTCTCAAAGGGGTCCTGTGCGAGCTCGATGGCGACGCCGTCCGGTCGTACTTGCTGACTTCTGGATAGCCGCCTCTCACAAACAAAGGAGATAAACCGACGCTGCAGGAGGGAAACTCGCGCCACGGTAGCTCAGCCTGGTAGAGCAGCTGCCTTGTAAGCAGCAGGTCGAGGGATCAAATCCCTCCCGTGGCTCTCACCCTCCTCAACTCCCGCGAGTGAAGCACGTCGGACGCGAGGAGCTTCATGAAGACGTCGTACTCTTCGTCGTCGAACCTGACCTCTCGGACCAGCCCGGACTCCTCGGCGATCTTGTAGCTCAGGATATGATAGCAGAACTTGACCTTCGTGCTCAGGACGCCGTAGAAGTAGGACTCGCACGAGCAGAACGACTTGTCCGGGTCGATGAACTCGTCCGCGTTGCTCCCGACGACGGTGTAGACGTATCTGCCGCTCGGAAGGAAGGTGTGCCTCTTCACGCAGCCCCCGAACGCGGCCTCCACTGCCTTCTCGAACTGGCTCTGGCCGTCGGCGTACTTTGTGAAGCGTGAGGCGAGCTCCTCCTTCGATTCGATGGGCTTGGGCATCTTCTCGCCCTCAACTCGTGAACTCTGTGAGGGAGCGCTGGTCCATCATCTCCTGGAGCCCGCTGAGGCGCACTCCAACCCGGCGAAGGTCTCCGGGCTCGCGGAGCAGCAGGGCCAACAGCTCCCTGACCTCTCTTTCGAGGACGGAATAGTCGTTCGCAGGGGTCTCGAGGGTCTTGCTCCTTGTGTGGAGGGAGAGGTCCTTGAATATCCCGATGGCAGAGACGTTCCTGAAGAAGAGGCTCTTTGAGGTTAGCTTCTCGTGCACGTCCCTCAAGGCGGGAAGGAGCGCGCTGACGATTTGGTCGAGGTCACGCGTGTCCTGCTTCAATGTGATTATCCTGCTCAGCTGAGAGATTCCTCCCCTGTCGACGACAGGTTCGTCGTCGACCCCGTTTGAGGCGTTGTGGAGGTAGACCGCCAGCTTCTTGCCGAGCAGGTCCTCGAGCCTCTGGATGGGGACGCTCGCCAACTCCGGGACGGTCTTCACTCCGTTCTCGTCGAGGAGTTTTGCGATCTTCGGCCCGACCCCGTAGATCCTTTCGACGGTTAGCGGGGCAAGGAAGGCGAGAGTCCTCTCAGGGGTCACCACCGTCAACCCGTTCGGCTTGTTGAAGTCTGACGCGATCTTCGCGACCACCTTGTTGGGGCCCATCCCTATCGAGCAGGTGAGCTTCTCTTCCCTGAATATTCTGTCCTTCATCCGGAGCGCGAGGTCCGAAGCGGCGTCATAGTCTCCCCGCGTCCTCTTAGTGATGTCGAAGAACGCCTCGTCTATTCCGGCCTGCTCTACCACATCGACCTCCGCCCTCAGGATTTCCATCACGCGGTCAGAGTACACCTCGTATTTTCCGTGGTCCATGCGGATGAGGGTGGCCTGGACTCCGTCTAGGCGGCGCTTGGCGAGGGCTATCGGCATCCCGGACTTGACCCCGTACTCCCTCGCCTTGTAGTTCGAGGTGCTCACGACGCCGCTATCCTCAGTCCGTCCCGAGAAGACGCAGACCAAGACGGGGGTGTCCTTCAGCGATGGCGCCTCCACTTCCTCCACCTGGGCGTAGAAGTAATCTAGGTCGAGGTGACCGACTATTCGGCTCAAAACGGGAATGTTGCAGTTCGGTCTGCCGCGATTTAATAGCCTTTAGTGGCCTTTCGGCAAAGGGGATTCAGAGGATGATATCAGAATCTAATGACGCCCTGGTCGCATTCGTCTGAAAGGCCCGAGGAGATTGTTGTCGTGCCTGAGGAAATTGTGGTGGTAGTTTCTGGGGATAACGAATGGCAGCCCCAGGGACGATAGACAAATTGATAATGTCCGTCAACATTTGTCGCCCCGATCCCGATAAGAGAGTACGTGACCGAAACCGACGGCGCCTTCAGACCGAAAGCAGCGGGCGGGCAACTTCCTCCGTTTGGGGTGTCACAAACAGCCGTCCAATCCGGGAGAACTGGAATGAATGTCAAAATCGCCGCTGCAGTCACGATGGTCGCAATCGCGATGGCAACAATCGCGAGGCGCTTTGACAGCAGCATACAACACCACCACCAACCCAGCCCCGATATTTACCACTCTCTGGTCTTGCATAATGGCTCCATTGAGCACACGCCACGCAACACGCTCTCAAATCACCGACATGCACATGCTTACCAAAGAAGCTACGAAGGGAAATGACGTGGTGGGGTCGCCCGGATTTGAACCGGGGGTCTCAAGCGTTCTCGAACGCGCCGTGTTAGGGACGTTCCCGAGGCATCTTCTCTGATGATTTGAAGCCTAGACCAGACTAGCCCCAAGTTGAATCGAGTTCAACGTTGGCCTAGCCGACGACCCCGCACCGATTGATGCCCCCGGGTGTCTCGCTTTATATCCTATCTCAGGCTTGTTCTGCTTCTCGCCCCACTTTGCATTTTCCGTTGGTTGATTAGCAATAGAGCGATTCTTTCGCGTGCGAGTCTAAGGTGTAAAGACTCCCGCGAAGGGGAGACAGCCTGCTGGAGTAACCAGATAGATGCGTCCAGAAAAAGTCTGACCGGCCACAGGAGGGTTGACTTCTAGTCCACCGGTGAACGCGTCGGAGGGGAAGGTCGCCGTCAGGGTAGCGTTACCCGAATAATTCTGGAGGTAGTTTGATGGGACACCTGTGCAGCTCGTGGCTTCATCAACGATGCCGTGATTCTGCGTTCCATAATCAACGTAGACGCACTGGTTTCCGTCCTTGATTGTGATTGGCCCGCCGGTGGGTGAAGAGATATTGATGATGAGGAACGTACAAGTCTTGTTGGTGACACTGCATTGAGAATACACTCCGTCGGTAGGAGAGACATCTACGGTGGTCATGCTGGGTGGAAATATCGTCGTCGTCGAGACCGTCGTAGAGGTGACGGTCTTCTCGGGGACACCGGTGGTAAAGACGATAAGGAACGCCAATACTAATCCCACTATTATCCCAGCAACCAGCACCCCGATGCGGGCACCACCAGCTTCACCCACTTTCAAATCAGGTCGTCACGAAGTTGTTAGAAGGTGTCTGAATAGTCTTGCGCGTACCCGTGAAGGGCTGTTGGAGGGGCAGTGCGAAGAGAACGGCCTCCAGAGCCATTATAAGGAAGAAACCCTGTGCTTGGAGCATGTCCGGAGAGACGAAAACAGTAATCGTGGGCCAATCCAAACCGCTCCTAAACTACGTCACAGCTTGCATAACCATGTTCAACAGTGGAGCAGACCACGTCGTCCTCAGATCCAGAGGGGAAGCCATCAACATGGCGGTCGACGTCGTCCAAGTCCTCAAGAAGAGGTTCGTAAGCAAGGTCGAGATCTCGAAGATACAGATTGACGGCGAGAACGTCGTCTCCCGGGACGGAAGAAAGCTGAACCTCCCTGTCTTGGAGATTGAGCTCTCGATGCCCAAGCAGAACCCTGCCTAGGCCAGCCTCTCTTCGACGTCTGGAACTCTTGGGAGACACATTGCCATCTAAGAAGCGGATAAGGTTCGTGAAGGGCGCCGTTCCAGGCCCGAAGGCAAGGGCTGTGATCAGGAGGACCTTGAAGGTGATATCGCCCTCGATTTCGAGGGACGACCCGTTAGTGGTCGAGTCGGCCCATGGCTCGGTCGTGACGGACGTCGACGGAAACAGGTTCATCGACTTTTCCTCGGGCATAGCGGTGCTGAGCACCGGCTCGACCCACCCGAAGGTGGTAGAGGCAGCCAAGAGGCAGCTCGACAAGTTCATCCATTTCTCATACACAGACTTCTACTACGAGAACCTCGTGACGCTCGCAGTGGAACTCTCGAAGCTCGCGCCCGGCAAGGGAGACAAGAAGGTCTACTGGGGAAACAGCGGAGCCGAGGCGAACGAGGCTGCCATGAAGCTCGCGAGGAACTACACCAAGAGGCCCTTGTTCCTGGCTCATTCAGGAGGGTTCCACGGCAGGACGATGGGCGCGCTGAGCCTTACCGGCAGCAAGCCGATTCAAAGGAAGGGATCGTTCCCCATGGTACCGGAGGTGGTGCATTTCCCGTTCCCGTATTGCTACCGCTGCCCGTGGAAGCAGACCTTCCCCGAGTGCGACTATTACTGCGTCGATTACTTCAAGGAGCAGTACTTGGAAAAGTTCGTCCCTGTCGAGGACGTGGCCGCATACTTCTTCGAGCCTTTCCAAGGCGAGGGAGGATACGTGGTGCCCCCTCCGGAGTACTTCAGGAAGATGAGCTTCCTGCGGAAGGAAGGCGTCCTGTTCGTGGCCGACGAGGTGCAGACCGGGATTGGGAGGTCGGGCAAGTTCTTCGCCGTCGAGCACTTCCGCCTCGAGCCCGACATCATCAGCGTGGCCAAGGGCCTAGCGTCGGGGTTTCCGCTGGGAGGCATAATCGCCTCCTCCGAGATAATGGACTCCTGGGTCCCCGGACAGCACGCCTCCACCTTCGGTGCGAACCCGGTGGCCGTGGAAGCGGCGCTGGCCACATTGGAGGTAATTAATTCGGAGAAACTAGTGGAGAACGCGTCGAAGATGGGAAGAGTCGCCATGAAGAGGCTGGAGGAGATGAAGGAGCGCTACGAGATAGTGGGCGACGTGAGAGGGAAGGGGCTGTTCATCGGGGTCGAGCTCGTAAAGGACAAGAAGAGCAAGGAGCGCGGGGTTCGGGAGGCTCAGGCCGTCACCAGAGAGTGCTTCAGGGACGGGCTGATCCTAATCACGGCAGGAAGGAACACGCTGCGAGTAATCCCGCCGCTCAATGTCGCAATGGAGGAACTCGAGGAGGGGCTCGACGTGGTCGAAGGCGCGATAGCCAAAGTGAACTCAGAAGCATGAGGAGGAGAGTGCCCGCAGATGTATGATTTCGACGCCATCGTGGCCGAAGTCCTTCGGAACAAGCCAGACATTAGCCGAGACGCCTTGATGGAGCTCGTCCAAGAGAAGAAGCGCACCGTCGGTTCGGGCTACCTCACGGACCAGGGGGCGCTGTTCCTGATCGCTGGAGAACTGGGGGTCAGGCTGCAGCACATGATCACGGCCGACCTGACGCTCAAGGACCTCCACATAGGCGCCAACGACATCACCGTCGTGGCCAGGGTGCTGGCAATCTATCCAGTGTCGGAGTTCAAGAAGAAGGACGGGAGCGGCGTCGGCCGGTACAGGCGCGTCAGCCTGTTCGACCGCAACGGCATCGGGAGGCTTACGATTTGGGAGGACAACGAGGAGGCAATCAAGCTCTCGGGAGTGGCGATCGACACGCCGGTCAGAGTGGTGAGCGCGTACGTCAAGCAGGGCCTCGACGGGAAGCCCAACCTCAACCTCGGCAAGAGGGGGCGGATTGAGGTGATCGCTGACGCCTCCATCTCATCCAAGCTGGCTCAGCTCTCATCCGTGACCAAGCGCGTCGACCAGATCCAAGAGGGAGAGTCGGTCCTCGCGGTCGAAGGCTTGGCCGTGACTGACAGCAGACGCTCCACATTCGTCCGGCGAGACGACGGTTCCAACGGCTCGCTCACGCAGTTCGAACTCAAAGGTCCGGACGATAAGACGACCAGGGTGGTTGTCTGGGACGGCACCGACCTGCCCGAGGTCAAGTCAGGCAGCAAGGTCAGGGTGACCAACCTGAGGCAGAAGAAGGGTCGTCAGGGGGAGCCGGAGCTTCATGGTGACGGTGGGACTGTGATACAGTTGCTCGACGTTCCCGAGGTCCAGAGGGCCGACGCGGAGGCCTTGCGCTTGCCGCGGCTCGTCAAGGTAGCTGAAGTGTCGAAGCACGTCGCCACGGGAGATGTCAACTTGGAGGTGATGGCCCTCTCAAAGGGGAGCGTCAGGGAGGTCAGCCTCAAGGACGGTTCGACGGCCAAGAAGGGGGAGGTGGTTCTCGGAGACGACACCGGAGAGATCACAACCGTCGCTTGGGACGAGGCCTCGAAGATGATAGCAGAGATTCAGGCGGGAGAGAAGCTGCGGGTGTATAACGTGACGATACAGGTGTCGAAGATGGGCGTGGAGACCCTCGAGCTTAGGGGCTCCTCCAAAGTAGAGCGACTGTAGCCGGAAGGCTCAGGTCTTCGGCCGACGGAGGACCTCGTATTCGTATACGAAGACGATGATAAGGCTGATCACGAAAAGCGTGATCATCAGCCCGCTCAGGAAGTTGTAGTAGCTGGTGACATCCAGCACCGGAATCTGCATGTTTCGAAGGTGGCGGGCGATATTCGTCTAGAAAAGCATTCTGGATAGCGGCTTGAATCTAAGGAGGGAAGACTTTCGGAATCGAAGGAACGGTTCGGGGCCAGGAAAAGGAAAGATTACATACTTACTTTGCTCCGTGGAGGTCGCCGGGGTAGCATAGCTTGGCCCATTGCGCCGGCTACGCCCATGCGTGGGCGAGACTCATAATCGGCCAAGATGTGAAATCCGGAGAGGATAGAGATATCCCCGAAGGTCGCGGGCTCAAAATGCAAGCCATGAGAATCCCGCCCCCGGTACTTTTTATGACCGCCCTACCGGAAGGAGGAGCATTTCTCGAAAGCGAGTGAGTCATTATGTCTACGTGAAGATTAAGGCGAATCTGCTGCGGCGCGAGGACTTGAAAGTGTGCTAGAAGCCGCGATCGGGAATTGAACCCGAGACCTTTACCTTACCAAGGTAACGCTCTACCAGACTGAGCTATCGCGGCGCAGGCGCGCCACCTAGCTAACGGGATTTATCTATTCTGACGGTCAAGACGAGGTTTGTTGTAGATGTAGAGCCCGAAAGCTTAGTTATCGGCCCGGTTGATTCTCTAGACAGATGGTCAAGTTCACCGCGAAAGAGGAGGCTTTCCTAAGGTCGAACGACGTGTGCCGCCTCGCTACGGCTTCCAAGGAGGGAAGACCCCAGGTCACACCGGTGATGTACGCGCTGGACGGCACCGCCTTTGTCATCGCCGTCGACTACGGCACGAAGAAGCTCAAGAACGTGAAGGAGAACCCGAACGTGGGACTGGTTGTGGACAGGCTGCGCCCAACCAGAGCGGTGACCGTGGAAGGTATTTGCGAGGTGTTCGAGAGGGGCGCGGAGTACCGGCGGCTGCTTGAGCTCTTGATGATTAGGTTCGAGTTCTACAGGAAGAAGCCTTGGGGAGAGGGAGAGTCTCCGATCTTCCGAGTGACCCCCACGAAGTCGGTGAGCTGGGGCCTTTGAAGGGCACCAGATGCTTGAGGGTTGGCTTCGATTAGATTCTTTAAGTCGTTGTTTGCGACCCGGTTGGTTCTGCGCGGGAGTCGCCCAGCCTGGTCAACGGCGCGAGGCTCAGGACCTCGTCTCTTAGGGGTTCGTGGGTTCGAATCCCACCTCCCGCACCATTCCATTTGGTCAGCGATAGCAGTACGAAGTCGGGCATTCAACTTGCGAACAACCCCTAAAATATCCGGACGCCCAATAAACGATGAGATATGAGGCGGGCGATTCCCATAGTCGTCGGAGTGATACTTCTGCTCATCGGGATTGGATGGGGCATCTCAAGGAGCCGGAATAATGGGCGGCAGCAGCTTGATGGACAACAACACCGCGTTCATCTACTTGGGAGCATTTCTAGCACTCGTAGGGATTGTGCTTGTGACGTTCGGCGCGACGAAGAAGACCTAGGACGCCTGTCGCGGCCTAGTTGAACTCTTTCCTTTCGAAGAGGACCAGTCCCAAGATTGCGGTGACTATGAAATAGGCGCCGATTATGGCGAGGCCTTCAGGAATCGTGACGCTGAAAGTCGTGAAGGTGGGGGCAGCGGCGCCGCCGCGACCGAACACACCCGCGGCTTTGCTGACGTGTGGAGGATAGGGCGAATCGAGCACGTTGCCAATTATTTCGGAGCCGTATGTCAGGATGAACCACGGCTCTATCTGGGCGAGAGCGGCCACGAGGGTCTCGATGAGCGTGAACGCGAAGAGGAAGAGGATGGCCGTCACCAAGATCGAATAGGACGTGCTCTTGAATACGGAGCTGAAGAAGAACGTAAAGCCGAGGACAGCAACGAGGTAGAACCACGCGAACAGGAACGACTCGCCGAACTGCCATGGGATGTTCAGCCCAAAGTAGTAGGTTTCGTTCGCGACGGTTATCGCTGTGAAGATGAAGAGGACTATCGAGGACGCTATGAACGCGGAGAGCCACTTTCCGATGTACACGCTCGACCTGCGAATGGGATTCGGTATGGTGAAGTATCCGGTCTTGTTCTGGAACTCGCCGGAGATGGCGTCGCCGCCGAAGAAGATCCCAGATAGGATTACAACGAATGTCGCCGACATCCCCCACCACCCTGAGTAGAACGCGAGCGGGCTGCTGAGGAAGCTTGGCGGCCTGTAGTGAGCCACGACGACGGTGAGGATTGCGCTGATGAGGAGCATGATGCCGAGGAGTATCGCAAACCTTCGGGACCTGAAATAATCCAAGAAGGTATACCGCATGGTGATTCTCACCTGGGCTATGCTGTTGGGGACCTTGTTCCCGGGGGGGCTAGATTGCGCCATAGTTTCTCACAGAGTGTCCTTAATCAGATTGAGGTATGATTCCTCGAGCGCAGAGGAGGTGGGCGTGAAGCTAGCTACCCCGATGTTGATTCCGACGAGTTCGGCGAGAATCTTCTCCTGCACGTCAAGGCCACCGCTGCAATGAATCCTAAGCCGCTTGTCGTCTAACTTCTCTACGGAGGCCACGCCAGGGAGTTTGGCCACCGACCCTTCAATCACCCCGGCTTGCAGCGGGCGCGTGAGCCCTACATCGACTATGTTCTCTCCGCCAGAGAACTTCGCCGTGACGTTGTGGAGCGTGTCGTACACCAGCAATTTTCCGTGGTCTATCATTGCGACCTCGTCACAGACGTCAGCGACTTCGCTCAGGATGTGAGAGCTCATGAAGATGAGCCGGTCCTTGTTCTTCAAGGACTTCACTATGCCTCTGACCTCGCTCATCCCTCTCGGGTCCAGGCCTGTAGTGGGCTCGTCCAGCAGCACTATCTTCGGGTCGTTCAGCAGCGCAGAGGCGACGTCGATTCTCTGCTTCATCCCTTTCGAGAACTTTCCAACCCTCTTGTCAATCCAGTCCAGCATTTGTACCTCCGCGACGACGTCTTCTATCAGCTTTCTTCGCTCCGCGTGCGGGACCCCCCGCAGCTCGGCTACCATCCCTAGGGCCTCTCGCGGGGTCAGGGACGGGTATATCTCGGGGGTCTCGATTACTGTGCCCACTGACGCCAGGGCGGCCTTCTTGTGCGTGTGGACATTGAACCCATTGATTAGCGCCTCGCCAGAAGAGGCCCGAATGAGGTCAGTGAAGATCTTGAGCGTGGTCGTCTTGCCTGCACCGTTCGGGCCTAGGAATCCCACGCACTTGGAACCCTCAATCTTCAGGTTGAGGTTTGACAAGGCTGTGAACGAGCCGTATGTCTTGGAGAGGTTCACTGCCTCGATTGAGGGATTCGTCAAGACATCATGACCCCGATTATACCCTAGCTAACTACCTTTCTGAACAGGTAGAGAGTTATGCCAATCGTCACGACGGCTATCCCCGCGATGAATGCCAGAGCGCTGAGCTCCGCGGTCAAAGAGAAGAAGCCCGGAATAGAAAGGTCTCTGACCGCGTTGACGGCGTAGCTTATCGGGTTGATTCTCGAGACGTCCTGCATCCATGGCGGCATGAAGCCCAAGGGGACCAGCGCGGTGCTCATGAAGAGCAGGGGGAAGGTCATGAAGGCTCCTATCCCGAACACCGTCTCCGCGCTCTTCGTCCTCAGGCCAAGCGCGAGCGAGATGCCCGACCACGCGAGCCCAAAGAAGGCGATGATGAACAAGATGAGCAGAACGCCTAGGATTCCCGAAGCCAGCCTGAATCCCAGTATGTACGCGAGCGCGAGTATGATGACCGACTGCACTGTCACTCGGAACGCGTCGGTAGCCAGCCTCCCGAGCAGTATGGCGGGCCGACTCACCTGGGTGACTAGCATCTTCTGCAGGAATCCTGAGTTGAGGTCCTCGACGATGGAGGTTCCCGATTGTAGCGCGCTGCTGAATGCGTTCTGCATCAGTATCCCGGCGGATGCGTACTCGAGATAGCTAACGCCGGGAGGGAAACCCGGGAGCAGGTTGAGTGAGTGGAACAGTTGCGTGAAGAGGACTAGGAAAATAATTGGTTGGAATAGGGAGAAGAATATGAGAATGGGGTTGCGGATGAGCTTCTTCAGCGCTCTGACGAAGAGGTTTCTCGTGTCGAAGAGGATTGTCATTCCCTTCTATCTCCTTCTGCTCCCGAACCTTCCGGCGCTGACCTCCTTCACGAGTTCTTCCGTCCTAATCCTCTTGCCCGTATGCTTCAGGAACACGTCGTCCAAGCTGGGCGTTGAAATGTTGATTGATACGAGTTCTGTGTCGGTCCTGTCGAAGGCCCTGACGAGCTCTGGCACGAAGAGCCCGCCGTTCTTCACATAGAGCGTCAGTCCCTCTTCGGTATCCACGACGTTCATCACTTCGGGTATCTTCGAAAGGATTGCTTTGGCCGCGGCCTTTGTAGCGGCCCTTTCGCCGGCACCGGTCCTGTTCCGCACCGTGATGGTGATTGCGTCGGCACCAATCTCCTTCTTCAGGCCCACCGGCGATCCCTCGGCGACAATCTTGCCCGCGTCCACTATGCACAGGCGTTGGCATAGACGGTCAGCCTCTTCCAAATACTGGGTTGTTAGGAAAATCGTGATTCCTTCCTTCTTGTTCAGCTCTTCCAGATAGTCCCAAACAGTCGCACGCGACTGCGGGTCAAGCCCTGTCGTCGGCTCGTCCAAGAAAAGCACCTTTGGCTTGTGGACTAGTGTGGAGGCTAGGTCTAGCCTCTTCTTCATTCCACCGGAGTAACGGCCGGCCCGTTTGTCGGCTGCGTCCTTCAACCCTACCACCTCGAGAAGATAGTCGACCCTTTCTTCTAGCTCCTTGCCTCTCATCTGTTGCAGGTGCCCCTCCAAGATCATGTTCTCCCTGCCGGTGAGCTCGGGGTCGACCGAGGTCTCCTGGCTCTGGACGCCGATGAGCTTCCTGATCTCCTTGGGGTTCTTGTCAAGGTCGTATCCTGCGATGGATACCGTCCCGGAGGTCTTCCTCAGGAGAGTGGTGAGAATTTTGATTGTCGTGCTCTTCCCGGCCCCGTTCGGGCCTAGGAATCCAAAGAACTCGCCCTCGTTCACGCTGAAGGACACGCCGTCGACTGCCTTGGTCCCATCGGCATAGACCTCGACGAGGTCGTTGACAGCGATGATGTCCGACATGGCCCTCTCAGAGAGGCGTTCGGGGAGGTTTTATAAGAATATCGAATACGATATTGGTATCAAACGCAATACATTGTAGTATTTAGACGACTTAAATAGACCCGCCCCTCTCTAAAGACTCACCGTGCCCGAGGCCGTAGCGAGGAAGTGGATACATCCGCAAGCGGTTCCTCGGGGCATTCTTCGGCTTTACATCTTGTCCATGCTGTCCAAGACGCCGCAGACCGGCTACTCCATAATGCGGACGATCGAAGACAAGACGGAGGGAGCATGGAGGCCGGGGCCTGGCACGGTGTACCCCTTGTTGAGGAGCCTGGTCAAAGAAGACCTGCTGGAGAAGGCGGATTCTGCTGATGCGGGCGCCACAGTGAAGTACTCGGTGACCAAGAAAGGAAAGCAGGAGCTGGAGGAGATGCAGCGGACTCTGGCTTCGGCGGGGAAGAGAGAACGGGTCATGATTCGTCTCTTCGCGGACTTGCTGCCTGCAGAGGTGTGGGCCTCTGCCTTCGTCAACCGTGGGAGGGAGATATTCGACATCTTCCAAGAGAGAGTCGCCCATATCCCGCAGCCTCAACGCGAGGCCACACTGAGAGAGGCGCGTACGATGTTGGACTCAAACATCTCTTGGATCGATTCACAGCTTCGAGCCAAGAAGAAGCGGTCTCTCGACCGACGGCCAGTTTAGGCCTGCAACTTCGATGTCTCGGTCTTGCCCAAGGCAGTGAGGCGGTACTTTCCTGCGTCTCCGAAGAATTGCACCGCGTACTCCACGAATCCAAGGGCCGTCAGCTCTCTCATGTGCGACAGCGTCCTCCATTGGGAGTTGTTCGCGAGAAGCTTGTCTAGTTGGGCGTTGGAGAGTCCTTCAGGGCTCTTCGCCAGCGCGGCGAGGATTGTCACCAGCTCGTCTTCTTGCAAAATCGCCCGCAAGACCTTGCCCTGCTCCTTCGGGTCGGACGGCCACACCCAGATTCCCTTCATTGGGCCAAGCCCTGCCGGCCGGCTTGATAAGGGAAGCGAGGGATTGAATCCGTTTCACGATTGAATCAACTGTTTTTCGTCTGACTGGAGAAAAGGAATTCTGCTGTAACGTGAGTGGTCTTTATGGAAGTAATAACCGAATACGTGGATCACCGAGCCGAGCTAGAAGAGCGGATTCGTTCGCTGGAATCTGAGCAGACGAGCCTCCTGACCGAGATCGCGAGCCTCAAAGAGAAGCTCACGACACTCGAGCTTGAGAGGCATGCCACCTCTCTCTCCAACGAGGTCGAGGCCTTGAGGACAGAGAAGGCCGTGTTGGAAGAGAAGGTCGCTACGTACTCCAGCCCGATCGCGCCGAACGAAAGCTACCAAGTCTAACTAGCTACCAAGCGTAGCTACCGGAACTTGGTCGCCTTCTCCTCTAGCTCTCCCTTCTCTTTTCTTAGATACGCGACGTGCTTCTCCAGCGCGTCCAGCTTTGCCTCCAGGACCCTTGTGTCTGTCTCCTTCCTGCTTCGCTCGAGGCTCTTCTGAAGATCCGCATACTCTTTGTCCATCACCTGGATTCGCTTCTCCAGGTCCTGGTTGGTCTTCTTCAGGCCCTTGATGTCGGCCTGAATCTTGGCCATCTGGTCGTCTGCAACGACGAGATAATGTTGCCTGCTAACGACGGTAGGGAACTTCGTGCCGCACTTGTCACAGCTGTACATCCCCACCTTCCTCTGGGTCAGGCCGCGTTCGCCCTCCTTGGGCTCGACAATCACTGTGAAGAGCTTCGCGGGGGCCGCTATCGCAGTTCCGCAGTTGGGGCATGAAGGCAAGCGCTAGCGTCAGCATGCAGATTCGTAACGTTAAATCTTTGCTACTCGCGGATAGACTCGAGGTCTGAAACCGCCGACCACAGGATGACCCTGGCGAAGGACGACATGTTGGGGTCCTGCGCCACCTCGTCGAGCATGCTGATCGCGTTGGCCGCCCTCACCGCGAGGCTTACTTTCTGGTCCTGAAGCGCGGTTATCGAGTCCTTCACAATCTTCCTTATGTTGCGCGGGGTGATGTTCGAGTCAGCAATCTGCTGAAGGCTGGCGCTGGCCTTGACTAGCTTGCCGTCGTTCGCTTGCTGCTTCTTCTCCTTGTTTGCTTTGGTGCTCATGATTGTATCCGGGGACTGGGCGGGGAGTTCCCTGTGCCTTCCACCCCTGCATATTTGGTTTTCTATGGTTTGCTAGATGGTTTATAACTCCGGGAGAGTCCAAATCCTATCTAATTGAGCACGGCCGCCGCCAAGACGAAGACCACGGTCGAACTGATGAGAAGGGGAGCAGTGATGATGAAGGAGCCGTGCCCGGAGTGCAACGGCGTGCAGCTGAGATACAAAGGGAGGGTCTACTGCACGAACCACGACGACCTCACCGTGGCGCTTCAGGCCAAGGAGATTCTGTTCCCGGACGTCGCCGAGGATTTGAAGAACCTGCTGCTGGTCAAGCTGAAGGAATCTATGTCCCTCCTAGAAAACGAGCGGGACGCTGAGAAGCTCGACAGACTGGTCGCCTTGATGACCAGATACGTCGAACTGCTTCGGAAGCTGGAGCCGACTCAAAGAGCTTAAATCGGGAAACCACGCGGTTCGTGCTGGATGGTCCTGAGGATAGGCCAAAGGGTGCCCGAGTTTTCTCTTCCTGACGCCAACAAGCAGGAGAGGAAGCTATCGGAGTTCACGCAAAAGGGAAAGACCGTGTTGCTCTTCTTCCCGTTCGCGTTCTCCGGCGTCTGCGACAAGGAGATGTGTGTCTTTAGGGACGGCTCGACCAAGCTAGCCTCTTTCAACGCACAGGTGGTGGGGATCAGCGTGGACAGCGTCTTCACGCTCAAGGTGTTCGCGCAGACGTACAACCTTCAGTTCCCGCTGCTGAGTGACTTCAACAAGAAGGTCTCAAGGGCCTACGGTGTGTTACAAGAGACGTGGGTAGGCTTCGGCTACAAGGGCGTCGCCAAGCGCGCGGCCTTCGTCTTGGACGGCAAGGGCATCCTCAGATACAAGTGGGTGACGGACGCCCCCTCGAACGAGCCGCCCTATGACGAGGTCATTTCGGCCCTGGGCAAGCTCTGAAGAAGGCGCCCTCGGTCTCTTTTTATAGGAGTTAAGGGTCGGAGGCACTAGAATGTCGTCCGAGGCAACGAAGATGATCAAACCGGTGGTGGACATCACCGAGAACGCTGCCTCAGAACTGGTAGGGTACCTAGCCAAACAGGGCAAACCGACAGCAGGACTGAGGGTGTTTGTCTCCGCAGGTGGATGCTCAGGCCTATCTTACGGGATGGTCCCTGAGGAGAAGTCTGGCGAAGACGACTACGTCATAGTTCAGCACGGGGCGAAGCTCATAGTCGACAAGTCAAGTATGCCGTTCATCGCGGGGTCGGTCATCGACTTCCAGTCCGACAAATTGATGGGCGGAGGCTTCGTGGTTAAGAACCCCAACGCGGTCTCCACGTGCGGCTGCGGCGAGTCCTTCAAGACAGAGTAGAGCGGATACTTCAAACCTATATTGGGTTGCAAGCCCAGCGGAGGCCGCCGGGGTGGCGGAGTCTGGTTAACGCGCGGGCAATTCGCTCCTCTCCGGGAGGAGTGGGCGAATCCGCATCTCGAGATCATCCGACTTGACAGCCCGTGACCTAACGGTCATGTGGGTTCAAATCGAGTGGGGAAAGGAAAACGGAGGGCTTCCTCCACTGGTGGAAATCCCACCCCCGGCGCTCAAACCTTGTTGTACTTGGGGTGCCAGCTTCTCGTCTTGTCGTCCAGCTCCGTGTACTCGAAGTCTTGGTAAATCAGAGGGAACTTTTCCTTCATCATCCTGGCGACCTTGTCGAAGACGAACCTTATCTCGACTTCGGCTGCCTCCGCGGTCCGCATGGTGATGACGTGACGTATGGTCCTGTGGTTCGCGCTCCAGACAATCGAGGTGGCCATCCCGTCGGGCATGATTCTTCTCAGCGCCGAGGTAATCTTCTTCTTCAGGTCGAAGTTCATCTTGTCCCAACCATACGAGCCTTCTAGGTCGCGGTAGTTCTGCTCCATCTGCTCGACGATTGATTTCACTTCCTTCTTCTTGTCCTGGAGCTCTGGGGGGAGCCAGAAGCGCAGCTGTGTTGGCCTGACGTACCTGAGCGACTCTTGGCTGATTGCAACCCCGACCCTGTGCCGAACCAGCTCGTGCGTGAAGACCCGGCTCACGTTGAGGAAGGCAAACGTGCATGTGGCGTGCTCGAAAATGGAGCCGTCGCCCTTTGACAGGGTATTGTCGATGTAATCGCGTGAGCTTTCCCTTATCTTGGTGACGTTCGGGTTCAGGCCCACGCCGAAGCTCTTGTAGCAAATCCTTCCCGCCACCTCGGTCAGCAACTCTCCCTCCGACTTGGACGCCTCCTTGGTCCTTGCGAACCAGTTGGTGGCAGTCTCCTCGCCGACGGAGGCGAGCATGGCCTTCAACTGGTCGTAATTGACCTTGCTTTCCGCTATCAGATACACCTGAGGTTCGATGAACTCCATGTTCTCTTTCCTGCTCTTCCCGTGCTACGCTTTGGTGTCGCTATTTAATCTGCGGGCGACGGATCTACGCGAAGCCGAGTGAAAACGTTGTTTGCCGGTTGTTTTCGCGCTCGTGGCGGGCTACGGAGTGCGCTGGAGCCGTGGCATCGTTGCTCTAAATTAAATATGGGGTTGTGTGTTTCTGTCATCAGTAAAATGCCTGTCTTCGGCACCGCGGGCGTCAGGGGGGTGTTCAACTCGACCCAGACCCCAGAACAGGTGCACCGGCTCATCGAAACCTCGGCATTCGTATTCGGGCGTGGAAACTACGGAGTTGGATGGGACGGCAGGAAGAGTTCTATGGTCCTGGCGAGAGTGGTCGCGTCGTCTGTCGCAGGATGCGGAAGCGACGCAATCGAATTCGGGCTGGCCCCCACCCCCGTGGTGGCTTTTGGGACGCGCGAGCACGGTTGCCATCTGGGCTTCTCGGTCACGGCCTCTCATAACCCTCCTGAGTTCTCGGGAGTCAAGGTGTTCAACAAGAAGGGTATGGAGCTTTCCAGGGAGGAGGAAGGAAGGATTGAGCGGGGAATGGTGGTTGATTCGTCAAAAAGTTCGGCGGTCGCTGGATCAATCGAGTCCAGCGACGCAATTGTGTCTTACACCGATGCTCTCATCGCGAGGTTCTCGAGGGCTGAGAACCCTCTGCGAATCGTCGTAGACTGCGCGACCGGTCCGGCAGCACTAGTGACTCCTCAGGTCCTGGGAGCTCTGGGCAACAGTGTCGTCCCGCTAAACACTCAACTCTCCTGGAGGTTCTCGGCGAGGAATCCTGAACCTACGGCGGAGTCTCTGAGGGAGACCGCGGCGTTCGTGGGCGGGGTGGGGGCGGACTTGGGTCTGGCCCACGACGGCGACGGCGACAGGCTGGTGCTGATTAATTCGTCGGGCCGGGTCCTTCCAGACTACATGACGTCTGTCCTCGCACTGGAAGCCATTGGCAAGAGTTCCGGCTCGGTCATAATCTCGGAGAACAGCTCTTTCGCGGTGGAGGAGGCGGCGAGCAGCATGGGGTTGCGTGTGGTCCGCGGCAGGATAGGAAAGACGTTCGCAGAAATCGAGCGCGAAGGTGCCGTGCTTGCTACCGAGCCGACAAAGATTGTCGATCCGAGCTGGGGAATGTGGGAGGACGGCATCTACTGCGCGGCTCTGATTGCGGATGTCATTGCAAAGAGGCCGGACCTGCGGAAGGTCATTGATGGTGAGTTCGACTGGATTTACAGGCAGTTGAACCTCCCATTCTCCGTGGATATCGGAAGGGTCGCGGAACAGATTGACGAGTATTTTGGAAAATACAGAATCCTGGAAAGGCGGTCGATGGACGGCCTACGAGTGGTATTCAAGGACAAGTCGTGGGTCATGTTCAGGCCGTCAGGCACGGAGCCCAAGACGAGGATATACTGCGAGGCCAGGGACGAACTGAGGCTTGCGGAACTGGTCGAGCTCGCGAGGGGATTGGTGGAGCGACTGGCTAGGCCCGCAATCAGCGCGCGCTGATGCCACATGGTGACGGGAGAGATGTCGCTTGCGGTTTCTAGGGCGCTTTCTCAGGGCTACCAGATAGACCCGGACGCTTTCTCGGTTCTTTCGGAGTTGTCGGCGAACGGGGAAGTCGAACCCATTCTAAAGTCGGTCATCGGGAAGAAGGAACTGGTGAAGGCGGAGCGGGTGATTCTGAGGTCTGACCTAGAGGAATTCGTCCCGAGAGAGGAAACAAAGAGAAGGGTCGCGATTGACTCCGGTGATTTGGCTGCTGAGCTGGTAGTCCTCAGCGACCCGACACGAAGCATCGCACCGGTCGAAGCAGAGGACGGGTTCAAGAGGCTCTTTCAAGACAGGTACTCGCACCTTCTAGAGATAGCCAAGCAGAGGCCGGACTCGAAGAACATCACGTCCATAGCGTCTGGGAAGGAAGTGAGGGACAGGGAGTACAAGATTGCTGGCCTTGTCTCGTCGAGGAACAGCAAGAAGGGCGGAGGGGTGGAACTGGTCTTGGACGATCCGTCAGGGAGCGCCAGGCTGTATTGCGGAGATGAAGTCGCCGGGTCGGCGTTGGCGTTGCCGCTCGACAGCCTTGTGGTGGCGGAGGTATCCCCAGGGAAGGGTGGCGGGCAGCTGTATGCGAGAGGCCTCGTGCTGCCGGACATTCCGACAAAGAAAGTGATAGGCTCTCCGCGAAGGGTGTATGCCGTGATGCTCTCTGACCTGCACATCGGGAGCAAAATGTTTCTCGCTGACGACTTCAGCCGTTTCTTGGCGTGGCTGAACGGTAAGCTTGGCGACCTCGACATAGTCGAGCGGATAAGATATGTGATTTTGGCCGGGGACGTCGTGGACGGCATCGGCGTGTATCCGGGCCAAGAGTTCCAACTCTCAGAGAGGAACTTGAGGCGGCAATACTTGGTGGCTAGGGAGTTCCTGCAGCATGTACCGAAGCACATGAAGTTGTTGATAGTGCCGGGAAACCACGACCCGGTCAGGCAGGCACTCCCCCAACCGGCCGTATCGGCCGACGTCTGCGGGCCTTTGTACGACCTGCAGAACGCCGTGCATCTAGGCGGCCCGGCGAACGTGAAATTGGACGGCGTGAACTTCCTGATTTACCATGGGCGGAGCTTGGACGACGTGATTGCAACAGTGCCCGACCTGACTTATGACAGGCCCGTTGAGGCCATGGAGGTGCTGTTGAAGGCCAGGCACTTGGCTCCCACATACGGGAAGCGGACGGCGTTGTCCCCCGAACTCCGGGACATGCTGGTCATAGACCCGGTGCCTGACGTGTTCCATGCTGGTCATGTTCACACTCTGGATGTTGGGAGCTATCGGGGCACGCTCGTGGTGAACTCGGGGACGTTCCAGGGCCAGACGCCCTTCCAAGCGAACATGGGTCTGGATCCCATTTCTTCCATCGTGCCGATTGTGAACCTGTCGACTTTGGAAGTAATCAAGAGGAACTTCACGAAGATGAGCTTCGGTGAGCTACAGCAGCCCTAGGAGCTGGGAGTCTTCGGTCAGGACCTTGCTCAGCATGCCGTTCTGAATCAGAAGCCTGATTCTCTTTGTCCTCCCTCTCCTTCCTTTGCTGACGACGGCGGCCTCGAGCAGGCCCAGCAGGTCTAGCTCCGCAAGTATCCCGCTCACCCTGCGCTGCGTCAGCGCCTCGATGCCAATTCTGCGTGCGAGGCCCTCATAGGCCATGTAGAGGTCGCCCGTGTTCGTCCCGTCGGGAAATCGCGAGGCCGTCAGGAGCACGAGTTTGTTCTGGATGGGGAGGGAGCGGAGCGCATCTTCAATCCGGTTGCTTTCGACCCGCTCGGAGGCTTTTCGGATGCAGTCCTCGGTTACCTTGTGTATGCCTTCTCTTTCGGCAATCTCCCCTGCGACGCGGAGAAGGTCGACGGCGCGCCTAGCGTCGCCATGCTCGGATCCCGCCAAAGCCGCACAGAGGTTGAGGACCGAATCAGGCACGACGCCGGGCTTGAACGCGAGTTTTGAGCGCACAGCCAAGATTGCGTGGAGTTCCTCCGTAGTGTACGGAGGAAACACTAACTCCTCCTCTCCCATGCTGCTAAGGACCCTTGGGTCTAACTCGTCTTTGAACTTCAAGTCGTTGGAGATTCCGACGATGGTGAAAAAGCCGGGCTCCACATGCTCGCCGGCCCTTGTGAACTGGTAGAGGACGTCGTCACCGTAGGCGCTGACTAGATAGTCGATTTCATCCAGCACAAGGATGAGGTGGACCTTGTTGTCTCTAATCGCATTGAAGATTCTGTCGAGGACAGTGCCGATAGAGAGGCCTGTTCCTGGGATTCTCTTGTCTTCAGGGACGGGTAGGGACTCGGCAATCTTCGCTAAGGTCCGGTACTCGGTGCTGGAGATCCTGGTGTTGACATAGCACGTGGCTATCTGTTTCGAAGCGTCCTGGGCTTGGAGCTTCTCGACGACTAGCCGAGCTACTGCGGTCTTCCCTGTGCCTGTCTTTCCATAAAGAAGGAGGTTTGATGGTTTTGAGCCGTGCAAGGCCGGAGCTAGTATCTGCGCCACCTGCCTGATCTGTCCCTCTCTGAAAGGTAGTTTGTCTGGAACATACTCAGGGGAGAGCGCATCTCGGTTCTGGAAGAGAGCTCGTCCTTGTTTGGCTCTCCTGAAGATGTCGTCAATCGAGTCTGGCAAGAGAGCATCAGTGGAAATAGTGGTTTAATTAAGGCCTACCCCCCTTCGTTTCCACTGGAACATAGTAAGAAGGTGAAGGTTTGTGTTTGATTATCAGAGTAAGAAGATGCTCGAGCTTGGTTGACTTTCTTTCTTATTCATACTGATTATCTACTAAGCGCGACCCTTTGTGTATCTTCCATCTCTCATCATTCAATCCACGCACGGCATCAATCTCCAGTGGAAACGCACGGGTAGCCCCATTCTGTGAACAACCTGTGAAGATCCATCCAAACCGCACCGTTCGTGCTTAGTTGTTCAGAACGCGCCTCATTCATCATCATTCACAGAAACAGATGTCAAACAAACCCCTTTGTTTCCACTGGAGCCACTAAACAGCATCGTACGCAATTGGTGTTTGTGAACCTAAGTGAAGCCTCCAAACCATCTCATCTAGCGGTCAAGGTTTGTTTGCACTCGGTTCACAAGTTCACACCATTCCCTGTTTTAACGTGCCAGTCGGCTCATCCAAATCCTTGCGGAAGAGGGTCAAGGTCGAAATAACCGACGAAGATGGCACCACCTACTCCCTCGCTCTCAAAGGAAAGTTCTCACAAGACAAGGTCATGCGCATGATGGAACTCATCGACCTCTTAGGTCAGAGCCAGCACAACAACTCCAGTCCCGCACCGCCAGACGAATCAACCACCTATGGGAGGCTGCTCAAGCTAGTGCAAACAGCGTATTCCGCAAAGGAGTTCTCCTCGGCTGACATCGCGCGCGACTACGAGGACAGGCACGGATCGCCAATCCCCCTTAGCACGGTCTCAACCTACCTGTCAAGGCTTGCCGACAAGGGCATCCTCAGTCGACAGAAATTCGGCAATTCCTGGGTCTACCGGCTTTCGCATCTTCCCAACAATCAGCTAGCTACGTAGGACTTGCCGCTTTCCGTGATTTCGTAGACGTATGGCTTGTTCCTATCGTTCCTGACGACCAATCCACGGTCAAAGAGGGCCTTCATCATCCTTGCGGTGTGCTCTCTTGACCTCCCGACCTCCTCCTTGATTTGCGCAGAGGTCCTTGGGCCCTCTGCCAGCAGACGGAGAACCCTCGTTTCAGTCTCCGTGCTCCCGCCGATTGGTGGTACAGCCAGCACCGTCCTCACTGCCTCACTAGGTTTGTTGGCCCGAACAGGAACACTGGTAACGGGACTCGAGGTCACGCGCGATTGAGACGTAGATTGCGCCAGTCCAAGCCTAGACGACATAACCTCGGTCTTGGCCATCAAGTCGATAATCCGAGTGTCTACTACGGAGAAGCGCGTGCTCATAGAGTCCCAAACATCCTTAGCAAGCCTAGTCGACTCGTCTGCCTCTACAACCAGTTTGCTGTATCTCGACAGGAGAGTGCCTAGGATTATCACAGAAGCAACGATCACCGCAGCTGCAGCCGCCAACACATAGTCATCCAGCATGTGCGTCACAAGCCGTGTGATGCTACATGATATAAACTTGCACGCATCAGCACATCATATCATCATAACATCACGATGCGATTGGCCAAAGCACTCACGAGCGCTATCACTTCGGGAAGCTTGTCAGAATCCACGTCTGCAGGTATCTTGGAGACCGTGGAGATTAGCTTGTCGACGTCTTCCTCCCTCAACAGCCCCATCTGCACCGCAGTCGCCACGGTGAAGAGGGATTCCCTCACGTTCTTCCTTGCCTGGGCAAGAATCCTATAATGGGTACCTCTACTTATTGCACTATTCTTGCGTGTTACCAGAGCATCCTGCATATTTATTTGAGATTTAGTAACAGATTGATGTAATTGTATTGTGGCAATCTGAACCCTCGTCAAGGAAGAAAGATCCGCAACGGACTCTGGAGGTGATTTCAACGACACATCGTAATACAATATTGTATTAAGCATTTTTCGGGCTATTTTCTAATTATAATGCTTTGGATGATAGAAAGGCAAATTCTTTCGCATTTATCTCTAATTTATCCACAAATCTCACCTCTTATGGTACTCCAGAATAGAATAACATTTATGCAGGAGATAAGGAGCTCTTGGATGAAATGGGTAGAAGAAGGCGAAAAGTGCTACGGCCGACTCACAAGTCCTTACCTAAGGTATTCAGCTGTCCTCGTTGCGGTGTTGTCGCTGTGCGCATCACATCACAACTCGATGAGACATCACAAGATTATGTGATGGTGGTTGCATGTGGGAACGCAAGCTGCCGACTGAGAAGGGAGTTCAGGTACCCGACCCAGAGGCCCGAAATCGACGTGTACAACAGCTTCGTAGATGAATTCGTCAGAACCGGTGGGTAAAATGGACCTAATCGGCCCGGTCGAGACTCGGCTTTCCTCTCGAAAGAGAGGATCCACAGGCCTGGCCGCGCTCATAGACCCGGACAACTTCGACAAGAAGCGCGCTGCCTTCGTAGCGGAGACAGCGGAGAAGTCGGGCTTTGACTGCGTCTTCATCGGAGGGTCCACGCTAGGAGACCAGACTCATCTCGACGGAATAGTGCGTGCCGTGAAACAACACGTCACATGTCCCGTGATATTGTTCCCCGGGAACGTCACAGGTATATCACGTCACGCGGACGCGATACTGTTCAGCTCCCTTCTGAACTCCACCAACACCTACTTCATCATAGGAGCACAGGCAATCGGCGCCATCCAGGTCAACCGGTACCACCTCGAGGCCATACCCATGGGGTACCTGGTCTTCGGGGACGAGAGCACCACCAGCTTCATCGGTCAGGTCAGACCTGTCCCATTTGCCAAGCCGGCCGTCGCCGTCATGTATGCACTGGCGGCCCAGTACCTAGGGATGCGGGCCCTCTACTTGGAAGCTGGAAGCGGCTCCAACCACCCCATGCCGGTCGAGGTCGTCGCGGCGGTGAGAGAGCACTTCAAAGGCCTGCTCATAGTGGGAGGGGGGATTACGACCGCGCAGACGGCGGCCACACTCTCGAAGGCTGGAGCCGACCTCCTGGTAATCGGCAATCTCCTAGAGACCAAGGATTTCAAGGCGAAAATCCTCCCGATAGCCAAGGTCCTGAGGGACAAGCTTAAGCACTAATTCGGCGCGCAGTACGTCTGTTGCCCTTCAAGGCTAGCTCCGCCTGGGAGCATAGCAAGAAGCTGACCGTCTTCCCACTAGAGCTCGAAGCGTACTACTCCGACATATTGGGCCAGTACGAGGCCGCTTACAACCTCGCCGAGGAGGCGAAGTCGAGGGGGCTCGATCCAAACGAGATTGTCGAATCCAAGACAGTGTTCGACTTGGCAGACCGGGTGAACGAAATGCTGGGGCTCTCACAGTTCGAAGGATTGGCAGAGAGGCTCCGTCACCTCCTCCACACGACGACGAAGGAGAGGGCCACCTTGACGATTGCCGAGGAGATAGCCCTCGGCAAGTTCGGGGCCATGAGCACGGACCAGGCGCTCCAGTACGCTGTAAGGGCCGGGCTCGCTGTGATAACCGATGGCGTGACCGTCGCGCCAATCCAGGGCATATCGACCGTCGTGATCAAGAAGAACGACGACAACAGCGAGTACGCATCGATTTCATACGCAGGGCCTATGAGGTCGGCAGGCGGCACAGAGGCCGCGTTCTCTGTGCTCATAGCAGACGTCGTCGCAAAGAAACTCGGCCTCTCGCCGTACCGGGCGCGCGACGAGGAGATTGCCAGGTACATCGAAGAGCTGAGGGTGTACGAGCGCGAGGTCGGCAGCTTCCAGTACCGCGTCTCCGACTCGGACGTCCGAGTGGCCCTCTCAAACCTGCCCGTGGAGATTGACGGCGTGGAGACCGACCCCTACGAGGTTGTCGTGCACAGGAACCTGAAGCGCGTCGCCACTGACAGGGTCAGGGGCGGGGCTCTCCGCGTCCTGAACGACGGGGTGATTGGAAGGGCCCACAAACTTGCCAAAATCTTGAAGGAGCTAGAGTTGACCGGTTGGGACTGGCTCCCCGAACTGAAGGGCGGCAAGCAACAGTCCACCGGTGAGACGGAGAAACTGGGGGCCCATTTCGAAGAGGTGATTTCCGGGCGCCCCGTCATCTCTTCTCCCAACACCCGAGGGGGACTTCGGATAAGGTACGGAAGGGCCATGAACACCGGCCTCTCTACCGTCGGCATCCACCCTGCGATTCCCGCGCTGCTGGACAACTGCGTGGTCGTAGGTACCCAAGTCAAGGTCGACTTGCCAGGAAAGGCCGCCACCATAGCGTTTGTCGACTCCATCGAAGGGCCTACCATCCGCCTCAAAGACGGCTCTGTTCGCCGTGTAAACAACCTGAGGGAGGCAGAACGCTTCCACGACGCCCTCGAGATCATACTCGATATGGGTGACGCCCTCATTAGCTACGGCGACTTCTTGGAGAACAACAAGACCCTCGGGCCTTCCCCGTACGTGACAGAGTGGTGGCTCCAAGACCTCAGGGCGGCCATGCAAAACACAATAAATGAACAAGACTCGGCTGGAGCCGGGGCTCCTGACCCGGCTAGGCTCACGGCAATCCTCGAGGGTGCGATGCCTTCCGCTGAGGAGGCCCTTGCAATCTCGAGGCAGCTCGCCATACCGCTCTGTCCGTCTTACACTCCGAGGTTCGACAGGCTCTCGCCCGCGGAAGTGCTATTGCTGAAAGAGGCCGCCAATCAGTCTGGGCGTGATATCGAGGTACACATCACATCACATCACATCGAGGAGGCTTTGCAGCACCTGCTCATACCATACACGCGCAACAAGGACTCGGCTACCCTGACCGACGGCTGGGCTGTCATACTCGGTGCGCTTCTGGACTTGGAGGGCAGAGCGGCAGCAATCGACGCCGCGGCTTGGGAACCCACCAAGGCCGTCGAGCTTATCCACCGCCTTTCCGGCATCAGGCTGGGCAGGCAGACCACGGGAACCGTCGGCATGAGGGTCGGGCGCCCAGAGAAAGCGATGCTCAGGCACATGAAGCCCCCAGTCCACGTGCTCTTCCCCGTAGGCGCCGCAGGAGGCAGCACGCGCGACCTGCTAGCCGCGGCCAAGCACGGGAGCATGCGGGTCGACATGGTCAACATAATGTGCCCTTCCTGCGGGAAGCGGAAGCTCGCCAGCAGGTGCGAGGAGTGCGGCGAAGCGACCATCAGGTTCCTCTCCTGCCCGCGTTGCAGCCAGGTCATCAACGCGGAAGAGGGCCAGAGCTGCCCTAAGTGCAGGGTGGAGGGCGTGACACACTCGAACTACAACCTCGACGTCAGAGCCAGCGTGGACGCGGTGCTGAGGAAGGTGCCCGAGGTCGCCCGAGGCCCCATCAAGGGCGTGCGCGGCCTCTCGAGCGGCTCGAAGTACGCCGAACCGATTGAAAAAGGGGCCCTCCGGAGCAAGCACGAGATCTACGTCTACAAGGACGGGACGGCGCGCGTGGACGTAACCAACGCCCCGCTCACCCACTTCAGGCCGAGCGGCATACACGTGGACATTCCGACTCTGCTCTCCCTTGGTTACACCACCGACAAAGACGGCGTGCCCCTAGTCGACCCTGAGCAGATTGTGGCGCTCAAGCCTCAAGATGTGGTCATCCCAGAGAACACAGCGCGCGACCTCGTGAGGGTGGCGGAATTCGTCGACGACGAGTTGGAGACCGTCTACGGGCTCCCGAGGTTCTACAACGTCAAGAGCCCGGAGGACTTGAGGGGGAAGGTGGTAGTTGGCCTCGCCCCCCACACTTCAGTGGGCGTCGCTGGAAGAATCATCGGGTTCTCCAACGCCCAAGTATGTTTCGCCAACCCCTGCTGGCACTCTGCCAAACGCAGGGATTGCGACGGCGACGGAGACTCGGTCCTCCTGCTGATGGACATATTCCTCAACTTCTCGGTAGAGTACATACCCACCCAGATTGGCGGTCTGATGGACACGCCGCTGCTGATTCAGCCAATAATCCTGCCCGCAGAGGTCGACGACCAGGCCCACAACTTCGACGTCGCTTGGAAGTATCCGGCTGCCTTCTACGAGGCCACCGAGTCCTCGCCCAACGCGTCAAAGGTTTCAGGGCTGATCGAGACCATCCGCAACAGGGTGAACCTTCAGGACCAGTTCTACAACTATGGGTTCACCCACAGCACCAGTTCAATCACGATAAAGAGCCCGCGGAGCGCCTACTCCACCCTGACCACGCTGTCGGACAAGATATCTAAGCAGATTGAGGTGGCCGAGAAGATAGAGGCGGTCTCGGCCAAGCAGGTCGTGGAGTCGATAATCAAGACCCACCTAATCAGGGACATAATGGGGAACATGAAGAAGTACTCCACCCAATCCTTCAAGTGCAGGGCATGCGGTCGGACCCTGCGCAGGCCGACGGTCTCTGCCAAGTGCGAAATCTGCGGAGGGGAGCTAAGGGAGACGCTGACGCGCGGCTCGGTCGAGAAGTACCTGGCCATCGCCCGCAGGCTCGCGCACGACTACGACGTTGACGAATACATCAAGGAGAGGCTGGACCTCTTGGTCAGGGAGATGGACCAGCTCTTCCCGACTAGGGAGAAGAGCACGCAGTCGGAGCTGACCGACTTCGCCCAAGGCCCGGAGCCGAGCCTAGTGGTCGACTGACGCTCCTAGCGGTAGAAGTACGCCGGCGAGTTGTCGAACGAGTACTTCACTCGCTGGTGCATCTTCCGGAGGCCCCGCACACGTCTCTTGACCATATGTGCCTTGTCGGTGGTAAGCGCCAAGTGCAACACCTCCGCGACCTCCTTCATCTCGCTCTTCCCCATCCCGAGCCTGGTGAGTTCCGATACCCCCAGCCTTATCCCTCCTGGGTTCGTATAATGCCTACCCGCCTGAAGGTCGCCCGGCAGCAGTTGGCGGTTGGCGATGATGTTCATGTCTTCCAGCTTCTTTTCGACCTTCCCCCCGTCGCCGTACTTGGTGACGTCCAGCGCGACCTGGTGAGACTCGGTGTAGCCGTGGTTCTCTCCGAGCACGCTCTCCCCCTCCTCGGCGAGAGCCTGGGCAAGCGTCCGCGCGTTCGCCGTGACCGCCTTGGCGTAGCTGCTGCCGAACTTCAAGAACTCTACGAAGGTGAGGGCCTTGGCCGCCACGTTGTGAAGATGGTGGTTGCTCGACGTCCCCGGGAAGACGGACTTCTTCAGGCTCTCGCCGTACTGCGCCTTGGACACGACCGCCCCGCCCTGCGGACCGAAGAGGGTCTTGTGGGTGCTGAAGCTCATCACGTGGGCGCCCTCCCCGAGCGGGTCCTGGAACCTTCCTCCCGCGATTAGGCCGGCGACGTGCGCGGCGTCATAGCAAGGGGTAGCCCCGATTTCAAGCACGGCGTCAACGAGGTCCTTCACCGGGTGCGGGAAGAGGAAGAGGCTCCCGCCGAACATGACTATCTTGACCTTCTTCCCCGCGGAGTGGAGCGCCCTTAGTTTCTTCTTGGTCTGGTCGACATCGATGTTCATGTTCTCTTTGTCGAACACAAAGTACTCTATGTCGAGGCCGTGGACCAGACCCGCAGTCCCTGAGAACTCCTTCTTGCCGGCAGAGATGTGACCACCGTTCGGTATCGAGAGCGCCATCATCGTGTCCCCGGGATCAGATAACGAGGAGTATACCGCGAGGTTAGCGCAAGCGCCCGACACGGGGCGGACATCCGCAAACTCCGCCCTGAACAAGGTCTTGGCAAGGCTGATGGCTTCGAGCTCAATCTGGTCTATGAACTTGCAACCAGCGTACACCCTCTCCCCCGGCCAGCCCTCCGCGTACCTGTGCCCCAGGTCAGAGGAGAGGACCTGCCTGACTGTGCGAGAGGCGACGTTCTCGCTCGCGACCAGCGGGAGGCTCTCAGAGAACCACTTCTCGTGCTGTTTCACCAGCGAAATGAGCTTGCCTTGTTGATTCTTCACAACGGCCAAACAACCCTCGTCAGTAATTATTGTTTTTGTGCGATTCTTCGACTCACGGCAGTTGCACAACATATTTTATAAGGGCGCCAGAGTGGCAAAAGGAGAGAAAAGACATGAGCAGCAAGAACAAGCAACTACCGGCATCAAGCGCAGGGTTGCTCAGGTTCTTCGAAGACGAGACCGAAGGCGTCAAGATCAAGCCGGAAATCGTCCTCGCTGCTTCGATGGGGCTCGTCGTAGGCTCAATCGCCATGAACCTGATATTCCCGGCACCTCCGTCAAGCACATCTACCGCCGGCGCTGCATTCCTCGCTCTATTATTCGGGTAGATTCCTCTGTATGGTTCCGCAACTGAACAGCTAGCTCGCCGTTACCGGCATCTGTTCGTCCTGCCGTCCTTCTCCATCCTCTCCGTCCTCGTCGCATTTTCCAACGTCGTCCTGCTCGCGCCTCTTGTGGCGCTCGACGGATTGCCAATCGTCGCCGCGCTGGCTGTCTTCATCGCCACATTCGGAAGCTCAGGCTTGATCACCTACGCGGTCAGGGCATCGGATCCAGACTCGATAGTCTCCCTCAGACGGACGTTCGGGCTCACGCTCGCCTCGAACCTCCTCTGGACCATCCTGCTCGCGGTAGGCTCCCTCTTCTCTTGGGTGCTCCACACGACCCGACCTGGCCTCAACGAGTTCGTCCTCGGCGCCTTCTTCGCGTGGAGCTTCGAGCTCCTGGTGGTGAACGGGGCCTTCGTATCCAGCACCGCCAAGAGCATGGTGATAGCGGTGGTCCAGCCGGCGACGACCCTGCTCCTCGCCTCGCCGTTCATAGTCAAGGCCAACCCCGCACTGGCCTACTCTGCCGCGTCGGGTTTGGTCGTGCTGGGAATCACAACGGCGTTCCTCCTGAAGTTCAAGACGTTCAAGACGCAAGGCGTGGGCATCAACTCGCTGCAGACCTTCCAATCGTTCCTAAAGTCATGGGTCTCACAAAGGCCCGCAGAGCTCGAGACCTACTTCAAACTCTACTCCCACGACGAGCCGGTCGCAACAAGAATCGTCCTGACCACCAGCGCCGCGGACCGAGTCGCCCTCGTGTTGCCCGGCGTCCATCCTGGCCCGTTCTTCCCTGTGGGGAGCTACAACCTCTCGGAACTGATATACCAGGAGGTCCGCAAGAGCGGCGTAACCCCCATGGTCTTGCACGGCGTCGGGGGGCACGAGAGGAACCTTCCCACGAACGCGCTCACGAAGCAGTACGCGGCCGCAATCGCAAGCGCCATCACGATGCCCGACACGAAGCAACAGCTGCAGAGGATGCGTGGCCCCAACAAGCTGAAGCTGGGCTCCACCGCATTGACGACTCTCGGATTCGGAAACCAAGTTGTCGCGTTCCTGTCGAACGCGCCGTACAACACCGACGACCTTGAGCCCTCGATTGTGGGCAGGGCGGTCTCGTCAGCGACCGACTCGGGAGTCGAGCTGATGCTCGTGGACGCACACAACTCGATCGGAGGAGAGAACACCGAACAACCCGAACTCGACTGGAGGAGGGTCTTCTCGGACATCGGGTCGAGCCCCGAGGAGGAGTTCGACGTCGGCTCCGCGCACTCTTCGGAGCTCCAGTTCGAGCATGGGTCCGACATAAGCGACGGCGGAATCACGGCCCTGGTCTTCAGGAAGCACGCGTCGACATATGCGCTGATAACGTCTGACTCGAACAACGCAGTCATCGGCCTCAGGCAAGCGGTCATCGACGAGCTCAAGAAAGACAACGTGGAACTGATTGAGCTGTGCACCTCGGACACCCACAACTCGGCCGCAAGGTACCTGACCAGCAGGGGTTACCGCGCCCTCGGGGAGGACACGGACCGAGCCAAGCTGGTCGCGACAATCAAGAAGTTGGAAAAGCTTGCCGAAGGCAGGCTCGCACGCGGAAAGGTGACCGTCATCAACTCGCAGCTGACGCTGCCCTTGATTGGAGACAAGTCGCTAAACGACTTCGCCACCCTGACGAAGGAGACGCTGAGCTTCGCGAAGGCCTACGCCGCCGGCGCGCTCGTCTCCGCCGCGGCCATATGCTTCCTTGCGCTCTTCTTTTGAGGGACATCGAGATTGAACCATAGTGAGGGGCGCTTGAGAATCCCCGGCGGGTACTTGGTCGCAATCGAAGGAATAGACGCGGTCGGGAAGAACACGCACACACTCCTGCTCGTCAAGTGGCTGAGGAGAAAAGGGGTGAAGACAACACACATGTCGTTCCCCGACTACGAAACCCCGATAGGCAAGGAAATCAAGTCGTTCCTTTCCGGACGAGCCCATTACCCGACGGAGCTGCAGCACCTCCTCTTCGCAGCGAACAGGTGGGAGAAGCTCGGCGAGCTCGAGTCTTCCCTCAAAGCAGGGGAAGTCATTATCGTAAACAGGTACACCGGCTCCAACCTGGCCTACGGAATGGCCAACGGGCTCGACCCCAACTGGCTGGCCAGCTTGGAGAAGGGCATGCCAAGCGCAGACCTAGTCCTAGTGCTCGACGCGCCTCCACGAGCCCTCGTCTCAAGGAGGCCCGGCATCAGCAAGGACGCCTACGAGAAGAGCTCAGCGCTGCAGGGCAAGGCCCAAAAGGCTTACAGGGAGCTCGCGCGCAGGCACGGCTGGAAACTCATTGACGCCGACGGGCCTGTCGGGGACGTCCAAGCGGCGGTGCTCAAGACTGTGAGAGTGGCCCTCGAAAGGGACCGGAGGACGAAACTATGACGCTGAAGTACGTCGCTGAGATTAGAGACCCAATCCACGGCTACATCAAAATCACGAAGGAGGAGCGCGAGCTCATCGACTCGATTTTCGTCCAGCGCCTCCGAAGGATCCATCAGCTCGCGGGGGCCTACCTGGTCTACCCCGGCGGGGTACACAGCAGGTTCGAGCACGTGATCGGGACGATGCACGTGGCGGGTCTCATCGCGCAGTCCCTAGCGGACAAGGCCGGGCTTCGCGACGATGACATCCAAGAGATGAGGATCGCCGCCCTCCTCCACGACGTGGGGCACGGGCCGTTCTCCCACCTCTTCGAAGAGGTCCTGGCGGAGAAGACCGACCTCACCCACGAAGACCTGTCCCAGAGGATAGTCTCGGAGTCGAACATAGCAGACATCTTGAGAAGGAACGGCTACCAGCCCTCGAAGATCTCGAAGCTCTGCGTGGGGAAGTCGAGGACTAGGCCGTTCATGAACCAGATTATAGCGGGGGGATTGAGCGCGGACATGATGGACTACTTGCTCAGAGACACCTACTTCACGGGGGTCGAGTACGGGAAGGTCGACATACAGCGGGTCATCGACTCCATGGACGTAAGCGCAGACGACCACCTGCTCTTGGAGAGGGCCGCACTATACGCGTTCGAGGCCCTCCTCATCGCGAGGTACGAGATGTTCAAGGCGGTATACTTCCACAGGACGGTCAGGGCGGCCGAACTGATGCTCGCCCACTCCATGACGCTGGCCGACAGCGAGCTCCACCTGACCGAGCTTTCGAAGATAGACAGGATTCTCAGACTCACCGACGAGGTCGTCCTGCAACAGCTCGCGGACCTCTCCCCACGCACTCCTGACCTGAAGATAGCGAAGCAACTCGCCGCGAACTACATGCAGAGGAAGCTCGTGAAGTGCGTCTTCGAGAAGGTGATGCAGAGGAAGGACAGGACCATCCAACGCATATTCAGCAAGAAGAGGTTCAGGGACGAACTGGCCTCGGATATCGCGCAAGGGGCGGGCTTGGAGCCCTCGGACATCTACATCGACGTGCCCAACACCCCCTCCGTGCCGTACACGTACGAGAGGCAGGCGCTCAACTCAATCACCCTCTTCTCGAATGACGCCTACGGGGGCAGAAGGAGGACGGAGACCGTGCCGATAAGTGAGCTCCCTCTGGTCGGGTCGATAACGGGGTTCATGGACATACTGAGGATCTACACGTTCTCCGAGCACAGGAGCGAGGTCATAGGCGCGGTGGAGAAAATCTTCGGCAAGGAGGACTTCATGTCCCGGATTTCTGTCTGACACCATCTGTCCTGAAATACAGTCCCGCCCTTACACTCCGTGCTCCTCGAGGACATCTTCCCCTACCCATCATTCCGCCAGGGACAGAAGGAACTGGCGCAGTCGGTATACTTCGCATGCAAGAACGGCCAGAAGCTCGTCGCGGAGGCCATGAGCGGGTTCGGGAAGACCGCGGCGGTCCTTGCCGGAAGCATCTCGGCGGCGACGGAGGACGACCTCGAAATAATCTACCTGTGCCGCACGAAGAGGCAGGTCTTCCGGGTGCTGGAGGAGCTAAGCCGGTTCTCCGAGCGGACTCCCGTCCGCGCGACGAGCCTCTTCTCGAAGTACGACTACTGCCTCCTCAGGCAAGGAGGCCGCGCGGTCTCGCCTGAGACCTTCAAGTGGTACTGCAGCTTCCAGACCTCCAACAACCTCTGCAGCTACTTCTTGAACGTCGGCTTCAATCAGGAGAAGATCGAGAAGCTCGTGGACGAACAGATCAGCGGGCCGGGTCCATCTCAGAGCTTCTGAAGAAGGGAGCAGACCTGCACGTGTGCCCGTACGAGGTCGCACGGCTCTCCTTGGCCCGCTCGAAGGTCGTCGTGACCACGTACCACTACCTCCTCGACCCAGCCTCGAGGTGGATGCTCATCGGTGGCGACAAGCCGCTTCGAAGAGTCGTGGCAGTAATCGACGAGGCTCACAACATAAGGGACTTCATCTCCGGCAACTCAACCAAGGCGCTCTCCTTCTCGGACATCAGGCAATGCATCGCCGACGCCCGAAGCCTCTACCTGCCGCGCATCTGCGCGGCCATCGCAGAGATTGGCGAAAGGGCCACAGAGTTTTGCTCTAGGAACCCACACTGGCTCTTGGGGAAGGGGTCCTTCGTCAGCGCGTTGACCGGGAGCCACGCCAAGGACTGGCTGTCGGATCTTGTCTTCGAGCTTTCGACAAACGCGGGCGTCGCATGGTACTCCGTCGCGACCAACAGGAACCTCCCCTCATCGATAATCAAGCTAGGCGAATTCCTGAGCGCGTTGCTCTCCTCCATCAGCTCCGAGCAGATAGCACTGGTGAAGTCCGACTCCGCGCTCTTCCTGACGGACACCCGCCCTTCGAGAAGGTTCCTTGAAGCCACCGACGGTCTGAGAAGCCTGGTCCTGCTCTCCGCAACCATCAACCCGTCGGCTCTCTTCCTGCAATCCATCGGACTTGACGGGTCATCCGCGTCAGTCCACAGTGCAGTCACGAGGAACAAGTTCAGAATCAGGACGGTAATCGACAGCGCCGTCACCACGAGATTCAAGATGAGGACCCCTGCGATGTACTCCAAGATTGCGCGCAACATCGCGGCGATTTGCGGCGGCACCCGCGGAGGCATTGGCGTCTTTCTCCCGTCCTACTCCCTTTTGGAGGCGATAAGACACCCGCTACTGTCGGAGATTGACCAGGCTGCCTCTCTCCCAGCTAAGCGAACGAACGTCCTCGTGGAGAGGCACGGCCTTACGAACGCAGAGTCCGAGGAGATGATGGACGCCTTCAAGTCGAACAGCGGAAGCCTCCTTCTTGCCGTCCAAGGCGGGCGGTTCTCTGAAGGCGAGGACTTCCCCGGCGACGAGATGGAGGTCTCGATAGTCGTGGGCCTGCCAATGCCTCCGCCTACACCGACGACCTACGCCGAGTACAGGCAGATGGAGAGCGAACGGTTCGACAAGCATCAGGCGTACATGCTCCTCGCCCTCCTCCCTGCGCTGAGAAAGGCAATCCAGTGCGCCGGAAGGCACGTGAGAGACCCCGGGAAGGTGGGCATGGTCTTCTTCATGGATTCTCGCTTCGCGGATCAAAAGGTGATTGACTTGATGCCTTCATGGCTGACAGACGACCTAGTCAAGGGGAAGTTCGAGGCGGAATCGATTCGCGCAATGACCCAGGACTTCTTCACGCACGCTAGGAACCATTGAACTGGGCACCCTTGCGCAACGCAATCCTTGCCGCGGCCCGCTGGTCTCTCGTGGCACCAATCGCCCCTCGTTTGCCCGCGGACGTCCCCGACTCGTCGACCACCTCGATGGACGCGGAAGAAGGCAGCCTCTCGCGCAACGAGCGCGCAAGATGTTGGCTGGACTTGGGCTCGCCGTCCCCAACCTTGACCGAGAACGACGAGCAAGGCACCTCCTTCGCCAGCGCGACCACTAGGTCGACCGATTTTTCCACTGAGTTCTCGGTCAGCGCGCCGAGTTCCCTTCCGCCGTAGAACACCGCCAAGCCTATCCTCGTGCCCGGGTCTATTCCGACCAGCACGTTTCTTCTCGACTCCTCGAGGAGCTTGGAGAGCAGCTGACCCTCCATTATCATGGAGTCCTCGCTTAGGTCCTCGATTGCGACCGCGCCGCCCCCGAACGACGCCGCCTCCCTCTTGGAGGTGAGCACCAGGTCTCTGGTGGGATTCACGGCTTCCCCGGGCGAGAGGCTGGTAAACCGAAGATGGGTCCTCTTCAACCTAGAGACGATGTGGTAGTACGCGTTCCCATCGTCCGTGGCGACCTTAATAATCCTCATGAGATGTTCGTGAGTCGGAAAAGGCAAACCGAGCTTATGAGCATTCCCACGAAGGAACAGACGAGCAGGTTCCTAGCCCCCCTGAGAGGCACAATCGCTATTCTGCTGCTTCACGACATGCAAACGAAGACGCTGCTGAGCAGCTTCCTGATGACGTGCGCCCGCCTGCAGTCGATGGACACGACCATACTAGACTCCGACGCTTTCTACTGCACCAACATTGGCAGCTTCGCCGACGACGCACAGTCCGTTTCGAAAGGCGAGATGCTTCTCCTTCCAGAGGAGGGCTTCGAGGTGAGCTCCCTGCTCCCCTTGCTCTCTTCCAAGAGGGAGCTGATCATCATCGACGACCTGAACTCCCTTTATTCCCTCGCGACCGACGGCCTAAGGTCGCACCAGCTCACGATTCTCATGAGGCTCCTATCGCACAACGCCAAGGTGAATGGGTCTTGGGTGATCGCAACAGCCTACAGGACGGAGCTGGCCCAGAAGCGCTCCGAGAAGAGCCAGCGTTCGTTGACGGCCCTCGGCGACCTGCTCATCGAAACCGAGCTTCAGGCTGGTTCGGTCAAGCTCAAAGCAAGCTTCAAGGACCATTGGCCGGACGGGGAATTCGGTCTATGAGTGCGACTGCTTACTTTGCGAAGTAGACGTACATCTCGATGTAGATGGCGCCCGCAATCATAAGTACCCCGAGCGTCAGGAAGAACCCGACCAACCTGGGCTTCACCGTCTGCCTTCCGCTGAGATACGACAAGTAGAGCCCACCGAACCCCAGCAACAGCGCCATCGAATTGATGACGGTCTCGGCAATCGTTTGCCCATCCCTGCCTGGGTAGATGATGTAGCTCTGGTCCACCGGGCTGGCCAGCGCACTGACTATGCCCGCAGACATTACGATGATGCCTGCAATGTAGACCACCTCGATCCAGTTGTCCCTGACGGAAGCAGACAGACCGGTCCGCTCGGCGCCCTTTCCTAGCCTGTCACGGACTCCGGACATTCGAGACTCTAGCCACTGTCTGATCAAAGCCGAAGACCCCTTAGTTCCTCCATCACGAGCACTTCCTTACCCGCCGGCCAGCATTTTCATTGCCCTTAACTCTTTTCAATGCTTCCCCTCAAGTCTCCTTGGTTCCTGTCCGGCCGCTCTTACCATTCCTTTGCAAATTTTGCATCGAGTAGACGTTCACCTTCCGTGGGCAGCGTTCGTTGACGCACAACCTCCAGGGGCGCCTGCCCAGCCACGCGTATACCACGGGCCACCCGCAGCTGGAACACGGTTTGGAGGTCGCCTTGATAGTCCCCCTTTGGGGAAGGGGCGCGGACGCCCTGCACCCCTTGGAGTAGTTCGTGCAACCGACGAACCTCTTTCCCGACTTCCGGGAGCGGATCACCAGAAGCTTCCCCTCCTTGCACACAGGGCACTTCCCCAAGACCGTCTGAGCGCGGGCCTTCTCCGAGACCGCGCCTCGCATGCTGCCCGCAATCTCGCCCTCGTGCAGTCTCACTTCGCTGAGTTGCGTCATGAGCGTCGACAGCATGCGCTCGAAGTAGTCTGCGCCTGTTTCGCCCGAGGCCTCGATCCTTTCAAGCTGGTTCTCGACGTCGCGAGTCAAGGCGGTGGAAACAATCTGGGGGCAGTGGTCGAGCATCGCATCGATTAGAGCGAACGCCAGCTCGGTGGGGGTCAAGGTCTCACCGGAGACGTATCCTCTGGCGAAGAGGGTCGAGATTATGTCGGCGCGAGTCGCCTTCGTGCCCACCCCCTCCCTTTCCATCTCCTCGAGAAGGGTCGCTTGGTTAAAGCGCGCCGGACGGCTTCTCATGTGCTCCTCGACAGTGACCTTGTCCAAGGTGAGATGGTCGCCCTCTCGGAGGGAGGCGGCCGCCCCAGAGGCGCCGTCCGCCGGACCTCCTCCGACCTCGAACTTGGTCCAGCCTGGGACCACCATCCTCGTCTCCTCCATGGCGAACTTGTGTTCGCCTACTGAGACCTCCACGGAACGCGTCTCGCGGACGGCATCCTCGCCGAAGCACGAGAGGAATCGCCGCACGACGAGGTCGAATATCTTCCTCTCCTCGGGAGCCAGAGGCCTCCTCGCCGATTCGCCCGTCGGATAGATTGAGGGGTGGGCCGGGTCGCTGTTCTGCCCCTCCGTGGGATGGAGGGCGCCTCGCGAGACGAGCTCGCCCGCTATGCCCGAGTATCCTGGAATCGTAGCAATCTTTGAGAGGAGCTTGCTGTAGTCGAGCTTGGGCAGCTTCTGGCTCCCTGTCCGTGGGTAGGAGATCATCGCTCCAAGGTACAGCCTCTCAGCGACCTGCAACGTCTTGCTCGGGGCGTAACCGAAGAGCCTGAAGGCCTCCTTCTGGAGGTCGGACAGGTTGAGAGGAGGTGGAGGACGCTGGTTGAATGTCCTCCGGGCGACCGAGGACACCGCGCCCTCTCGCCCTTCGCACGCGCCCCTGACCTCCTCGGCTGCGCGCTCGGTCGTCACAGGGGAAGCGCATTTGGCTTCGAATTGGACTCCGTCCTTCCTGAAGAGCCCTCTCACTGTCCAATACGGAGCAGGGACAAACGTCCTGATGTCAGCCTCCCTCTCGACGACGAAGTTCAGAGTAGGCCCCTGCACTCGGCCGATGCTGACGGTCCTGAAGCTGAAGCCCGTCCTCAGCGACTCTGAGAGGGCCCTCGAGAGGTTCACGCCCCAGACGAAGTCAATGGCGTGCCTCAGCCTGCCCGCCTTCGCTTGGCCGTCCATCTGACCTAGCCGACCCTCCGTGAACGCGTTGACAACCTCTTCCTTGGTGAGCGAGGAGAACCTAGCCCTTGACGCCGAGGCCTCCTTCCCCCCGCACGCGTACCTCAGGACGTTGAAGCCGATTGTCTCTCCTTCGACGTCAAAGTCGCATGCATTGACGAACGCGCTAGCGTGGTCGGAGAGGCTCCGAATCGCTCGGATGCGGTTCGCGACGAGCTTCGCCGCCTTGTCGCTTATGGCTCCGAGCGGGTACCACTCGAGGTCTAGCGCCGGATAGACCCTTCTGTCCTTCACCGTGTCCGATATCCCGTAGAGGTGTCCCATGGCCGCGCAGACGACGTACTTCTTGCCGTCCGCGCCTTCAAGCCGGAAGACGGGAACGCCAGCCTCCCTGAAGACCTCTGGATTCCCTGAGGAGAGGGCCTTGGCGACCCTCCTCGCAGCGTCTGGCTTCTCGCATATGACGAGGGTGTATCCGCCGATGCCGGCGCCGCCTCTCTTGGAGGAAGGGTAGGGGCTCAATGCAATCCTTTTAAGACCAACCGCGAACCTGACGTCCGTGACCTACGAGCTTGTCTGTTCCAAGTGCGGTTACGCAATCTACTCCGGATTCGATTTGAGGTCCCCCAACGACATCTTGAAGCCCTCCGGGTACAAGTGCAAGAAGTGCGGAGCCAAGCTGACCCCTGAAAGCTTCAAAGTCGAAGTAATGAAACTCGAAGGAAGATTCACCTAGAGCGGTATCCAAGGCTGCGCATGTAGACGCACTGCTCGGGGTCTACCGCGAAGCTCGACATGCTGTACCTTCTCCCCGCGCTCGTGGTCAACCCGCGCACCAGAACGATGGGGACAGACTCGTTCGCCTCCCCCATGACGATCTGAGCGCCTGAGCAAAGGTCGTCTGCCACAGCCTGACTCGTGACC
Source organism: uncultured Nitrososphaerota archaeon (assembly GCA_963838925.1). GTDB lineage: Archaea > Thermoproteota > Nitrososphaeria > Nitrososphaerales > Gagatemarchaeaceae > Gagatemarchaeum. The sequence continues at coordinate 264,926 of CAWISW010000003.1, forward strand.
TTCAACACGTTTCCGAAGAGGTCGGGCTTCCCCCGAAGGTCCACAATCGCCTCCATCCCCGCCGCCGCCAGAGCTACTCCCACGGTTCCCTTACGCGTGGGCATGAGCCTGCTGTCTGACACCACGACGCCTATCTCGACTCCCCGACGGAACCTCATCTCTTCGACGAGCGCCGTCGCCGACTCTATGGGGTTGCGAGGGTAAAGGACGACCTTGCCGTGCTCGATGTTTGACTTGTCGATCCCCGCGTTCGGGGTCAAGAGCCCCTCCTTCAAGGTGAGCATGAAACCGCTCACCCCGCCCACCACGTCGTCGGATTCCCTGATGACCAGCTCGCACAACTCGGGAGAGATGCTCAGCCGCTTCGAGGCCGAAAGCGCTTGTTCGGAAGGGACGACGGTCCCGAGGTCGACCACGCGGCCCTCGGACACCGCGATGAACTTGCTCGAAACCACCAAGATGTCGCCATCGCGCAGCTGCGGGCCGACGAGCCTGTCCACAAGGTCTCCGAGGCTGAAGGGGGCGCTCTTCCTAGGGGTCCTTATCGGCACGAAGGTGATCGCGGCGCTCAATCAAACTCCTCTTAAACAAGGACGAGGGGGCCTCCTATTATACGAAGCGCGCATGGCTACGTCCAAAGCTATGAAGCACACGCCCCTCTATGAGTTCCACCGCACACACGGCAAGATGGTGGAGTTCGCTGGTTACGAGATGCCAATCTGGTATTCGAGCACAGTGGAAGAGCACATGGCCGTGAGGAACCGCGCAGGGATATTCGACGTCTCGCACATGGGCAGGGTAGACGTGACAGGCCCTGACGCCGGGAAATTCATTGAGGGCCTCTTTCCCACGGCCATCGGCAAGCAGCCCAACGGGAAATCCGTCTACACCCTATTGCTCAACAAGGACGCTGGGATAGTCGACGACCTCATAGTCCTCAAGATGGCCGAGGACAGCTACCTGGTGGTGGTGAACGCGGCATGCAAAGCCAAGGACTTGGAGCACATGCAGACGAGCGGGGAAGGGCTCACCTTTAGGATGGACGACATCACGGACGGCACCACCATGATCGCGGTGCAAGGCCCCTCCGCTGTCGATGCCCTGCAGCCGCTGACTCCCCTCCCTCTGGCGGAGATGAAGAGGTTCACACACGCTCTTTCGACCGTGATGGGAATCCGAACAGTAATCACCCGCACCGGATACACGGGCGAGGACGGATTCGAGATAATCGTCTACGACGCGTCGTCAGGCGCGATGGCCATCTGGGAGGCCCTGGCAAAGGCGGCGACTCCCTGCGCCCTCGGGGCCAGAGACTCTCTGAGGCTTGAAGCCGGCCTGCCGCTCTATGGCTCGGACATGGACGAGGCCACGAATCCATTGGAGGCGGACCTTGGTTGGGTGGTCTCGAAGGACAAGCAATCATACGTGGGATGGCCCAAGCTGGCGGCTCTGATGCAGCAAGGCCCCTCCAAGGTCAGGCGGGGAATCGTCATGGACGAGAGGATCCCTCGCCGTGACTTCAAGATCACAGACCAAGCGGGATCGGAGATAGGGGTGGTCACGAGCGGCAGCTTCTCTCCCGTACTGAAGCGGGGGATCGCGATGGGGTACGTCAGGACCCCCTCCCCCATGCCGGGCGACACGGTCAAGGTGGTCGTGAGGGACGCCCCCAGCACAGGGAAGATCACGAAGTTCCCCCTATACGACGACTCGCTGTTCGGATGGAAACGAAAACCGCACCAGTAATAGTAAATAGATTGCTCGCAAGACCCCGAGTGTTTGAGCAATCCCTCGTCTTACCAGGTCCCCGACGGACTTCTTTACACGAAGGAGCACGAGTGGGCCAGGGTGACGGGCGGCACGGCGAAGATAGGGATAACCGACTACGCTTCGAAGACGCTGAACGACATAGTCTACCTGACGCTCCCTTCGGCCGGTCAGGCGGTAAAGCAGCTCGGCTCGTTCGGAACCGTCGAGTCAATCAAGGCCGTCTCCGAGCTCTACTCGCCGCTCTCGGGCACCGTACTGAGCACGAACCAGGAACTCTCCAGCCACCCCGAGCTGATCAACAAGTCGCCCTACGATGCAGGCTGGATTATCGAGCTGAAGCCCTCCAACCTGGAAGCAGAGAAGAAGACCCTCCTATCGCCGAAGCAGTACGAAGAGTTCCTAAAGTCGTTAGACGCCGAGCACGGGACCTAGGCCCATGATTCGGGGAAGCGCCTTTCTCCGGATTGGGTGAACCCTGCTCGCAAAGTTCGCCAAGCCCAATTCGAAAAACTCTTAAATGGTCTGAGGGCGCTGTCGAACAAGTTTGAGCGGCATTCTAAGTAACTTGCTACGCGGCGCTATTCGGCGCCCCACCGTCACCAGACGTAGCATGATTACTGGGCTGGTATTGGTCAGCGTCTTTGTCATCGCAATCCTGATGCGAATCTTCCCAGCCAAGTACGGCTTCTACCTTAACGAGTTCGACCCCTACTACGACTACAAGGCGGCGAACTTCATAGTCACGTCCTTCGACCAGAGCTGGAACGCGGGCACGGGCGGCATCCCGGGGCTCATGCACTACTTCTCTTGGATTGACTACACGACCTGGTTCCCCGAGGGGAGGGCCGTGGCAGCGACCTCACAGGACGGGCTCCAGTTCGCGGGCGCTCTCTCGTTCATCTTCTTCAGGAACGTGTTCGGGCTCCAACTGAACCTCTACAACTACCTCATCCTCTTCCCAGTGTTCGTCGGCGCTCTGACCTGCCTCGTCTTCTACCTCCTCGTCAAGCGCATCGCTGGCGAGGTCGGGGGCCTCTTCGCCGCCCTCATGGTGGCGGTCTCTCCACCCCTCATCGAGAGAGGCAACCTCGGCTGGTTCAAGTCAGAGCCCCTGGCGATATTCCTCTTCGCGTGCGCGGCCTACCTCTTCCTTACCCTACTCGACAGCCCGCTGAGCACGAAGCAGAAGGTCTTCCGCGGCGTCTTCGCAGGTCTCTTGGCAGGCTACGCGAACACGGCATGGGGAGGCGGATTGTACTTCACGATCGCGTTCGGCTTGTTCTTCGTGATAATGCCGTTCCTCAACTTCGACGTCCCCAACCTGTCGGTCGTCGCCCTCCTGTTCGCGGCGGGTGACATCTTCGGCAGCGCCATCTTCCCCAGACCAGGGACTGCAATCGTCACGAACCCCGCGGGCTTCGCCCTGCTCGGCGGAACCGTGTTCCTAGTAGTGGCGCAGTGGATGAGGACGTGGGTAAAGCCTGCTGAATACAGGTGGACAATGGTCAAGGTACTGCTGGGCTTCGGACTCATCGGCCTTGCCGTCTTGAGCTTCGGGCTCCTCTCGACGGTAAGCCGAAGATACCTCTCCGCAATCCTTCCCTGGGTGAGAAGCGGCGACCCGCTAGTCGAGTCGGTCGCCGAGCACTTCATCCCCACGGGAGGAGACTACTTCTCGTCATACCTGGTGCTGCTCTTCTTGGGCATCTTCGGAGCATATGTCGCGTTCAGGCGTAAGAGCCCCGCGATCGGGTTCGCCCTGGTCATAGGGCTCTCGAGCCTCTACATCTCGGCGGCGTTCTCGCGCCTGCTGGTCTACTCCTCGATCGCCCTCGCCATCCTCGGCGGGATAGGCTTCGCGGAGGTGCTGTTCGCGATACTAAAGCCGAACGCGCCGACGCTCATCAAGAGGAAGCCGACCTACTCCCAGCAGAGCGAGATGCGCGCGGTGTACTCGATAGCGCTGATTGCGCTGCTGGCATTCCCAGCGAGCATATTCTGGATTCCCAACCCCGTCCAGTGCACCGGCTCTAGCCTTCTCTGCGACCAGAGCCCGGCGGACTACGGAGTGACGATAGCGAACGGCGGGACAGTCTTCTCGCACGCCCAGATCACCGACTGGTTCCAAGCCCTCAACTGGATTCACGATAACACCCCCACGAACGCGGTGATTATCGCCTGGTGGGACTATGGGTACTGGATCAACGTAATGGGCAACAGGACCGTTGTCGCCGACAACGCCACGCTCAACGAGACTAGGATAGCGGAGATCGGGCAGATGTTCTTCCAGAACGAGACGGCGGGGGCAGCGACAGCGCTCAGCATGGGCCACGGCCGACCCACCTACGTCCTGATGTTCCTCACCGGCAGCGAGGTCTCGATCAACGGCGTGAGCTACTACGTCCTGCAGCTCCCCGCGGGGTCGTCCGGATTCACCCCGGGTGGTGGCGACGAGAGCAAGAAGCAGTGGTTCATACGCATCGCAGGGCTCAACGAGACCGAGTTCCTCCAGCCGCAGCCTGACGACTTCAACCTCACACCGACAGGACTGACCAATAGCGTCTTCGGGCTGATGCTGCCTTTCACGTTCGCGGGGTACTACGACACCTCCAACTCCTCAGCGACAGTAACGCAGACCTATTCGCTAGACGCCAACACGGGCGCTCCGCCTCTCCAGCTCTTCACTTCCCCGTACGCGTTCCAACTGACTGGAGGGACTGCCCCGTTCCAAGTGGTCTTCCACTCGTCCAGCTTGGACAACCCGCTTTCGTGCGCGAGCGGGGTAAGCTGCTTCTCGACAGTCCTGATCTACAAGGTTTCTTAGACTGAGCAGCCTAAACTAGGCTTTCGCTAGGGGTTCTGCGGCGCAGCAGTCTCGTACGCGAGCGGGCTTCTGTATCTGGCATACTTGTCGTCAGGAGAGTACTTCGCGGGCGCGGCCAATGCCGTCGCCTCCCCGCATGCCGAGCACTTGCCCTCCATCGTGTACTTCGAGCACTTTGGGCACCTGAAGAGAAGGTTCTTCATTCCATCTAGGCCCCGCCGCCGTACTTGCGCGACATCTCCTTCTTGCTGGTGAAGCTTCCGTGCTTGCCTATGGACTCCTCCATCTTCAGGAGCACCGCTGCCATGACCTTGTCGGCCTGCTTGTAATCGTCCGCCGTGACCCTGACCCTGTACCGGGGCGCCCCCACGTAGGTCATCTTGATTTCGGCCGCGGTCGAAGCGCCCGTACCCGCTGCGAGCGCCTTCTTGATCTGGAGTATCCCGTCCGCAGCGTTCGAGCTCATCTCTACTATGCTCCCGACCTCGTACTTCGGCGAAGCTATCTTCTCTCTGGCAGCCGTGACCATCTCGTTCACGAGGTCTGCGGGGAGGTCCATTGACGCGAAGGTCTTCTCGCCCTTCTTCGCCGCGTCCTCTAGCGCGTCGTAGAGGGTGCCGTGCTCGCCGAGCAGCTTGGAGATGAGTTCGGAGAACTGCTTGTCGTCCATCGCGAGCTTCTTCTTCACCATCGAGAGTATCGTCATGGCCTTCTCCTTTTGCTTCCACTCAATCAGCTTGTTCCGCCGCTCCTCGTTCGTGACCTGCCTGAGCGACAGGTCGACCTCCCTCCTCGACTTTTCGGCCCTCACGACCTTGAGGACCAGCTTCTGTCCCACCTTGGCCACCCTGTCTATGTTCCTGACCCAACCGGTGGAGATTTCAGAGATGTGGAGGAAGCCGTTCATCCCGTTGTACTCGTCCAGGTCGACGTAGATGCCGTGGGAGGTGATCTCCCTAACGGTGCAGAGGACTATGTCTCCTCTCTCGGGAAGCGCGCTGCTCTCCAAAACGATATTCTCCTCTCGTTCGACTTTGCCGAGAAGGCTGGTTATTAATCTAGTCTAGCCGCTTGATTACCGGGGCGTCAACCTCTACCTTTCCCCCGGTCTTGCTCGCGAGCTTCCTCCCGCACCCCCTGCACGTCACGTCCCTGGTGGATGCGGAGAACATCGGCCTCTCCTCGCCGCAATCAGGGCACTTTACCAGAAGGAAGCTGCTCCTGGGCTTCGGTATGAACTCTCGCTCTTTCTTCATGTTGCTACTGCACTATCTCTGCCTTTCTCAGGCGTATCCCCTTGCGCATCGCCTCTTTGTTGCATTCCTTGCATTTCAATTTTAGGGTGGCCTTCTTGGTGGTTTTCGCGGTCCTGATGAGCTCCGGGAACTTCTGGCCTCCGTAGCCGTGCTTTCTCGTGGCCTGCCGCCTTGCTCCCCAAGAAGACGCCCTCTCCTTCCCTTTCTTGTAAAGTGAGACAGAATGGATGGTGTGCTTCTTGCAATGTGGGCAATTGGTGTTGATTTCCTTGGGAATCTTCATTGGGTTTTCAGCCAAGCCGACTCGTCTTATGATTTATGCCTTATGGTCTGACTCTTCGCTATCGGCCTGACTCCACCAGTTATCAAGATACGGCTTGAGACTCGCCATGAAGTCTCCAGGAGGCTCCAACTTCAGGCTGTAGACTTTTCCTCCCGGATTAGCCGACGACGCCAGAACCGAATGGACGTTCGCAAGGTAGCGCATCACAGTCGACGGGTCGTCCCTCCACTTGCTCTCGATCAACTTGATCTCCGACCGCCTGTGAAATATCGGAGGGACTCCCAAGAACACCCCCAGGGTCGCCTTGGCCCTGATGTCGTCGTTGCTCAAGATCCCCAACGTGAAGAAGGGCTGACCATCGCTTCCCGAGCCACCTTCCAAGTTCATCACGATGTGGGCACAGACCAGAATTACCTGCTGCGGGTCGAACTTCCTTATCATGACGTAACAAGACGTCTTGTCGGCCGGTGTTTCACTCCTCGGGAGGAACCAGACCCGCATCCTGTCTATCGACGAATCCCACTCGCCCCGAGCTAGGACGTTGAGGTCTACATCTACCGGTGTGAACGGGACGGACGCGACCAAGGAATAGACGCGCGCCGTCTCTCCGCGGAGATACTCTTCCAACTGGACTCTCAACTCGCACGACCCCTCTAGGATTCGTGGACAGAACTTAACCGCCCACGTCCCGGGGATTTCCTCCCAACCATAACCAATCTTTATTATCAGTCGTTGCGCAACCCGAGTGAAGGCGAGCACCACCAAGCATGTTCTTTGCGAAGACGGCCGGCAGCCAAGAGTGGAAGGCCATTGCCGCAGCGATCAAGACGCTCGTCGAAGAGGCGACATTCGAGGTCTCGAGCGAGGGCCTCGTCTTCAGGGCGATGGATCCTTCACACATCGCGCTCGTGGACCTCAACTGGCCGAACTCGAGCTTTGAGAAGTTCGAGTGCGACAAGCCCCTCAAGTTCACCATCAGGGTAGAGGACTTCGTCAAGCTGATTGCGAGGAGCGACACCAAGGACAGCGTGGAGATAACCTCCAGCGAAGACGATGCGCTGACGCTCAGGTTGATGAACGGCTACAAGCGGGAGTTCAAGGTCCACCTCATAGAGACCACCCCCGGCACGGCCCCCCTCCCAAAACTGGACCTCGACGTGAAGCTCTCGATGAGCAAGAGCGTGTTCGAGAAGGTTCTCGGCGACATCTCGGTGGTCGCAGACCAAGTCATGATATCGTCGTTGAAGGAGGGGGTCTCCTTCTCAGGGAAGAGCGACGTGGGAGCCGCGACCATCCAGCTCGACAAGGGAGGCGCGGACGTGCTCGACCTGCAGGTGAAGCAGGAGGCGAAGGCGAGCTACAACATAGACTACCTGTTGGGAATCTCAAAGGCGGTCGGGAGCGCCTCGGACATCGTGGTCATCGAGTACTCGAGCAAGAAGCCTGCTCGCTTGGAGTTCAAGCTGAACGAGCAGGGTGCAAGAATCCACTACTTCCTCGCGCCAAGGATTCAAGAGAACTAGCCCCTCACTAATCTTATAATGAGCGACGAGGTCCATCGCCTCGTTGTCCGCGAGCACCCCGAAGGCCGAAGGTACCCAGTCCCAAGCGGACGAAAAGACCACCGCGTTCTTGCGCAAGGCCTTCCGGGAGCACTACTTCAGGCATCACGACGAGGTGGAAGTGCCTACGATGATCCAGAACCGGGAGTTCGGATACATCCCTTTCGGCAAGGGGATGATAAGGCACCTCTCGTACAAGTCGTCGGGCGAGCTCGCTGCCGACCTGGTGAAGCAGGCCCCGTCGTCGGTGTTCTGCTCAAACGCCACCTACTCAAACCCGACGCTGCCGATGGACGAGAAGGGATGGAAGGGGGCAGAACTAATCTTCGACATCGACGCGAGCGCCATCCCCACCACGTGCGCGGCCAAGCACAGCTACTGGACGTGCAAGACGTGCGGGAAGGTCATCCGCTCCGCAGAGAGGCCCGAATCCTGCCCGAAGTGCGAGGGGACGAGCACGACCCAGCTGCACTGGAGCTGCCCCGAGTGCCTGGGAGCCACCAAGGAGCACGTCTCCCGCTTGGTGCGCTTCCTCACGAACGACTTCGGGGTCTCGAGCTCAAGCATCAGCGTGTACTTCTCCGGGAACAGGGGATACCACCTCCACGTCGAGGACGAGCGGTTCGAGGAGATGGACCCGGCTGCACGCGCCCAGGTGGCAAACTACATCAGGGGCACGGGTTTGGAGCGCCCGCAAGCGTCCGACTTGGCGCGCGCAGGGGCCCCGGACAGAGGAGGATGGCTCGACAGGATAGCCTCGTTAGAGGGCAAAGACCAGCCTCGGAAGTTCGAGCAGGTCGTCAACACGTTCAGCTCAAGGATTGACGAGTCGGTCACAACGGATATACACAGGATTTTTCGCATGCCCGGGACGTTGCACGGGAACTCAGGGCTGCTCAAGATGCGAGTCCACGACCTAGACGCATTCAGGCCGGACTTCGACCCCGTCGCGCTCGGGGACGAGGAGGTGACCGTCTTGGTCCAGGGCTCCCCCGCCTTCAGCCTGAAGGGGAGGACGTTCGGGCCCTATTCTTCCGAGGAGGCCGACGTCCCCACATACGCCGCCGCGTACCTGATGACGAAAGGATTGGGGAGGGTGGCCGAGTAGATGGAGAACGTGTCGACCGTCGAGAGGCTGAGGCAGGTCTTGGATTTGGAGGAGGCCTCCGAGACCCTCACCGCGATCCCGCCCGACACCTACACAAAGCTGGCCAACTACGCCCAGAAGCTCCGAGCCGCAAGCGGCTCAGGAAACGAGGACGCCCCCGGGCGACTGGCGAAGAAGCAACTCTGGCTCATGGAGGTGATGACAAAGCGCCTCCTCCAGCTGCGACTGTCAAAGGCGGAGAAGGAAGCGCTAGCAGTCCGTCGGGATGGGGAGCCCGCTTACTCCCCCAAGAACCTGCTGCCCGAGGAGCGAAACATAAACGACGTTTTCACGCAGTTCACGAAGAAGGAGGAGCGCTTCGTGAAGGCCATGGTGGACGGCCAACCCTCCTTCTTCACCCTCGTCCAGAGGAGGGAGACACAGAGGATGACGACCGTGAGGATCTTGAAGCGCGTAGGTGAGATAATGGGGACCGACCTGAAGAGATACGGCCCGTTCGAGACGAACGACGTGGCCAGGCTTCCGGCCGGGAACGCTCAGGTGATGGTCTCGAGCAAGCAGGCCGCGCCGATCTCAGGCGACCAGTACTAGGAGTAGCTTCTCCAGGTGTGGTTGCACTTCAGGCACCTGTAGAACTGGGTCGGCGGCTCGTCCCCGCTTCGCGTCTGCAAGAACCACCAGTTCGCCTCGTCGTGCCCGCACTTCGGGCACTCGATCTTCGTCATAGGGAGCGTGGAGAGCTTGCTCTCCTTCTCGCCGACCACCTTTATCGTCGGGACGTCCGACAGCTCCTCCTCCGTGGTCTGCGTGACAGTCCTTCCAGCCTTGTCAGAGTAGCCGCAGTTGTCGCAGAGCAGGGTTATTGTGGCGCCGCCCTTCTCCGCCTTTACTTGCTTGAGCTTTAGACGCGTACCACACTTGGGGCAGAACTTCACTCCGACCCACCACTGACGGCCTTGGTCACGGCGTCGAGCAGCTCGTGCGAGTTGACCTGGGCCCTCTCGAGACTCGCTAAGAAAGCCTTCTCGGGCTTTATTCGCTGGGCGCGGACCTTCATGACCAGCTTCTTGATCAGCGGATGCGGCGGAAGGACTCCTGCAAACGTCACGTTCTTCTCGTCAAGCAACTCGTGGTGCACAATCTCGGCAAGGGAGTAGTCCTCTCCCGTCACCTCGACGGTGAACTCTCTATCTTCCTTCCGAGAGACTTGAACGAGCATCTGAATCGAAAAACGGCCCGCTTCGGGCCGTTAATAAGCTCATGGTTGGATGTTTTGGGTGCCGAAGTCGTCCGCGAACTTCCTTTCCTCGACGTTGCCGCACTCCTCACACCTCGCCCTCCCGTCGCCTCGTTGGAGCGGCGTGCCGCAGACGCTGCACAAGGCCGCAAGGACTCCGAGATGGGGCTCGTCGAGGGAGAGCAGGTTCATCCCGTTCATCGTGCTCGCCACCCTCGCCCTAACGACGTCGGCCAGCTTCACATACGTGGGCCTCTCCCCTCTGCCGCCGCGCTCACCACGCGTGGAGATAGTCCCTGGGAAGCCTGCGCGAGTCTCCACGCCGTTCAGGTAAGAAATCCTCACCCCGGCGGTGCTCGTCATGGCCGCCTCGACCTGGCCCACCACGACGTCCCCGACCGTGGGCCTCCTTGCCACGACTGAAGGTCGAACCGCAACCTCCCTCTTCGTGAGGTCCCTCTCTACGCGGCCCGGGAGCCTCGCCCTCACAAAGTCCTGCTGCTCGTAGGTGTTCTTCCCCGGCATGAACTCTTCAGGAGATGCCAGAAAGTCTCCGGGAAGCGCGACCGCGGCCGGCGCGCTCTTCTTCTCAGCTGTTTCAGGTTTGCTCATCTCGACACACTCTACCTTGGTTTCCTCGGAATCTGACCCACTGTCAGTTCAATCCATTTTGGCCTGTGTAAAAAGTCCTTCATCTCCCTTCCCTCCAAGAGCCCCACCAAGGCGTCGGCCTGCGGAATCGACAGGACGGGCTTGTTGAACGTGAATCCGTCGATGGATATCCTCGGGCAGGCAGTCTGGACGAAGGCGTCGATATGCATGTACTGCGCCAGCCTGTCGGGCGTGATGTCGCGCATCGCCAGCTGGACGACCTTCTTCCCGTTGGCCTGGAGCCTGTTGCTTATCCACTTCGAGCGTCCGACCATCATCTGACCCTCCTTCAGCCCCGTGATCACGCCGAAGACCCTCGCGTCAAGCGCCTTGTAGACGCCGAGTATCGCCCTCTTCTGCCTCTCCTCTGCCTCCTCCTTCATGTCGCGCATCTCTTCGAGGTAAGGGTCGAGGAGGAAGGTGGGTTTCCCTGTGGCCAGCGCGACGCCCACGGCGTGGAACTCGCTCTGCCCGAGATAGCAGAAAGCGTCGACCTTCTCTGTGTTGTCGAACACCGTCGAAAAGTCGCACCCGAAGGTCTGGCTGCCGAGTAGGAGGCTGTTCTTCCGGCCGAGGTAGACCTCGAAGCCCGCGACCTCGAGCTGCTTCTTCACGGCCTCAAGCTCGTCTAGGTGCTGCGCCATCGTGGCGAGCCCAATCCGCTTGTATTTCGAGAGCATGGGAATCGACCTTTGGACGACGACGTCGAACTTGACGTCGTCCTTCGCATCGACAAGGTAGGTGTAATCTCCCACTTCCTGGACCGTCGCGTTGTGCCCTATGTGGAGCGCGAGGCTGGCGCCCAGCTTCTCCACCTCCTTGTCCACGGTGTCACATATCCCGAAGCACGTGTCGCCCACGAGCACGCACTGGACTCCGTACTTCTTCTCCACGACCTGCATCAAATCCATGGTCTGTCTGAGAAGGCCACCGGGTGCGTTAAGAATCACCCTGGCAGGCTGCTTTTCTTCTATGAGGTTGAAGACCCGCTTAGTGTCGATCCTTACTGTCAAGCAACCGCTTCAGCTTCCATCTTCTTCTCTAGCGGGGTTACCACTATTTTGTACTTGAACGGCAGCTTCGTGGTCGCCGCTTTCAGCGCTGCCTTCGCCTTCTCGAGGTTCTCAGCCTTGATCTGGATGTCCAGGATGACGCTGCCGATGTGCACCAGCGCAGCCACGCCTATGGGCTTGCCGAAGGCCTTGCGCATCCCCTCTTGGAGCCTGTCTGCGCCGGCCGTGGCGATCATCTTGTTCTCCCTCATCACGACGAAAGGATACGTGACCACCCGAAGGTAGAAGGCCTCCTCGCCGACGCTGGCCAGCTTCTTGCTCGCGGCTACCCTCGCTGCCTCGAGCGCGTTGCTCCTTATCTGGAGCCGATTCAAGGAGACTAGCTCAAGCTTGAAGTCGTAATCATTCCTGAACTTGCCCGTGACAAACCTCGCGACCTTTGGGTTGGGAGTGCCGGGCGCGTACTTCTTGTTGTAGAACATAGACTTCGCCTGGCGGTAGTTGGACCCGTGTATGGCTCTCTCCCTCGATTTACGCGACCTAAAACACTCCTAATTAAGCTTCAAGCCTCCTCCGTAACGGGAATTCATCCCGAGGCCAGATGTCGATTGGCCTGAAGCAGCCATTGCGGTATCCGGTAGGAGAAAAGAACGCCAAGGCCTTTTCAACTTCTCTCGACTTTTCACCAAACAGGAAAGGCTGGATCTCTCTCAATACTCGGAGCGCCCTGAGGCCAGTTACGGCCTTCAACCACTTCGGCTTATAATTCGGGTTCGCGGTTTGTGCTGGTTTGGGCTTTGACGGTCTCGCCAGACCAACGACATCGGAGAACTGGAAAACAGGAGCTGGGTCTGTCATCGAGATTGATAGCTGGATTGCCGTGGAATCCACTTCCTTGGCGTAATGGCTTTGCGTGCAGCCCTCTCCCTGAGCTAATCCTCCCACCCAACTTCTATCCTCTAGTGCGGCGATAACTAGCGCGGGTATGTCCGCGCGCTCTGAAAAGTCAGTCTTTGGCTGGCTTGACCAACCAGACATGTGGCCGCTCACTCGCATTGCCCTCGCAACAACGGTTGGCGAGGATGGCGAACCACGGCGCTTGGTTCTCAGCGGAAATTCACTCCGAGGCCAAATGTCACCATTACGATAACATCCACGATGGTTGCCATAAGGACTGAAGAAATCCAAGGCCTTTTCTGCCTCCTTCCTCTTCTCTCCTAGAAGGAATGGAGTAATCTCCGTCAACACTCGCAGAGCCCTTAGACCATGAACGTTTTTTCGCCATTGGGGGCTCCAGTCATGGTTTCTGATTGTGGTTGACGGCGGAGGTTACATGGATGCCTACACTTCTTCTTATTCGGGGGGCGACTACTACGCGAAAGCCTCAATCTATGTAGACGCGAGCAGCACGTGGTATACCCTACCGAGAACATGGGAACCACCGCCTATGAAGGCGTCATCTCAATAGCATTGGAGAATGCCTATTTCGCTTCCGGCACTTGCAACGCTGTTGCTAACTACACCACTTCCAGCGGAGCAAACTACGCCACCAGCGTTGGGACAGATCCTTATGGGAACAAGAACTGGTTTAGCTGTTCCAGCGGGTTTGGCGACAGTCCTTATAGCTACGTCCAGGGTTCTACGTGTGCTTCGAGCTCGAAGTATTATGGAAGTTGACATGAGTTGAGATTCGGCGACAGATATTCTATCGGTATCCTCGCTTCGGTCGCATTGGGTCTAATCTTGGGATTGGGAGGATTCATCGCAGGGACGTCAGGACAAGGAACGAATTCGCAAGGCTCTGTCGCGAACAGTGGTACGGCTAACGGTGGAAATATTGGAGCACCCTATAGCCCTCCCACCGCAGTAACTCTTACGACGGTTGCGAGCGCTCAGAACATCGTCGGGAGCGGCTTGATCATGCCCAACATAACAAGCATGGGTCCTGGCTGGAGGATACTCGGCGCTGAGATTGGCCTCTCTCCCCAGAGCTTGCACACGAACGATACGAGCGCCGCGACATGGAGTCATTGGATAGTGACCATCTACATTTCCAATGAGACCTTTGTCAACGGCGTGACACTTGATACCAGCCTCGCAAAGGGGCTGGTGACCGTAGCAGAGTCATCCTACCCGCCCAATCTCACTAGTCACGAAATGGCGACTAATCTCATGGGGCCAGGCGAAGCATGCAGCGGAAGCGGTGTGCCTGGTAGCCCTAACTATTCGACGTCTTCTTGCTCAACAATTCCGAGCCAGATTCCCTACGTTATTGCGCAGATACGAGACACCTACCTGGTAGTGTTGAAGAACCCCGCATACGCCAGCTTCGCAATCGCCGACGAGAACACGAATGTTGTGATATACGGGTCTCTCAATTACTCGCAGACAATTGCCATCGCGAACGAAATGATTCCATAGACACGATTCTCGTGCCGTCGTAAGAGAGATCCTGACTTTCAAATATCAAGGCCCCTACATGTACGACTTGGACTGCGGAGGCGCGCAACAAACCCCCGAAACGCCGCCAACCCTTAATTAGCTTCAAACCTCGAAAATTTCGTCTTTGCCGTTCCTCGTCCCGCCTGAGAGCATCGACTCGGAATCGTTCATCCTTGTGCTGGCCTTCGGGGCCCCCTCGCTCCTCGAGGCGCAGTGCGTGCTGGGGGACAGCGCCAAGGTATCCCTGCAGTGCGAGGACATAGCGGTCGCCGACCTGAAGGGCGGCCGGTTCAAGTGGTACACCGAGCTGGCGGGAGTGCACAAGATCGCCCTCCCCCTCCCTCCCATCGACTCTCCTGACTTCGCGGAGACCATCACCTTTCCAGAGAGGAACTTCAACTTCTCGCTGAGCCTCTACTGCATGCCCCGCGACCAAGAGGCCGTATACGAGGATCTCTCCGAGGAGCTACTCTCCACCATACGCGAATTCGGCCACAAGAAGGCCAACCTCATCCGCTCGCGCGCCGGGCCCGAGCTGTATTCCGAGCGCGTGGTGTCGAGGTCGGCAATGGACTTCGTCGTCTTCCCGATAGGCGCGATGCCCCAGTGGGGGGTCACGGTCTACGTCCCCGAGACCGAGGGGTTCAAGGAGAGGTCGACGGAGAGGCCGTACGTCACCTCCGGGATCTCGCTCTCCTCCCGCTTGGCGCGCCTGCTCGTCAACATCTCGGGAGTCTCCAAGGGCCAGGTGCTGCTCGACCCGTTCTGCGGCTCCGGGACCATCTTGGGCGAAGCGCTGCTGAAGGGCGCCGACTGCATAGGGATCGACAGGAACCACGGCAGCGTCGAGCGGACGAAGGACAACCTCGCTTGGTTTCTCTCGCAGAGCCAGCGCGGAGGCAAGCGCGCCCCTTCGTACTCCGTGATGGTGGGCGACGCGACCAACCTCAGAAGGTCGCTCGGAGATCAGATGGTCGACGCGATCGTCTCGGAGCCCATCCTCATGCCGAGGCTCTCGTCTCCGCCAAACCTCGAGAAGGCGAGGCGCCTCATCAAGCACGCATCCTTCATCTATTCCGAAGCCCTGTACGAGATGAGCGGAGTGCTGAAGAGCGGCGGGAGGATGGTCCTTGTCACCCCTTCCCTCAGGACCATCGAAGGCAAGGACGTGACGCTGTCGTTTGACGACCTCAAGGAAGTCGGGCTGAGGCCGTTCCAGCCGCCCAGCTCCTACCCGTACGAGTACCCCCTCAGGGTCTCGCACCAGAGCACACGATTCCTCAGGAGGATGGTGTACGTCCTCGAAAAAGTCTAGCCGTCGTCCTTTTCGATTGCGACCTCGGCCTTCCTCATCAGCGAGACGAGCAGGCCGAGCTCCTCGGCGCTCACGTCCGACTTGAGCGCCACCCTCCGCGCGACCTGGACGATTCTCTCGGCCCTGTGCTCTTGCATGCCTGACGCGATCGCGAGCTCGTAGGCGTACTTCGAGAAGGCCTCCCGCCTTTCCCTGGACGCACGCGTGACCGAGGGCGAGCTTTGCGCTCTCTCTCCCGCCAAAGTCCTTGAGGCCAAGTAGAGGAGTATCGCGACCGAGTGGCTGACGTTCAGCGTCCTGTAGCCGGTCCTGGTCTCGACCGAGGTGACCAGGTCGCACACCGCCAACTCCTCGTTTGTAAGCCCAGTCGTGTCCCTGCCAAACACGATCGACGCAGAGTCTGCGGCGACCGCGCGCGCGACCGCATCCTCCGGCCTGACCGTCGTCCTGCTCACGTTGGCGCGCCTACTCGCCCTAATTGCCGTCGTCGCGAGCAGAAGGTCGTGCGACTTCCTCACCTTCTGGAGGGTGACGACCTCGGCCCCGTCGAGCACGTCAGACCCGTGCGACGCGTAGACGGACGCGGCCCGCATGTCGCACTTGGGGTCCACGAGATACAGCCTTTCGACGCCGAAGTTCTTCATCAACCGCGCCGTATACCCGAGGTTGACGGGGTACTCCGCTCCCACCACCGTCACGCTCAGAATCTCGCAGAGGCCTCTCAAGCCCAACCAGCCTTCAAGCTTGACCGTCTCGCCTTTCGACCCCTCGCGCGAGCACCGCCACCATCGCGAGGACGGAGTCGGGGCGAAGCGAGTTCACCCTGCACTGGAGCAGGGCGTTTTCGCCTGGGACGGAAGCGGAAGTGGGCGCCGGCAGGCCTAGGCTCTTTAGAGCGGCCCTCACGGTGCGCCTCTTCTGCGAGAATATCCTCTTGATCATCGCGATCTGTTCTGGGCCGAGGGTCCTCCTCCACCTCATTGTGACAATGCAGGAGTTCACGCGGGGCGGCGGGTCGAACGAGCTCCTACCGACGTCGGAGACTATCTCGACATGCGCTGATGCCTGGGAGATCACGGATACCGCCCTGTAGGCTGGATTGCCTGGCGCCGCGGTGATCTTGTCCGCGAAGTCCCGCTGGAGCAGCACTACGGCCCTGTCGTACCTCCTTCGCGAGAGCCACTCGACGAAGTGGCTCGACTCGGAGTAGGGGAGGCTCGAGAGCAGCACGTCGAACACCGGGGATGACTTGAAGGCGTCCTCGTTCCGGAGGACCAGAGACGATCCCGTCAGGTCCATCCTGAGCCTCTCGTAGCTCTCCCTGTCTATCTCGTAGCCCTCGACGTGGGCCGCCAACCTGACCAGCTCCTTCGTCAGGGCCCCCCCTCCCGTCCCTATCTCGAGCACCCTCTCGCCGCGCTTGACGCCCGCCAGCCTGAGCATTGAGCTGACGACGGACGGGTCGTTGAGGTAGTGCTGCCCAAGCGAGCGCCGCCGCGCCTTGGCGCGCCGGTCACTTCTTGACGAAGATGTTGACCCTTGAGGCACCTGACAACTCTTCCGCAATCCGCTTTGCGACCAGCTTCGAAGGCTCGCGCAGGCCCACGCGGGCCTGGACGTCGTCGAACGAGGTGAACGGCTGCTTCTCCCTCATCTCCAGGATGGCCTTCATGAACGTCTTCCCAATCCCCGGAATCAGCTCCAGCCCGTGCAGGCGGGGCGTGAGTGGCTGCAACTCGTTGAAGTAGGCGACGTACCTGGCTTCGTTGCCCTTCACGATGATTTCGCATACGCCCAGCAACTGGGCCTTTGCCTCGGTGGTCAGATCCTCGTACGCGAGCTTCCCGAACACGCTGAGGATCTTGGCCCGCCCCTCCCTCCCTATCCTGAGCTTCTCTGCTGTCTCGAAGTCCTGGTTCTCCTCCGCCAGCAGCTCGAGCAGGGTGAGCCTCTCCTCCCCCAGCGCCTGAACGATTGGGCCCTCCCTGCCCTTGATTATCGAGGACTTACCTCTCGGGACGAAGTCAAGCACGTACGCAAATTCCTCATACCTCTTCTCCGGTGGAAGCATTTTTCCGCTATGACACCCCTTTTCAGGTTACACTTCGAGTATTACGGAATAAGAAGGAAAAAAGGAGTGAGAGCTAAGCGACATGCGCCCTTCAGGTTCCAAAGGGCTCCCTTGCTATTTAATCTTTGGACTTTAGTATCTTCAGTATCTTTTCCAGGGTTTCCGTGGGAAGGAGCTTCCTCCACCCTGCCGTGAAGGTCCTGAGCTCCTCGATCGACTTCGGCATGATGTTGACCACCTCTGTGGCTTCCCCCTCGCTCAGGCCGCAGTCGCTCTCGAGCTGCTTCTTCAGCTTCCTCGCCGCCTCCGGGGTGCTCTTCGCGAACTTTGAAGTGTAATCCAGCGTCCTCTTCTGGATTTGGTCCGCCTTCTCCACGTCCAGCTTCTCAAGGATTTGGTGGGCTTCGCTGAGCGTGAGCATCTTCTTCTGCGGCGAGGGCGCGGCGACCTCTGCAGACATCTCTACGCCTTCGCCTCCATGAAGGGCACTATGTGCTCTTTTCTCGAGATGACCGTCTTGACCTTGTTTCCGACCATCACGTCGATTATGACGGCCCTTCGACCGCTCTCCTTGACAACTCCCACGAGCCCGTTGAACCTCCTGTGGGGCATCCCCTTGACTTGGGTGGAGTCAATCTTGATCACGACTTTCTGCTCTGGCGCGTACTCAGTCAGTATGTGGCTGAGACCGGTCGACTCCCTCTTCCTCAGGAGGGAGCGGGTCCTGCGCCGATATCCGTGCGACCTTGCCATAGAAGAACCGTTGCCGCCCCTCCACCCTCATTTAAAAGCTAATCCATGAACTAACCGTTTCCATAAGGTTTCAGCGAAGTTTCAACTCTCGTTGCCGGGTTTCGGCCAGACCCTCAGTATGTCGAACCTCTCGCACCTCAGCGGCATCCCCATGCTCTCGGAGAACGACGGGGAGACAGCCTCGCCCGAGACGAGCCTCTTCACGGGGAGGCCCCCGTCCAGCTTGACGTCCGCGGTGATCGTCCTCCCCCGGGCGCTCGCCCTGACCGAATAGATCCTCTTGTCGACCAGCCTGCCTTTGTTGTTCCTGTATTGCACAAGGGCGCCCTTCATCTCCTTCTGAAGCCTCTTCAGGTCCTCCGCAGCGATTCGGCTGTCTGCTCGTATCACCACCCGCGTCATGAAGTTGAAGGCGGGGTGCTCGAACTTCTTGGTGACGGCCCGGATTCCCGAGATCGTCATGCTGCCCCTTCCGGTCCTGAGCCTCAGGGCCTTCGGGGCGCGCCTCCTACGAGGGTTCTTCGACTCGATGACCAATGGACGGCCCGGGGGGAAGACCAGGCTGTCCGCGTCCTCGCTCCCGAACCACGTGAACTTGAACTTCCTCGAGCCGAGGATCACCCCGAGCCTCCTGGAGACGGCCCCCTCGACGCTTGGAGCGGCGGAGTAGCCGGTCCCCTTGCACCTCTCGCACCCCCTGCCGCCGCAGCCCTCGCAGAACAACATCCTCTGCGCGACCCCGCGCGGCTTCGTGTACCTGCCGTAGAGGAAGAGTGGCTTCGAGGAGACAGCGACACTCTGTGCGCCGATGTCCACGAGGACAGTGGCGTCAGGATGGAGCCGGTCTACCCTCTTGCGTCCTCGCATCCCCTTTACGACCGCCGCAGCGAGGCGGCCAGAGAGCTCCGACTTTACGGTCTCTCCGCCCCTTATCTTCAGCTCCGACCTCAGCGTGTCTTCCCGCTCTTGCACGCCTTGCGGGAGCATCAGCCCGATCGAGAACGTCTTGAACTCGAACCCGCCGAGACGGGAGATGACCTTCTGCGTGATCCCGCCCAGGTCGCTCGATATCCCGCCGCAGACGAAGCACTTCTCCCCGTCCCCGGCGAGAGGGAGGACGAGCCCCCCCGCACCCTGCCTATCCCTGCAAAACCCACAAACTGGATACTCCGGGGCCTTCTCATCCACCCGGGACTTGACCTCCGGCTCTCCTCAGGAACTGCCTCATCTCCCGGCCCTTGCCCGACTTCATCATGCTCTTTGTCTGACGGTACCTCGCGATGAGCTCCCTCACGTCCTTCTCGGTCCTCCCCGAACCCTGGGCAATCCGCTTCACCCTCGGGGCGTTCAGCTTCTCTGGCGCGGCCCTCTCCTCGGCGGTCATAGCCTGGATTATGCTCTTCCACGTCTTCATGTTCTTCTCCGCCTTCTCCAGGTCCTCGCTCTTCATGTTCCCTGAGACGCCGGGTATCAGGTCCAGGATCTTCTTCAGCGAGCCCATCTTGTTCACCTGCTCGAACTGGAAGAGGAAGTCGTCCATCGTGAGCCTGCCCGTCACCATGCGCTGGACCCTCTTCTCGTCCACCTCGCCCTCTACCTGCCTCGCCATGTCGAGGAGCGCCTTGAGGTCGCCCATCCCGAGGAGGCGCCCCACGAAGCGGGTGGCCGAGAACTCCTCGAGGTCGTCGACCCTCTCGCCCGTCCCGATGAAGAACACCTTCGCCCCGGTCGCGCCCACTGCCGCCAGCGCCCCTCCTCCCTTGGCGGCTCCGTCGAGCTTCGTGACTATGATCCCTCCGACGGGCGAGGCCTTGTGGAACGCCGCCGCCTGGTTGAAGGCCTGCTGGCCGATGGTCCCGTCGACTACCAGCAGGTTGAGGTCGGGCTTGACCTTCGAGAAGATCCTGCTCATCTCGTCGAGCAGGCTCCGCTCCTCCTTGTGCCTCCCTGCCGTGTCGATTATTATGAGGTTCTTGCCGCCGTCCACGAAGAAGCGCCTCCCCGCTTCCGCTACCTTCACCGAGTCCTTCTCTTTCTCCTCCGAGTAGACCTCGACCCCGACCACCCCTGCAATGGTCTTCAGCTGGGTCACCGCTCCAGGCCTGAAGGTGTCCGCTGCGACGACCCCGACCTTGAACCCCTTCTTGGCGTAGAACCTCGCAAGCTTCCCCACGGTGGTCGTCTTGCCGGAGCCCTGGATGCCGAGCATCACGACGACCGTCGGCTTGGTCCTGTCGAGCTTGAGCTCCTGGTCGCCGCCGAGCAGCTTGTCGAGCTCCTCGTAGAGTATCTTCACTATCTGGTTCTTCCTGTCCAGGCCAGCCGGAGGCTTCTCCTCGAGCGCCCTGCGCTGGACGTTCTCGGTCACGCTCAGGACGAGCTTCACGTTCACGTCCGCCTGGATCAGGGCGCGCTGGAGGTCGCGTACGAACTCCTTGATGGCGGCCTCATCGACCACATCTCCCTTGAGCAACTTTGTTATTGCGTTTTGCAAACCTTGCCTGAGCGAGTCCAGCATCGCGATACCCATTCCCGGCGACTTCGGGTTGCTTAAAAGATTGAGAGAATTCGATTCTCTGTATAGACGGACACAGATCAAGTAATGCGGATAGAAAGGTCAAGCGCGAGCTGGCTGCGGTAAGGAAGAGGTTGGAAGAGAAGGTCATCAAGGCTAGATGCTGCTTGAACTAACTGGCCTATCAGCTGAATCAATTAATAGCGTGAAGCGACCGTTACCAGAATCCCGAATCTGGATACATAATTCACGCAAATCGTAAATAGGTCTGGCAGCATCTTTGACACGCATGATTCTTGACATTTGAAGAAGAATATTCTCTGGACCGAATCATGGCCCTAATACCAGTCGCTCTGCGGAGCCGTGTTCGCCGTCTCGCGCTTTCTGTTCTGATGAGAAGTGGAACCGGGCTTTCGATTTCCGAGATCGGTCGCGACTCCGGCCTCAGTCCAGGACAAGTTGTTGGCGCAATTCGTGGCGTGAAAGGCCAGTACGAACCTCAACTCTCGTTGATGCGGCTTCAAATTGTAAGTGAGACTATTTCGAAAACTCCAGGGCAGAGACAGCAGAAGACCTACAAGTTCAATGTGAAGAATCAAGACTTGCTAGATAGCATAGATAAAGTCCTCACACGATATCGGAGAGCGGGTGAGGGATAACACCGATTTCGGTCATAATTGGAAATCCGGTGCAGCGAATCCGAGACCAGAATACCTGTTCGTATGGCTGACCATACAGCTGTACCGATAGCGGTAGCTCTTGTTTAAACAGCTCTCGCGAGAACAACAACTTGAGAGAATGAAAAATCTCCGACCTCTCCGAAACGCCTATGCTAGCATACCGTTGCTCTTTCTGCTGGCAATATCTCCGATTGTAATGCTCTCAACACTTGGAGCATCGGCTGCAGGAGTTACGACCTCGGCATGCACCACACAAAAACTAGGCGCTGACATGCTTGACGCGGGAAACGTCGTTAGCTCACAGGCTGTGCAGAACTTGGCGTCTCAATCCTCACAGTACCAAGCAGCTGTTGCTGGGTACAACTCAACCTTCACAGGGTACGCTGACGAGTACAACACTGACCCGACAAACTGCACTGTTTCCTGGCATGATGCCGCCGCCAACTTCCTGCTTCAAAGCACCAAAGGCAAGTACATCGTAGTCGTCGCGGAAGATCCTAGACTAGGCATCGTCTACAGCGTGACCGAGCACGGGTATACCTCTGCTTCGATATCGCCGACGAACTCCACAACATATTCAGGTTATGCAATTGCAAACAATTCAGCTGGGTCGCAATCAATTGACTACTCTACAGCTTTTTGGTACATTCCAGACCTCTCTGGTCCTTCAGGCGCCGGGCAGCCGCATTGTCTTTGGAGTGTAGACACTAACACGGAATGCGATTTGAGTGTCTGGACCGGGCTGCAGAACAACACCTACAATGGCAATCCCAGAACTTTCACTGGGACGAACGTAGTACTTCAGACAGGAACGCAAGGCAATTACACGTGCAACCACGGCAACTGCTATGTTAAAGCCTGGGGTTGGAGTGAGTGGCTAAAGGCGGGCAATTCTGCCGCCACTCCGAGAATTTTGGATTGCTCTTTCGACATGAGTCAGGGAGACGGTATGAGCGCAGAGGTTGGAAGTCAATTGCAAATCAATGGTACATCTGGTAGCACGTACTATACAATCCTGATAGACGAGAGTCTAGACAGGTCTTGTCAAGCCGAGTACCTTAACTCAAGCTATCCGGTACCCACACCGTATTACGCCATGTTCATCGCAGAACGACCGCAACCCAACGCAAATTGGTTTGCCCTGCCTAAATTCGAAACATTCGAGTTCGAGGATGTAGGAATGGGCACCGGGTCAAGCCAATTTGGAGCCTACCCGAACTATAACAACAACTGGGGGTTCGGCAGCTATATGAAAAACATCAATACGACCACTAGTGTCTGGACTCCGGATACCACAACATCCTCCATGAGCACAATGGGCGGAGGAAGTGTTTACGGTCAATTCACTGAAACATATGATAGCAGTCTTGGTACTTATTAGGGCTAGCTGGCAGAGCCACTACTAAGAACGCTTAGCGTCAACGTTGGATAATCTCATTACCTTGAAGACCAAGAGGTACGGGAAACCTCTGCTGCTTCATTCCGTCGAGTCACGGAAAACCTTTAGCGCCGCGTAATCCTTGTTATCAGGCAGTGATCTCGCCACTTGAGGGACGACACTGTTTCGTCTAGGTCTGTTGCCACCCTCACTCTCATTATCGGAATCATCGTGGGGGCAGGGCTGACGTATCTCGTGACATCGACTGGTGGTATCGCAAGAGCAACGATGACAAGTATTGAGGTGTCAACTGTGACCAATTCAACCTCAGTGACTATCTCCGCCAGCTATGCGGTGAATCTCACGGGGTGTAGCATAAGCAACAAGACCTGCACCTTCCTAGTCTCAGATGTCCCGCAGCCCGGGGATCACGATATCACCTTGGCTCAAGGTAACCAATGTCTATGGTTGAACTTTGCGAGCACCTTCGTGTCAGCCTCTGGCTGTGTCGTCTCGCCTTCACAGATTCTTTCACAGGGAAGTTCAGCGACCATAAAAGCGACCTTCCTAGACTGGGGAACACCGTCTCCGACTGTTGGAGAGAGCGTCAAGGGCTGCATCACAGAGAAGTACGCTGGCAGTGTCGGTTGCCTCCCATTCTTGGGGTCTTTCACACCTTGATGCAAACGTCTGAAGCTCGACAAGCAAAAAGGTAACGATGGCCATTAAGTGACGTACTAGTATTAACTGAGAGCGTTCCATGAGCCACGCGGCCTATTGAAAGTCGGGGTTCTCTTCTCCGGGGGAAAGGACAGTGCCTATGCCGCGTATCTAAGCAGGAAGAACGGCGACGAGCTGGCATGCCTGATCACCCTCTCTCCCGCGAGGTCCGACTCCTACATGTTCCACTACCCGAACATCAAGTGGACCGCCCTGCAGGCAGAGGCGATGCGCCTTCCCCAGGTCCTAATCGAGACGAAGGGGGTGAAGGAGGAGGAACTCGCCGACCTGAGCAAGGCGATCATGACGGCGAGGCGACGCTATTCCATCGAAGGAGTCTACACGGGGGCGCTGGCCAGCGTCTATCAAAAGGAGAGGGTGGAGAGGATTTGCGACCAGCTCGACGTCAAGGCGGTGTCGCCTTTGTGGCACATCGACCAAGTCGCCCACCTGAGAAACATAGTCGCAGGCGGCTTCAAGGTGATTATGACGGGCGTTGCAGCGCTCGGGCTCGACGAGAGCTGGCTGGGAAGACCCCTTGACGAAAAGGCCGTCGACGACCTCGCAGCGCTCAACGTGAAGTATGGGATCAACCCCGGACTGGAAGGAGGGGAGGGCGAGACGTTCGTCCTCGACTGTCCGCTCTTCGACCGCCGCGTCGAGGTCGTGGCGTCGAGCAAGCACTGGGAGGGAGACCGTGGATACCTGGAGATTCTCCACGCCCGTCTCGTCCCGAAGAATTAGGTCTCAGCGCTATTCGAGACTAGCCCTATCGGTATTGGATCTCGTCAATGGACTTCCCTCAGACGGCTCTTCCGTTGACCTCATCTAGAGCTAGTAGATGTTCGGCGATGTCTGGGATTAATAACGATATGACCGGTTCTTACGGCTAGCTGGTGCCCTTGACGCGCATGACCTTGCTCCGACCCATGACCACCCACACCTCTACTTCAGCGCCAGGCTGGAGCTTCCCCTGGAACTCGGGCTCGGTCGGCGTCGCGGTCTCCGTGACCTCGAAGGACTGCAGGTCCATCAGCTGGACCGTCGACTGCGTGGCGGAGATGACCTGGGCCGCCCTCTTGTCTATCATGGGCACCTCGATGTGGGTGTCCACCGTCCCTATCACCGTCTTCTTCGATCCAGTGAATATGGCGATACCCGTGAGCCTCACCTTGGCGCTTCCGTGCTTCCCCGGTTTGCTCTTCTCTACCTCGACCACCTTGCAAGGCTCGTTTTCGATGACGATGTAGCTGCCTTCCTTCAAACTGCCGAGGTCTGCTGGTCTGCTCAAGCGCTCCCACGACTTTTCGGGACTCGGTAATTAAGCCTTGAACCCAAAGCCAAGGCCAAATGGCTCCCGCGCGCCTCTTTTGGGCGGTGAACTGCCGCTCTCAGGGATAGACGACGGCACCGCATATTATTTATTAAACGAGCATTGAGGGTAGGAAGCGTTTGCAAGGGTGCAGGGAAGTTCTACCCGGGAGAACGGCCGCGCCGACTCGGCTCGACCGGACGATGCAGGTGCTATCCTAGCCTGTTCTGACTAAGACAGTGAAAGCCAGTTTTTGAACGAAAAGATTCACGTGCTCGACTCGACCGCATTTTACGCCGGAATCCCCTTCCAGGGAGAAGGCAAGTACTTCACGACGTACCAAGTCCTTGACGAGGTCAGGGGCAGGGGCATCGGTGCCCAGCTGATCCACTCGCGCGTCCAGGTCACGGAGCCGTCGAAGGAGTCCGTGAAGAAGGTCAAGGAGGCTTCCCAAAAGACGGGAGACCAGAAGTCGCTCTCCGAGGCCGACACCTCGATTCTCGCGGTCACCCTCGACCTCATAAGCTCCAAGCGCGACCAAGAGGTCGTCCTGGTGACGGACGACTTTGCGGTTCGAAACGTGGCCGAGGTCATCGGGATCAACCTCTCAGAGACGGCGATACGTGGCGAGTGGAAGAGGATTACCTGGGTGACCTACTGCAAGGGGTGCGGCAAGGAGTACGTGGACTCCAAGGCGTCGGTCTGCGGCGTCTGCGGGACGAAGTTGTCCAGGAAGCCCAGGGCCGCCAACTGACGAGCGCCGAGCAAGAATTTTCTTTTAATAAAGGGAGATTTTCTGGCCGAATCTGTTGGGCTGGTAGTTCAGTGGTAGAATGCCTGCCTCGCACGCAGGAGAGAGCGCCGGCAAGGCAGCTCCCTGAAGCCGAGGGTTCAAGTCCCTCCCAGTCCACCAATACTCTTCTCTGAAAGCGAAAGGTCAGCGCAGCTTGCAGATTTCAGGCATCTTTCTCTTGTGCTCGGAGGCCTCGTACTTTGCGAGTATGGCATCCAGCTTCGCCTGGCTCAGCTTCAATTTTGCCGCGATTGCGGGCACCTCGAGCCCCTCCTCGAACCTGAGCTTGAACAGCCGGTCGATGGTCTCGTAGCTCATCCCAATCTCCGCCTCCGCTATGTGCCCGGGCCACAGCCTCGGGCTGCTCTGCTTCGCGATTATCCTTCGGTTGATTCCGAGCGCCTCCCCCAGGCTCCTGACCTCCGTCTTGTAGAGGTCCGCTATAGGGAGTATGTCGACGCCCCCGTCTCCGTACTTTGTGAAGTATCCTAGGAGCAGCTCCGAGCGGTCCCCCGTCCCGACCACCAGCCTGTTCATGACGTTGGCGTGGTAATAGAGCATCGACATTCTGATTCGCGCCCTGAGGTTGCCCTCGGCGAGCCTGTTCGGCTCTAGCGCCTTCAGGTACGCCTTGTGGATGGGAGCGATGTCGATGTCCTTGGTCTCTATGCAGAGCTCGCTCGCCACCAGCTTCGCGTCCTTGACGTCCGCCTCTGGCGTCGCCCTGAGATCCGGCATAATCAGCCCCACGACTCGGCGGCTGCCGAGAGCCTCGACGCTCAGGTAGGCGGTCACTGCAGAGTCTATTCCGCCGCTCAGGCCGATGACCGCGCCTTCTGCCTGGCTATCCTCGACTTTCCGTTTGATGAAGGAGACGATCCTGCGCTTCACAGAGGACAGGTCGAGCTCAGATGCTAACAAGATGCCGTTCGGGGCCTGACGAAGTTGAAATAGTTTTTCTATGGGCCGGTAGCACGCGGGACATGGGGAAAAGGGACCTCCGCGACCGGCTGTTCTGGCTGGCGAACGAGAGGGAGATAAAGAGCGCAAAGACCACCGACATCTACTTCCTCAATACGAAAGAGGTCCTGACGAAGCACCACATCGACACCGAGGTGGTCATGGAGGTCTACGCGCGCGACCTCCCCGAGAACACGACGTGGGGCGTGCTGAGCGGGGTGTACGAGGTCGCCAAGCTCCTTGAGGGCCTGCCGGTCGACGTCTGGGCGTTCGACGAGGGCTCGATATTCGTGGCCGATGGGAGGGGAGCGCTCTACGAGCCAGTGATGACGATTTCTGGAAGGTACAGGGACTTCGTCGAGTACGAGAACCCAGTGCTGGGCCTCCTCTCCTCCTCGACGAGCATCTCTAGCAAGGCCGCGAGGTTCAGGGTCGCAGCCGGGGACAGGCAAATGGTCAGCTTCGGGACGAGGAGGGTCCACCCGGCCCTGGCACCCCTCATCGAGAGGGGATGCTACATGGCTGGCTTCGACGGAGTGTCCAACGTGCTGGGCGGGAAGCTGCTGGGGGTCGAGCCCTCGGGGACGATGCCCCACGCGCTCGTCCAGGTCATAGGAGACCAAGAGAGGGCGTGGAGGCTCTACGACGAGACCATGCCGAAGGCCGTCAAGCGGACGGCGCTGATCGACACCTTCTGGGACGAGAAGACCGAGGCAATCAAGGCCTTCGAGACGCTCGGCAAGAGCTTGTGGGGGGTGAGGCTGGACACGCCCGCCTCGAGGAGGGGGAACTTCAGGCAGATCATCGAGGAGGTCAAGTGGGAGCTCAAGATCAGGGGCGGAGGCGCGGTCAAGATATTCGTGTCAGGCAGGCTGAACGAGGAGGACGTGGTCCATCTCAGGGACATCGTGGACGGCTTCGGGGTGGGGACGGCCGTCGCGTATCCGCCGAGCATCGACTTCAGCGCGAAGATAGTGGAGGTGCGAGAGAAGGGAAAGACCCACCTCAGGGCGAAGAGGGGCGGTCTCGGGGGGAGGAAGGAGGTGCACAGGTCCAAGGGGTTCAGGGACACGGTCGCCCTCAACGGCTCGCCCGCGCCAAGAGGGTCGAAGCGGATGTTGAAGCAGATCATCCAGAAGGGCAAGCTGGTGGCTGACTTTGAGAGCATCGACTCGATACGCGACAGGGTCATGAGGGAGCTGCACGAGGTCACTGAGGCTGAGCCTGCCCTCGTCTGGGGCTAGTCCCTAGAACGCAGTTGGGAGTTGGTTCGACGCGTGGCAGTTTCGTCTTCATCCTGACTTGCGTCAGTCGAGGTTGCCCGTCGAAGCACGCCACGCGTCTTGTCCTGACGGGCCAGCATAGGATATTATCTCTTCTGGAGGAGGAGGCCATGTCCGACCCTGAAATCGTTAATTAGCTCTCCCGGTCAGTTTTCCTAGGGACCAACTTGCTGGAAGACGACCCGGAGGAGCAGCAGACGCAGCAGCAGGAGCAGCCGCTCACCTGGCAGCAGGCCCTCGCGAACGACCCTGAGTACTACATGAACAACAAGCAGGGCCAGGAGGAGCTCGCGCAGATGATCCGAAAGGAGTCCGAGAGGCTCCTCGAGGAGATCGGCAAGTCTGTGAAGCACCAGAAGGACATCATCTGGCTCTCGAAGTGGTGCCTCTCCTGCAAGTTCCACAACGACCACGGAACGAAAGACATGTGCAACAAGTGGAACGCCCGGATTGTGAAGCCGTTCTACGGCAGGCCGATTTGGGAGAAGCTGGAGATAAGGGGGAAGGACGAGAAGGAGCTGGTCGTCGCCGACATCGACTGGGACAGGAAGTGGAGGGAGATATCGGACAAGCTTGTCGAGTGGGCTGTCGAGAAGGTCAACGGCGGCTATCCCTACTTCTGCTATTCCAACCGCGAGTAGCCGCCCGGGACTCACCTCAACCGACCCATGACGAAAACGGACGGGTCACTCTTTATATTCTCTCGGAGGTTCGCCCGAACGTTTGGCCGCGGTGGTGTAGGCACTCCTAAGAAGAGTGGCGCATCTTGGTTAACATGGGAGGCTGTGGATTGCCAAATGAAGCAGACACCTCTTGATCGGGGGTTCGAGTCCCCCCCGCGGCCCCTCATCATCCATCATCTGAATAGTCCAAGATCCGCCGCGCAAAGGATTATAGCGCAGATGCCCAGTCCGACGAGTCTCTCATGATTTGCCAACGATGCGGGAGGTCGGTAGACGACAGCGCGGCGTTCTGCCCCTACTGCGGAAACAACCTGAAGCAGCAGACGAGCACCACCGGCGGCGTCACCGGCTCGAGCCAGCCCATCCTCCTCATCACCGCGAACTACGCGGCCGGGTACAAGGTGGACAAGGTCCTGGGGATGGTCTACGGGATTACGGTTAGGTCGCGGGGTATAGGAGGAAACATCGTCGCAGGCCTTAGGACAATCGCCGGCGGAGAGATCAGGGAGTACACTCAGCTCGCCCAAGTGGCGAGACAGGAAGCGCTCGACAGGCTTTCAGAGCACGCGAAGAGCATGGGCGCCAACGCAGTGCTGAGCGTGATGTTCGACTCGACCGAGATGGCCCAGAGCATGGAGGAGATAATCGCGTTTGGGACCGCGGTCGTCGTGTCGCCCGCTTCTGGCGACCAGCAGCTAGTGAAGCTCAGCTAGCCCTTCTGCTTCCACGCCTTCGCCTTCTCGCAGAAGGCGTCGGCCTCGTCCTGCGCCCTGGGGCAGTGCGCATAGTGGGTGATTATTTCTCGGAGGGCTTCCTCGACGGGCGTGGGCGCGCCGGGGCAGAGCGCGTCGAGCTGCGACCGGATTTCTGCGAGGGGCTGCCAGATATCGACTGGTATGACGACTGTCACTCCTGCTGACTTGCTAGATTTCATGCTGAACGTGAAGTGCAG
This sequence comes from uncultured Nitrososphaerota archaeon, assembly GCA_963838925.1. Lineage (GTDB taxonomy): Archaea > Thermoproteota > Nitrososphaeria > Nitrososphaerales > Gagatemarchaeaceae > Gagatemarchaeum. Next base: position 294,487 of record CAWISW010000003.1, read on the forward strand.
CCGCTCAGCCCAATATCTGGCTTTCGCACCGGCTTGTGCCGGGCGCACCGGCTCCACGCTTATTAGAGGACGAACGAAACTCGGTTGGCCTTGCCGGAGACCGAGAGGGTGAGGATAGGCTGCAGCGGCTGGTCCTACAAGGACTGGGTCGGGCCTTTCTACCCAGCCGGCACCGAGGCCAAGGACTTCCTCAAGCTCTACTCCAAGACGTTCAACTGCGTCGAGATTGACTCGAGCTTCTACAGAATCCCGTCGCCGGCGATGGTGAGCCACTGGAAGAGCGCGACGCCCGACGGGTTCACCTTCTCTCCGAAGCTCTCGAAGAAGATCACCCACGAGAACAAGCTCGAGAACTACGAGTCGACGCTCTTGTACTTCTACAGCGTAATGAGCAAGTTGGGGAGCAAACTTGGGCCAATAGTCGTCCAATTGCCGCCCTCGGTCAAAGTGGAGAAGCACAAGGCGGCGATGGAGAAGTTCGTCTCTTCCCTGGAGCCCAAGTTCAGGCACGCCATCGAGTTCCGCCACAAGTCGTGGTTCACTCCGGAGACGTACAAGCTCCTCGAGGAGAACAATGTCGCGATGGCCTGGTCAATCAACCAGTATCTCGAGACCCCACAGGAGGTGACTGCGGATTTTGTCTACCTCAGGATGGTGGGCACGCGCGAGATCACGAAGTTCACGGGCATCCAGAAGGAGATGAGAGAGGAGATGGAGCGCTGGGCAGCCGCCCTCAAGGAACAGAGAAAATCCATTCATGAGAGTTTTGTCTTCTTCAACAACCACTTCGCGGGATTCGGGCCGGAGTCCGTGAACGAGTTCAGGAGGCTCCTTGGGATGATTGAACTCAACTGGAGCGATAGCCAGGGGTCGATGCAAGCCACACTGTAGTGCTTCCCAGATGTCGCAGAGCGAATGGCGTGTCATCTTCCACGTGGACCTCGACGCCTTCTACGTCTCCGTGGAGGTCAAGGACAACCCCTCCCTCAAGGGCCTCCCTGTCGTGGTCGGGGCTGACCCCGCAGGGGGAAAGGCGCGGGGTGTCGTGATGACCTGCTCTTACGAGGCGAGAAAGCTCGGTCTCAGGTCAGGGATGCCAATCTCCACCGCGTACAGACTCTGTCCTGACGCGGTGTACCTCCCGCCACGGTGGGAACGTTACGGCGAGGTCTCGATGCGGGTGATGGATCTCCTCAGGGGGTACGCCGACAAGTTCGAACAGACCGGAATCGACGAGGGGTTCCTGGATGTCTCAGACCGTGCCAAGAGCGTCGAGGCGGCGAAGGACCTCGCCATGGCGATCAAGAAAGACATACGGGAATCGTTGGGGATAACTTGCTCCATCGGCATCGCGCCGAACAAGTCCCTGGCGAAGATCGCCTCGGACAGACAGAAGCCAGACGGGCTGACCGTCGTCCCCTTCGACGACCCGAGGGGGTTCCTCGCGCCGCTCCCCGTCGCCGTCATCCCCGGGGTAGGGGCCAAGACCCAGGCCTTCTTGAAGGAGAAAGGAATTGCGACGATCGGGGAGCTCCAGAAGGTGTCCGGTCAGGAACTGTTGAAGTGGTTCGGAAAGACCGGGGTGTGGCTCTGGGGCGTCATCCAAGCCGAAGAGAAGCTTTCGGTCTTCGAGAGGGACATGCTGAAGTCGATGAGCGTGGAGAGGACCTTCGGCGAGGACGTCGAAGACTTTGAGCACGTCTACGCCCAGGTCGATGTCGAAGCCCGCGAGCTCGCCGAGAGGGTGCGCGATGCCGACCTCAAGTTCAAGGTGGCGGGAATCAAGATCCGTTTCAAGGGGTTCCAGACCTTCACGCGAGAGACGACGCTCACCGGCTTCACCGACAGCGAAGAAACCCTGAGGCGCGAGGCTCGCATCCTCCTCAAGGAGTTCGAGTACAAGAAGAGACCGGTGAGGCTGGTGGGGCTCCGCGTCTCGCAGCTCAAGCGCGAGAAGGAGGCCTTGGCCAGGCTGGACGAGTGGGCCGGAAACTGACGGCTGCCTACCTGACGCGCCTTCGTCTCAAGGCAGCGTAGGCGGCTAGGGCAACCAACACGGCCGCACCTGCCACCGCCCCGAAGTCTGGCAGGCTCCCTGGGAGCCTCACGTCGACCTGCTTGGCTTGTCCGGCCACGGTCGCGCTCGTCTGCTGCGAGAATCCCAAGTAGGAGACGGTGGCGTTGAAGCGCCCCAGCGGGATCGGCCCCATGGAGACGGTGCCGTCCGCACCGGTGCTCCGCGTGATGGAGGTGCCGTTGGCGAGCTGCACGTGCGCCGATGCGCCAGAGATCGGAACCTGCAGGTAGTCCGTGACCCTGAGAGTCGCGTCGTATACCGCCGCGGCGACCGTGACGTTCTGGGGGGCGTCTACGGTCGTGACCTGCGGAGCCGGTTTCACGTCCGAGCCCTCCCAGATCAGGTGCTGGATCACGAACGAAGAGCCAGCGTCAAGCCACGCGCTCGACCCCTGGACGTCGATTGTGGAGTTGGGCTGCGAGACAGAAATCTGGAACGTCGTCGGAGTGATCGTTCTAGAGCCCACCGCGTCCGTGAAGCTGAATGCGACCAAGTATTGCTCGGCAGAGCCGAACGCCAGCTGGCGTAGCCCGTCCAAGATGATTGGCGGGGTAGAGAAGGCGCCGGACCCGTTCATCGGGACCACGACCGGCTGGGCGCCCCCACCGTCGAGGCTGAAGGAGACGAGCGCTTCGCGGCTGACGGCAGTTGCCCCCCACGTGCTAGCCGTGGAGACCGTGACAGAGGACCCCGAGTCGTAGAACCCGTCGCCTGTCGGAGACGGCGGGGTGATGGACGTGGCGAACCCTCCTGAGACCGAGAGCAGGTATTGCTGGCCGTACACGAGCTCTAGGGGAGCGGCGGAGGAGACCGTACCGTTGCTGAGGGGGGCGAACCATCGCTGCGTGGCCGTCGACCCTGGAAGGGGGTTCGTGGCCGAGTACCCGCCGCCCGCGTCGAGCCAGACCCCCTGAGGCGATTGGCCTAACGAGATGTCGAGCGTCTTCCCAAGAGAAGAGGAGGCGAGGACCGGCGGCGAGGACCCGGCGCCCCCACCAGCGTAAGAGACCGGGACGAAGAACTGGTGGTAGTATTGCAGCGTCACAGAGCCCGGGGAGGCGACGCTCCCGCTCGTCGTACGAGCAATCCATCTCTCGTCGGAGCTCGAGCCGGGGAGCTGGCTCGTGTAGTTGTAGCTCGACCGCGCGTCGGCCCAGACTCCCTGACCCGCGCCCGACGGCGACGCGGTGGCCGACTCGGGGGCGCCCAGCTGCGTGACCTCGACCGAGGGCGCCGAGTACCCGCTCCCCCCTCCTGTTACGTCGAACCCGAAGCCGACCTTGTACTGGTGGTAGTAGTCGAACTCGAATGTCTCAGCGAACCTGAGCGTCCCGCTCGTGGTCTGGACCACCTGCCACCTCTCGCTCGAGGTCGAGCCTCCGAGCGTCCCGGTGACGTTCCAGACGCTCCCGGAGTCCACGTTCAGGTTCTGGGGCGTGGTTGACAGCAGCGTGTTCTCGAGGACGCCGCCGGAGAAGTAGGTGAACGTGGGCGGCGTGAAGCCAGAGCCTCCGCCCAGAGCCTGGTAGTTTGCGACCACCTTGAGCGTAGGGACCGCGGCCGGAAGGAAGCAACCCCCTGCCTTGTTGCTCCACATCTCCTGGACGAGGTACTTGTCGCCGTTGAGCAAGATGTTGCTGCCGTCGCCGGCGACCGTGCCGAACCTCCAGACGCACTCGTCGGCTATCTCGTGGTCCGTGTCCTGGTAGTACCAGCCGTTGAATACGGGGTCGGTCACCGCCTCGAAGCCCTCGTGCGCTACCAGGTTGACCGCAGAGTCGGCGAAGGCGGCCCCGTTGGGCGCGGCGGCCCCGGTCGCCGTAGTCGCCAAGCAGGATCCAGTGTTTGCGTTTCCGGGATCAGGGATGTCCGCGTATATCACATCCTCACCGTTCGAGGCTTCGAAGGCGGAGTGGTAGGCGCAGTATCCGTTGTATGAGCATGTGTCCCCCGCGCAGCCGAAGACGTTCTCCCCAGTGAAGACGAAGAACTCGTTGTTCCCGTTGCCCGCCGACCAGCCGTTCGCGCTCATCGCCTTGGTCACCTCCGCTTCAATGTCGGAGTCCTGGAGCGGGTTCGCCCTCGTCCCCTCCGAGCCGGGATATGGCGAAGTGTCCAGCCACGACCCTCCGAAGGGGGTGGCAAACCCCGGCCCGCCTGACGCGTCCGTGTATTGCTGAACTATCGAGTAGTAGGCCGTGTTCGAGAGGTCCCTGAGGTACTGTCCGACAAGCCCTTCGTAGCTGGCGTCGCTGGCGTTGGCGTAGGGGTGGTCTATCGAGGGGGAGTCGAAGTGATATCCCGAAGGCAGCCAGAATATGGCGTAATTGGTCACCGAGTGCATGACCGGCCCGCCGTGGCTCGTGACGTTGCCGACCGAAGACGTGGCCGTCCCGACCAGGGCACACCGCGCGCAAAGATCCTGCGGCATGAAGAGCGGAGTGTGCGCCCCGCCAAAGCCTGGATGGCCGCTGGCCGGCTGCAGCGCCTGAAGGCCGTAGGCGAGCCTGGGCGCAGCGAGTAGCAGGCAGATGGAAACGAGAAGGATGACCGCTTTCGTGCTTCCGACGGGCCCTCCCCGGCTTAATATCTTCGTGCGAATTAGTCGGCCTGCGAGGCGCGCCGACCCAAACGGACATATCGCGCACTTGGGTAGGCGCGGACGCTCCTATTGGTGATCGAGGCCACCGTCTGCCACGTGTTTCGGGGCCGAAGACTGCTCCTGAAGAAGGCCAGCAGGGGAATAAGCGTCGGCAAGTGGAACGCGCCAGGAGGCAAGTCGGAACGCGGGGAGTCGCCCGAGGCGTGCGCCCGGCGGGAGGTCCTGGAGGAGACCGGCCTCAGAGTCTCCGACCTCTTCTACCACGGCGCGCTAACGTTCATGATGGACGGGGGGAAGACCCGCCACACGATAGCCCACCTCTTCTCCACGAAGAAGGCCAGAGGAAGAGCGAGGTCTAGCGACGAGGGGCGCGTCAAGTGGTTCCCTCTGGACACGCTCCCCTACGACGAGATGTGGGAGGACGACCAGCTGTGGATCCCCCTCATGCTGAGGGGCGTCAAGTTCGACGCGACCTTCAGCTACGACGAGGCCAACCGCCACGTGACGGCCTTCGCAATCACTTCGAGGTAGGCCGGCCGACTAGGCTCGGGTCAGATGCCGAGCGCTTGCCGGAGGCCCTTGTACCTGTTTCGGAGCGTGACCTCGGTGATTGACGCGGCGTCGGCGATGTCCTTCTGAGTCTTGCCGTTGCCCTCGAGGGTGGAAGCCACGTAGAGAGCGGCTGCCGCCAGTCCCATCGGGTCCTTCCCGGCGACGATCTCCTTCTGGTGTGCCTTTGTCAGGATCTCCAGCGCCCTTCTCTTCGTCTTCTCTCCGACGACCGCCCTTGACGCGATCCTCGAGACCGACTTTATCGGGTCCGGGACCGGCATCTGGAGGTCCATCTCCCTCACGAGTATCCTGTACGACCTCGCCAGGTCCTTCTTGCTCACGTTGCTGACCGCGGCGACATCCTTGAGCGTCCTTGGGACCTCCATGTCCCTGCACGCGGCGTAGAGAGCCGCGGCCGAGATCTGGATGATCGACCTGCCCCTCGTCACGCCCCTCTCCACCGCCTTCCGGTAGATGTACGCAGCCCGCTCTACCACCTCGTCTCCCACGGAGAGCTTCTCCGCGAACATCTTCATCTCGTTGAAGGCCTGCCTCAGGTTTCTGTCGAAGGAGTTGGCAGCCTGGCTCCTCTTGTCCCATATCCTCACCCTGTCCATCGTGTGCCTCATGGGGCCTGAGAGCGAGGAGCCCGAGGCGTCGCGGTTGGATGAGCCTATCACCGTCGAGAGACCCATGTCGAACGATGTAATCGACGTCGGCATTCCCGTCCTGGCCTTGCTTGCGCCGCCCTGGTCGTCTTGGAAAGACCTCCATTCTGGTCTTGTCTCCTCTAGCCTTTCCTTCATCACGTACCCGCAGTTTGTACAATAGAACTCCCCTGTGTTCGAATCCTCCGCCAGGGGGCCCTTTCCGCAACGCGGACACTTGTCCGCCTTGCCTTGTCTCCCTTTTAGCCCGGGAGAGTCCAGTCTATACGACACTTTCTATCACTATTGTTATAATGTCCATCGCTTATATTTAAATCTATTGGGACAAATAACGATAAATCGTGCTTTCCCACGAGCTATCGTAGGCTTCCCGTAAACTCTAAAAGAGCCCTCGGCCTAACAAATGGTGGATGCTCCAGGTCAAGACAAAGGAGGTCTCTAGTCGACTTGGTAAGTTCACGGTCATCAAGATTGGCCAGATGGTTTTGATTGGCCAGTGCGATTCAAGAATGAAGATTCTTGCCGCCCTTTCGCAAGACGCCTTGACCGGTGAGGAGTTAACTCGAGAGATAGGCATATCCTACTCAGCCGTGATGGACCACATGGACTGCCTGGAAAGGCTGGGGCTGGTCAGGGTTTCTCTAAAGAGAGGAGATGGAGGAGACGGAAAGAGGAAGAGGAGAATATTTCGCTTCCACTTGAGCGAAGATCCTTCTGGAAGGAATCGAAGAACTCTTCCTTACGAAAACCTAGTTGAGCCCAGTAGGTAGTACGACTTCTTCACCGTACAGCGACTATTGAAGCTCCTCCCACCAGTCGTTGTCTATGATGCGAATGCCTAGATCGTATTTCGTGGCAGCATCTGCCAGCATCAATGCAAACCTGAATGTCGGTCCTACCGGGCTACCACTCGGACTGCGGAAGTAGTAATAGTCCAGCGAGCCTCCATTCTCGTCTAGATAGCGCAGGTAACTCAGTAGTTGTATCTTCGGGCTGCCTCCACCTCTCGTTACGGAGGCCTTGTTCTCGACCAAACCTCCCTTTCGGGTCTTATTGTCCACCTTAAAGACGAAAGCTCCCCATCTGTATGGGACCTTCACGCGCAGTTTGACTTCGGTCTTGCCGCCTTCCTTCTCGTACACGTAAGCGTTGCACAACCGTGGAACATAGTGCCTGAAATTGTCTTCCTCTTTTTTGGTGGCGGGAGCTGGATTAGTCCACGTTGATTCGTCGTTAGTGAACCTCGTCGGGTGGTCTTGGAATCCGGGGACCACTTACTATCATCCTGTTGTGATAAGGCTCTGCCTGCGCAGCTCTGCGAGAGTCACGGCCATCGGCACGACGCATGCGGTCGCGAGCATCACCAAAATCGAAGCCGGGATTTCGCCAATCCAGAGGAATGGCAGGAAGACGTTGAAGGCGTCGTGAATGAAGACTGCCCCGGTTAGGCCGAGAATCGCCCCTGCGATGACAACCTTCTTCGTACTTGGCCGCCTCATGAAGAAGCATATGGGAAGGATGAGCGAGGAGATCACCACCACATACATCGGATAGTAAGCGACGCTGATGGGATAGTCGAAGAAGAACATGAAAATCGTCGCAATGGCGTAGTGGGAGAGCGCAACGTTGGCGAGGGCTATCAATATGGCCAGCATCATCGTCACAAGAAACAGTCTGTCGTCTTTGGCGACAGGAGATGCCATGAAAGACAAACATGGCCCGCCTTATCAGCGCCCACACAGGCAAGACGGCCGCTTCATCGGATGCGACGCAGAAACGGCGAGCTGACCTCCTAACATCACTTATTACTCATCCACGCCTCATCCGCAGCCCATGAAGACCACGAAGGCCCTCCGGAAGAAGCTTGACAACTGGAAGCAGAAGCCGATCGTAGCCCCAGGAGTCCACGACCCGTACTGCGCGAGGATCGCTGAGAAGCTGGGGTTCGACACTTTGTACATGGGGGGAGCCGCGACGTCCATGTCCAGGCTCGGGATGGCCGACTTCGGGCTTGCGACGGCGACTGAAGTCCAAGCGAACGCCAGGTACATCACCAGCGTTACGGACCTCCCTCTGATCGCTGACTCGGACAACGGATACGGGAACGCCCTGAACACCATGCGGACTGTCAAGGACTACATCCGGGCGGGAGTCGCCGGGATCCACATCGAGGACCAGGTCATCCCAAAGCGCTGCGGCCACCTCAAGGGGAAGGTCGTGGTCTCGCTCGAGGAGATGGTCGGCAAGATCAAGGCAGCGAAGGAGGTGATAAGGGAGGAGGACCCCGACTTCGTCCTCATCGCCCGAACGGACGCGAGAGGGGCGGTCGGCGGAGGGCTGGACGACGCGGTGGAGCGCCTGAAGGCCTACAGGCGGGCTGGCGCCGACCTGGTGTTCGCCGACGGGCTCCTGTCCAAGGCCGAGCTCGCGACGATATGCCGAGAGACGGCCGCCCCGACGGTCTTCCACCCGACCGCGATATCGCCGAGGCTCGGCGTGGAGGAGTGCCACGAGATGGGCGTCGCGCTGATGATCTACCCATTCGCCTCGATACACGCGATGTCAGTCGCGGTGTGGGACTTCCTCGCTCAGCTGAAGAAGGAGGGCACCAGAGCGCAGGTAAGGTTCGAGCAGAGGAACAAGGACCACCCCCTAAGCGACCTCAGGAAGCTCTTCGACCTCGGCGGGCTCAAGGAGCTGCAGGCCTACGAGAGGAAGTTCATCCCCGCTGAGGAGGTCAGGACCAAGTACGGGAAGCAGACTGTCGGCCTCTAGTCAGGGCTCGACCTGCGAGAGGACTTCCAGTAGCTTCGCATCGTTGACCTGGCTCCTCGCGGAGGTCCAAAACTCCTTCGCCAACGAGGGGTCTCCTCGCTCGTGGGCGTACTCCCAGGCCTGTATCGCCATCTCGAGCTTGTCCACTTGGCGCACCAGACGCGCCTCAGGGGTCTTGCCGCCGACGTACTCGTGCCATGCCTCCAGATAGAGCGCTCTCAGCTCCTCCGAGAGCTCGCTCAACAGCTCCTCCATCGCCTTAGTCTCCACGTCGGTCTTTCGATTCCCGCTCCTCTCCTCTGGCATGGCGTCCCCGACGATCGCCTCAGGGAGGTCGTGGATCAGCGCGAGCCTCAGAGCCTTCCCAGTGTCCAGTCCGAGCGAGTCGCTGAAGAGCATCGTGATGAGCGCGGTCCGATAGGAGTGGTCCGCCACGGACTCCGGCCGAGCCATCCCAAGTTTCTTCACCCAGCCTCTCCGCATCTCAGCCTTGAGCCGCCCGGACATCAAGAAGAACTGCAACAGGCTCCGGGAGTCGGCTTCGGGTCCAATGTCCATGCCCCGACCGCAACCCCGTGAGATAATAACACTCGCGTCAATATCCTGCCTTGACGAGCCCCGCGTAGTCGAAGACCATCACGCCGTCGCTGTTGTCGAGCGCGTACTGGAACTGCTGGTCGTAGTCCTGACGGCTCGAGGTGGCGAAGACCCCGACGCTCGCGACTATCCCCGGGTGGATGTACTGGTCGTTTCCGGAGCCGTAGGTCTCGATGATTAGAAGGGTAGGTTTCAGAGGGAGCGTGGGGTCGGTGGTCGTGATCGCGGACCTTCCGGAGTACGCCGAGGAGAGGTCGTTGAAGAGGGTCGTCTGGGCGCTTATCGGCAAGGTAGACATGTCGAGGTTCACGCCGTCCTCGCCGTCCGCATAGATTGAGCTGGGGATCGTTTGCGTAGCGTTCGTGAAATAGAGGGCGAAATAGAACTTCAGGCCCGCGCCGTGGGCGGAGGCGACTAACTGGCTCAGCGAGCTGTCCGAAAAGAGCAACGTCCCAGACCTGTAGACCTGGAAGAATATCGTGTTGAAGCCGTGGGAGGTGGCCGTGCTCAACAGCTCACCGAAGTTCGACGAGTTCACCACCCCGTTCCCCTGGTTGACGTAGAGGATGATCGGCTTCGAGACCGTGATGGCCTGAGTCGTGGAGGCCTGTTGCGTCGTCGTCCTCGTCCCGCTGTGGCCTTGAGACGCCGCGGAGACGACCAGATACCCGACGATCGCGGCTGTCACGACCACCCCGACCAGGTAGTATCTCAATCGCGAGTTGGTCGGGCTCTTGCGGCCCTTTAGTCTGCTCACCTTCGGTCCTCCTCCTCTCGTCCGAGGGTAAGTTATTAACCCGAAACTCGGACCATTCCACGCGTTGATCGTAGCGGTGATTGGGGCTGGCAAGATAGGCGAGGCCGTCGCCAACTCGATCGCAAAGTCGAGACAGGTCACCAAGGTGATAATGACCAAGAGGAACGTCTCGACCCTGCCGCGCTCGCGGACGCCCAAGGTCGCGGTGACCGCGGACAACCGAGAGGCCGCGAAGAAGGCGGACCTCGTCCTGATAGCGGTCAAGGCCGGGGACGCGAAGCAGGTGCTCGGCGAGATCTCGCAGTTCACCGCCGGCAAGATAGTCATATCGCTGATGGCCGCGATCACCATCGAGAGGCTCGAGAGGGCGCTGCCCAGGGCGAAGGTGGTCAGATCCATGCCGAACATCGCGGCCATAATCGGAGAGGCGATCACCGCCTACTCGCTAGGGGGCAAGGTCACACCCGCCGACGAGGCCACTGTCCAGCTCATCCTCGGAAGCTTCGGGGACTACGTCAAGGTTCCAGAGTCGCTGCTGAACCCCATCACCGCGCTCAGCGGAAGCGGCCCCGCCTACATCGCGGTCGTGATAGAGGCGATGGTGAGCGCGGGCCTCAAGGTCGGGATACCGAGGGACATCTCCCTCAAGCTGGTCACGAAGACTCTCACCGGGACAGCCGACCTCCTGAGCGTGAAGAAGATGCACCCCGCGGAGCTTCGCGACACCGTGACGACCCCCGCAGGGACGACCATCGCCGGGATCTACGAGCTCGAGAGGGGCTCGCTGAGGACGAGCATGATGAACGCGGTGGAGGCTGCCACCATGGCCGCCGAAAAGGTCGCCAAGAAGTTCGAGACGGACGCCTAGCGCTCCTCTGCCGCGCCAGCGTGACGCCCCCGGACCGGGGAGTTCATTCAAGGGTGAAGACAAATTCACACGCCCCAAAATAGGGCTAGAATTGCCCCCGAACCAAGATGTCACAATTTACAAGCAACTGGGACAAGAAGAAGTCCGCGGGGCTGGGGGAGAGGCTGAGGAACACCTTCAACAACCCTGGACCGCTGAAGCCGCGGCTCGACGCGGTGATGCGCCAGATACAGATTGTCATGGCGAAGCTTGACACCTCGATGGCGAAGATCCGCGACAGGGACGCTTCGCTCTTCGCGAAGACGGTGGCCGCCGTGCAGAAGCACGAGAACCAGAGGGCGTCCATGTTCGCCAACGAGCTCGCCGAGGTCAGAAGGGTCGGGAAGATGGTCACGCAGTCCAGACTTGCGCTTGAACAGGTAGTACTGAGGCTGAACACGATAACCGAGCTGGGCGACGTCGTCACCACCCTGGCGCCAGCCACCTCGATAGTGAGGAACGTGAAGCAGGACATAGCGGGCGTGATGCCGGACGCCGAGGGAGAGATGGGAGAGGTCTCCAGCCTTCTGAGCGGGATACTGGTGGACGCAGGCTCGATGGGTGGCTACACCATGAACTTCGAGACCGCCAACGAGGAGGCCGACAGGGCCCTCTCAGAGGCGGCCGCCGTCGCCGAGAGCAGGATGAAGGAGAAGTTCCCGGACATCCCCCAGTCCGTCGCGGCACCGGAAGAGTTCGAGGCGGCCTAGGCACACCCGCGAGCCCCGCGTTCGCCCTCGACCGTCCTGTTCAATAGGAGCGAGGCAATAGCCTTCTTGAGAGGAACGGGGGAGTTGCCATTCTGCGCGAAGTGCGGGGCCGAAATCCCCGCGGGTGCCGGGCTCTGCCCGTCCTGTGGCGCCCCCGCCAGCGCGACGGGAGCTCCGCAGGTCCCCATCAGCGGGATCAGCACGCTCACGAAGGACGTAACGGCGCAGGAGTACTGGGTGAAGAGGCTCTTCGCCTACGTCATCGACGCGATAGTCGTCTACGCGACCATCGGGATTGTGGTGGCCGCGACCGTCCTCCCCGCCTTTTTGGCTGGCGTCTTCGTGCCTGGCTACTCGCCGCCGGTTTCACTCTTCGGGACGTTCTTCGGCACGTTCGCTGGCGTTCTCTTCCTGCTCTACTTCACGCTGGCGGAGGCGACCTACGGCAAGACACTCGGGAAGAGGATCATGGGCCTCAAGGTGACCACAACGAGCGGGGGCATGCCCTCCCTCGGCACCTCGCTCTTGAGGAACATCAGCAAGATCTACTGGGTCCTCCTACTTCTCGACGTGATTTTGGGCTTGGCACTTGAACCTGGATACACGAAGAAGTTTAGCGACAGGTACCTGGGGACGAGCGTGACCCAATCGTGAGCGTAAACCGCGCGTTCTGCAGGGGAGAACGCCCGTTCTAGGCAGTAGCATAATCTAGACTCGCCACCGATGCTCCAGCAGGAAGCAAGATTACCATGCAAACAACGCAAACTACCCGACGGCCGAATGTCGCGGCAACCGTGATGTCGGCGTCTGTCATCGCCCTGTTCCTGTTGGGCGTCTCTTCGCTGCCCCAGTCGCTTGCAGCGACCTCGACCAGCGCCGGCTCGACTGTTACCTTGTACCAAGTGCAGCTCTCGGTCCAGACGAAGAGCATATCCCCAGTAAGCTCCTACGACCTGGTCGCCTTCAACTCCACAGGAAGCGGAGTCGCCTCTTACACCGGTCAGTACCCGCGAGTGACCTTCGACCTCCCTGCTGGGACGTACCTCTTTGCGGCAACAGCCACCGGGCCTAGCTCCAGCCAGTCCCCCGTCTGCTGCGTCTGCGCGGGTTCAGGCACTGCGAGCCCTCCCGCGAAGACCGCCCAATCTAACGGCTCAAGCTCCGCGGCGTCAACAGCGATAGCGTACCCGTGCTACTTCGGCAACCCGCCCGAAGAGTACGGCTATTCCCTAACCCAGATCAGCGGCGCCGCCACCCTGGTCATCGCTACCGCCCCTCCGTCGGGCATCCCGACCGCCAACGTCTCGGTCAGCGTGAGCTTCAAGAACGGCACCGCAGTCTCGGACGCGTACGTCTACGCCAGCGTGGTGGGGGCGGACTGGTACTGGGGCGGCGACTCGAACGTGACGATGGGCGCCCAGACATCAGCGAACGGGGTGGCACAACTCGTCGTCCCCGAGGTGCCGCTCGTCGTGACAGCATCCGACTCTGTCCAGGTGAGCCTCCCGGGGACCCAGACGACCGAGCAGGTGAACGTGGGCGGCCAGCTCGTGAACGTCACGCTCTACTACAGCCCCAACTACGTGTACGAGACGGCCACAGCGCTCCTCGTCCCGCCCAAGACGAGCCTCAGCATGGTAGTGACGGCGCAGCCCAACAACCAGCTCATCCCGTACGCGGTCAGCTCGTCGTCCTCGGGACAGACAGGTTCTGGTCCACTGACGGCGTCCACGCCTGCGCAGACGGCGACGCAGGGGGCCGCCGCGACGCTGAGCAGCACGACGTCGAGCTCAACAATCCAGACCTCCTCCATCCCGCCCATCCCAGCCTCTGACATCGCAGCCGCTGCCTCGTCGCATCCGTCCTCGAGCGCACCCGGAATCAGCGTCCTGGCCGTCGGCGCAATCGCCGTGCTGGCCATCATAGCGGCGATAGTCGGAATCGCCATCGCCAAGAGGAAGCGCTAGGCGACCAAGGCGAGGCACGCCAGAGCTGAGCCTCGTCGCAGGCCCAGCCTTTTCTATCGTTTAGGAGTGGAGGAGCGCGTGGACTGGGCGAAGAACGTATTCGTGAGGAACGCAAAGCTCTACCAGCTGGTCCTCGAAGGGATGTGGGAGAGGGGCGAAGAGGACGCGGTGGCCATCTCGTCGTACCTCGCCGAAGAGGGGCGCAATGGCTGCAGGATTCTCGACGTCCCCTGCGGAATCGGAAGGGTGGGGATACCCCTCGCCAGGCTGGGCTTCGAGGTCACCGGGGTCGACCTCTCGCCCCACCTGATAGGTGTCGCCACCAAGAAGGCCATCGATTTCAAGGTGGCTCCCGGACGAGCGAGGTTCCTAGTCGCAGACATGCGCGACCTCGCCTCCAAGCTCGCTCCGGGAGGTTTCGACGCGGTCCTGAACGTGTTCACGAGCATCGGGTACGGCTCGGAGGAGGACGACCTGAGGTTCTTCCGCGACGCGCGCGCGGTCACGAAGAAGGGGGGCCTGCTAGTCATTTCAGGGCTCCGAAACAGGGACTACATAGCGCGGAACCCGTCCCAGAACGTGTACGAGGAGAGCGCCAGGCTCCTGGTGCTGGACACGTACAGCTTCGACTCGGAGCGGTCGCGCGAGAGGGGGGTGTGGAGGTTCTACCTGAAGAAAGGGGGGAAGAGAGAAGCGGTGCTCAAGTTCGCGGGCGAGTTCCCCATCGACATACGCGTCTACTCGCCCCACGAGCTCACATCGAGGCTGGAGGCGACGGGTTGGAGGGTGCGGGATACATACGACTCTTTCACCACGAGGCGCCCATACAGGCCGGACAGCCCCGTCTACGCGCTGGTTGCCAAGGCAGTGTGACCCACGAGCAGCAGCTTCTCGCTCCTCTTCATCGCCTTGATGGCTCGTTCCCTACGGAGTGCCGCCGACCTGCTCACCAGCTCCTCCCTGTAGACAAGGGTGACCGGAAGCCTCGACCGGGTAAACTTGCTGCCTGTGCCTGAGTTGTGCTCCCGGACCCTCCTCTGGATGTCAGTGGTGCACCCGGTGTAGAGTTCGCCAGTCCTACACCTCAATACGTAGACTAGCCAGCCCAAAGTGCCCGAGACGGCCTCCGCAGGAGGAGAGATATCTCCCTTGCGCGGGGCTCTATCTGACCTCGTATTCTTCGGCCTTTGGTATGCCGTCGACTGCCTTCTTCAGTTCGGCGTCAAAGATGTAGAAGAGCGAGTGGCCGACCCTGGAGTCGTTGTTGACCCCGTGGTCCAGGCTGACCTTGATCCTCCGCGTAAGTGCTACGAAGAGAAGCTCGCCCACCCTGAGCTGCGGGTGCTCGTTCGAGGCCTTTGCTATCGCCGCCAAGAGGTCCCTTCGTTCCTGGTCTGCCATCGACGCCTCCATGAGGTGCTTCTCGACCACCTCCTCCCTGCTCCGTTTTGCTTCGGGGGTAATCTTCGCCTCTGACCCGTGCATCACCTCGACGATGCCCTTCGAGGACCTAATAGTCTCGGAGAGGACCCTTTCGCCGCACTCGATGCAGGTGCCTATGCGATACTCTTTGTACTCGCGGCCGAACTGCGTCTCCCGCGCGATGTCCTTGATTGGCTCTTTGTCCCACGCGATCTTGCCGTGGAACCCCAGTCTGCACTTCAGAGGCCTGGCGGCCATCTACATCCCAGTGGATATTCGATGTTTCTAAAAAAGATATCGCAGGCTCTGAGAACGAGAGCCTCGTAAACCTATAAATGGCCGCCGCCGCCATTGGACTCCACCCACAGAGAGGATCGACCCTGTACAAGCAACCCAAGAACGACTCCAAGGAGATGAAGTGCCCGAAGTGCGGCAAGGCGTCACTCAAGAGGAAGGAAACCGGAGTCGTCTGCAACTTCTGCGGGTACGTCCTCTCTCCGGGAGAGGAGACAAGGTTCAGGCTTTACGAGCTGCTCAAGCAGCCTTCTTGACGTAGATCTGGTGCACGGTCCTCATACAGGCGTCCATGACGTACTGGATCCCACTCTGGTCCAGTATGCGCTTGGCCTCCTCGCTCTCCAAGCCTTGCTGGGCCCAGAACACGAAGGGCCGCCCGAACCTCTTCTTCAATTCGGCAGCCTGGAGGGCGACCTGCGGCAGCTCCTCGCTCGGCCTGAACACCTCGACAACGTCGACAGCCATGGCGACCTCTTCGGGCAGCTCGAGCAGGCTCGGATACGCCTTCTCGCCCATTATCTCCGTCGCAGTCGGATTGACAGGGATTATGCGGTAGCCTTGCTCCTTGAGGTACCGGGGGACCGTGTACGCCTCCTTCTCGGGGCTCTTCGACGCACCCACCACGGCGATGGTCCTCCACTTCTCCAGGACCTCGACCGGCGAGACGTTGCCTTCGACCAAGCCGCTGGCTCGGCGAGAGGCGCGGCCTATGACGTTTGCGGTGGCTACTTCGTTATCAGGGTGAGCACGTCTTCGTCCATCAGCGCGTGGTTTATCCCGACCCGCTGCCCGTCGAACTTGACGCTCTTCCCCCAGATCAGCGCATAGCGGAAGTCGTCCTTGATCTTCCTGTGGACCTTGTCGCACACCTCGAGCACCGTCGAGCCGTTCCTCACTATCATGGGCTCCTTGTAGTCGGTCTCGCCGCTCCGCCTGCGCATGTAGATCCTGATGAAGTCCAGCCTCCGATACATCTCCTGCTTCAGCGCCTCGATGTTCAGGTTGCTCTCCGCCGAGATGGGGACGAACTTGTACTGGAGCTTGTCCATCAGCTCGTTGGTGAAGCCCGCGTTGACGAGGTCGATCTTGTTCATGACCGTCAACGAGGGGATGTAGACCCTGGTGCCGAGGATCACGTCTATGAGCTGCTCGTCGGTGATGTCTTGGCGGAGGACTACGCGCGCGCTGTTCATCCCGTAGACCCTGAGGATGTCCTTCACGGTCTCCACCGTCATCTTTGTGAGCTTAACCTGCGATACCACCGATATCCCACCGGTGGTGGTCGTCTCAATCACGACGTTCGGCGGGTCCTCGTCCACGCGGATCCCCGTCATCCTGAGCTCCTTCTCGAGGAGGGAGCGGGCCTCGGGCTGGAAGACGTCTATGACGAACATGATGAGGTCCGCGTTGCGCGCCACGGCGAGCACTCTCTTGCCCAGGCCCCTCCCTGAGGAGGCGCCCTGGATGATTCCGGGGAGGTCGAGTACCTGTATCCTCGCTCCGTTGTAGTCCATGACACCGGGCACGACGTCGAGCGTCGTGAACTCGTAGGCCGCGACCTTTGACTTCGCGTTGGTCAGCGCGTTGAGCAGCGTCGACTTTCCCACGCTTGGAAGGCCTATGAAGACGACGGTCCCGTCTCCCGACTTTTTTACGTCGAACCCGATGGTGCTCCCCGAGCGCCTCGCCTGCTGCTCCTCCTGCTCCATCTTGAGCTTCGAGAGCTTCGCCCTGAGGACTCCGATGTGCCGCTCGGTGTGCTTGTTGATCTGTGTCTTCAGGAGGTCCTCTTCGATCTTCTTTATCTTCTCAGGAACGCCCAACTAGACCTCTACCATCCGACCCGACTTGGCTGACAGACAACAAGGAGTGACTTAAAGGTTCGAACCCGGGACGCCTGTCGAGCGGGCTCGCTAGACATTGAACTGTGAGAGGTGCCGTGCAGGGCAGATGGTCGAGTACGAGAGGAAGATCCTAGCGGGCGGCAAGGAGGCGCGCCTGACAGGGAGGAAGTGCGACCGGTGCGGGTACACCCAGCTCGACAGCGACGACGACGTCTGGTCAGCCGTGGGGCTCTAGCGGACGCAACCAAAACCTCATTAATCGACGGCCCCCACATCTAGTCATTGGCCAAGAGAGCCTTCACCATCGACACGGGCAAGGAGCAGATAGAGGTCGAGGGTCACGAGCACCGCAACGTCGCGGTGAAGTACCTCATGAAGAGGAGGAGGAGCCTGCTCTCGACGAAAGACCCAGCGAAGGTGGAGAGGATGTTCGGAGAGCTCCCCAGCGAAGTGAAGATCATCGGAAAGCAGCTCACCAAGGCCTACAAGGTGTCGTGGGAGAAGGAGGGGACGGGCGAGTTCGTGGGCGCCAGGTTCACCTTCGACATCACCGAGGTCTGAAAGAGACGTAGCGTGCAGGGACACGACAGAAGAAACACAAGGCAAGGACGAGGAGAGGTTCAAGGCGGCCATCGTGGCGACCATCCTTGACTCCAAGACCGAGAGGGCGATCGAGCTTCTTAGCGAGCACTACCACGTCGAGACACCCAAGCTCGGGGTCGGGGTGGTCAAGGGGCGCTCGAAGGGGGTCCTCGCGGTGTACTCCAGCGACCGCAAGGAGATCCTCGCCGTGAGCCAGGAGTACCTCTATGACCCCTTCGTCATGCTCCACGAGTTCTACCACCACCTGCGCCAGTTCGCGGGCCATCACAGGGGCACGGAGAAGAACGCCGACAAGTTCGCGCTGGACTACATCGCCGCGTACAAGAGGCTGGCTTCGGGCCTCTCCAAGACCTAGTAGCCCCGCTGCTACCTACCTCGCGAAATGCAACTGCTATCTATATAAGACGCCCGCTCTCCTTCTCAGAAAGGGTCCAATTGCCCGACGCGCTTCCTAGGAACGATTACTCGCACAACCCTCAGTTCAGCGAGAGGGACGCTGAGGTGCTGAGGTTCCTGGGAGAAGAGGACCTTCTCGGATTCACGTTCGAAGGCCTCAGGCGGAGGCTGGGCACCCACTCCGAGACGCTCTCCCGGATTCTGCACCGGCTCGAAGACCAGATGATACTCGAGAAGACGCCCGACGGATACCACGTGACCCACAAGGGCAAGGAGATGATCGGGGTCAAGCCCCTGTCCTCCGCGCGCCCTTCTGGGGCCGCACAGCACAGGGTCGCTATCCTCCGCACCCTCCTGCCCTACGGCCGGGGATCGGGCGAGGTGGTCTCAGGCCTGAAGGGCCGATGGTTCGGGCCTCTCAGGTGGCTCGGGTACTCCGAGGACGAGAGGGGGACCACGATGAAGTGGGTGACGGAAGACGGCGCAGTCCAGATAGACGCCATCTTCTCAGAAGGGGAGCTCGCGATCGAGGGGAACGTCAGGGAGGGAAAGGACCTCACAGACGCGATAAAGGCCTCCTACCAGCTGGTGGGTCACCTGTCGCGCGTCAGCCCCGCGGGCGTGGAAGGGCGCGTCGCGTTCTTCTCTCTCGGCCCTTCCAGATTCGCGCACAACTGAGGCGCCCAACGGCGCCTCCGATGTGACCGACTTCCCATATTCTCCATCAACAAGTATCCCCCCTTCTACAGTTCTGCAGTGAACAAGTCAGCTTGAGTCAAAATTCAATCGGAATACTGCAGACAATCTCCGGCGAGATCGAGCGGATCGCCGAGAGCTCGGGTCGCTCGGTCGTGAGCGTGGGCTCCGGCCACGGCAACGGCTCCGGTATCGCCTGGGACGAGCACACCGTCGTCACCGCGTTCCACGTGGTGAGGGGAGCCGACGAGGTGAGCGTGGGGACGCAAGACGGGAGGAAGCTCGCGGCGAAGGTCACCGGCCGTCTGAGGCGCTCGGACATCGCGGTCTTGACGGTCGAGGAGTCCCTCGCCCCCATCCAGAAGGGAGACTCCGACGGGCTGAAGGCGGGGCAGTTCGTCCTCGCCCTAGCTAACCCCTTCGCGTCACGCACCAGCGTCACCTCGGGCATCATCACGGGCGCCAACCGAAGCGTAGGCGGGTGGTGGGGGATGACCATCGAGGACGCGGTCATCACAGACGCACGAGTCAACCCCGGCTACTCCGGAGGCCCGCTGGTCGACGCGACAGGCCTACTGATCGGGATGAACGTCGCCTACATGTCAAAGAGAGGAATCGCGGTGCCCGTGAAAACCATATCGAAGGTCGTCGAAAGGCTCGCGACAGGCAAGCCGTTCAGAAGGGCATACATGGGGATAGCCTCGAACCCCGTGGCGCTCCCGGACGAGCTCTCCTCCGACCAGAAGGTGGGGCAGGACGCGGGAGTCATGGTGCTATCCGTCGAGGACGGCACCCCGGCGAAGAAGTCCGGCCTCGCATTCGGCGACGTGATACTGAGGTTCAACGGGAAGAACGTCTCGAACTCGGACGACCTGACGAGCCTCTTGGGCGAGGAAGCGATAGACCAGAAGGCGAATCTCTCGGTCCTCAGGGGCGGGAACGTGGTGGAGTTGGAGATCACCCCCACCACGGGAAGGGAGGAGTAGAGGCTTGGAGCCGAGGTCGCCTGAGAGACCGTCCATCCCAGAGCCTGGCCCTCCAGTAGGGCCTCCCTGGTAGATGGATGGTGGAGAGAATGGGTCTAACAGAACTGGAAGACCGGATTACCGGCGCGGTCGAGAGGCTCAGCGAGAGCGTCGTCGGGATCGACAGCACGCGGCTGACGAGGGACTACCGGTTCGGAGTCGTCCCCGTAGAAGGGCAAGGGTCGGGAGTGATCGTGGACCCAAGCGGGATCATCGTCACGAACAACCACGTGATCGACGACGCCGCGAGGGTGCAGGTCAACCTCAAGGACGGCAGGACGTTCGTGGGCGAGGTGATAGGGACCGACCCGGCGACGGACGTAGCCCTGGTGAAGGTCGACGCCGAAGGGCTGCCCTTCGCCACGCTGGGCGACTCCGAGAAGCTGAAGGTTGGCCAGATCGTCCTGGCCATCGGCAACGCGCTGGGGCTTCCGGGCGCGCCTACAGTCTCGATGGGGCTGATCGGGGCACTAGGGAGACCTCTTCCCGGCACGGACTTCGTCGTCGAAGGGCTGATCCAGACCGACGCGGCCATCAACCCGGGGAACAGTGGCGGCCCGCTCGCCGACCTCGACGGCAAGGTCATCGGAATGAACACCGCAATGATCCCCTTCGCCCAGGGAATGGGCTTCGCCATCCCCTCGGAGACGATCAAGAGAATCATGGACCAGATCTCCCGCAACGGGAGGGTGGTGCGGCCTTGGATAGGCATCTCCGGGATGGACGTCGACAAGTCGGTGGCCCGGAGGTACAGCCTTGCAGTCGAGCAGGGGGTGCTACTCGCCGAGGTCCTCCAGGAGGCTCCAGCGAGGGACGCCGGGCTGCGGGTCGGGGACATCCTGGTGAAGATCGGGGAGACCAAGGTCGAGTCGATGAAGGACCTGGTGGGCGCGCTGTCACACCTGGCGATAGGGGACGAGGTCCCTGTCCAGTTCGTGAGGAACGGCACCAGCTACGAGACGAAGCTGCGCCTGAGGGAAGCGCCACAGAGGATAGTCGCTCGGCGACGGTGAGCCACGAGGCGGCCGGCCGGCTTGACAGCCGGCTAGCCCTTCGGCTTGGGCTTGCCCCTCCAGAGTCCGCCCACTATGAGCAACAGGCCCACGAAGAAGAACGCAAGCCCGTTCTCGACCCAGGTCGTGCTCTGAAACATAAGAGAGCCGCTAGGGCCGACTATACCCAGCCCTTGTAGCGTGAAGATCAACCCAGAAAGGGCCACCAGAATCCCGGGGACCATGAAATAGAGCTTCAAGCTCTAACAACTTCCGCCCTCTCCGGCTAATAAATCAACCCCCAACCTTCATTTGGGTACCCACGAGCACCCAAGGAGAGCGCCATGCAGTCGCACCCGAAGGCCAAAGGGCGGGTTTCCCCACGGGTGAGGCTGTTCACGGACTCTGTGATTCGGGACATGACCCGGCTCGCGGACCTCCACGGCGCGATAAACTTGGCCCAGGGTTTTCCGGACTTTCCCGCTCCGTCGGTCCTGAAAGCCGCGGCGTCGCGGGCTGTCAGAGAAGACTACAACCAGTATGAGATAACGTGGGGCTCGGCCGAGCTTAGAGCCGCCATCGCAGAGAAGGCGGCCAAGTTCAACGGCATAAAGGCAACGGGCGAGGACAACGTGACGGTGACGTGCGGCGCTACCGAGGCGATGGTGGCGACGATGCTCGCGCTGACAGACTCCAACGACGAGGTGATAGTCCCGGAGCCGTTCTACGAGTGCTACCTCCCCTCCGCGATTATCTCGGGCGCGAAGGTGCGCCACGTCAGGCTCTCGGAGCCCGGGTTCAAGTTCGACGAAGAGGAGCTGAAGCGCGCGTTCGAGGGCCGAGGCGGCGCGAGGCCGAAGGCCATCGTGATCAACACGCCGAACAACCCGACCGGGCGGGTCTTCTCTCGGAGCGAGCTCAAGCTGGTCGCCGACCTCTGCTCCGACAACGGTGTGCTCGCGATAACCGACGAGATCTACGAGCAGATCGTCTACGACGGGAGAAGGCACGTAAGCCTTGCGACCCTGGGAGACATGGCCGACTCCACGGTGACCATCTCGGGAGCCTCCAAGACGTACAGCGTGACAGGGTGGAGGATAGGCTACACCGTCGCCGAGAAGGGCCTCACCGAGGCGATCAGGAAGGTGCACGACTTCCTCACGGTCTGCGCCCCCTCGCCCCTCCAGAGGGCTGCCCTCGCGGCGTACAGCCTAGACGCCTCCTACTACTCGAACCTGACGAAGAGCTACACGAGGAAGCGCGACTACATGATGAGGTCACTCGGCGAGATGGGGTTCGAGTGCGCGAAGCCCGAGGGCGCGTACTACGTCCTCGCCGACTTCAGCGCCCTCTGGAAGGGGGACGACGCGAGCTTCGCGCAGCACCTGGTCAAGGACGGCGGCGTCGCATCGGTACCGGCGTCGAGCTTCTTCGCCACAGCGGGCGTGGGCAAGAAGCAGGTGAGGCTCGCCTTCCCGAAGAAGGACAGGACGCTGAGAGACGCGGTCGAGAGGATGCGGAAGAGGCTCGGCTGAATGTGAGCGGGCCCGGCAAGATTTGAACTCGCGACCCCTGGCTCTCTTCCATCGCTAGATAGAAGGCCAGTGCTCTATCCATTCTGAGCTACGGGCCCGCAAGCATGCGCTTTGCGCATTCAACATAAGTGTTTTACCGACATGACGGAGAAACCTCGCAACTGAGCTCACTTCGACTTGCGCTTGAGAGCCTGATTGACGTCAAGGGCTAGTGCAAGGCGCTCCTCGTACTCTGCGTCCGTCAGCTCGCTGAACGGCTTGCTCTGGAGGTATTTGAGGCGCTCCTGTGCCATCTGGGGCGTAAACGATTCTAGCTTCTTCTTCACGTCTTCCTTCGCCTCTTCAGAATCCGTCGTCTCTGGCGCCGCCTCGGGTGCCATCGATTCGAGCCTCAGCGATTCGACGACCTCCAGGCGCTTCCCCTTGGCCCACTTCTCTATCGTGCCTTTGAGGCTCGACCATTGTAGCACGTTCATGTTGTCGGGGAACTGGACCGTCCTCTCTCCCTTGCCGTGGGTAGCGCCCGCGAACCTCGTCTCTTGCAGGTGCTTCTGAAGCTCCTCGGCCAGTTCTTCCGACGGTAGCTCGATCTCCCTCAAAGCCGCTCGCTATCCCCAATCTCGCAAATCCGTCCAGATATCCTTTCTCCTGACGATTTGGCTCCGGGTGACGGCAGCCTAGAACTGCGCTTGAACCTCCTCAGATTCTTCAACGAATCCGCATCCATGGAGCAAATTAATGTAATTCTCGCAATATCAGAGGAGAGAAGACCTAATTCTTTATTTCAAAGCCTTTTAATTAGTTTCGCGGAGGAAACGACAGCGTGCTAGCGCCCCAAGGACGGCTCTTCGGTACGAACGGCGTCCGATTCATCCCAGGGGTGACCGGCGACATGGGCTTCGCCCTGAAGCTCGCAGAGAGCATCGGGACGTACTTCTCCGAGGGCGAAATCCTCGTGGGAAGGGACGGCCGCCTGACGGGGCAGATGATGTTCTCCTCGGTGACCGCGGGGCTCATGAGCTCTGGAAGGAACATCGCCGAGTCGGACATCGTCCCCACTCCCGCCCTCCAGTTCGCCACGAAGGCCCTTGGCTACAGGGGCTCAGTGATGATAACCGCGTCGCACAACCCCGCCCAATACAACGGAGTAAAGGTGATGGGCCCCGACGGCGTGGAGGTCTCCAGGCTCGACGAGCAGAAGATAGAGAAAATCTTCCACGATGGGACGGCAAACAAGGCCAACTGGAAGGACGTGGGCACGGCCAGGCCCGAGCCCTCGGTCATCAGGGCATACCTGAACGGCATCATCTCCAAGGTCAACGCGAAGCTGATCTCTGAGAGGAGGCTCACTGTGGTGGTCGACGCAGGGAACGGCGCACAGTCGCTTGCGGTCCCTTACCTCCTCGAGGCGCTGGGGTGCAAGGTCATTACAATCAACGCGATAATCGACGGCAGCTTCCCGGGGAGAGGCCCTGAGCCGACCCCGGAGAACCTGAGGGACATGGTGGTCGCAGTGCGCGCCTCCAACGCCGACCTGGGCGTCGCCTACGACGGCGACGGTGACCGCTCCATCTTCTGCGACGAGGGCGGGAACCTGTACTGGGGCGACCAGAGCGGGTCGCTCCTCGCGGACTATCTTCTCGAGAGGAACCCCAACTCCACCGTCGTCACGCCGGTCAGCTCGTCCCAGGTGATCGAGCTCGTCGCGAAGAGGCGCGGAGCGAAGGTCCTCCGGACGAGGGTAGGCAGCGTCGACGTTTCTAGGACGATAATCGAAAGGAAGGCTTTGATGGGCTTCGAGGAGAACGGAGGCGGCTTCTTCCCGTCCCACCTGCCGACCCGCGACGGCGGGATGACGACCGCGGTCATGCTCGAGGTCATGGCGACCCGGGCCGCCCCCCTGTCTAGGCTCATGTCGGCAGCCTTCCCCAAGTTCTTCCAGACGAAGACCAAGGTCCCTATCGACCCGAGCAGGGTCCGGGAGATAATGAGGACGATCGAGCGCCAGGGCAACGGCAAGGTGGAGAAGGTCGACGGGGTGAAGATCTGGGTCGACGAGAAGACGTGGGCGCTGATTCGCCCGAGCGGCACGGAGCCCATCGTCAGGGTCTTCGTGGAGTCGGAGACAAAGGAGAAGGCGGACTCGACCGCGAAGAAGTTCGTAAGGGCCGTAAAGGCAGCCTAGCGGCTTCTGCTAGGGCTTGCTTCTGAAGTGGACCCATCCTTCCCTTCGCATCTTCCTCCCGTCTGGGAGGGCGACCCCCTTGAGGGTCTTAGCAGGGACGGTCTCGCCGATCACGCGTAGCTCGCACCCTTCGGAGCGCGCCTTTCTCTTCGCCTCATCGATCCGGCCTTTCCCAACCGTCCCGACGATCTCGTACTCCTCCCCGCCGTAGAGCGCGAGGTCCTCGGCGGAGAGAGAGTTGCTGGACGCGAACTCCTCCAGTCCTTCCGCGAAGGGCAACTCCCTCAGCCTTATCCCGACGCCGCTCATCTCCGCGATGGTGTGCAAAGAAATCGAAAGCCCGTCGCTCGAGTCCATCGAGGACGACAGGCAATTCGAGAGGGCAATCCCCAGTCCCAGCCTGGGGCGCGGCATGCGCACCGACGAGACCGCCTCCCTCCTGAACTTCGGCTCCGCCTTCGCGCCTCTCATGAGTATCCCCAGCCCTGCGGAGGTCTGCCCGAACGGCCCGCTCGTCACCACGTACTCGCCAGGGGCGGCCCCAGTCCTCCTGACAATCCGCTTTGCGAACCCCACCATCATGCAGTCGACTATCAGGTCGTCGGCCTCGCTCGTGTCCCCGCCGACCAGCTTCAGCTCCCACTCCCGGGACGCCTCCAACAGACCCGAGGCCAGCTCGACCACCTTCCTTTCTCGTGCCCCCCGCGGGAGCCCCAACGAGACCATGAACGCGGTCGGGCGCACCCCCTTCGCGGCGAAGTCCGAGACGCACATTGCGACGGCCTTCCTCGAAGCCATCCTCCAGGACATCCCGCGCGGCACGTCAGTCCGCGCGACCAGCATGTCGCACTTCAGGACGACGCTCTCGCCTTCCCTTCCCGGGGGGATCAGCGCGACGTCGTCGCCAATCGGGACGTAGCCCTCAGGCAGCTTGTCGAAGCGCTTCGTGATCAGGTCGATGATCCCGTACTCGTCTAGCATCGGTCAGGCACCGGCGCGCTTGACCTTCAGGATGTACGAGTGGGCGAGCTGCTCGGCGTCCTTCATGCTCGGCGCCTCAGCGGAGACGCGTACGCCGTCCTCCGTGTTCGAGACCCTGATCAGCACCCACGAGGAGCTCGAGGTCCTGATCTTCAGCCCGTCGAGCGCGTCCGCCCCCGGGTTCTCCTTCTGAAGCTTCTTGACCGCGTACAAGGCTTTCTTGCGAGGCATCCCCATCTTCTCTCGGGCTATGTGGTACGACTTCACCTGCCCGTAGACCTTGGTGCCTTTGCGCTTGATTGCGCCGACTATGAGCGCCGCGGCGACCATGGAGTCCCTGCAGTTGTTGAAGCTCGCGTCAATCACCCCTCCGCTGCTCCCCTCCCCTCCCAGCCTCACCCCTTTCTGTGCCATGAGCCCCACGACGTTGCCTTCTCCGACCTTGGCACGGAAGACCTGCCCGCCAGCCTCCTTGACGATGTCGTCGATAGCCTGCGTCGTGTCCACGGAGACCACGACGTCCTTCTGGCTCATCGTCTGGAGGGCCTCCTTCATCGCCAGGGTGAGCATGTAGTCACCCGTCCGAGCCTTGCCGTCGCAGTCGACCAAGGCGAGCCTGTCCCCGTCGCAGTCGAACGCGAAACCCACGTCCGCCCCCTCCTTCTTCACTGTCTTGCAGAGCATGTCCAGGGGATCGTTAGTAGGGTCTATGGTCCTGATGAAGATTCCCCGAGTGTCGCCTATCGTGGAGACAAGGCACCCGAGCTTCCGGAGTATCTCTGGGGCGTGCCCCACGGCCGCCCCTCCGTTGAGGTCGAGGACGACCTTCACTCCTTGGGCGGACCCCTCGCCCGCCATCTCCACCATCTCTCTGTTGTAGGAGAACCCCTCGGAACGCATCAGCCTTCCGGGCGAGGCCGCCTCCTCCTTCTTCGGTCCCTTCCGCAGGACCTCGTCGAACTCGGACTGGTTGATTCCCCGGCCGTTGATTACGAACTTGAGGCCGTTCCACTCGGGCTCGTTGTGCGAGGCGGTCACGATGACCGCGGGCCTCCCCTTCCTCCTGCTCTCCCGGAATATGGCCGGCGTGGAGATCACCCCATAGTCGACGACGTCTGCGCCCGTCCCGAGGATTGCGCTGGTCACGACCCGCGAGGCTATCGGGCCGGTGGCCCTTGTGTCCCTCCCGAGGAGGAACTCGTCGGCCCCGAGGAGGCGGACGAACCTCCGCGCGTACTCCGCCATGTCCTCGGGTAGAAGGTCCGAGTTGAAGACCCCGCGGATGCCGCTGGTAGAAGTGACCGTCAAGGGACTATCTGACCCTCCTTTGATGACGGCGCAGTGGGAATTCCGTCAAGTCGCCTACTCATCGTGAACGGTTGTCGCATCTGCACTTAAAGCGCTTTTCACCGTGGAAGAAACGCCAAACTGCACTGCCGGAGGGAGCCTCGAAAAGTAATTATCGCTGCCTTCCAGTTATGTGGGTAGGCATGAGCGAGGACGGCTTCGAGAGAGTCTGTGCCATCTGCGGCTCGGTAGTGCTTCTGGACTCCAGTTCCTGCAGGAGATGCGGTCATGACCTGATGGACTCTCCTCTGGAGGAGCAGGAACACGCCTCTCCAATCAGGCATGAGCCACTAGCGTCGATGCGAGTCTACAGAAGGCAGATCGGCACGTTCTTGATCCTCTTTGTCTTCGGATCTCTTCTGCTCGCCGGAGGGTGGGTCCTGGCATACTTCGGAGGCGTGTGGCGACTCTCAGCTGAAGATGCCTCGTTGGCAGTCTTCGCTAACTACCCGCAGTGTGCCGGATTCGCGTCGAGCTTGCGGGTCTTCTTCCCGATGTTCGGGTCGCTCGCCTCCAATGCGTCCTGCAGCCTCTACTCCTTGGATTCGGGCGGGCTCACCTTCGTCAGCCTCGGTGTGGCCTCGATGCTGGTCGGTCTGGTCGCCTTCAAGAAGCGCTTCTCGAGCGTGGGTGTGAGGATCAGCGCGTTCTGGTGGGCGCTCGCCCTGGCGATTCCACTGGTCGGAGGGATAATCGCCTATCTGAATGTCCGGGGGAACAATCGGACGAGCGCGATTGGCCTGGCGCTCCTGGGGGTGGAGACGCTGTTCGGCTCGGCACTCCTCTACGTCCTGACCGGTTTCCCGCTGGCCTTCTTCTAGAAGCGCAGGGAAATGCCTCCGCGTAGACGCAACGAATCCTTTGTGTAACTCATGCGTCAAGAGAAGTTGAGTTCCCGTCTTTTGATTCCCTAATCGCCTTCTCAGCATTCAGATGGCTCCGAAGATATTCAAGGCGAAGCGAAGCGCCAAGCTGGGGGAGTACAAGTTCACCCAGATCTTCATCGGCGCCGAGAACTCGCCCACTCTCCTCAGGCTCTTCGGTTCCCAGAGGACCATGTCGAAGATCGTCAGGCACCTGAAGGTCAGCATCGTGGATTCGGACTGGGGGATCTGGCTCGACCACAACACCGGGGCAGTGTGCGTGGGCTCGAAGTACCTCTCATCCGCGAAGATAAACTGCCTCTACCTGGACGTGATACACGTCCTCGTCCACGTCAAGCAGTTCCTCGACGGCAAGGACCTGTTCGACCAGACCTTCGAGTACGTCGACCGCCCCACAGAGATAGAGGCCTACCGGTACACCGTGGACGAGGCGAAGCGGCTCCAGATGAGCGAGGACGAGATCCTCCGCTACCTGAGGGTGGACGCCGTCGACGACTCTGAGCTCGGGCGCCTCATCGAAAAGATAGGCGTGCGGCCCCGCCGCTGAGCTGCGACTCCTCGAAGCCTTTAGAAAGGCTCCGCCCTAAGAACAACCCTCGAATGAAGTACGTGGAGGGAGCGAAGAAGGTGTTCTTGGACACGGGCACCCGCTTCCCACGGAAGATCATCTGGTCGGTCGCCCTGATAAAGCGCGAGGCGGCCAAAGCAAACTCTTCGCTTGGGCTGCTCGACCCTGAGATTGCCTCCGCGATAGTCGAGGCCTCCACGGAGGTAATGGAAGGGAAGCACGACTCGAAGGTCACCGTCGACGTCTTCCAGACCGGCTCCGGGACAGGGCTCAACATGAACCTCAACGAGCTGATCGCCGAGAGGGCCAACGAGCTGCTCGGGAAGAGCGGAGGCAAAGGTAGCGCCCACGCCAACGACCACGTCAACACGGGGCAATCCTCGAACGACGTGGGGCCATCCGCCATCAGAATCGCCGCGGTGTCACTCTTCAGCGAGGAGCTGGCGCCGTCCCTGGGGAAGGCCTCCAGGAGCCTCGTGGCGCTCTCGAAGCGCACCGCCGGAGTCTACAAGGCCGGAAGGACCCATCTCAGGGATGCCCTGCCCGTCACTATGGGCCAGGAGTTCGCCGCGTACGCCGACGCGCTCGACCACGACCTCCTGCTCCTCCGGGGCGCCGTCGCTTACGCCAAGGAACTGCCCATCGGAGGGACGGCGGTCGGGACGGGGGTGAACGCGGGCCCTGGGTTCGGGGCCGCTGTCGTTCGGGGAATAAACAGCTCGACGAAGCTCGGATTCTCAGAGGCGAGGAGCAAGTTCCGCGCGATGAGGCTGCTCTCCGACCTCGTCGCGCTCAGCTCGATCATGAGCGTCACGGCGCTCGACGTCTGCAGGCTCTGCCAGGACATCAGGCTGATGTTCTCAGGGCCCCTAACAGGCCTCGGCGAGATAGAGATCCCCACGCAGGAGGAGGTCGCCGGCAGCAGCATAATGCCCGGAAAGACCAACCCGGTCACGGTGGAGGCGGCCATGCTGGCGTCGGCGCAGGTCATGGGCCTTGACCGGGCGAACGAAGTCGCCGGTACGCTGGGCGAGTTCGAGCTCAGCATGGGCGTCCCCCTGGTAGGCTACAACGTCGCCTTGCAGATCTCGCTTCTCTCGGAAGCGCTCAGAAAGCTGTCCTCGGTGGTGCTGGACCACATCGCCCCGAACGTAAAGAAGAGCAGGGCCTTCGCAGAGGCCAGCCCGGCCCTTGTCACCGCGATAAGCCCCGCGATAGGCTACGACAAGGCGGCCAAGGTGGGAAAGAAGGTCGCGCGAGGGCTTTCGGTTAGGGACGGGCTCAGGCAGTTGGGGTACACGGACAGAGAGATCACAAAGATCCTCGACCTCCGGAAGCTCGTCGACCCGAAAGCCGGAAACTAGTGTCGAGCGGGTTTGAGCAGCAGAGCCACCTTCGTCTCGGTCGCTAAGGAATTCAAGGAGCAGCCTCTGCTCTTGCGTTCCTTCCAAGGGTCCGGGCGCTGGTCGGACCTGGGGAGCAGCAGCTACCCGATACTGGTCGGAGCGGGAGACTCCTACGCCGCTTCCTTGTGCGCTTCGTTCCTTGCCGGGCCTCCCGTGCTGGCGCTCGACCCGTACTCTCTCATGGAGTCGACAGGCTGGGCAAGGGGAAGGCCGGTCTACCTCGTCTCAATCTCTGGCGAGACAACGTCCAACATCGAGCTCGCCCGCGCCCTGAAGGGGACGGCCACCAGGACGGTGGCGATCACCTCCAACCCGAGCAGCAGGCTGGCCGCCGAGGTCGACAGCGTCGTCGAGCTCCCCTTCAGGCCGAAGGTCAAGTCCCCTGGCATCGCCTCCTTCACGCTCTCGCTCGCAGCCGCACTCAAGGTCGCCGGACTCGACTCCAAGTGCGACTTTGAGAAGGTCTTCTCGCGTGCTGCATCCGTGTCCAAAGCAATCCGGATTGCGGGGAAGAGCGGCGTGACACACTTCACCGGCAACAACGAGCTCTATGCCGCCTCGGTTTACGGGGTGGCGAAGGTCTACGAGCTTCTCGGTGGGAGGGCGCAGGCGTCCCTCTTGGAGGAGTTCAGCCACATGCCCCTCTTCTCGCTCACGACCTCTGACACCGTCAACGTGGCCGAGTCGCAAGAGGGGCGCAAGGGAGCCCAGCTCTCTAGGAGGCTGAACGAAGGCGGGTTTGCTTCCTCGCTGATGAGCCTCGAAGGAACTCGCCTCGAAAGGCTCTACCTTCTCATATTTGCGATGCAGGCGGCTGCCATAGACGCGGCAAGAGAAAGAGGACTGAAGGCCCCCTACTTCCTGGGCGCCAAGAAGAAGCTAAGAATCAGCGACGCGATGATCTACTAGTGGCTTGCGCCAGAACCGCAGCCGCAGCCCTGTCCCTGGACGTTAGGGTTCTCGATCTTGAACCCCTGCCTCTGCATCGTGTCGATGAAGTCGATCTTCGAGCCCCTGAGGATGTCGGCGTTGTTCTTGTCGGTGACTATCTTGAACGTGTCGACCTCTTCGACTAAGTCGTTGCCTCTCGGCTTGTCGGCGAGCTGCATCCCGTAGGTGTAACCTCCGCTGCAGGCGCATCCGCCTGAGGCGTAAACATCAATCCTGAGAAAAGAGCCGTCCTCGTTCTGCTCCTTGAGTGCCTCGGAGAGCTTCTGCTTCGCGAGGGGCGTGAACTTGACTAGCGGCATCATCTTCTGCATGTTGGTTTTGGATGCCGGCAGGTCATATTTAGGCTATTCGGATTCCGGTTCTGCCAAACAGACCGGGATGCGTCGGTTTCTTATATGACGTCAGCCGTTGTTTCATCGTCCCCCGGATGGCAGAGTACAGGTACTGCGAGAAGTGCATGATGAGGACTGAGCACGAGACGGTCGTCGACGGCAGGGACTACAACCCGAGGGGAAGGGGGCTGTACAGGTGCAAGAAGTGCGGTAGGGTAAAGTCGATGCGGCACCTCCGCCCGAGCTCCGAGATCGGCTACTGAAGCGCAGCTCAGGCGTACTCAGACCTGTCGACGACGTTCTTCAGCGGCTGCCCCCTGTAGTAGCGCGTGAGGTTGTCGATTGCCCCCTTCGCGACGCTCCCGGTGATTATCGCGCTGGGTCCAGAGGCGTGAGGGGTCCCGATGAAGTTCTCGAGCTCCAGGAAGGGCAGGTCGGGAGAGAACGACTCGCCCCCCGTCCCGTCGGGCCACCAGACGTCGGTCGCGTAGACGAAGCCCGGGTTCCTGACCAGCTGGTCGTACATGGCCTCCTTCTGGACCACCTCTCCCCTGGCGACGTTCACGATGGTCGCGCCACGCCTCATCGCTGCGAGCTCCTCCTTTCCGATGAGGCCCTTGGTGGCTTTCGTGAGGGGAACCGCGAGTACCACGACGTCTGATTCCCGGAGGAGCCTCATCAGCCCGGCCCTCCCTCTCAGGAGCTTGACGCCCCGCTCTTTGACCGGATGCCTTCCCCAAGCGAGGACCTTCATCCCGAATGGCCTCACGAGCCGCGCGGTCGACCTGCCAATCCCTCCGTAGCCGACGACTCCGAGGGTCTTGTCCTTGTAGAACGTCACTTGCCTGCCCAGGTCGTCCAGCGGTTGGCGCACGAAGGCGCCCGCCCTGAGCTGGCGGTCGAACTTGACGATGCTCTTCCCTGCCGCCAGCATCAAGCCAATCGCGAACTCGGCCACCTCGTCCGAGTATGCCCCTGCGTTGCTACAGAGTGTCACCTTCTTGTCGAGGAGGTCGAAGCGCATCCTGTTGACCCCCGCGTTCCCGGTCTGGAAGAGGCGGAGGCTTCCCATCTTGGAGACTTCCTCCTTGCCGAGGGCCTTCGGCCACCCGTGGGTATAGACGCAGTCAATCAACGGGAGAACCCGCGCCTTCTCCTCCTCGTCCATGTCTTCGAGCCAGTAGATGTCAGCGAAGCGCTTGAGAGGCTCGAAGTCCTGCCTGCGATTGTCCGTCTGCGCCACGAGGAGCTTCCCTCGGCCTTTCCCCATCTGGAACCCTTTTAGGCGCAACATATTCAAACGATTCGTCGAAGTATTTCGTCATGAGTCAGGCGAGGAGAATCAGCCCGGGAATCGCCTCGTCCCTGCTGGTCATCCTCCTGGTCGCCTCGGCGCTCCTGCTGGTCTACTCGAGATCCTCGAGCAGCGTCATAATCCAAGTCTTGGGGATGCTCGTCTCCATGGGGCTCGTATTCTACCTTAGCCACCCGCTGGGCCACTTCTTCACGGCGATGGCGTACGGAGTCGGCACCGACTACTTCTTTGTGGGGAAGAGCGACTTTCGGAAGCTCCAGGTGAAGCCGATGAGCCTCGTGGGCGGTCTCATGCCGACCATCGGGACCAAGCTGAAGCGGGAGGACCTCACGAAGCTGTCGCCGCGACGCAGGGGCTACATCTTCGGAGCAGGGGTAATCTTCAGCAACGCGCTCGTCGGGGTCGAGCTCGTCTATGTCCTGGCTGCGGGCTTTAGTCTCCCGGCCGTCCTCCTCGGCGCCTTCTTCTTCGTGGGGACAGTGGCGACAGAGGTTCTATTCAGCACGAAGGTTGGCGACCTGGGCAAGATGGCGAACGAGTTCAAGAAGCAGGCGCCAGCGGGCGTGTCGACTCGCTCGCCCTAGTCAGCCTCGTCATCATCCTCGTCCTCCTCCCGGATGGTCACCTCGTCCGGCTCGATGCCGAGGGCCTTCAACTCCTCCTCGGCGTCCCTCAACGAGATTGACTTGTAGAAGTCGATGTCGTAAAGAAGGCCGACGCCCTCCCACCCCCTCTCCACAAGCTTCCTGCCGAGTTCCGCTGCCCTCGCGAGCCTCCTGCTGAGCTCTTGGCCGCGAGAAGCTACCTCGTTCAGAAGCTCCATGTCAACTGGCGAGCCTTCGAGCCCGTCAATCTCCCAAGCAGGCTTTCCGAACAGGAAGACGGAAACGGTGACGAGGGGCTTCCCCCGACTAGTCTCGCTCATCGACCAAGACCGCGGACACGTTAGTTAAGCGCCAATCAAATTATTGCGAAACTGATAAAGAGACATTGTCCGCTTTGCGGCGGCGTCTTCTTGCTATCTCTCGCGGCACTGCTGGTTGCCGCTGCCACGGTCGGAATCCTCCACATGTCCGCGCCTGACCACTGGGCGACGCTGATCATACTGGGACGCATCTCCAAGTGGAATCGGACTCGCCTGATGGGAGTCGGCGTGATGACCGCGGTGGGCCACGTGGCACTCTCCCTGCTGCTAGGCTTCGCGGTCTTGTATGTCGGGATAGCCTTCTCGCAGCAAGCTTCGCTCTACCTCACAGAGGCGACCGGGGCGACCATGGTCGTGGCGGGGCTCTTCTACGGAGTGAAGATGCTCAGGTCAAACGAGACCGAGGACTACGAGAAGGAGACTCAGGACGAGCTCAGGAAGGGCGAGGGGACGCTCGGGAAGCGCTTCCGCTACTTTGCGGTCCTGGGGGCCGCGCTCTCGCCCGACCTCAGCATACTGCCGATATTCCTCCTTGCAGCTCCCATCGGCCTGAGCTTCGCCTTCGACGCAGCCATCGTGTTCGCCGTCGCTTCCATCCTGGCGTTGCTGTTCTTCCTGCTGCTAGGTTCCGCGGGTTTGGCCAAGGCCTTCGAGAAAATCCCTCCCAAGTACAACGACGCCCTGGTAGGCTTTGTTATCGCGGCAGTCGGAATCTACATTCTGGCGGCAGGCTGATTCCATAACGAAAGCAATGGCGCAAGAATTATGCGGTCGCAGGGATTTGAACCCTGGTTGCTAGCTTACCCCGACCATCTTATCGGCCTCACCAATCAAGTGGTCATGGAGGGCTAACGTCCTAGACTGTCCTCCCGAAGGATCCAGACTGGACGACGACCGCGCAAGCACGAGCCTCGAAGACCCTCCTTTTTACCGTTGGTCTTCCATCGCCTTCTCGACCTCATAGACGACCCGCGCCGCCACGACGTGGGCATCGAGAGCCCTGTCGTCGATTCTCACGAGGCTGTCGAAGGCCTTGAGGTCTTTCGGGAGGAAGTGCCCCCGTGGGAAGCCCCCGACCGCCACTGCCGGACTCTTCTGCTGGACGAGGTCAGCTGCCAGATCCTCCAGTCGAGTCGGCGCTCCCTGGATTGAAAGACCGGCGGAGTAGTCCGTCCCCAGACCTCTCAGGAGCTGCGGCAAGGTCGCGTCCCTCACCAAGACCAGGCCTTCTCTAGGCCTCTCGACGAGCATCTTCTCCATCAGGTTCCTGAACCGCGCGTAGCTCTTCGGGGGCCTTGCGCCCTCGCCGAACTCGAGGACCGAGTCGTCGATGGTGTGGATGTAGACCCTAGCCTTCCCTTCCTGGTGCAGCGGCGTGCTCGTGACGTTGAGGAGCGTGAGATGGATGAGGTCTGGCCTTCCCCTCCTGTAGCCGTCGGCGAGCTTGAGCATCGCAGAATGGTGGATGCTCCGGTCGAGAAGGATGCTCCCGGGCTCCTGGCCGCGGCGCTCGGCGTCCTTCTTGACCGACGGGTCGCGCCTCAGGCCCTCCGGGATGAGCTCGAGGGCGGCCTCTGCGATGACAAAATGGAGCACCACGGCAGTCCAGCAAGACTTTTCGAGTCGCGATTTATTACTTTGCGCGAGGTAGGTGAGACATCCCGCCGATAAAGCGGAAGGAGTCGAAGAGGCAGGCTACCATCGCCGCACGGACGCTGCTCGAGCTCTCAGCCTCGACCTCGCACGACGACCTCGACCTGGCCAAGCGGCAGGCGGCACTAGCGAGGAAGCTGATGCTGAAGTACAACGTCAGGTTCGGCTGGGACCTCAAGAGGTTCTACTGCCACGGCTGCAAGGAGCTCATGGTCCCCGGGGTGAACGCGAGGGTGAGGCTCTCCAAGGGGATGGTCCTTACGACCTGCGTGAATTGCGGACGCGTAAACAGAAAATCGCTGGCGCAGGCTTAAATATTCAAAGGGGAGGGCTCTTTAATCTACTTACCCAGAGAAAGAGAGAATGGTTAGCGTAAACGACGTCCCCGCGGACAAGCTCATCGAGCAGCTAGCGGAGCAGCTCAAGCGTGTCCCCGAGATCGAGCCTCCATCCTGGGCGTCATTCGTCAAGACGGGCTCGCACGCCGACAGGCCTCCCCAAAGGAAGGACTGGTGGTACGTCAGGGCAGCCTCCCTCATGAGGAAGGTCTACCTCAAGGGCCCCCTCGGGATCGAGAAGCTGGAGATAGTGTACGGCGGGAGCAAGCAGCTCGGCTACTTCCCCAAGCACCACAGGGACGCAGGGAGCTCTGCGATAAGGAACCTCCTCAAGGGGCTAGAGAAGGCCGAGCTCGTCACAAAGCAGGGGACGAAGGGCAGGGTGCTGACCCCCAAGGGATTCGCGCTCCTCGACAAGATCAGCAAAGACATTTTTAAGGAACTCGTGAAGCAGAACCCAGCGCTGGAACGGTATAGTTGATTCTATGATGGACGAGCAGCACAAGGAGGTTCAGCAAAGGCCCGCCTCGCAAGACGACGCGCAGCGGCGCGCCATGCGCGAGAACGTGATGCGCATAGCCCTGACCTCCGAGGCTCGACAACGGCTCACCAACGTGAGGATGGTCAAGCCTGACGTCGCCCACGCGATCGAGGAGTACATCATCCAGCTCGTCTCGTCCGGCAGGCTCAAGAGGACCATCGACGACGAGCAGCTCAAGGAGCTCCTCTCGAGCATCCAGGGGACGGCCAAGAAGGAATTCAAGATCAGGAGGATTTAGAGAGACATGGGAAGAAACAAGGACGCGTCCAAGAAGAACCGCCTCATGAAGGCGAGGAAGTCGAACTCCTCGGTGCCGACGTGGGTCATCGCCAGGACCAACAGGAAGGTCAGGGCGAACCAGAAGCACCGTACTTGGAGAAGGACCAAGCTAGGGTTCAAGTAGCCCCCGGACTGGCAATAATCAAAGAGTAGACAAAGATGTCCTCCTCAACCAACGTCGAGCCGCTGACGAGGGTGCACATGGTCCCGCTCAGGCGGGCCTTCGAGGCGCCCAAGTACAGGCGGACCAAGGTGGCGATCAGGGTGATCCGCGAGTTCACGACCCGCCACATGAAAGCCACCGAGGTCAAGATCGACAAGGAAGTCAACATCCTCCTTTGGTCCAAGGGCATCACGAACCCGCCCAGGCGCATCAAGCTCGAGATGGAGAGAGACGAGGACGGAGTGGTCTCGGTGCGACTGCCGCCAGCCGAAGAGTCATCCTAAATGGGTCTTCACCTAGTCGACCTTTACAGAAGCCCTAACATCGGAATCTTCCTAAAGGCAAACGACAAGGCCGTCCTCGTCCCCAAGGGGATTGCCGGCACAAAGTCGGAGCGGCTCGCCTCCGACCTTGACGTGGTAGCCTGCCCAACCTCCGTTGGCGGCACAAGGCTCATAGGCCCTCTCGTCGCCATGAACAACAAGGGAGTGCTCGCCTCCAGGATGATAGAGGACTATGAGATGGACGAGATAGCCTCGACGACCGGCCTCAAGGTCACAAGGTTCGAGTCGAGGTTTACCGCGGTCGGGAACCTGGTCGCAGCCAACGACCACGGCGCCGTAGTCTCGCCGGTCTTGGAGCCCCACGCCGTCAAGCAGGTCGAGGACGTCCTCGGCATCAAGACCATCACTATGACCATCGCCGACTACATCCAGGTGGGCGCCATGGTCGTGGCCACCGACAGCGGCGCGGCGATGTCTCCAAGGGCGGACGAGAAGGAGGCAGAGGAGGTAGCAAGGGTGCTCAAGGTCGAGGTCTCCGCTTCCTCCGTCAACGGCGGGATACCTTACCCGGCCTCCGGGGTCGTTGCGAACACGAAGAACGCGGTCGTCGGCTATTTGACAACTGGACCCGAACTGATCTTCCTAACCCGGGCGCTGAACGTCTAGCTCTCGGCTCAACCGGCACTCACTCTTAAAAAGCCCCGCGAGGCTCGACCCTCAGTTTGAGCTCAGAAGAAGAGAGGATGAACAGGCTCCTCGTCGAGTCCAGGATGCTCGAGAACACCTTCAACGAGTTGACCAACAGGCAGGGCATGCTCGAGAGGATGCTCATCGAGACGCGCGCCTCGCTTGACACCATCAAGCAGGTCGGCTCGACGGCAACGGAGGAGGTCCTCATCCCCGTCGGGGCGGGTGCGCTGCTCCGAGCGACGCCGCCGAAGGCCGACAAGGTCTTGATGAGCATAGGCGCCAACGTCGTCGTCGAGAAGAGCAAGGAGGAGGCGGAGAAGCTGCTCGAGGGTAGGTCGAAGGACCTGGAGGAGAACATCATCGCGATACTCAACCAGAGGAACCAGATCGCGCAGAGGTTGGAGGCTGACCGCAGGACCCTGCAGGCGTTCATCGACAGGCAAGAGCAGATGCAACAGGGACAGCCAGGTCAGCCAAGGTAATGTTTGAGAAGCTCAGAGGAGCGTTCTCCTCGCTCGCAAAGGCCGTCGCCGAGAAGAAGCTGTCTGAGAAGGACCTCGACGACTCCCTCTACAACTTCCAGCTCGCCCTGATGGAGAGCGACGTCGCCCAGAACGTGGTCGAGAGCGTCACGGGAGACCTGAAGAAGCAGCTCCTCGGGCTGTCAGTCGAGCGCTCCAAGGGCTTGGAGGACTTTGTGAAGGAGAAGCTGAGGGGCGAGGTGCTTTCGATCTTCTCTCAGGTGGGAGACGTCGACGTGATACAGAGGGTCAAGGACAGCAAGGCGAAGGGCGAACCGTTCAAGATCCTCTTCCTCGGGATAAACGGGACCGGGAAGACGACAACGGTCGCCAAGTTCGCAAACTACATGAAAAAGAACGGGTTTTCAGTTGTCATCGCCGCGGGAGACACCCACAGGGCGGGGGCAATCGAGCAGGTGAGCGAACACGCCGAACGCATAGGTGCGAAGGTCGTCGCCCAGAGGTACGGCGCGGACCCCGCAGCCGTGGCAAGGGACGGCGTCCTCTATGCCAAGTCGCACCACATCGACGTCGTGCTGATAGACTCCGCGGGGAGGATGCAGACCAACCAGAACCTCATGGAGGAGATGTCCAAGATAGTGAGGGTCGTGAGCCCCGACCTGAAGATATTCATCGGCGACTCCCTCGCGGGCAACGACGCGGTCTCCCAGGCGGAACTCTTCAGCAAGTACACCGGGTTCGACGGCGCGATATTGACCAAGGTCGACGCGGACTCGAAGGGAGGCGCGGCGCTTTCGATAGCCTTCACCACGAAGAGGCCGATCCTCTTCCTGGGGGTGGGGCAGAGCTACGACGACCTCAAGAGGTTCGACGCGAAGTCGTTCGCCGACTCGCTCGTTAGCTAGGGATTCTTCGAAGCGACTAGAAGTCCGCGAACAGGTACCTGTCTAGGTTGACCCTGCCTGCAGACACCTTGACGCCCTCGCGCGCGAGCAGCTTCGCCTTTGTCGCAGGACCTTCGCCCCCGGAGTATCCTCCGAGGACCCCGTCCGCCCTCACGACGCGGTGGCAAGGCACCACTATCGGGTTGGTGTTGGCGCCTAACGCGTTCCCCACCGCCCTCGCCGCCTTGGGGGAGCCTATCGCCTTGGCGATCGCCCCGTAGGTCGTCACCTTTCCCATCGGGATCAGCGACGTCACCGCATAGACTGACTGGTTGAAGTTCATTGGTCTCAAACGCGCACCACTTCTAGAGCGAATTGTTTGGCGAGCAATATTATCTTTTCCCTATTCGCCCCGGTGCCCTTCCAGTCCACGAACACGTAGCGGGGGAACTTCGACGTCCTCTGGATCAGCTGCCCGAACATCTCCCCGTCTATCCACTCGAGGTAGTGCTTCGCGACCACCGCCGAGAGCGCGTACTCGCCCTCGAGGAGGATTTTGTTGAACTTCTGCGGGTAGTGTGTCCCGCCAAACGCGAGCCCCACCTTGTCCCAGCTCTTCCCGGAGGTCAAGGAAGACATGAGGGCGTCGGCGATGACCTCGGCCGCGTGGGCGTCTCCCCACTGCTTCTCGGTCGTGCCCAACTCCACGAAGAGGACGGGCCTCCTCAACGAAGTGGGGCCGTGGTGGGTCGCCTCGATGGTCACGTCGTAGCCCTCGAGTTGGGACTTCCTCTCGTTAAGCGCGATGAGGTAGTTCTTCTGGAGGTCGGGGTCGATCGCCCCCACTTCCCTCGGATTGGCCCCGAGGACGGCCTTGTCGGTGAAGTTTCCGGTGGTGTGGACGGTGAGCGCAGGGATTCCGGACTCGGCCCTGTGCGTCGAGAGGAAGATGTAGGCCTTGGGCTTGAAGATGGAGTCGAGGTCCGGCGGCTCGATTATCTCGCTGTCTATCGTCGCGAGGATGATGGAGTCCTTCTGGTAGAGGTCGCTGGATTCGAACCTGATTCCCGTGGAGACGAACCCTTGCTTCCGGATGAGGGCCGAGGCCATGGTCCTCGAAGCCAGGTTCTTTGACGACGCCACAAGCACGAAGGTCGGATTGCTTGCAGGCTGAGGCATGGCCATCTTGCGTCGCCCTCGCCGGCAAACCGCGCGCAAAAAGGTTAGCTGGCCACGATAGTCGGAGCTTGCCATCGAAAGGGGCCTAACAAGCCATATAAACACCTCCGGGAGTTGGGGCTCCAGTAATCCACATTGGGCATCAGCGACTTCCTCCGGTCAATGGCCTCCGTCATCAAGCTCTCCAGGAAGAGCGACCGCGAGGAGTTCTTCCTCTACCTCAAGCTCGTCGTCCTAGGGCTGGGCGTGGTCGGCGTCATCGGCTTCCTCGTGAAGCTCATGTCCACGGCGCTCCCGACGATCTTCGGTTAGACAAGGGAGACTGAGAGTAAATTGTCATCGTCAGCGACCACGGAGCAGAAGCAGACATCAATCTATCCGGTCAAGACCACCGGCGGGCAGGAGCGGACAGTGGCAACCTTCGTGGCCGAGAGGGCCAAGCAAAAGGCCAAGCCCATCTATTCTATCCTCGCGCTCGACACCTGGAAGGGTTACGTGCTCTTCGAGGCCCCGAACTCGCAAGTGGTCGACGAGAGCATCCAGGGGTTCAAGCACATCAGGAGCAAGATCCCAGGGATGATGCAGTTCTCCGACATCGAGAAGTTCCTGGTTACCAAGTCGATGGTCGCGGAGCTCGGAGAGGGCGACACGGTCGAGATAGTCGCAGGACCTTTCAAGGGGATGAGGGCCAAGATCACCAGGATCGAGCAGGCGAAGCAGGAGATCACGGTGGTCCTTGTCGACACGCCCTACCAGATGCCAGTCACGCTCAACGCGGGCTACACGAAGGTTGTAGAGAAGGCCAAGCCTGCGGCCGAGAAGACCTAGGCGCTAGGCAAACACTTTAATCGGGTTGCCCCTCGGGCGGGAAGAACAAGGTAGAGGAAGTTGGCTGAAAAGAAGATAGTTTCTGTTCTCGTAATGGGCGGAGAGGCCAGCGCAGGCGCGCCACTGGGCCCTCAGCTGGGCCCCCTCGGCGTCAACGTGCTGGGCATCGTCAACGAGATCAACAAGGTCACAGCCGACTTCAAGGGGATGCGCGTCCCCGTAAAGATCGAGGTCGACCCCGAGACCAAGGCCTTCTCAGTCGCAGTCGGAACCCCGACCACCTCGGCGCTGGTGGTCAAGGAGGCGGGCGTCCCCAAGGGCTCAGGGAAGCCCAACACAGACCTGGTGGGGAACATGACCTTCGACAAGGTCCTCAACATCGCGAAGATCAAGATGGGCGACTCGTACGCCAAGTCGATAAAGTCAGCGGTGAGGGAGGTCGTAGGAACCTGCGTCAGCATGGGGATTAAGGTCGAGAACACAGACCCCCGCCTCTTCATGAAGGAGATAGAGAGCGGCAAGTGGGACCCGCCCATCACGGCCTTCGAAGCGAAGTAGCCGCGCCACTCGCAAGACGACCGGAAGCTCCCTTGCAACCCGAAACTCTTTTAAGAAGAATTTTGAGGCTCGTTCAGGCTTTAGGGGATTCGGGTTGCTTTCAAACGTCCAGATAGCAGAATTGGTCAAGAAGGGGAAAGAGTCGAAGGAGAGGAAGTTCCCCGAGTCCGTAGAGGCTTTCCTGACCTTCAGGGACGTCGACCCGAAGAAGGTTGACCTCAACATCAACGAGACGGTCTACCTTCCGCATCCGGGTTCTCGGCGCGCCTCGATATGCTTCGTGGGCTCCGGCGACCTGCTCCTCAGGGCCAAGAACGCGAAGGTCGACGGCGTCATCGAGCCGGCCCAACTTGAGAGTTACGCAGGTAACAAGAAGGAGGCGAAGGGCCTCGCGAGGCAGTACGACTTCTTCCTCGCTGATACGGCGCTCATGCCAAGGATCGGCAGGATCCTTGGCCAGTACCTCGGCCCGCGAGGCAAGATCCCGACGCCCGTGCCGCCGAACGCCCAGATCGAGGCGATGATCAACAGGACGAGAGGCGCCATCCGCGTCAGGAGCAGAGGGGCTCTTGGCATAGGAGGCCTGGTGGGCGACAAGAAGCTCTCCGACCCGGAGATTGCCGATAACATCGTAGCAATGATCCAGGCCGTCCAGAAGAAGCTCCCCAACGGCGACAAGAACATCCGGACCGTGGGCGTGAAGACGAGCATGGGGAAGCTCGCAAAGGTCAAGGTCGAAGAAAGTTGAGCCAGCAGGCCCAGGTCCAGAAGCGCGAGCCCAGCGACGAGAAGAAGGCGGCGGTCGACCGCATCGCCAAGCTCGCGAAGGACTACCCCGTCCTGGCAGTCACGAAGCTCTCGAAGGTGAGGTCGGCCCAGCTCATGGCCGTGAGGAAGGTCCTCAGGGGCCAGGCAGAGATCGTCGTGGTCAAGAACAAGCTCGCCATATTAGGGCTGAAGCGCGCCGGACTCAAGAACGCGGACGAGCTCCTCAAGAACCTCGAGGGGCAGAACGCGCTGATATTCTCCAAGCTCGACCCGTTCAAGCTCTTCCTCATGCTCGAGAAGAACAGGGTCAACCTCGGCGCGAGGGCCGGGGACATCGCCCCAACTGACATCGTAATCCCCGCCGGGAACACGGGCCAGCAGGCAGGGCCCGTCCTGAGCGAGTTCAGGGAAGCCGGCATCACGACCAAGATCGAGGCAGGCAGCATCCAGGTGGTCAAGGACGCCGTCGTCGCCAAGCCGGGCACCGTCATCTCGCCGAAGCTCGCCAGCTTGCTCTCAAGGCTCGGTATCAAGCCGATCCGCGCCGGGCTCGCAATCGCGCTCGCGTACGAGGGCGGCCTGATCTACGGCGCAGAAGCGGTGGCGATAGACCTCGACAAGTACCGCGCCAGCCTGATGGAGGGCTTCTCGTCCGCCAAGGGACTGTCGATAATCATCGGCTACGTCACCAAGGAGACGGCTCCGGACATCATCGCAAAGGCGTACCGCGAGGCGCTTGCCGTCGCAGTGGAAGCGGGAGAGATAACGAAGGAGAGCGCCCCGGTGATACTAGGCAAGGCCGAGGCCGAGGCCAACGCCGTGGAGGCCAAGGCCAAAGAGAAGGGCTACGGTCAGGCACCTGCGGCCGCGCCCGCTGCGTAACCCAACGACCCCAGCTCCAACCGAGACGCCTGACTCTGGATTCTTAGCCCCCGAGTTTCACTTTCGAGACCTCACGGTCGGTCTGAGAAAATACCGTAGAAGTGAATGCTTCGCGCGAGTCTAGCCGAAGAGCGATGCCAGGCCTGCGAGGGCCTCCTCTTCCTTCTTCTCCTCTACCTTGGGCTTCTCTTCCGTCTTTGCCGCTGCTGGGCCAGCTGCTGCCGGTGCCGCTGCTACCGCCATCGTCGCCGCGCTCTTGAGAGCCTCGTCGATGTTGACTTCGCTTAACGCTGATGCGAGCGCCTTGACCTTGACCGTGTCTACGTCGACGCCGGCGGCCTTGACCACGCTCGTGAGGCCCGCCTCGTCGACCTTCTTCCCCGCCTTGTGAAGCATCAATGCCGCATACATGTACGAATCCGTCATTTGGAAATCCAAACTCGCCATCCATCTACCGCTTTTATAGTTTTTGCTGCGAAACGGAGCCCGGTGCCCCTTCGCTCTCGTAGAGCCGTGAAACGGGCGCAATCCCCCGAATCTGTTTATTACCTTCGCGACGAGGCAGCGAGGCAGAGAAGCAGATGAAGAGCCCGAAGGAGATACTTCAGGAGAGGTTCTCCAGCGAGTACGAGAAGTACTATGGCGTCGAGCTCTTCGAGAAGAAGGGGTTCACGAGGAAGAAGTGCACGAACTGCGGCAAGCACTTCTGGACGCTGAGGCCCGAAAGGACAATCTGCGACGACTCGACCTGCTCTCCTTACACTTTCATCGGAGACCCGCCCACTAAGAAGAGGCTCGACTACATCTCCGCGTGGAAGGCGGTCGAGAAGTTCTTCGTGAAGAACGGGCACACGAGCGTGCCGCGATACCCCGTCGTGAGCAGGTGGAGGCCCGACCTCTTCTTCACGGTCGCATCGATAGTCGACTTCCAGAGGATAGAGGCGGGCAAGGTCGTCTTCGAGCTCCCCTACAACCCGCTCGTCGTTCCGCAGATGTGCCTCCGCTTCAACGACATCCCTAGCGTCGGGGTGAGCGGGAAGCACGGCACCTC
Source organism: uncultured Nitrososphaerota archaeon (assembly GCA_963838925.1). GTDB lineage: Archaea > Thermoproteota > Nitrososphaeria > Nitrososphaerales > Gagatemarchaeaceae > Gagatemarchaeum. The sequence goes on from CAWISW010000003.1 coordinate 338,383, forward strand.
CTTCTGCATGATAGGGCAGACGGCTGTGGACAACAAGGAGGGCTACTGGAAGGACAAGTGCATCGACCTCGACTTTGAGATGCTCACGAAGGAGTTCGGGATCCCCGACGACGAGATCTCCTTCGTCGAGAGCGTGTGGGTCGGCGCGGGCGCCTTCGGCTACTCCCTAGAGTACTTCGTGAGGGGACTCGAGCTGGGCAACGCCGTCTTCACCGCGTACGAGGGCGACCCATCGAAGTACACGGAGATGGGCGAGAAGGTCGTGGACATGGGGGCAGGGCTCGAGAGGCTCTCATGGATGACCCAGGGCACGCCCACCTACTACGACACCGCCTTCGCCCCCGTCCTGGCGCAGATGAAGGACAGGTTCGACATCCACTACGACGAGGAGCTCTTCGAGAGATACTCCAGGCTGGCGGGCGCGATGAACCTCGACGAGTATCCGACCCTCGCGGAGGCGAGGAAGGTCATCGCGAAGAGCCTCAACGTCGAGCCCGAGCTCATCACGAAGCAGCTGGGCCCAATCGAGGCGATGTACGCGATAGCGGACCACACGCGGACGCTCCTCTTCGCGATAGCAGACGGCCTGGCCCCTAGCAACGTGGGCGGCGGATACAACCTCCGCGTCCTCTTCAGGAGGGCGGAGGCGTTCATCAACCAGAACGGGTGGAAGGTAGACATGGCGGAGGTCGTGAGCTGGCACATAGACCACCTCGCCAAGATGTACCCCGAGCTCGAGTCGCACCGCGAGGACGTCGCGAAGGTGCTCACGGTCGAGACGGCACGCTACGGGACCTCGATGCAGCGGATCTCCAGGACCGTGTCTGCCCTCGCAAGCTCGAAGAAGGAGCTCGGAAAGGACGACCTCGTCACGCTATACGAGTCGGAGGGCATCACGCCCGAGCAGCTCATCGACGGCGGCGTCAAGGTCTCGCTCCCCGAGGACTTTTACCAGCGGGTCGTCGCAAAGCACGTCTCGCAGAAGCTGGACCAGAAGAAGGACCAGTTCGACATCTCAGGCCTCCCGGACACTCGCCTCCTCTACTACGAGGACGGAGAGAAGTTCGACTTCGAGGCGAAGGTGCTCAGGGTGTTCCCCGGCGGCTACGTCGCTCTGGACCAGACGGCGTTCTACCCGAGGGGCGGCGGTCAGGAGCCCGACCACGGAACTCTAGGCGCGAAGAAGGTCCTCGACGTCGAGAAGATAGGCGCGGTCGTGGTCCACAAGCTGGAGGGCGGCACCCCCGCGGAGGGCTCGAGGGTCGTAGGGAACGTCAACTCCATGAGGAGGCAGAAGATCCGGCGCATACACACAGCGACGCACCTGCTCAACGGCGCTTCGAGGCACGTGCTCGGCCCATGGGTGTGGCAGCACTCCGCCTTCAAGGAGGAGGACTATGGGAGGCTGGACATCACCCACTTCGCGAAGCTCACCGACGACGACGTCAGGAAGATCGAGGACACCGCGAACGACATGGTGATGAAGAACTTCCCGGTCGTCGTCTCGTACCTTCCGCGCAAGGAGGCGGAGGCGAAGTACGGGTTCAGGCTCTTCCAAGGAGGAGTGGTGCCCTCCAAGATCCTGAGGATAGTCAACATAGCCGACTGGGACGTGGAGGCGTGCGGAGGGACGCACACCAACACCACAGGGCAGGTGGGCTTCATCAAGGTCATGAGGACGGAGAGGATCCAGGACGGCGTCGAGAGGCTGGTCTTCGTCGCCGGTTACCCCGCGGTGGGGTACGTCCAGCAGATGGACTCGACGGTCGACCAGGTGTCGTCCATCCTCAACACACAGCGTGAGAACATCGTGAAGGTCCTCGCCTCGATGAAGCAGGAGCTCGACGAGACCTCGAAGAGGGAGAAGGCGCTGGGCGAGAAGCTGATAGGGGCCTCAGCGTCGAAGCTCATATCCTCTGCGACCCCCATCGAGGGGACAAACGGACGCAAGGCAATGCTTTATGTCTCCCTCGACGTAGACATGAGCGAAGAACTGATTGTTAACCAGGGCGCGAAGCTAGTCAAGGAAGAACCCTCCCTAGTGTATGCGAGCATCGCGCCCCGCGGCAATTCGACAAGACTGATCTGCTTCGTAGGTCCCAAGGCCAAGGAGGCCGGCGTAGCCGCGGACGCCCTCGTGAGGGAGCTCGCAAAGGCCTGCGGCGGCTCCGGAGGCGGCACCAAGGACTTCGCACAGGGAGGCGGCCCTAAGGCCATCGAAGCTACCGCCGCCAAGGACCTGCTGTCGAGATCAATCTCAGGGACCATCGGGAGGTAGAAGAGGGCAGCTTGGCGCAATACGAGAAGCACTGGCTCAAGGTGTGGAACGAGAAGCGGATCTTCGAGTCCGAGTCCGTCCCGGGGCGGAAGAAGGCCTTCGTCACCTTCCCCTTCGCGTACATGAACGGGCCGCTCCACATTGGGCACTGCTTCACGGCGACGCGCGTCGACATCTACGCGCGCTTCAAGAGGATGCAGGGCTTCAACGTCCTCTTCCCCTGGGCATGGCACTGGACGGGCGAGAGCATCCCCGGGATGAGCTACCGCCTCTCGCAGGGGGACGAGGGGGTGCGCAAGGCCTTCCTCGAGATCGACGGCGTCCCAGAGAAGGAGGTGGAGCGGTTCGTCGACCCCGAGTACCTCGCTTCCTACTACACGCGGGTGAGCCGCGAGGCCGTGAAGGACACGGGCTTCTCGATAGACTGGAGGCGCGAGTTCAGGACGGTCGACCCCGCGTTCAAGAAGTTCATCGACTGGCAGTACCTGAGGCTCCGCGAGCTGGGCTACGTCGTCCAGGGGACGCACCCGGTGGTCTGGTGCAGCCACGACGAGAGCCCCACGGGCGACCACGACAGGATGGAGGGAGAGGGCGTCACACCCGAGGAGTTCAACCTGATCAAGTTCGAGGTCGAAGAAGAAGACCTCGAGGGCGGGAAGAGGAAGTGGCTGGTCGCGGGCACCCTCCGCCCCGAGACCATCTTCGGGGCGACCAACGTCTGGGTCCATCCGCATGGGAAGTACGTCGAGGCCCAGGTCGACGGGGAGGCGTGGATAGTCAGCAGGTCGGCCGTGACGAAGCTCAAGGAGCAGCTCCACGACGCGAAGATCACCGACGAGTTCGACGGCTCTACGCTCCTAGGCCTGATGGTCAAGGCGCCCATAACGGGGAAGAGCCTCCCGGTCCTCCCCGCGACCTTCGTAGACGAGGAGCTCGTGACGGGGGTGGTCTACAGCGTCCCTGCGCACGCGCCCTACGACTACATGGGGCTCCTCGACGTGCAGGAGGAGAGGGTGAAGGCTCCTCCCCCAGTGCTGCGCCTCGCCAGGGCGCTCAAGCCGATTTCGATAGTCTCCGTCCAAGGATACTCGGCGATCCCTGCGGAGGACGAGGTCAAGAAGCGCGGGATCAAGGACTCGAACGACGCCAAGCTCGAGGACGCGACGGCCGAGGTCTACAAGGCGGAGTTCCACCGCGGCGTAATGAAGGAGAACTGCGACGGCTTCAAGGGTCTGAAGGTGAGCGACGCCAAGCCGAAGGTCATCGAGGAGATGAAGCGGAAAGGCCTCCTCTCGGTCATGCAGGAGCTCCCCCAGAGGGTCGTCTGCAAGTGCGGCACGAGGTGCTACGTCAAGATACTCGAGAACCAGTGGTTCCTGAACTACTCCGACCCAGCGTGGAAGGAGCGGACAAAGACCCTCATCAGGGCGGCCAACGTCTATCCAGAGCAGTCGCTCGAGTGGTACTTCTCGACCATCGACTGGCTGCGCAACTGGCCGTGCGCGAGGAAGTCGGGGATGGGCACGAAGCTCCCCTGGGACAAGGAGTGGATAGTCGAGACGCTCTCGGACTCCACCATCTACATGGCGTTCTACACGATATGCCAGTTCGTCAACTCGGAGAAGGTGAAGTTCGACCAGCTCCTCCCCGAGGTCTTCGACTACCTGCTCCTGGGGAAGGGCTCGGAGGCGCACGTCTCCAAGCTCTCCGGCATAGAGCTGAAGCTCCTGAAGGCCATGAGGAACGAGTTCACCTACTGGTACCCCGTCGACCTGAGGAACTCCGCCAAGGAGCTGATCCCCAACCACCTCACCTTCTACGCCTTCCACCACGTGGCGCTCTTCGAGCAGAAGTACTGGCCGCGGGGGTTCAGCGTCAACGGGATGATCCAGATAGAGGGCCAGAAGATGAGCAAGTCGAGGAACGTCTTCATCACGTGGAGGCACGCGCTCGAGCAGTACGGCGCGGACGGCCTGCGTGCCACCCTCGCCCTCGCCGCCGACGGTATGGACGACGCCGACTGGAAGGCAAAGAACGCGGAGGACATCAGCGCGAAGATAGACTCCCTCTTCCCGTTCATCGAGAAGGCGCTGGCATCCTCGACGGAGCGGCAGATCGAGCTGTCCGACCGCTGGCTGCTATCCGTCATCCACGGTCGCATCGAGGTCGCGACCAAGTCTCTGGAGGAGATGAAGATCCGGAAGGCGCTCTCGGTGGCGCTTCTCGACGTCTGGAACGACATCCGCTGGTACCTGAGGAGGTCGGAGAAGCCGAGGCACGACACCCTCAAGCTGGTCTTCGAGACCTGGATACGGCTGGTCGCGCCCTTCATCCCGTTCGCCGCGGAGGAGCTCAACACCAGGATGGGGAACAAGGGGCTCATCGCGACGGCGGACTGGCCTTCTGTAGTGGAGTTCCCGCTGGACGAGGCGGCAGAGGTCTCCGAGCTGCTGGTCGCGAAGGTAATCGAGGACGCCAGGAACTTGCTCAAGATAATCAAGGAGCAGAAGACCCGCCTCACGATCTACGTCGCGTCCGACACGGCCTCTCAGTACTTCCTCGAGCTGGCGAACACGGACAAGGGAGAGAAGGGCAACAGGGGCGAGGTGATCAAGAAGTACGCCTCCTCGGGCATAAAGCCCGACAGGGTGATCAAGCTGCAATACGAGCTAGGCCAGGAGCTGGTCGCGAGGCTCACCTCGCTGGGCAAGTTCGACGAATTCGATGTCCTCAGCGACGCCGCGCCCTTCCTCTCCAACGAGATAGGCATCGAGGTCCGGGTCTTCAAGGCGGCGGGCAAGAAGGTCGAGGACCCCGCCAACAAGGCGAAGGACGCCCTCCCGTTCAAGCCCTCGTTCTATCTAGAATAAGCGAAATGCCCACTACGGCGAGGTGCCGGGGCCTACCTCTCCGAATCCAGGCATCTGTGTCCATGTTGTCAAGAAATCCCAGGTCTCATTTGAGATTACCCAACTCCCAGCGCTGATAACCCATTGCTGTTCGACAGACACTGTAGCGTTCGCACCGGCCCAGAACACGGTTCTGCCGCTGACGAAGAGGCTGAACGTCGCGTTGACGGTAGAGGGTCCAATGGATCTCGAACTGAGATTGGAGACAGTGATTGTGGGTGTTGGAACAAAATCATGGAATCCATATGAATAGATGCTCCTAATGGAATCGATGCCGACGTAAGATCCCTTGTCGTTGTAAGGAGCGCCGCCGTATGACGTGATGTTCCCCGTCAAGGCCAATCTCGACGAATTGGTGTAGAATTGGAGGACCCCCGAGTAGTTCCCACTTCCTGCTGTGCCTCCAAGTTGCTGCATGCCTAGAACCAGCTGGCTGATGTCGGAATCTACCTGCAGGGCGTTCGAATCTTCGGAGGAAGTCGACAAAGCCGTCGTAGAGTGCGCCTCAGAACTTGTGATCTGAGGCTTGTTCAAGGCGTATTGGAAAGCGGCTACCAAGATGACTGCCGCTACCAGCACGGCTACCAAGACTCCAAGCCGAACTCTGCGTTGGCGCCAGGAGAAGTTAGAGCGTGGAGCGGGGCCAGCCAAGGCACCGGTCTTGATGCCCAAGCCCCGTATTTAGTTTGCAGTTGCTGTCAATGACAATGACTGCTAAAAGAAAAGAGGAGGAGGTGTGAGACGCGGACCGAAGTCCGGCCTCAGCCACCGATTCTGAACATTTTTGTCGAACAGACTGGGCAGGTGCCTTGCGTCGCCTTCTTCCCGTTCTTCATTACGATTCCTTTGGAATCTTTCATTTCTCTCTTGGCCTTGCAACGGACACAGTACGCAGTTACGGAGTTGGGCATGGTTGCGAATTGTCTGGCTCAGGGGGTATAAGCGCGATTGCATCACACCACGTTGACAAAAAGGCAAACGGTTTCAGCCACTCAGTCATCATCTGCGAACTCGCGAATCTTCTGCAGAGTTTGGTTTTCGTCTAGCAAGTCATGCTCCCAAATTATGAGAGTATCGTATCCAAATCGCCTGAAGTGTGCGACTCTCTCATCCGTCGTCTCCCGTGCTTTCACAGTGTGCCAATAGTCCCCAAAAAGCTCTATGAGTTGCTTCTTGTCATTTGTGCTTACGAAGTCAGGACACTTTCCGCCAACTAGGAGTTCCCAGTTGCCGACATATCGAAATTGCAATCCATTTCTATTGATCAGGTCGATTAGTCTTAGTTCCAGCTTGTTCGGCTTCTTGTGCTCCCCGACCATCATCTTCCGTAGTTGCTCTTCCTTATGCAGTCTCCAGAACTCTTTGTGCTTTGGATTTGGTCTGCCTCTCTTAGTGTCGGCCATCTTTTTCGCATACACGGGGTTCTTCATAGGATTCCTGTCCCCCATCTTTGAAAGACTCGCCTTCCGCTTCCAATCTTCCGATTTTGGGATTCCTTTCAGTAACGCGCCATACTTGTTTCCTGGCTTGAACCAGCCTTTCTTCCGTAGCGTCTCCTTCGAGTCTGGCAACACGCAAGTAATTGGATTCGCCTAATATTCACCAACCGGGAACCAATTCAGAAATCGGAAGTAAACTCTTCACTCTTTAACTACCAATAACCACAGAGTTTCAAACCGATTGGCAACGATCCTCTACGCCGTGAGCCCAATCGGCTTCGGGCACGCATCCCGCTCAGCGGCAATCGGCCTCAAGTTGAGGCAGAGGTCGCTCGAGCCGGAGTTCGCCACGGGGGGCCCCGCAGTCGAGTTCCTGAGGTCCTACGGCTTCAAGGTCCACGACGTCGTAAGCGAGCCAGTGCCCACCGAGTCCGGGGGAGAGATGAAGATGGCCGCTCTTTGGTATCTCAGGTACTGGTTCGGGTACAGGTCGACGAGCAGGAAGATGACAGAGCTTGTGTCAAGGCTCTCCCCCAACCTCATAGTCGGCGACGAGGAGTTCTCGTCCGTCTCGCTCGCGGTCGCGAGGGGGGTCCCGCACGCGATGATCTCCGACGAGCTCCAGCTCGGGTTCGCGAGAGGCGCAATCGCGAGGAGGGTGGAGGCAAGCGTGAGCGAGTGGTATTCCAACCTCCAGAGGAGCGTCTCCAACCTTCTGGTGCCCAGTTTCGGGACGGACAGCGGAAACATCCACTACATGACGCCCGTGACGAGGGAGGTAACAAAGACGCGCGACGAATCGAGGGACGAGCACGGCCTGCCCCTCGAATCTGGCGTCATCCTATTCAGCTCGAGCGGGACAGGAATCGGGAAGTTCCTCCTGAACAGGTCGCAGGAGGCCTTCGGGAAGGTTTGCACTCACTCCGAGGTGTTCGCGGCGTCCGGCACCGGAACGCCGACAACGAAAGCCCCCAACGTCCGCAATCTGGGCATCGTCCGAGACAACCAGAACCTCGTATCGGCAGCCGACCTGGTAATCTCGACTGCAGGGAAGAGCACCATAGACGAAGCCGTCAGCAGCGGGACGCCGATCATCGCGATTCCGATCAAGAACCACGTGGAACAGGAGAGGAACGCAGCCGAGCTCGGCTTCACCTTCGGCGACCTCGAAAGGCTGGCGGAGCTGATCGCGAAGCTTCTGGGGAAGAGGCGCGAGCCCGCGCACTATGCCGGTGCGCAGAGGACCGCCGACTATCTCGCTTCGCTCTTGCCCGCGAGCTAGGCCTTCGTCTTTGTTCTAGCTTTCACCGTGCGCTTCCCGCGGAGGGAGAGCTCGCGGATGGCCAACATTACGGCGTCTTCCGGGCTGCTTCCTTCGAGCACCTTGCTCCTCCGCCTTTCGTCGATGTATCTTCCAGCCCATTCGTCCGCAACGCCCCCGGTGCCCTTGACGGCCACTATCGGCTTTCCCTCCTGGTAGGCCGCGGCCGCCTCGCTCAGGGTCCCCGCCCCGCCCCCGACGACCACCATCGCGTCTCCCGAGTACGCGACAAGAAAGTTCCTAGACCTCCCCATCCCCGTGGACACGACGCAGTCGCAGTACCTGTTCGCTTGGGCTGAGTCGGCGGACGGTATGATCCCAACAGCATGGCCTCCAGCCTCGAACGCGCCCTTGCTGGCAGCCTCCATCACCCCTCCGAGACCGCCGCAGACGAGGGTCCCGCCCTCTTTCGCTATCGCCTTCCCGACCCGATACGCCGCGTCGCGCGCGACATCGGTGCACGAGTCATCATCGTAGCCCACGACGGAGATCTGGACGCGCCGAGCCATGTCCACCACGGTCCTCGTCGAGCCCTTAAAGACTCCACAGCCCGTCGAACTGCAGACACCAACATGGAGAGGGCGCTGTACGCAGACCGGGCACAGGCGGGAGAGGCGCTCGCGGCCGCCGTTAAGAGGGAGCTGGGGCAGAAGCTGCCGGCCGGGAGGCCGCTCGTCTTGGCGATACCCAGGGGAGGAGTCCCGATAGGCCGCGATGTCGCCGAGGCCCTCGACGCCGAACTCGACCTAGTCGTCCCGAGGAAGCTCGGGGCAGAGGGGAACCCAGAGTACGCCATCGGGGCCGTGATGCCGGACGGAGCCCTCTACCTCAACCAGGAAGCCCTCAGCATCACGGGGGCCACCGCCGAGTACATAGCAGCGGAGAAGGCCCGTGAGATGAAAGAGGGTGCGAGGCGCCTCGAGGCCTATCGCGACGGGCGCAAAGAACCCGCGCTCTCCGGGAGGGCCGTGATTGTCGTAGACGACGGCGTCGCCACTGGAGCCACGATGATCGCCGCGCTCAGGTCTGTCAGGCTCCGAGGGGCGAGCTTTGTCGTCGCCGCGGCTCCCGTGGCGCCACCGAGCACCATCGAGGAGCTGAGGCACGAGGCGGACGTAGTGGTGTGCCCGTACGCCCCCGAGCCTTTCTACGCGATAGGCGCCTTCTACGGGGTCTTCTCACAAGTGAGCGACGAGGAGGTGGAGGAGATCCTTCAAGAATACTGGAACCGTCCAGAAAAGAAGCGCTGAGTTTTTCTCCCTTGGATAGGAGGGGCGCATTTGTGCCTCCCGCGGGTGCCCTGGGGTCCTAGCCGATGGTATCAGCCGCTATCATCCTCGGGGTCGTCCTCGCGTTCTGCTTCGGGACCTCGGACTTCCTCTCGAAGGGCCTCACAGGAAAGGTCGGGTTCTACCGCACCACGGTGTACACGCTGGCGACCAGCGGAGCCTTGGTGTTCGTTCCGTTGCTCTTCTTGGGCGCCCCGAGCGTCCCCTCGCTGACCGGCGTGGCTATCCTCGCACTGATCTCGGTGTCGACCTTCATCGCGTTCTTGTTCATGTACCGCGGTTACCAGAAGGGGCACCTCTCGGTGGTCTCGCCCACCGTCAACTCGTTTCCGATCTTCTCAGTCTTCTTCGCGGTCTTCGTGCTGGGGATCGACCTCTCCTACGAGGTGCTGCTCGCCCTCGTCGGCGTGATCGTTGGAATCCTCCTGGTCTCGACAAACGTCTCCGCCTTGAGGTCCTCCAACGGGAGGAGCCTCACGCCCGGCGTCCCGGAGGCCGTGCTGGCTGCGTTCTTCTTCGCCGTCGGCTTCACGGCCCTGGGCTACGCGGAGGAGACGGTGGGGTACCTCCTTCCGGTCCTCGCGGCAAGGCTCGGCGCCGCCTCCGTCGGACTCCTGACCGGCTTCGCCCTTAAGCAGAACTTGCAGCCCTTCGGCGGCAAGCCGTTCCTTCGCCTGTTCGCGATGGGGGCTCTCGAGGCGTCGGGAATCCTCGCGTTCACCCTCGCGCTCTACTACTCCTCGGGCATCGCCGTCCTCCCGATAACGACGACGCTCGGAGGAATGGGAGTTGTCTTCACGGTAGGATACGCGCTGGTGCTGCTTAAGGAGAGGGTCGCGCCCAACTACGCGGTCGGCATCGTAATCCTGATCGCTAGCGTAGGCGCGCTTCTCTACTTCACGGCTTGAGCGAGAAGTAGAGCCGCCTGTTGCTCTTCCCCTTGTTCTCGATGCGGTTGACGACTATCTCCCCAATCTCCGACGTGTTCTTGACGTGCACGCCTCCGTCGGCTTGAGTGTCGATATCCCCGATCTGGACTATCCTCAGCTCCGCGACCGCAGGCGGGAGGGCGTCCGCCAGCTTCACGAAGCCCGGCGTGCTCAGAGCCTCCTCCCTCTTCATGAAGAACGTCTTCACCTCCGCCCCCCTTGCCGCGGCCTCGTTGGCCATCTTCACGTAGCCAGCCACCTTCTCCCTGTCGAACGCCTCCAAGGAGAAGTCTATCCGTGACTCGATGGGCGCGATCTGGTTCCCAGTGATCAGGGCCCCGGTCTCGCGGTTGACGACCGCGCTCAGTATGTGCGCCGTGGTGTGCATCCTCATCACCCTGTGCCTCCTCTCCCAGTCGATGACGCCGTGGACGGCGTCACCCACTTTGAACGAGGCTCCTCCTAGGACGTGGTAGATCTCCTCGTCCTTCTTGATTACCTCAGTCACCTCCACGCCGTTCAGCTTCCCAACATCGGATACAAGGCCACCTCCGCGCGGGTTGAACGCCGTCCTGTCCAGCCTCACGCCGTTCTCGTCGACGGACTCGACCTTGGCGTCGAACTCGCGCAGATACATGTCCTGCCAAAAGAGCTTCTCAGTCATCGAGCGGACCTCACCGAAAGACCCCCTGCGACTCGACTGCCTGAATAAATATCCGGGGCGCCCCGAGGGCCCGAAAGTCGCGTGGCGGCGCTGAGACAGGTGAACAGGGTCAGGCTTCTGATAATGCTCGCCGTCCTCATCCCTCTCGCAATCCTCGCGACCTACATCCTTGTATATGATTCTACCCCGATTGCCAGCTCGCCCAACGTCCACTACTCCACCTTCTCCGTTGGGAGCAAGACGTTCGATCTCACCTACCTCGCGACGAACCAGAGCGCGCTGCAGAAGGGGCTCATGGGAGTGAAGGTCACCGGCAGCACCACCGAGCTCTTCGTCTTCCCCAACGCGGGCTACTACTCCTTCTGGATGTACGGGGTAAACTCGAGCCTCGACATCATGTGGGTGGACGCCCAGCCCGGGAGCAACGTCGGCAGCGTCGTCTACATGGCAGCCAACGCGCCCCCGTGCACGTTGCCCGTCATCTGCACCTCCTACCAGCCCACCGCGAGGGCCAACTTCGTGATCGAGGCCAAGGGCGGGTTCGCGGCGGCGAACGGAATCAAGCTCGGGACGACGGTAACCTTCGGCTAGGCGCTCAGAAGCTCGTTATCTTCGCCTGCGTCAGCTCCCTCGAGATGAGCACCGACGAGCCCTTCCACTTCTTGGACGGGATCCTCATCTTCGCGAGCGCCGCGGCGAGGGCTGGCTGGAACGAGTCGAACTTCGCAGGCCTCTGCCTCATCAGCTCCCTGATGCTCTCCCTCACGTTCCACACTCCCAGCGGCATTATGTATCCGGGGTAGGTCTCGCGAAGGACGATGGCCGCGGCCTGCCTCCTCTCCTCCTCCAGGGCCTCCGCGACAGCGAGCCTCGTCGAGTAATAGCACCCGCCGACCTTGGCGTAGGTGCGCCTGCCGAAGTGCTCCTCAAAGTCGCCGATGATGTATGGCTCCTTCGACGACTGGTTCCACGTCGTGTTGGGGAACCACGCCTCGATCCACTCGAACCTCCAAGGCTCTGGCAGGAGGATCGCGACGTATTGGTTGTCGTACACGCTGTAGCTGTAGACCCGGTACTCGTCGATGGTCTGGAACCCCTTGACCTTCTCCATGAGCTTCGCGCTAATGGTGCTGTCCACCGCGGTGATGCTCCACCTCGTCGGGACGAGCCTGCGCCTCGCCCCCTCCCCGAACATCCCGATGCTCAGGGCCCTCTGGATCCGCGTCACCATGATGCCGTCTCTGTAGAGCGAGAAGATCGCCTCCGACGCCTTCAGGTCCCGGTCGTAGTAGGGCTTCTCGATTCGCCTTTCCACGGTGACGTTGGAGGTCTTGAACTTCTCCATCGGAGCGGAGGGCCCGAAGGGCTGGGTGTCCTCGCTGAGCGTGAGGACTTTCCGCGGGGCCTTTGAGAGCCTCAGCTCTGAGTCCACGGGCTTGGCGGCCATGGAGAGTTCCTGCAGCTGCTGGAGAGTCCTCCCGGGGTTGCCAGCGTCCTCCACGTTCGCCCTCGTGTTGCCCCGCACGAGCGAGTACCTGTAGTCGACGATTGTTTCGAGGGGCCTCCCGAGCCAGAACTCCGGCGTGTCCATGATTGAAGTATCACCGTATTGCGGCGGCACCATCGGTCCTATCGAGACCTTGGGGTATCCTATCCTGCCCACGAATACGCCCGGCGGGGACGACCCTGCGATGTTGTCGGTGTAAGAATAGTTCGACCGTCCGATCGCCTCAGCCTTCACGATTATCGGACAGCGCGGCTTGCCGCAGAGGAGCTTCGCGCCGCGACACTGAAGGCACATCCATGCCGGAGGCGACTCCACGACCTCGATTGAGCGCGCGACCTCCTCGAACCCAATCTTTTCAGTGGCTATCACGTTCGAAAGCCATGTGACACGTCTCGGCGCCAGATGAAACCATCCCAAAATCTTGGCTTGGCGCTCTTAAACTCTAGGCCCGAACAACGGGTCACCGATAAATAGAGACCGTCAATTTCGAGGAGAAGATGCCCAAGTTCGCGCATCTGTCAGATATCCACATCGGGGCCTTTAGGCAGCCGGAGCTGAGGGAGCTTCTACTTACTGCCTTCGACCTGGCGATCGACAAGTGCATCGACGAGAAAGTCGACTTCGTAGTGATAGCCGGTGACGCATTCGACTCCAACATCCCTGACCTTTCGTCAGTCAAGCGTGCCGTTGCGAAAATGCGCGAAGCCAAGGAGAAAGGGATCGCGTTCTACGTCGTCTACGGTAGCCATGATTCCAGTCCCAACTACTCATCGATTGTGGACGTGCTGGAGAGCGCTGGACTTCTCACCAAGATCGAGAAGGTGACCAAGAGGGAAGACGGAAAGCTCGACCTGGCCTTCACGGTAGACCCTTCCGGGGCGAAGCTCTGCGGCATCTCCGGGAAGAAGCTAGGCTTGGACAGGCTGGACTATGAGCTCCTCGACAAAGAAAAGCTCGAGAAAGAGGACGGCTTCAAGATATTCGTCTTTCATGGGGCACTCGAGGAGTACAAGCCGCACGACCTCTCAATGATGGAGGCGATGTCGGTGTTGCAGCTCCCAGAGGGATTCGACTATTACGCCGGCGGGCACATTCACCAAAGGTCGGTCAGTTCATTGAAGGGCAGGCGCAACATCGCGTACCCTGGCCCTCTATTCGGAACTGACTTCAGGGACTTGGAATCCATCGCTAAGGGCAACGACGCCGGTTTCTACATCGTGGACTTCGACTCCGAAGTTCGGCGGGTCAGGTTCATAGAAGTCACTCCGTGCCGAATAACTGAGCTAGAGTTTTCCGCGCAAGGGAAGAGCGCGGTCCAAGCGTATGGCGCGTTGCAGGACTTGGTGAAAAGAGCCAAGGTCGAGGGTCAGGTGGTTCTGCTCAAGGTCCAAGGTGAACTCTCACAAGGAAGGACCTCGGACATTGATTTTGGAGCCATACGAAAGCATGTCCTCGCGCAACGACCGATCAGTCTCTTGCTAAGCTCCAGTCAGCTCACCTCTCGGGAGCAATCGGCCGCAGAGGGCACAAGACCTATCTCTCCTTCATTGACTGAAAGGGAGACCTTCGAGCAGAGGATTTCAGCAGTCAAAAGTCCCGAACCTCGACTGCGGGGAGAGAGAGGCGTGCAGCTCTCACTGTCCCTCCTAAAGGCACTGAAGGACGAGAGGCGGGAGAACGAGCTGAAGCCTGACTACCAGTCTAGGATCGAGAAGGCTGGAGTCGACATCCTTGAGCTGGAGAAGAGTTCCTGATGCTGCTTCGTGAGATTTCCATCAAGAACATCCGGAGCTATAACGATGATGCGGAGACGCTCGTAGAATTCCCCGAAGGCGTGGTGCTCTTCGAGGGGGACGTCGGCTCCGGAAAGTCGTCCATCCTCTACGCTGTAGAATTCGCATTGTTCGGGACCGCGGAAGTCAGCGGCAAGAACCTACTGAGCGAGGGAAAACAAAGTGGGCATGTCAGACTAAAGTTCAGCGTCAACGGGAAGGAACTTGAAGTCCGGCGCGGACTCATCAGGAAGAAGGAGAGCGTCGCCCAAGAGAAGTGCTACATCGTCGAGGATGGCAAGAAGACGGACCTCTCGCCTGCGGACCTGAAGGAACGGGTCATCGGCCTGATGAAGTTCAACGAGCCTTCAAACCCTAGGGCCGAGAGCCTAGTGTACAGGTTCGCCGTTTTTACCCCACAGGAGCAAATGAAAGACATCATCCTGAGGGACACCGAGGACAGGCTCAGGGTCCTCCGGAGGGTTCTGGGCATTTCAGAGTACCAACTAGCCGCCGAGAACTCCTCTCTAGTCGAACAGCGGATAAAGAACGATGCTTACGTGTTGAAGAAGTCCAGCGAAGATCTTGAGGAGAAGGAGTCGCAGGCATCGGCGCTCTCAGCCGAGATAGCCACGCTTGAGAAGCGGCTACCCATCCTCGAAGGGTTGTTGTCCGCCGCCAAGGAAGAACTCGAGAGGCTGGAGTCCGAGTCGAAGGAGCTCGTCTCTAAGAGGGAGGTCGTCAGCAACGTCGCAAGCAAAGTCCCCGCCCTCGAGAAGAACATGAAGATGCTTTCGAAAGCAGCGAGTGATGCCTTAGACAAGGCAGACCGGCTCGAAGCAAGGCTGAACGACCAGTATGTCCCGTTCATAGATGAATTTGAAAGAAGGAAGCCACCGAGCGAGATGAGTTCGGATGCCATTGCCGAAGAGGTAGCTAGAAAGAGAGACGAGCGCGGAGAGAAGACGGCCACTCTGCGCGTGATGCAGAGCGAGTTCAAGGGGACTGAAGAGCTGCTCCGCGGCGGCAAGTGTCCTCGATGCGGGCAGAAGATAGACCACGACCAGTTCGGTGGCAAGGCAGTCCATCTGGCTTCAGAGATTGAAAAGACCCAGGCAGAGCTCGTGCTGCTGAAAGAGAAGTGCGACATCATGGAGTCGCTTCAAAGACAGGTCGCGAATTACGAGAAGGACAAGGAAAAGTTCACTACTTATTCGAAAGAGAAGACCAACATAAGGCGCGACATTTCCGAACTGAGGCAACAGGTCTGGTCGTTTCAGGCCGAACTGCTCAAGTCGACTCGCGATTTGGAAGCGGCCAAGAAAGAAGAAGAGAAACTCAAGGCGCTCGCTCAAGAGATCGTCGAGCTGGAGCGCGTCCTCGATTCAGGCCGGAGAAAAAGAGACGATGCCAATCTCAACTTGCAGAGGGCGATGGCACAGAAGGACGCCAAGAACGAACAACTGGAGAGCGTAAGCGTCGAACTCGGGAAGAAGAGATGGATGAGGGTCGAGGCTCAGAGACTTGGCGGTTATCAGTCGTGGCTCTCGGACTACTTCAGGCCGGCGGTAGAACAGATTGAACAGCAGACTTTCATGCAGATGAACTCGCGCTTCAATCACCACTTCCAGAGGCTCTTCTCCTCAATGGTCGATGATAACGGCATCTCGGTCCGAGTCGATGAAAAATTCTCCCCTGTTCTGGAAAGGCAGGGGTTCGAACAGGAATACGAAGCCCTCAGCGGAGGAGAGAGGACAAGCGTGGCCCTGGCTTACAGGCTTGCACTAAATGCGATCGTGCAGGAGACTGGTGCCTCGGGAACCGGAGAGCTCGTGATACTCGATGAACCGACCGAAGGCTTCAGCAAAGAGCAGATCCACAAGATGAGGGACATCCTTGTCGAGCTCAGGTCCAAGCAAGTAGTAATCGTCTCCCATGAGAAAGAACTCGAATCGATGGCTTCCCACGTCTTCCGAGTCCAGACGGTGAACGGGACTTCGACGGTCAGACAGGCGTAGTCCGCCAGGTCAGGTATCAGCCGGCGTGGGCAGTCAGATACGCTTAACTCTCAGGCAGGAGATGGAAGCACCCGGCGCTCGGGGTGGAAAAGTGGTAAACATCAGTCCCGCGACGGTGCCGATTCTTGAGGCCTTCGAAAGGAACGAGGGCTGCGTCCTCTGCTCCCTCTGGCTGAAGGACGAGTTCCAGAGCATGGAGTTCGTGGAGGACAACGAGGTGTCGATGGACCAGGCCTTCCGCCGGGACGTCGCAGACTCGTCGGGCTTCTGCAACAGGCACATGCACGTCCTCTACAGGGCAGTCTTCGGGGGCGGGATACCCGACGGCCTGGGATACGCGATGTACGCGCAGGACAGCGTCGAGAAGTTCCACGAGACCATCCAATCGGTGTACGCGTCCTACCAGAACGTGGGAAAGAACTCTTGGAACGTCCTCGCCAAGGAGAGGACCCCCCAGGCGGTGATCGAGTCGTCCGCCGGCAAGTTCGAAAAGATGCTCCAGGGCAGTAGGATCTGCGAGATCTGCAGGAGGATGCTGCTCGCCGACGGCAGGCGGACTAGGACTTTCGTCGACATGCTGGGGCACGAAGATTTCGCGGAAAAGTTCTCAAAGTCGGGGCGCCTCTGCTTCCCCCACTTCGTCACCTCGATCCAGATGGTCCCGACGCGGCGGGTCAAGAAGAAGGTCGTGGCAGCGCTCCTGGTCGAGACGGAGCTCAGGTGCCTGAAGGAGGTCGACAACCTGCTCGCGGACGGGGGGAAGGCCTCGCCCGAGATGGCGGCTATGATGATTGCTGGGGTGGAGGGGCTCTACAGCGTCACCAAGAAGAGCTCCAACCCGATGACCTCGGGCATGGCCGAGAGCCGGAGCAAAGGGAGCAAGTAACGCCAATGGCCACCACGACGAGCATGACGAGCGAGATCTCGGACGCCTTCAGCAAGGGGACGCGAGGGTGCCCGTTTTGCGCCCTCTGGACGCGCGAGGAGGCTTCAATGACGGAGGGCATCAGGAGGGACGACCTCTCGGCCGACCCCAAGCTCAAGGACAGGCTTGTGACCTCTTCAGGATTCTGCAACAGGCACACACACGCCATCCACAAGGCGACCACTGCAGCGAACGTGCAGGTCGGCCTGGGGTGCCCCGAGTGCGCTCAGGTCGTGCTGAAGAAGTTCGAGGACAACATCGCCCCCCTACTCGCCAGCCTGCAGTCGGGCAAGGCGCCCGTGGAGTCTGGGAAAGAGCCCGAGGAAGACCCCCTTAGGGCCACAATCTCAACCCTCGAGAAGACGATCAGCGGAGGCGCGATGTGCCCCGTCTGCGAGAAACTGCTAGAGTCCGACAAGGCCAGAGTCACCAGCCTACTTCAGATGCTGGGGAGCAAGGACTTCGCAGAGCTCTACGCAAAGTCCGAAGCGATTTGCATGCCGCACTTTGTGACCGCGATGCAGCTTCTCGCGGGATCCTCTGCGAAGGGCATCGAGGGGACATGGGCGCTTCTGGTCAAGACGGAGCTCGCGCGCCTGGCGTCGGTCGACAACCTTCTCAACGAGCGCATGAAGAAGTACTCGTGGGACTTTAGAGATGAGGGGATAACTCCCGAGGAGGCCACAGCGCAGAAGACCGGCATGCTCGCGATAGTCGGAGTCGAAGGCCTGTTTGGCAGGCAGCGGAAGACGTCCCTCCGCCCCGCCAAGTGACAGGCCCCCGTTCCTCCTAGGACAGGCTCAGCCGAGCGTCACGGTCGCGAGCGTCGAGAAGCTTGCGAGGTCGCTCGCCATCACCTCGTCCTGCGAGATGGTGTAGAGGGCGTTCCCGATGATGACGGTCCTCTCGATGTCGTGGCCGCCGCTGCCGCCGTAGTATGAACCTGGGCCCGTCCCCTGCGCGTACTGCGTCACCGTCCCTAGCAGGTTGAAGCCGCTAGGCGACACGCCCAGGACGTAGGCGCCCTGCCAGACCTCCTGACCGTAGGGAGGAGGGCTCCCCGGAGGCGACGTCTGGCTGCCCTGGACCTTGTACAGGTCGACCGGGATCACCGTGACGTTCCTCGACGAGTCGAAGGTGAACGCCAGGTGGTTGGTGAGCACCGGAGAATCAGTCCCCCTGTCACCAATCAGGAAGTTGGCGACCTCAGTCGAGCTCCCGTCGCTCCCGATTTGGAAGAGCGAGAGCTTCAGCCCGAGGTAGTACGCGAAGTTCCCGGTAGTGGACGCAACCGTGTCCTTCCCCACCCCGATCAGGTACGAGCTGCCGAAGGGGTAGAGATAGTCGGAGAACCCGGACGTCGTCTTCAGGGCGCTCGTGATGACGGGGTTGGTCGCGTTCTGGAACGAGATGTCGAAGAGCGGGTCTACCTGCTCGAAGGTTACCACGTAGCCCACGGCGCCCGAGAACAGGACCGAGTAGATGTTCTCGCCTGGGGCGATGTTGCGCAGGGCCCCCATCTGCGTGAAGTTCTGGTCGAGGACGTAGACGTCGTCGCTCCTAGAGCTCGTCCCGTTGACAGAGACGGCCCTGCTCGTAGCGACCCTGAAGTACCCGTTGTACTCGTCCATCGAGTACTGATTGAGGACGACTCCGGGGAAGAAGCCCGCGGCCTTGACGGAGATCTGCCCGGAGGAGTACGCGACGCGGAAGACTGTGCTGTTCTGCGGCTGGCCGTTTCCTTGGCCGCCGAAGATGTCGCCCGCTATGCCGTCAGCGTAGTATGAGGGATAGTTGGGGTAGACCACGTAGATGTTGGTGGCCGAGGCGTAGACCGTCGAGGCGGGCCCCGTGAGAACTGCCACGGCCTGTTGGGCGCCCGTGGTCATCGACATGCTCATGACCATCGTGTACACGCTCACCTGGCTCTTGTTGGGGGTATAGTACGTGGACCCGGGCGAGAGGACCGAGGTCACTCCCTGCTCAACCACTGTCGGGTTCTGGGCTGTCACGTTCCCGCTGCTGCTCACGAAGGACGGCTGCTGGACTATCTCGTAGAGGTATCCCTGAGAAATCCTTGCGGCGACGTGGCTGCCGCTCACGCTGATCGAGTTTAGGAGGCTAGGAGCGCTCGGGTTCGCAAGGTCGTAGAGCCTCAGATTGACGGACGAGTTCAGGTTGCTCTGCGCCACGACCGCGAGCCTCTGGGGCGCGATGGCGATTCCCAGAATCTGGGAGGTGGGCAGCCTAATGGTCGATACTATCGACATCGAGCTAGCCGGCTGAGTCTGGATTATCGCGACTGTCTGGGAGGACGCGACGTAGAGGTAGGTCCCGTCGGTCTTCACCGTGTCGAGCTCGTCCACCCCTTGGACTTGGTCGTTCGTCATCGTGTAGCCCGAACTAGATGTGGTACCCGCCGCTTCGGGCGCTGCAGCCACGGTCGTCGTGGAGGCGGTCATCGTCATCGTCGTCATGGCCCCCATGACGGTCGTAGTGCCCATCATCACACCGGGAAAGTTGAGGGAGTTCTCGTACTGCTGCACGCTCTTCGCGTTGGCGGTGATGAACTGGTGGAGCTCAGCGTAGGTCTGGAAGGAATTCAAAGTCCCCGGAGTCGCGATTCCGGGGGCGATCACCGGACCAGTCGCCGGTGGGTTTGCCATTGGGGTTGAAACAGGAGGACTCGGACTCGCGTTGCGCGGGAACCAAAGCAAGGCCGCCCCCGTCATGATAAGCACGAGGACTGCGGCCCAGGCCGCTTCTTCGCGTCCGACGCCACGCCTCTGACTTGTTTGCATGGACTTGCCATGTCGCACAGGGCACATGATGCTACGCTAGAGAACACGCGTTCTAAGGGGCAGAACAGGCCGAACGGAGGCTAGATTGGCCCCCGGTGGAGGGCATTTCCCTCCAACCGGAGTCAGTATGACGCGTGTCGGTCGTAGTCCTCCTCTTGTTCTAGGCGGGATTCAGCTAAGCGGCCTACCTTGGCCTGGTGCAGGCGCGTCGTCGACCATGTTCGGCCTTGCTCTGCACGGGTCAGCCGTTTCATCCCGCTTCCGCCGACCTCGGGATTTCTCCGTCATCGCCCTAGACGGGGCGGGTGTCGTTTCTGTTCTGTTGCCAGCCGTCTCCAGCTACGCCTCTCGGCGTCGTGCATCCTGCAGTGAGGGAGGAACTTCCCCAGGAGACCCCCGTGGCCCACCCACCGACTCACGTCGTCCGCTAAACGCACTTGATTCGGAATTAAGTGTTTCGCGCAACGCAGCTCCCGGTCGAAGCCAACGAAATCAGACTCCCTAGGGCGTAAACACGCCTGCGAATGGTGCGAAGGCCGTATTGTTTCCAATGCCCACTCTAATCTGAATGCCCCCATACAGTTTTTCGCCCACTAAAGGAGTGCATGGGCTGCAACCTGCGGTGAAGTTGGCCCCTATTGATGAAACCGTAGCATTGACAGTCGCCCACTGTCCGTATGAAAGGACAGCCGACGGCGAGCTTGTGCAACCGTCCGCAGCGGTCGATGTTGTTCCGTAGGTCAATTCCATACATCCTTCGCTATGACCTATGGTTACGGTGCTGCTAAGAGCCGTGCTATAGACAAGCAGAGTGCAAGAGGTATGACTGATACTGCATCCCATCAGACCCACTGACACTTCGGTAACCGGAACCGTATACGTTCCGATGGTCTCAATGGTGGTAGTGTAGGTTGTAGTCTGGACTGAAGTTGCTGTGACTGTCATTGCAGCGGCTCCTGAAGCATAGGCAATCAGCCCGCCCAGAATTAGCCCAATCATGAGGGCGCTGCTTACTGTCACGATGAGCACTGGCCCTCTGGTCCGAGTAGGTTTACTGCTCAAGATAATTCAGAGATGAAAAAAGGGCTCTTAGGAGCGATTAATAGTTTGTCAGAACCTGCTTCCCCGTTCTGGTACGCGGAGCTGCGGGAAGAAGCTCCGCTCGATCTCCACCGCCTCCTGCTCGGACGACGCCCTGGAGTACTCCACGAGAGGGTCGTGGTTGAGAGTCAAGAAGGTCGGGCCCCACTTGTATATGTTGAGGAAACGCACTGCTTCCTCCTCCTCGCCGAGTATGAACAAGGTAGCGGCGACAGCTTCCACCGAGCTCAGGATTCCTAGCCGCGAGTAGTTCGTCGGGTTGGCCGCCAAGAGGCCGGGGAGCCTCCTGTGCTTTCCGCCAATCTTCCTGAAAAAGACCTCCTGGGCGAGGTTCCACGAGCAGTCTATCGCAAGGATGGACTTGCACATCTTGTCGATGGGGGTGAGCAGCTGGCCCGAGTAGGGGTTGAGCACGACCGTCGTGTTGGGGGCGTGGAACTTCCTGTTGACCTCCGTCGCCAGGCCCATGTGCACCATCTTCTTGGCGGTGCACTTCTCCGGGGCGTCCTGCCCGAAGTCGATAACGAAGACGTTCAATCTCTGAGCAACCCTGATTGAGAAAGGTTGATGAAAGAGGTGCTAATATACATCGTGAGAGTACCACCTTGAGCAACTTGGGGCACACCTTTGTGGAGGTGACCGTCTACGGTGGCGATCTCTCGGCAGGCAAGAGGGTGAGGCTGCTCGTTGACACGGGCTCGACGTACACCTGGATTAGAGGGACGCTGCTCGGGGAACTCTCCATAAGGCCAACCAAAGAAAGGAGCTTCAGGACGGTTGACCGTAGGATTCTCAAACGGCAAATCGGCGAGGCGGTCATCGACTACGCCGGAGAGAGGGTTACCGCGGTCGTGGTGTTCGCGGAAGAAGGAGATGAGGAGGTCATTGGCGTCCACACTCTCGAGGGCATGGGGATGGAATTCGAGCCCGTGGCGAACCAGTTGAGGAAGGTCGAGGCCATCCTGGCCGTCTAGCATTCGGACAAAACTATTTACTTCGCCGAGGGCTTCCGTTTTCGTGCTTCGCAGATGCCCCGCCGAAGTGTAATCGTGTTTGTGATTACTGCGTTGGTCGCCACCGGAGCATACCTATCGGTTTCAGAACTTGCGGGTCAGCCCCCCGTCACTTCCAATCAAGTGACTTCGACCGGCAACTCGGTTTCTGTGGGCAGCTCCGGCAGTTACCAGGTCCTTAAGACGAACCTGACGATATATTATGGTCCGGCCTGCATTCCACCTAACCTTGAGGGCTTCGGCTGCGAGACGATAGACACGGCGCTCCATTCCCCTTCCCTCAGCGGGGTGGACCTCATCCAGTACCAGGGCAGCAAGTATTATGGCCTGAACTTCACGGGTTACGAGAACGGGCAGCCTGACACCCGCGACATCTGGTTCACCAATTCAACGATCCTCTGCGTCAGCCCTCCGACCAGTGAATATCCCCCATGTCCGACGAGCTCTGCACGGCCGCGCGCCATCGTAATCTTCAACTCATCGGCTTCTGCATTGAACTCCTCAAGCGGTCTTACGCTGAGCCTCCAACTCTCACTCGCCCCCGGGAATTCCTCCAAGCTGCAAGTTAGGGTGGATCTCTTCAACACGCAACAAGCGGAGAATACAGTAGGCGCCGCAAACAGCTGGCCTGTCTCCAACGACTCTGTGAGGGACATTTGCGTAAATCACATCGTCGGATACGTCTTGTATCAGGGACACTATGACTTCGGCAACTTCACTGCGGGCTCGCCTCTGGCCCTTGACCCTACTAACACCCAGACGCTGTGTCCCGCGCCCTCATCGTCGGTATATTACTCATTCCAAGCCAACAGCGACAACGCAACGATTCAGGGGGCTAGCGCCTTCCCCTCGGGCGGTGCAACCCGGACAATCTCAGTCTCAGACAGTCTCTCGGGTTATTGGACCGGGAACCGGACATCATCTTCATTCGACTCGTTCCTCCCTGGAATCTACTCTGTGGCTGCAATGGACCAATGGGGGCAGGTCGTCGTGCTCCAGTTCGAGGTCAGCGGAATCAGCCTACAGAACTTCTCGCTCTGCCCCTCTAACTGCCTCTATCCCAGCCCGTCTCTGACCGGAGAGATCTATTTCGGAGGCCCTTCTCTTGCGAAGAGCATGGAACTCTTCGTCAACGGGACCGACGAAGGGTCTCTGGGACACGGCATCGGTAGCACCAACGTCATCTACTTGTACAAGGGGAGTTTCCAGTCTCCGCAAGTAATAGCAGGCGATGCGTACGTGATCAAGTTCGTGGCCACTCTCGCGGACAACTCGACCGCCACCGCCTCGACCACAGTGGTAGCGAAATGACCCGCAACGATAACCTTCGCTCACCTGGGCAGAGTCGAGACGAAACTGTTTTTCTGCTGCCGTACCAGCGTCTGGAGTGACCTTGCGCCGAATCGAAGTCGCCGCGGTGATTGTCGTCCTGGCGTCGGCCTGGATAGCGGGCTACCTCGTCGCCCCATCCTCTTCCCCCGCGACGTCTGTCTCCTATCAGACGGTCACCGGGCTCTACACGTCGTCGGCACTTCAGGTCTTCACTTCGACCTTCCTCGCGCAGAGCAGCACTCAGAGCGGGGTGAAGACGGCGACCGTCTACAACACGATAACCTACACGACGTCCGCAACCGGACTCACCTCCACGATAACTCTCTGCTCATCGGTCGAGTACGCCACCGTCACGACTACGGGGACGGTGACCTCCTATCTCTCAAATGAGACGGTCGTCACCAAGACGACCACGACTGGCGTGACGACCATACGCGCCGGCTCCACGGTCACCACGACGGGGTGCGATGTTGCCACGGTCACCAGAACTACCACCACTTACGTGACGACGACTCAGTGATCCGACGCCTTCCAAAGCAGTCAGTATCAACCTTCCTGGGCGTACTGGACGATGAAGGCCAGGTAGTCGGAGCTCTCTCTCAAGATGAGCCAGTCCCCAGCCCTATAGACATAGGAGTAGCTTGCCGAAAGATTCCCCTCAAAATCCCCCATCATGTTGGAGTGTCCTGAGAAGGACAAGGAAGCACCGAGACTTGCGGTTCCGTTTGGGAGGAGGCTCGCGTTCTCAGAGCGGATGGTGTAGTTGATCTCCGTCGCGGCGCCCGGGAACGTCCGCAGCGTTGTGCTGATGGCGCTGGTCCCCCTGTAAGTGCCTCCGAAACCCTGCGTGACCCCATACCAGTACATTATCCCGTTGGACGCGTAGTCCTCCGTTGCCGCGGTATAGTTTCTCTCGTCGAGGTGCGATAGGTGCATGTTGAATGCTTGGACGACCGCGCTCAGGTTCTTGAGGGACTGCGACTGGGCCGCGGTGTAGCTCCCTACCTCGGAGCTAAGGCCCGAATTCTCCTTCTGGAGCGATGCGACCAATCCGTATTCGTAGCCGCTGATGAACAGGACGACCACCAGCGCGACAATGAGGCAGATGGCGAGTTCGCTGCGGACCGTCTTCGGGGTCGGCTCCAAGCCACTCGAAAGAGGGTCAGGTCACGGATAAAGGATTCTCGGTTCGGTAAATCGCCTTGCTAGTCGCATCAAGAAGAGATTTCCATCAGCACATCCTTTCTCCGCAAGGGGAGGGGAGAGCTGAGGAGAGCGGCGATAGAAGATCGCGTTGAAGGGGTGGGGGTGTACGCTAGAAGCCTTCGGGCGACCAGTTCAGCCCGTCCACTACCTATAGCTCAACGTGCGAGTGAAATGCCCCGGCGGAGGGGCAATGAACCCCTGTGCACGGCGAAATCACTTTCATTCGGATAAATCCCGTCCTAGAACAAAGCGGCATACCGGCTGACTATTGGGCGGTCACTGTCACAGTTTCTAGGTCAGCTGGCCTGGAATGGCTCAGGGGACCTGAGTTCCAGTTTGCGACTGCCTGAACTGTGTAGTTCATCCCTCGAACTATATCGAGCTCTGCATTCGATATCATGAAGGAGTAGTTGGTCTCCTGCTCGCCACGAGAGTTGGGTGTCCACGTGGGGTCCCAATTGATGCCAGTGGTGTCGATGTGGATTGTGGTGACATTGGTGCCCACTGGCCATCCACCATTCACCGGGTTGGGCAGAGCCCACTGCAGTTCGATGGTCGAGGGCGGTGAGAGATCGCTGTGGGTGCACTCTATCGTGCCGGCAAGCAAGCTCTCATTCGTTCCAAGCGTGGATGAGGACGTGAGATTGGTGTCGATCAGCAAGATGTATGGGCCGCAATAGGTGTCCGGACCCTCGCAGTTCGTCGATGTCGTGACCCCGAACTCGCTCGTTACGCTCGTGGTCTGCCCGCTGCGAGTCGTTGCAAGGTAGCCGACGGCAACCGACCCCAGCACCACGGCGAGCGCCAAGATGAGCGCGGCAACAGATCTTCCGATTGCGGCTCGAGGCATTGCAGGCTGGGTTCTGTCGTATCGCGTTCGGGATATAGTTTTGTCCGAACCAAGCGCCCCGGCGGAGGCACAATGAACCCTCATGCATTGCGAGAATTGCCATTCAGCTCCTGCAATTACGGTTCGACTTTCGGAAACGTACCTTGTAGCCCGTCTAGGACTCAGATCAAGAGGCTCGTAGCAGACCCTCTCTTCTCGACCCAACTCCCTCTCTTCAACCACCGTTCTTGATGGACGTTGCGGAAGTCGTCGTCGTGGTGACGGTGCTGCTCCCCTCGTTCGACGTGACAACGGTCACCACACCGGACGGGACTGACACCGTGACGTAGATGGTCGAATTGGGATGAACCTGAATCGAAGGGATCGTCGCACTATACCCCGGCCCCTGGTTGTAACCGGCCATGAAGGTCACGTTGTAGTAGCCACTCGCGATGAAGGTCATGTTCCCCGCGAGCTGCAGGTAGCCGGTTCCGTTGACGTCCCCCAGCCTGATGCAGTAGTGGTTTGTCAGGCCCCATTCGCCGTTTGTCGCGTTTCCGAACTGGGTCACGAAGAGTGTCCCATTCGTTATGACAGTGCCCTGGTCCGTGGCCACCTTCATGTATACGGTCCCTTTCGGAGCCGGATTCAGCACCGTGTTGAGCGGTGCACCGCAGGCAGGGAAGTTCACTGTCGTAGATGTGCTCGTTGTTGATGACTGCAGAGTTGTGGAGGCGGAGGACCCGGCCGTGGTGCAACTTGTCCCATAAGTGGTATCAACCGCTCCAGAAGGAACCTGCAGCGTCACACAGGTGGATCCCGCCCTTTGGCTCGCCGTCACGTTGTAGGTTTGACCACCGTATTCGACGGAGAAAGAATTGGTGGCGTCCCCGAAGGCATACCATTCTGTGCTCGTGGTCGTGAAGCTCACGAATGCCTCGCCGCTGAAACACGACGGATACACGGAACACGGAACGCACGTGTACGGGAAGTCGTAGGATGTCGTCGCGACCGCTCCCGCGACGGGGGCCGAATCGGAGTCCGAAAGCACGCGCAAGTAGACCTCCCCAAAGCACGCGTAAGTGGACTTCCCCGCCCACGCTACGAGGTTCCCCGCGCAGTCATAGTTCGAGAATTGATAGCTGGCCAGGGTGACCACGCCGGACGGCACGGCGAGCGTAACACACGTCGTCGAATCAGGGTAAGTGCCCCCTGAGAACAAGTATGTGTTGCCGGCATAGCCTACCGTAAAATTGTAGCCCCCGGCGATGTTGTCTGTTGAATTATTGGGAATGTCGAACCATCCCGACGACCCTTCGCTGACTCTGTCAAAGTAAAGCGTCTCTGTCGTATGGAACTCTGCGGCGTTGCAGCCCGTCTCAAAGGCGGCGCTGACGGCAGGCGCGCCTTGCTGAACCGGCATCCCAGTGGTGTCTGACACGACCTGCAACTCCATCGTGGCACCGCCCGGGGGAGTGCAGTTGGTCATGGTGGCGTTCATCTCGGTGGACGTCGTCAGAGAGCTAGAGAGACTCACGTTTGCCGAGTAGGTGCTTTGAGTGTCGGCAATCCTCGAAACCGTGGAAGAGGTTGAGGTCTGTGAGGTCGCCACGGTTTCGGTCCCTTGGGACGTCGAAGCTGTCGTGCTCGTCGTGCTGTTAGGTAACGAGCTGGTCCCCTGTGAAAAGAAAGCCGCGGTTATTGCAACTAGCCCAACTGTAATGGTAACAAGAGCAATCGAGAGGTATCGTGCCGCAAGGGCGGTCCTCTTTTGACCGACTTCAAACCTCATTACTACTCGTTGCGAAAGAGCGGTTGGAGATACTTACAGGTTGCGCACTAATGTTCTAGGCCTATCCAAGCCGGAGTCGAGGTCCCACACCCGGCGGAGGCGCAATGAACCCTTATGCACGGCGATTGCCCGCATTTTCTCAAAGCTACCGGGAGCTGGAACGTTCGGAGACAAAGGTATTAGTGAGCAGGAGGGCCTTCACGCTCCGATCTCCATGACACTGCCGACGAACAGCGACAGGAGACTGGTCTACGTAGCCGCGGCGATAATAGTCGGCGTAGTGCTCGTATCGGCAGCAATCATACTCCCTCCAGCCATCCATCAGACGAAGACAGCGCCACCATCGACCTCGACCACGGTATCTCAACCATCGGTCTCGACTAACGCCTCAAGCACGACAGCAGACGCGACCGGGCTCCGACTTTCGCTGGCCATAAACAATGACGTGATAGCTGAAGGGGGCAGCATCTCAATCAACATCACAGATTTCAACATACTGCCGGTCAGTAACTCACCCCAGCCTATCAGCATCTTGAGGCTCGGCACGAGCGCGTGCCCTACATCGTTGCCCCTTGGTGTTGGGATATTCCAGGGCGACTTCGACGCCGGAAACGTCTCCAGCGCCCAGCCGATGGATCTCTACCAACCAGGAGTCTACAGCTGTCCCGGCATTCCATCGGGCGGCTACTCCTACACCTTTGAGCCGGAGAGCGACAACGTGAACCTCTCCGTCGGGACGAGCACTGCGACGCACACCGTTACAGACAACGGCACGACTAGCGTGCAGTACATCGTCACGAATCCCACATACGTCAAGGACGCGTCCGCAACTCTGCAGTATTCGGGCTATTGGACGGGGGAAGCGACCTTCACCTTCTCGAACGCCACCTTTCATTCCTTTGGTGCGGGGGAGTACACCATCGAAGCGGTCGACTTGTGGGGCCACGAGGTGTTCGCCCACTTCCAAGTAGTCCCGAACCCTGCATCGTCGGCCACAACCACGACGATAACGGTTGCTGCACCCGGCCAGTGTCCTGCAGGGAACACTTGCGCTTCTTTCAGCTACAACTCTGACGGCCAGGTCAAGGTGGATTCCGTCAACGCGACCCAGCAGGCGTGCTTCAACTGCGGAGTCGTGAATGGGAACGGTCACTCGTACGTGTACATTCAGGTGACGTTCGAGAACACAGGCAGCTTGCCTATCTACATCCCAGACGGCTCGGCAGTGATTTCAACGTCGCCCTCGTCGAACTCCTCTGTGCTCCAGCAGGTGGTCTCGGCCCAGTGCGCAGGAACATATTCGATCCTGGAGCTCGACCCCGGGAAGAGCGCCACATTCTCAGGTCCTTCCTGCGAGGACGGATTTGCATACCAGATGGTCAATCCTGGGACCGTGACCCTCACTCTCAGTTTCAATTGGACGACCAACTCGCAAGCTTCGACAAATCCGACCGACTTCCAAGAGAAAACCACAATCTTGGCGCAGCTCACTTTCTAGTTAGGCCGTGGCATTAGTGTCGGGCGAGATTGAACTCTCGGCGCAGGTGCAATGAACCCTTATGCACAGTTATGCTAGCAGAGCGTCAGGTTTGATACCAGCGACACCCCGTCGTAGATGCTTAGCGCCCCGCAAGCGCCTGGGCCGACCATGCCCTCCGCGTCGACCCACTCGGGGCTGGTCGAGGAGCTCACTATGTTGAGGAATGAACCGGGCGAATCAAAAGTGGCCGCGATGGTCCCGTTGTACCCTATCAGTCGGACGGTCGTCCCGTCTCCCACGATCACCAACGAAGCACCGTTGACGAATGCCAGCGGGTTCCCGTAGCCGGTGTCGTTCCAGAGGATGTTACCACTTGAGTCGAAGAGGAGCTTACCGACGTTGCCGCCCGAAGCTATGTATCCGCCATCGGAAGACATGAAGAGCGGCTGGACAGCGGTGTATGCCTGCCTCTTCCAGAGGACGTCGCCATCTTTGCCGCTGAAGTAGTAGACGCTCCCGTTCTCGCCGTTCACGAACGTCCCCACCGCCACCCTGGAGCCGTCGCTCGACATCTGCACGAAGTTCACGCCTTCGCCTTGATTGCCAATATGACTCCACAGAAGGCGACCTTGCGAGTCGAGGTAGACCACTCCCCAGCTGAAATCGGTCCGGTTGGGGAGCAGCATGTACTGCACCGCGCTCACGACGTAGTCTCCTTGGCCCGACGTAGCGATGTGCATGCCCGAGCCTCCGTAGGGGAAAGTGTAGTTCCAAAGTACTGAACCAGCGTCATTCAAGCAGAGTATGCCCCAGTAGTAGTCCGCGAATATCCTTGAACCGTCTGGCGACATCCCCAGCGAAATCACCGAACCCTTCGCGGTGACGTTCCAGAGCTGTGCGCCCTCCCCGTCGAAGAGAAAGAGGACACCGGTATCGCTGACATGCCCGAGCCGCTCCAAACCGTATCCGCCCGCTGCGACATAGGACGCATTCTGAGAGACAGCCACCGACTCTATGTTGCTATTGTTGGTGACACGCCTCCAGAACACCCCTTGGGATTGGCTCCGCAACGAGACCAGGTACACGGAGCCGTTGCCGCCGCCTCCTATGCTGATTGTCCCCACTGCGGCGTAGCCTCCGTCCGGACTTATGCTCTCAGCATCAGGCCTCTGGGTAGCCGCTTGTCCTGGAGGCGGAGGCCCTCCACCCTGCTGGGAATACTGAATGTTGAAGTTTGTGAAGTCCCAGTGCTCGGCGGAGATCAGCCAGACGCCTTCCGCAGGGAAGTAGGCATAGGAATCGTTCGCCAAGACAGCACCAGCGAAGTTCCCCCAGATGTTGCTGTGGCCGGAGAACGAGAAGTTCCAGTCCACCAACACCGCGCTTGTCGAGGGCAGGATTGTCTGCGTCACGTTCGTGATCTGGAACGACGACATTCCACCTATCGCGGTCTCAAGTGTGAGTTTGATGTCGGTCCGAGACTCGTAAGAGCCGCCAAGGCCTTGAGTAGTTCCTACCCACGTCATCGTCCCATTGGGTGCGAAGAGATCGGCGACTGCCGAGGCGTTCCTCGACTCGAGCAGTGAGACATGCATCGCGTGCGTTGCGTTGACCATCTCGACGGCCTGTGAGGGAGGGGACGGGTAACTCGAGGACGCGTTGGTTGTGGTCGATACGCTCGATGCCGAGGAGGTCGCCGTCTCAGTACTGCTCTGCAGACTCACCAGAGGCAACGACACCAGGGTGAGAACGGCGATCATCACAAGCGCCTGCGCCGCGACGAACAGACCTTCTTTTCTTCTCATGCTTGGTCACCGTGTGGAACAATCGGTAGCAGCCGAGGGCTGCTTCGAGAAGAAGGGCCCGCCTCAGTAAATAGTTTTGTCCGAGCTGGGCGCGAGGCCGTAAATAGGTCCGATGGCCATTCCGGCACGACATGAATAAAGGAACGATTCTGCTTCTTGCTGCCGGAGCTTGCGCGATAGGCTGCGCCTTCGTCTGTTTCTTCTTTTTCGTTCCAATAATAAGGATGGACATAACGCCTTGCGAACCTAATGGTGCTGGGGTTGGATATGCTTCTTTGTCATATCACTTGTTCTACATGGGAATGAACTATCTTGGAAACCAATTAGTCTGGATGACGGGAAGTAATGCCAGTTGCATGGGGCTTCCCTAAGATTATCATCACCCGCGACTGGACACCCGAGGCGAATCACCCGACCATTGGACAGAACCGCTGGGCGGAGGCCCGATGAACCCTGTGTATGGCGAAGCCCTTCTACTTCATTTTAGACAAACGCAGCGGAGCCCGCGCCCCTCGGAACGAGACTTCGAAGCCCAACCCTCCGCTAATCACGTTCGGACAATCCCTTAACTGGGACCTCGCTCTGTCGTTAGAACGTTCGAAATGCGTCCGATTGCTGGCGCTGCCGTTGCCGCAGTCATTGTGGTCGCGGGGCTTGGAGGATACCTCATAGCTACAGGAGCGATGTCGCCCGGCTCTTCGCAGACCAGGTCACAGACGACAGTCACCGTTACTGCTTCGAGCACGGAAACCGCAACCGCGGCCTTCAACGGATCATCGTACTACAGCGACAATGTAACAGGCATCATGATAACGGAGAACCCGGGGGCATTCCACTTCGACAACGGGTCGGTGACGTTCATGGGAGTGGAGTTCCAGACGATCTGCACGGATTACGGCGCTGGATGTCCGGTCCCGGCTCCCCCTCCAGGAACAACGTTCGTGGTGCCCTCCGGCGCAAGCATCACCCTGAACGTCACCTTCCCAGACCACAGCAGCGAGATTGTCGAGGGGGGACCTTTATTTGCAGGGCCTGTTCGCTCGGATACATTCTCTCATCACATCGATCCTCAGGCGGGGATTATGATAGTGTACAACGATTCGGACCCCATCTACAAGTCCTACCTGCTCGTCTCCATTCCGGAGCCGACACCGAGCCAAGCGACGAACTCCAGCACATCGGGCGACGCAGGGACTTCCTCGAATACCTCCGTCGCGACCTCCACGGCGACCGAGACCCTCACCACGCAGGCCTCCCAGGCTACGACGAGTTACGCTGCTCCGACTTCTGACTGCACCTTACTGGGCGGTACCGTCACGGTGACGACCACTGTCACTGCCTTCGCGCCGCCCGCGACGTCTACCGTCACGGTGACGACAACGACAGTCTCGACCAGCTACACCCAAACCGTCACCGTGACCAGTTGCACATACACCGAGCCGACGGTCACTTCTACCGTCACGACCACAGCGAGCCCGTAGGGACGGCGGAGGCGCAATGAACCCTTATGCATGGCGAAGTCACTCATTTCCATTGCCGAAGCTCAGTCTAACTACCAAGTTCAAAAGAGACCTCCTGACTTCTACCTCACGCAGGGTTGCGGAGTGCCAAAGCGTGTTCCACATTTCCGTTCCAGCCGCTCGGCGGCGAGCATCTTTCTTGCCCTCTTGGTCGTCTGCATCATGCTCGCTCCCTTCGCCAGAGCCCAAGATGCAGTCACGTCCATCACTGTCGGATACTATCCTGATGCGGCAGCGTACGACGCTTCAAAGGGAGAGGTGTTCGTGGCCAATTCTGGCTCCGAGAGCCTGTCCGTGATATCCGACAGCAGCAATCAGGTTATCGCGACGGTAAGCTTGGGGAGCGCTCCGAATGATTTGGCCTATGATCCCGCAAGAGGAGAAGTGTTCGTGACCGATGCGGCCGCTAGCGACGTCCTCGTAATATCTGATACCACGAACTCAATCGTCGACACCATAGCGTTGCCCCCAAACAGTCAGCCCATGTACATCGAGTACGACCCCTCGAAGGGCGAGATGTTCGTAGCAGATCGCGGCTCGGCCACAATCTCAGTGATATCTGATAGCGCCGACACGATTGTCGCGACCATAATCATGCAACCCCAAACAAGCTCGTTTGTATACATGGCCTACGACTCTGCCAAGGTCGAGATGTTCCTCACCAATCCTGTGACTCACGACGTTTCCATTGTCTCAGACACAACCAACACCGTCATCGCAAACGTGACCTTGCCTGCCATAGCAGATCCCACGAGCATAGTATTCGACCCCGCGAGGGGCGAGATGTTTGTGGCGAATTTCGATTCAAACATCTTCGTCATATCGGACAGCAGCAACACGCTAGTCGCGACGATGAATGCAGTTAGCGGATCAAAGGCCGAGGTCTACGACTCGGCTCGGGGCGAGATTTTCGTAGCGAATGCTGACACTGCCTCGATCTCTATCATATCCGACAATAACAACACGGTCTTGACGACAGCGTTTTTGCCGATGGCAAGTACGCCCTCTGACCTTGCCTATGACTCCGCCAAGGGAGAGGTGTTCGCAACAGACTCAGGGGGTACCACAGTCTACGTCGTATCAGACGCACAATCATCGACCATCACTACAAGTTCCACGGCCCCAGAATTCTCCCAAGGCGACACAGTCATCGTGATGGCGGCAATGATAATGTGCATTGCATTGCTGACAAGGAACTATCGTTCAACGTGCGAGTGAAATGCCACGGCGGAGGTGCAATGAACCCTTGTGCATGGCGATTGCCCGCACTTTCAACAAGCTAGCGGAGCCTCCACACGGAATAATAGGCGCCGCCGCTATTCCCGCATCCAAGCTGAAGGCAAAGACGAGCGCCTATGTGGCCGCTCAAATCGCCGCTTTTGCTGCCGTGTTGGTCCTGATCTCATTGCCACTCGAGTCAGGGAGCCAGCAACCGATTTCGGCGCCCTCCACCAGTCAAGAGCTGACCTTCACATCGTTTAGTTGCACTTCCACCTCGAAGGCCGTCACTAACGTGTTGCCCGTCAGCTCTGAATCCCAATTGCTTTCAATGGTCAACAGCAGCTTTACCGAGCATCTCCTGCATCTCGGCTCTAGAAACACCTTCGCGGCAACGAACGACTTCGAGGATGGGGCGCAAATGGCCTGGTCGGGGTCGGG
The DNA here is from genome assembly GCA_963838925.1 of uncultured Nitrososphaerota archaeon. Taxonomy (GTDB): domain Archaea; phylum Thermoproteota; class Nitrososphaeria; order Nitrososphaerales; family Gagatemarchaeaceae; genus Gagatemarchaeum. The sequence continues at coordinate 371,972 of CAWISW010000003.1, forward strand.
GTTCGCCAACGCCGGAGGCTTCGCAGGAAACTACACTGGGTTGCGGGCAATCAACGAGGTCTACGAGGGGCTCTTGGAAATCCCAACTTCACTCTCCATTGTCAACGAGAGCTGGACTTTGGCCACAACCGGGCCAGAGTCGGCCGTGGTCCACTCTTCACTGGGATTCGAGGGATACGGCAACGCAACGCATGGGGAGGGCTTCGACGCCCAAGTCGTTGGAACAGACTATTACGTGGCCGCAAACGGCTGGCAGATTTCGCAGGAATTCTGGAATTTCACGAGCTTCGACTGGCAATACTCGTTCTCAACAATGTTTGGCCCTGGCCCATCTGACGATTCGTGCTACCACTAGAGCATCCAGCGCCAGCTACCTATAGCTCAACGTACGAGTGAAATGCCCCGGGGGAGGCGCAACGATCCCTCTTCAAGAGAAACGGAATCCGCCAAGACGGGCTTATCTCGCGATTTGCCATTTCAGGACTTCGACGATGAGCATGGTCATGTCTCCAACCCTAGTCTGAACTCAGTCGAATCTCTCCGTGTAACGAAATGAACTCTTTTATACCGAGTCCGACCAAATAGTGCCGAACACAAATGCCCATGGCTTTCGTGCTTATCAACGCAGATTTAGGGGCCGAGGAGGAGCTGCTAAAGTCGCTCAGAGGGTTGGAGTTCGTACGCGATGTGTACGTCGTCTACGGAGTTTACGATATTATAGCTCGCGTCGAGGCCGACACCATGGAGAAGGTCAAGGAGACCATCACGTGGAAGATTCGCAGGCTCGACCGCGTCAGGAGCACCCTGACGATGATAGTCGTCGAGGGCTAGCTACACAACTCTCTGTCGCACGATAATCTTCGTGGCGACCGACAATTCCATGGCGAGCGAGACGGCCATGATAATCGCGAGATGATTGAAGATGAACGGGAGAAACGCACTGTTCGCGCTCTTCGTGCTGCTCACACTTGTGTTCGCCGCCCTTTCCGTGCTGGAGTATGAGCAGGTCCAGACGTTGAGCTCACAGACTCGTTCATCAAGCACAACAAGCACCACGAGTACGTCGCTCGGCCTTTCTTTCCCTCACACCGAGTCACAAATTAGCTCATTCTGCAACTTCGGACAACTAGTCGGTGGACCGGGCAGGGAAGACGCTGAGAATGCAACCGGTCAGACTGTGACCACCTTTAACATCCCGGTTCTCGTCATGAAGGTTCCCACCACGGCCTACGCTTGCGTGACATACAAATCCTTGGTCAATGGGCCGGCGCCCTTGAATTACACTGCGGGAGAGAACTACACGCTTCCTTTTGCGTTCAGCCTTCGGGTCTGTCACAGGATAGGCCAGTCAGGGATGGGCTGCCTGCCATCCCAAGCTCTCTCAGGAGTCGCGTTCCCTTCTTCAATTGCTCTCACGAACTCGACTACGACGTTCACGGTGGTCTACAACATCACATCGACGGTTGGATCGACGGGATTCTACGATGACGCGGGGGATGTCTACTGGGGTTATCCTCTCGCCGTAGGGTACCAGGACTCCCAGCTGAATTCGTCAGACTTTAGCCTTGTCCTTCCCTTGGGAAGCGGAGGAGGGCTCTATGAGCCGATTCAGTCTACTTCGGTCAGCGTGATTGGGATGGACTGGACTTACGTCCAATTCCAGTGCGTCATCACCAGACTAAGCTGCTCCTTTGGACCTGTCGGCGGCTAGGGAGGCGCCCTTGGGACAACAAATAACCAACGCGTCAGGAGCACGCTGACGATGATCGTCGTCGAAGGCTAGGTGTTAATGCTTCAATCGTAAGCTGAGCTTCTCGGCGCAATCTTGAAGACGAGTATCTCGTCTTGAGGAAGTATCGAGTACAGGACGCGAATGTCGCCGACTCTCAGCCTGTAAGAATTCAAGGCTCCCTTGAGCTTCTTGCAACCGGGCGGATACGGAGTGTCGATAAGTTCGGAAATCTTGGACCCCAATCGAGCCTTCAAGTCCGCCGAAGCACTGTCGAGGCTTTTCCTTGCCTTGGTCGACAGGTATACCTTCAACGCTTGCTTTTCCTGACGAAGGGAACGGTCTTGCCTTCCTGATGCTCCTTCAGCGCTTCTCTTCGGGCAGCCTTGTCGTCCTCGGACATCTGCTCTGCCAAGGCGTCCTCGATTGAATCGAGCCGCTCACGTATCAGCTTTAGTTCTCTCTCGACCGCCGACGCCATCATCGATTGATTAGTCAGCTGAGATAATTAAACACAACAGCGCTCGAATCATCCGGACGATGATAGTCGTCGAAGGCTACACGGGATTTCGCTCTAAGTGCAATCCTCGTTAGGGCCTGGAAACAGACAGACGATGGGCGAGGCGACCGCCGGACTTCCAGAGGGACCAGTCGCCACAAAGAAGCTCAGCGTGACGAGGCCGCCCCACGCGTCGCCAACGGCTATCGTGTAGTTGGCTCCTGGGTCCCATTGCGTTGGCGCCCCAATGTACAGAATTGGGCCTCCGTTAGGCAGGTGAGAGGGATCCCAGTACCCCGCGACCCGCACCGAAGCGTTCGAAGAAAACGACTGGCTTAGCGTGTAGTTGTCGTTGCAAATCGCGCAAGCCGGGACCTTCATGGTGGCGTTGTCGCTCTGAGGCGGGAAGAGGTACCAGAGAGCCGCCCCGTTCTCCATGCAGAGGATGTGCACCGGCGTCCCGCTATACAGCAGTCCCTGGACTGAGGAATCATTGTAGAATCCCTTCAGCACCACGAACTCGTATGGCTCGTTCCAGTTGCACCAAGGATCCGGGGCCAGAGGGAATCCTAGAAATGGGAAGTGCCACGTCAGCTGGCCGCTCGAGGCATAGGCCGCGAAATCCTCTCCGCTGGCGTTTAGAGCGTTTGGGTTCTTGTTGTAGAGCGCAATCGAGAAGGTGATGCTCTGATTCGGCTGGATGCCGCCCGCCGCGTTATCTGAGACTTCGAGCGTCAATCCCTGAGCGTCTGTCGCCTGAGCGGAAGTCACGAATCTTTCAATACCGGAGCTCCCGACGCTGGGCGAACCGATGGGCAGTGAGACGAGCAGAAGCACCCCGACCATCATCAAAGCCAATGCCACTGCGAAGCCTGCTTCCTTCGTCTTCATTTACCAGGCGTCTTGAGGTCACTGATTCAATATTAATGATGCGAAGCAATCCTCTGCGTAGCCTTGCTGGCGAATAGGAATATTTAGGTCAAGGAATTATATATATTAGGAATATCACCGCAGAGACCGTGAAGCCGCCCTTCCTCGTGGTCGCAAGAAATGGTGATCTGGTCAACAAGTTCGAGCAGGACTCGATGCTGAGGGCCGTCAACCTCAAGGACTTTCTGGAGGGGCTCGGGGACTATCAGGAGGTCTCCATCTTCCAGCTCTCCCTCAACAGCGGCCAGAGCAAGGAGTGGGTGAAGCTGGACGTCTTCGAGTCCTAGGGCGGGCTTCTGCATCATCGCGTTCCCTCGTACATCCTGACGACCGCCCTGAGCTGCGCCCTGCTCAGCTCGACCGGGGGGCTGGCCTGGGACTTGACCACAATCATCTGCGACTGCGAGGCGGGGCCCGCGTCGGCTATCCGCATCCCGACTGGCTCGCCGCTAGTCGCGAGCAGGCTGCTCAGGAACGCGGTGTACTGGTCGGGGCTCGGCCAGGTCAGCCTCCCCCCGATTGCCTTGAAGACCTCCATTAGGAGGGGAGGGTGGACGAACTCCTGGGGTGAAGACGGAACCTTTCCTCGGCCGTCGCGCCCCCGGTCGACCCTCCTGTAGAGTCCAAGGGACATCCCGAAGCCTTTCTCCTGTCTGATGGAGATGACGTCATAGGTGCGGGACATCAAAGCTGTCGACCAGTCGTTCTTGCCGATCTTGGAGGCCTGCAGGGAGGGTTGGAGCAGCGCAAGCGCCTGCCCGGAGTCCAGCGGCAGCAGGTAGGCACCGAGCGCGGAAAGGGAGAGGGCGGTCTCCTTGAGGGCGGTCAATATCGCCTCCTCGGCCGACCGCTCGGTCGGGGCCATCCTTTCGACCACGACGTAGATGGACGGAGTATCGGAGGCGGACACCATGACGGTCCCGGTCACGCCAGCCAAGGCCCTGCCCACGTCGCGGGTCAACGGCTTCACCTGGGCGACTGCTACCCACGAGACCGGGAGCGGCGACGACCTGAGAAGGATTGACTCTTTGACAGGCTTCAGCGTGGACCCGAGGGCTGACATCGGGAGCCGGCCCCAGAGCATCACGAGCACCCCGAGAGCCCCAAAGACGAGCGGGGAGGAGGGGCCGTGGGCGAGGTACCCTAGGAACGCGAGCAGGAAGAGGAATCCTGCGAGGCCGTACCTGACCGGGAACTTCCCCCTCGGCTTCCCCCTGTCCTGAGACGCCGGCTTGCGCTTCCTAGCCCTCAAGATAGGCGGGAGGAGGAGCCAGGCGAAGATCAAGAGCGTCAGCTCCCACACTCCCGCGCCGAGAAACATTAGGGCGAGGAGGACCGCCAGAGACTTGCCCAGCCAGCCCATCAGTGGAACCCCTCGTCGTCGATGTAGGCGTGCCCGTACCTCGAGAAGTCCTCGAGTGCGGGGTGCCGGTGCACCCAGAACGCCCGCCCGTCGGTGTCCACCTTGATGGTGTCCTCGGGGTTCACCGAAGTAGCGTCCTTGTTCCTCTTCGACGTGTTCTTCGTCAGCTCGAAGCTAAACTTCGCCTCGTGCCCGAGCGTGATCCCGCCGTAGGGCTTCCCCCTGTCCCAGGCGGCCATCGGGTTTATCGACGCGTGGCTCGTCACGACGACCGCGATGCCGTACTCGACGCAGAGCCTCTGGGCGTGGGCGAGCAGTATGACCATTCCCGCGCTCCTCGCGGGGAGGTCCTGAGTGCCGAGGAATGCCGACTTGAATGGGGCGGAGATGGAGTCGTAGACCAGCAGCTTGGCCTTCGTCGCCTCGACTATCTGGTGGAGCGCGGACTGGTAGACCGGGGTGGACTTGAGCCTCAGCTCGACCCTCCCGCCCTCGGAGACTATCTTCTGCACGTCGTTGCCGTGCAACGCCAGCAGGTCGATGATCTCCGGCATCTGCACGATGAAGATGGACGGCTCCTCAGATTTGTCAAGGTTGACGGTAAAGTCGGGCGAGAGCACGTCGGCTATCGCGCTCATGTGGTTGTCGTTGTAGGCGACACCGATTCGGTCTAGGGTGCTGCTGATTGCGGTCACCAGCTCGCTCCGCGACGCCGCCTGGTCCTTCTTCTTGGCGGCGCGCGTGCTCCGCTCGAGCTTGAGCTCCTTGACTTTGATCTTGTCGCCAAACCTCTTCTCGAACCCCGGCCTCCGGTAGTCGACGAGGTAGCTGAAGTAGGACTGCTCGGTGTCAAGGATAACCGCGCTGCTGCCTGCGGCGACGGTCGAGTACGCGGCCTGCAGCGAGAGTATGCTCTTCCCGAGGGCCTTCTCGCCGAATATCTGGGTGATGGTCCCCGTCGAGAGCCCTCCGTCCGTCATGATGTCGAGCGCCTTGGCGCCAGTCTGGATCTTGTCCATGGGCATCACCTCGAGCTCTCCCAGAACGTCCGGCCTTTTTCGGTCAGGGAGAGCCCGTGGATTGTCCGACCCGACCTCTCCTGCGGCGTTACCGCGATGTATCCCTCGGCCTGGAGCCTGTCGAATGTCCTCTCGAGGAGATCCTTGTCGAACTCAGAGGAGAGAAACGAAATCAGCGAAGTCCGGGTGGCGCCCTCGTAGCCCGCGACCTCCTCGAGTATCCGCTTGGCGAGCTCCTCGCCGGCGGTCGGGACGAGAGAGGCGCCCGTCTTGGCCTCTCCCTTCCTCCCCTCGAACTCCCTCGGGACGAAGACCTCGCTCGAACCGTAGGATGGGTTCTGGAACATGAACATGTTCGGGGTGAGGACGAGGCCGCCCCTGCCTGACTCGTTCCACGCGGCGCTGGAATGTATCCTGACCGAGCAGGTGTCCATGTAGCCCTTGTCGAGACCGTAGGCCGCGTCAGAGGCTAGGACCTTGGGCAGGGGCGCCGAGACGAACGAGGTGAGGAACCGCGGGTTCCTCCGGAAGACCGGGCGCTCCTTGAACAGGCGGTTCGCCTCTGTCATGATGATGACGTCAGGCCCGTGAACCTCTTCTCTGCCGCCCAGCATCGCTAGGAGCTTTGCGAGGAACAGGGCCACGGCCGTCTCCGCGGCCTCAGGCGACCCGGCATTCCTAAAGTTCAAGACCGCGCTCTTCCCCATAATCTGCCTGACCACATCTTTCTCCCCGACTAGGTTGAGAGACCGGAGAGCCTCCAGCCTGACGCGCAGCCTATCGACGGCGCGCCCCTTCGCAGAATCTGGGGACTGTATCAGGTCGGCCAGAGACGATGGGCTGGCGACGCCCCGCTCGTTGGCGATGATCTGGGCGATTGCGTTCAGGCTGGCCTCTTGCTCGAAAGACAGTTCGAGGGAGGTGGAATAGGCGCCGGACAAGAGCTGCGCGTGGACGATGGGGTTGTCCTCGATCCTGATTGAGTCGTAGAGGAAGTAGGAGACGTCGTACTCGTCGATGTATCCGGAAAGCGAGTCTGAGACGCTGCCGTCCATATCGAGGAGGAGAGACTTCAACCCCGCTTGGTGGCACGCGTAGGCGACCAGAGGGGCGAGGCGGTTCGCGCCCTGGCCGAGCATCGCGATTCCCCCCTTCAGGTCGTCGAGCTTCACCTCAAACCTCCCGCCCAACCGCGTGAACCCCAACCAGACCGAGCTTGTTGCCGAACTCATGCGGAGAAAGGACGGAGCGACCTTATAGAGAATTGCTCATCTTAAGCACTCATTTATGATGAGTGCAGTCCCGATACCAATATCGGTTCGGACAAACTACTAATAACAAACGACCCTCCAGTATTCTGAAGGCGAGAGACGGATGAACTTGTCACGATTAGGTCTCGTCCTCATAGCGCTCGGACTGATCTCCCTAGTCCTGTTTTTTGCCACCCCAATCAATCCTAACACCACGCTCGCCGACTTGGGATTGCTGAGCATCCTCGGCGGCGCGCTCTTCGTTTATCTGGGCTTCCTTCGAAAGCGGACAACTCCTGGCGAGCAAACCAAAGCTCTCGTCATGACGGGATGGAAGATCCTCTCGGTTGGGCTGCTGGTTGCCTTGGGCGCGTTCCTGCTGCTGAATCAGACCATGTGCGCGGAGGCCTGCAGTCTAACCGGCTATCTGGTGTATTTCTATGGAGGGCTCCTAGCAGCTGCAGCCGGGTTCGCCGCAATCATTGTAGGCAGACGTTCGAGAAGGTAGCCTGTGCACAGCCAGACTGCTTACGCCAAAGCGTGCGACGAGCGCCGTAATGCTTGGGAATGACGGTACCGCGATCACGATTCTAGCGATTTCGGCGGTCGCTGCTGTACGACCGGCCCGTCGGTCTTCTCAAGGTCATCGAAGAGGTCCAGAAGCATCTTCCCCATCGGCGTCACTTCGTAGAGTCTCACGGTCCCGAAGGCAGCCTGCTCTCTGACGAAGCCGTACTTGTTGAGAATCTGAACGTGCCTGTCGACGGTCTTCCAGTCGACCCCCAGCTCCTGCGCGAGCTGCAGCCTGTCCTTGGGAGTGCTCAACGTGTTGAGGACCTTGATCCTCGTGGCTCCCCCCTTCATCTTCATGAAGAGCTCGAAGACGTCAGACCCGAAGCCCATCTCGCTGTACCGTGCCCTCACCCTCCCCCTCCAGACCCACATCCCTCCGAGGAGGACCCACGTGACGGGCGCGAGAAGGAGCGAACCGGCCTGCACCTGCCTGAGGAGCGATTCGCTTTCAGTCGTAGGGCCGAGCGTCGACAAGCTTGCGAGCGCGCCCTGGTTTTGGTTCGTCGTGGTTGAGGCAATCCCGTTTCCGGCCACGAAAGCCATGCCGCCAGACGTCGTGGTTGTTGCGGCGACAGCGGATGTCGTGACCGTCGTGGTCGTCGCCGTGGTGACAGCGCTTGAGACAGTGTTCGAGGAGGTGGAGCTCTCCGTCGACGACACGGAGGTAGTCGAGCTCGAGATAGCCGACGAGGAACTCGTATTGACATTGCCATAGGTCTGGGAGCTGTTGCCTGAATTGGGCGATAGTTGCGGGAGGGAGGAGGAGCTCGATGCCGAGATGGCGGGGCCGAAGCTGCTTGATTGAAGGGCAGAAGTGCCGATAAGGCCCCAACCCGCAAGAGCGGTGGTCGCCACTGCGAAGAAAAGCAGAGTGGCAAAGGCCACTCTAAACCTGTTCAATCTAACTACAAATCTGCAAAAACAGCATTTTCATCATAAATACTTTTGTCCGAACGTTAGGACAAACCCTCATCAAAGCAGCCGCGTTTGAAGTCGACCATGCGCTCCAGAAAAGCACTGATCGCGGTAGTCTTGCTATTGGTCATCGTCCCGGGTGGAGTACTCTTGGGGCTCACGAGGGCGTCTTCCCCGCAGGCCTCGTCGTTCGGGCCGGCGCTGGCACCTAGCACCCAGAATATCTCTTCGGGCGCGGCTCTGGCGAGTCTCGGCACGAGCTTTGGGTACGAGGCAGCGGGAGGGATAAGCTCGGTAGGCAACAACATACCGATCTCAGCCGGCGCGACCACGGAGTCGAGCACGGTCATGATGACCGCCACGACCACGACCGTCGCGGCGGCCTCGAACGGCGGCACAACCGTGGTGCAAGGAAACACCCAACAAGTGTCCTCCCAAGGGACAGGCGCCCCTCTCTCCGCAGCGTCGACGGGCACCAACGGAAGCCGTGACATAGAGTTCTTCACGAACGTTACCCTCCAGGCTGGGTCCGCTTCCACAGCCTTCACGAGGGCCACCGCGATAGCATACTCGGTCGGCGGATACGTCTCCGACTCCACCGAGAGCAACACGACGGCCTTGGTCGTGTTACGGGTTCCAGCCGCGAGCTATCAGAGCGCCCTGACGCAGCTCGAAGCCCTAGGTACGCTCGTCACGTTGCGCTCTTCGAGCAACGACGTCACGGTGCAGTATACCGACCTGAACGCCACCCTCCAGTCGCTGCAGGCGGAGCAGACCTCCCTCCTGAAGATCCTTGGCGAGTCGACCAACATCAACGCGACGCTAAACGTCGAGTCAAGGATACAGACGGTCGACCAACAGATCAACGCGGTCGAGAGCGAGATCCTCCAGACCCAGACCCTCGTGTCTTACGCCACGATCTCCGTCTTCGTGGAGGAGAAGGTCCAGACCCAGCCGCTGGCCATCAAGGTGACTGCCACTCCGAAGAGCGGGGAAAGCCCGCTCAGCGTCACGTTCAACGCGGTGACAAAGGGCGGAGTCCAGCCGTACATCGTCAACTACAACTTCGGCGACGGCACTTCTTACGAGGGGCAGGCGTTGATACACACTTTCGAGCAAGCCGGGCACTACAACGTCACCGTGACCGCCACCGACGCCTCCGCCAATGTCACAGAGGCCTGGACAATCGTCAACGTCTCCTCTCCGCCCGCCACCTCGACCTTCGGCGGTTTTCCTAACTTCGTCGGCGGGCTCTTCGTCCAGGTGGTAGAGGGGATAGTCGAGGTCGCGGTCGTGGTCGTCCCGATAGCCGCCGCGCTCCTGATCGCGCTCTTCCCTCTGCGGCACAGACTGGGCATGTCGTCCCGGCGGCCGCAAAAGGACGAGGGAGGAGAGGCGGCGTGAATCAGGTTCGAAGGAGAGACAAGCGGATAGCCTTATCTCAGAACGCCTTGCTAAAGAAACCCAAGAGTTGAGACATTCTCTTCTGAGGAATCGCGTTCTACACTCAATCGTTTCTTCGTGGTCACAGCAATCATAGCCGTTCTTTTCACGGCGTATGAAATTGTGCTCTCGCCCTATCAGCTCTGCTCTTGTAGCCTCGCATCCCACATGGTTCCATGTTGCCCTGATCGTCCGTCGTGGTACTACCCGCTTCTGTTCGCGGGCATCAGCATCCTGATCCTGTCACTGATTGGAATTCTGGCTACTCGACGGGTGACGACGGTCGACACCAGTAATTCCCTGTCGTGAGTGAGAAGGACGTAACAACACTGTGGAACTAACCCCCCCCATCGCCCGTCGGCGGGACTACACGCAATTCGATCGAAGTCTTAGGCTGTGAATGGTGCGGTTGTGGATGAAGAGATTGCGTAACCGCTCGCGCTGACAGCAAAGAATGTCGCGGCATACATTCCGGAAGCCAGTCCGAATGTTATCGTGTAGGCCGTCCCGTTGGCGCCTGCCGCGAGCTGAAGAACGCTCGTCGAGATCTCAACTGTTTGACCAAGGGAGTTATGGACTACCATGAACACGATTCCGGTCACAGTGGCATTGATTCCGTTGACATATGAAATAGCGAAAGCGGCGTAGGCGGCAAGTTGGACGTAGGCGGGAGGGCCTGTTTCAAACCAACATCCACCAGCACCACAAGCAGCGTTGGCGCTCGCTGTCGCAGATTGGAGCGAAGGGAGAAAGAGAAGCAGAATGATGAGGCCGAAAGAACGGGCCCAATCGTGAAGCCGAGAGTCGTGTCTATCAAGACGCTTCGGTGGTGATGGTCGGATTTAGTCGTTCTGGAACAACCGTCGGTTCTGTTAACTTAGAGAGTCACGCCTGAGCAAGGTAACAGTCGGGTCACTCGGAGATAAGAGCTAGGTCGTTTGGGTGACAGTTGTTGTCGTGATAGTCGTTTGGCAGCCTGTCGAGGTCGCCGTCGAACCATAGTTCGTTGACGTTACCGTTGCAGTAGTCGTCACTGTGGCTGCGGCTTGAGTAGTGGAGGATTCCATTTGTGTGACGGTTACTGTGCTCGTGCTACTGCATTCCGTCACCACAGTAGTCACCCCCGGGTAGCTGACTGTCCTCGTTACTGTGGCGGTTATCGTCTCCGCACCACCTTGTTGAGAACTCGATCCTTCCGACGACGTTGAGGAGGTCGGATATGAAATGGGCGTTGTGGTAGTAGATATCCCGTTCGACAGCGTAAACGAGGTTGTCGTGGAGCCCGGAATCGTGGTGTAGGTGCTTATTCCCGTCTCTGATGTTGTTGAAGTGTTGGTGCCGCCAGAACCTGATGTAACGGTAGTGGTGGAGGATGATGACGAAAAGAGTTCTGCGGCCGCTAGTATGCCGACAATGACCACTACGATTAGGACTGCAATAACGGCTGGAAGGCCGATAGCCGCTCGCCGAGTCCTCATGTGCAATTATTCGATTGTCATTCATCATTAATACCTTTGTCCGAATGGTACTGAATAGGGCGCATTCGTCGTAGCGGGTGATTGCAGCCCGAAGACTTTCCATAGCCGGTGGCTCCTCGACTTAATTACTTCGATTCCCCTCTCAGGGAGGCACAGTTGAAGAAACGAGAGAGGACTCTCATTCTCATGGAGATACTCTCGATTTTGCGCTCCGGTCCCATGGGGCCGACCAGGATCGCCCAGGCAACGGGGCTAAGCTTCGACAAGTTCATGCAGCTGGCGGCGCTGCTCGAGTCGAGGCGCTTCGTTGGAAAGTCCGTCAGGGAAGGGCAGAACGTCTACGCAATCACGCCGGACGGCAGTCAGCTCCTACAGGAGTGGGAGAAGGTGTGGACCAAGATATCGCCGGACTTATCCTAGAGGGGACAGTCATGTCCTAAAATAACACCGCTGGCTAGAAGATTCTGTGTCTGAAGATGCCGTGGCACAAGAAGGAGATGGCGATTGGCGTCATAATAGGAATCCTGGTGGCGAGCGCCTTCGCTGCCGCGCTGCTCGTCCCGCGCTCTACGAGTAGTTCCACGTCTAGCTCACAGCAGCAAACAACCGGGACGCTCATCGCAAGCTCAAGCACACAGACCCAGTCCGCGTGCTCCGAGATTACGCAGGGCAAGCAGTACTTCGTCGCCTGCGGATCGACTACGTACACGAACACGAGCACAAGCAACACCTGCACGACCACAGGTCTTGTCCCCGGCACGTGCGCCGAGATTGGGCCGCCTTGCTTCAATGCTCCCGAGAGCTGCGCCACCACCCAGGCGGTGGCATATTATCTGGCGGTATCGGATGCCGGGACCCAACTGTTTCTTGCCATGGAGAACACAGGGAATGTGCCGATAGGAGGCTATGAGGTGATGATTGACAATCAATTCGCCGGCACTCTCAACCAGACGTCCACGCCGCACCAGATTGTAAGCGGAACGATTCAGGTTGCAAGCGGCATCACAGTCGTCGTCGGAAACACCTACGCCGTTAACGTGATCCCGATGGTTCATTCGGGAATCTCCTTCGGAGACCTCATCAATATGACAGCCATCGATGCATCAGAGACACCAAGCGCCTGACGAACATCGTGCGCCCCAAAGACGTCCTCTTGTGGGCTCTCGCAGTCGAACTCATCTAAGATGAGGAACAGTTTTATCCGCGAAACGAGACGAAAGTATCGTTTCTTGTCAAGCCCCGATAGCGAGAAGCAGGCGGGAAGCGAGGCTGCCGGCTTGGCTCCCTCCGTGGAGATAATCGAGGCCCACGGCTCGTTCGTGCAGCACATCGAGGACGGACAGGCGAGGATGAAGGTTCTCTCGGTGATAACGATAGTAGTCGCATTTCTCCTATTAGCCTCCTACTTCTATCAAGTCCTGACGCCATTCACGACCGGGACGACGGTGGTCACAGTGAACCTTCTCGACCCGACGCTCCTTGCGCTCGAGGCCATCCTCATCGTCGTGACGTTCGCGTGGCTCTACGTGGGAGTCGTGAACTATCTCTTCGCCTCGCGCCTCGGAAGGCAGATCAAGGAGGCGCGCGCAAAGGAGAGGGACATCGAGAGGAAGCTCACGTAGGGATTTATTAGCTCCCGCGTCATGTCAGGATGTGAAGATGCCCTCTCGCGAGGAAGACGAGTTCCAGAGAGAACTGAAGGAGGTTCTCGCCAAGCCCGAAAGGTGGTACCTGGAGAGAGTCGACCGGGCGGTGAAGGGCGCGCGTAATGTCAGAGCAAGACGTGTGCGAGTTTCTCAAAAGAGTTGAGGCAGCCTACACGAAGCGCCTCGTCAAGGGTTGGGAACGTGACCCAGAGTCCTTTGACGAATATGTCAGGCAGCTCGAGAACGTGATCGACCTCCGCGGAAAAATCTGCAAAGCCTAATGGCCGTAGCACAGCCTTATCTGCAAGCTCGCCGAAACCCAACCGGCACCGCATGAGCTACCTCATCGGGATTGACGACACAGATTCCCGCTTCGGCCACTGCACGACTCACCTCGGGTACCTCATCGTCTGCGAGCTAGAGAGAATCGGTTGCACCTTCACGACGTATCCTCGCCTGGTCAGGCTGAACCCCAACATCCCATTCAAGACGAGGGGCAACGCGGCCGTCTGCATCGAGTTCGAAGCCGATTCCGACCGCCTTCGTGATGAGGCTTTCAGGGCCGCGGAGAGGCTCCTAGAGGCAGAAGCCGACGTCGCGAACGGGGCGAACTCAGCGCTAGTGATGGTGTCGAAGGACGCGGCCGACGGCCTCGCATTCTGCAGGCAGGTCTACCAAAGAGCGGTCAACGGCGTCGTGAGCTACAGGAGCGTGTCTGCAGCGGTCTCCAACATGGGCATCCACCATAGGCTGCTCGGAAACGGGATGGGGATCGTCGGGGCGGTCGCGAGCCTGGGGTTCTCGTGCGCCATGGACGACCACACCTACGAGCTGATCTCGTACCGCTTGCCTGAGAACTGCGGGACGCGAAGGGCAGTCGCGCCCGAGTCTGTCAAGGGGATGGAGGCCGAGACCTTCCCGCACACGTTCAACAGCTACGACCACGAGTCAGGTCGGGTTCTCATCGCCCCGACCGGGCCAGACCCCGTGCTCGCGGGGGTAAGAGGAGACTCTCCCCAAGCCGTCCTCGAGGCATTCGGCAAGGTCCGGATGGGCGAGGAGGCGCTGGGCCACGTCATCTACGCCACGAACCAGTGCACGGACGCCCACCTGACGCGCCAGTTGTCGATCCCCCTCACTTCATATTCTGCGGGTTGGCTTGAAGGGAGGATCGTCACTTCGCAGCCCTTCCAAGGCGGCCACCTAATGCTCGAAGTCAGCGTCGGCGACTCGGAGGTGGGATGCATGGTCTACGAGCCTTCAGGAGACCTCATGCGGGTCGCCCGTCTCTTGTCGCCTGGGAATACCGTCAGAATCTCGGGCGGAGTCAGAAGGGCCTCGTCCAAGAACCCGGTAGTAATCAATGTGGAAAGGATTGACGTCGTCAACACTTCGCACCAAGCTCGAAGAAGGGAGGCGTTTCGGGCAGCTGCATCCCGAGTCCACCCCGGCGCGTACCTTCCTTCCCCCAGAGCTCAGAGGCATCTGACAAAGCAGCTAGTCCGCTATGGGAACGAGATGACTGGCGAGCATGCCCTAATCAAAGGCTGGGTCAAGGCGCCGATATTACGAGCAAAGCTGCCGCTGCGGGCTGTGACCAGTAGCGGTCGCTGATTGTCAGTCAAGGGCTGAATGTGAACGTCTGCGTCTCGTTGTCGGTGAAACTCAACGTCAGCGGACCGCGCGGTAATGGGGAGGAGTTGGTCACGCTGATGAGCGAGCACTCGTTTGGATAGAAGAGTGCGGGGTAACTCAGAGTCCCGTTGGGCGCGTAGTATTGCCAACTCTGCACTTGGATTCCATCGGGAGAGAACTGGTAAGGCGAGTTGCCGTAATGGAAGGATGATGAGTCAAACGATAGAAGCGTGAGGGTTGAGTTTCCTGTGTTCGAGAGCGCTAGCACGACCGTCCTGTTGCTCCCCAGATTTTGGTAGTAGCTTTGGAGCTTGAGAGGACCGGCGCTTGATGTGCCATTTGTGAAGCTCACAAACGAGGAATTCGATGCGATTGTGGCGCAGTCGAGAGGGTTCGCGTTCTTGAGCACCTTGAAATGCAGAATCGCCATCTGCCCAAATGCGTCCTCGCCTACCATAGTGTAGTTGCCTGGAGAAAACGACCGAAAGGTGATGTTCGGCGATGAGCCGACCGGAATGAACGGGATCGTACCGGTCCAATATCCAAAATATTTCTCCGTCGCGGTCGCCGCCTGAGTGTACACATCGGTGAGGTTGGGTTGCGGGCTGACTAGGGTGAAGACATCACTTGAAGGCGCGAATGAGAAATAAGCAATTTGGAAAGCTTCTGGGCAGCTGGTTGGGCCAGGATAACTGAGTCCCAAGGGGTCACCCTCAGACATGTTTTCAACACCATAGTTGCCCTGGTAAATCCCGACTCCTACGGGAAGCTGACCGCATGGACCGATACGAAGATGGACTCCGGTCGTCAGAGTCAAGTTGCTCCTATCGGTGAGCGTATTCTCAAGCGTCACATTCATCGACACACCGTCGTTTTGAGGTACCTGAGCTTGTCCGATGCTTAATGTAAGCCGAATGCCCAAAGACGAGTTGTAATCACTAGCCGTGAGCTGGGTGCTGTTTGTCAGGATGGCTGTCGTCGCCGTGGTAGCGCTTGATGAAATCGTGGAGGTCGTGCCGGAATGAGGCAGAATCACGATCACAGAGACGAGAATCACTCCCGCTATCATCGCGGCAGCAGCCATAGGGAGCCAGCGACGGGGCGCTTGATTGCTCAACAGACCAGTTTCTTGAGGTCGGATTTCGCTAAATAGTTTTGTCCGACCGCGCGAATGCTTCTTTCAAAGGGACTTTGGTCTAGACTTGTCGAACCCCGCCGTGTCTCGAAAAGCTTAAGATTGAATTTGCGCCGAACAGCGTCGGCGGTGGAGCTCGCCATAACCGCTCGCAACCTGTTGTGGGCCAATAGCTCCTACCAAACAAAACAAAAGCGAGCGGGAATGATACACGATGAAGTATGACCTGGTCTATCTGGCAGCGGGCGCTCTTCTCGGGGCCTTCATGCGCTACAAGGTCACAGGCGACAACCTCTTCGCCGGAGGACTCCCGATCTCTGTCTTGCTCGTGAACATCATCGGAAGTTTGATTTTGGGGGCGAGCTCGACCGCAGTTTCGAGCCTCGGCCTCGACGAGCGCTACACCCTGCTAATCGGGATAGGATTCTGCGGCTCCCTTACCACGATGTCCTCCTTCGCCTTTGAGACCGTGAACCTGATAAGCGTCGGAGAGATTGCGACCGCGGGACTGGACTTAGTACTCAATGTCGGCGCCTCGCTCGGCGCAATAATATTAGGCAGGGCGGTCATGACGCTCCTGCTAGGACTAGGTTAGACTCCAAGATGGTCGCAGACTCAGGCCTGCCGGCTCCCAAGAAGATGCTAAGGCTCACCGTCATTGTCAAGGCCCGTGACTCCTACCAGGGGAAGCCGGTCGTAGACGTGCTGCTCTCGCTATACAAGAAGGTCGGCATCTCGGGCGCCACTGTGACTCACGCGGCAAGGGGCTACGGGGTCCGTGGCGTCGCTCGAGCAGACGTCCTGGGCCTCTCGGTCAACCTTCCCACGATAATCGAGACTGTGGCCGACAATGAGAAGGTCGACAAGGTCCTTCCGGAGATCCACCGGATGGTCGGGAATAACGGTCTGATTACGACTTCAGAAGTGAACGTATACTGACTAGGATGAGAAAAGTAGCGAGAGGTTGAACTGAGTCTTCTTGCGCTAGGCCAAACGAAGACTAGACTCTACCCGTTGGGACAATACTATAAGAAAAGCCGCTTGACTTACCCACTCAATGCAACGAACCAATACTGTCTTGGCAGTCTTCGTAGTATTGGCCATTGCGCTCGCTTCTCTCTCCGCTCTGGAATACTCGATGCTCGGAACGCAAAAGACCACAACCATGTCAGAGATCGGGACTAGCGTTCTATCTACTACAACCGTTACCTCCACAGTTACCACCTTGAGCGAAATCACGGTAACTGCTTCCTCGCTCCCTTACGTGTTGCCTCCGGACGAACATTGTTGCTTTGTGATTCAGACCGCTGACAATGTTACTGGAACTACTTTTGCATACACAGAGTTGAACGGATCCATCCCAGCAGCCTCTTACGCCCTCGATAACGTAACCTCGTTCACCCTCGATAACGTGAGATTCAGCATCGTGGTATCGTTGGTCGGCCAAGCCCAACATGGACTTGGTTGTTACCTATGGCCGCCCACAGAAGCCGGATACGTCCAAGCGACCTTCTCAGACGGGACCTCTGAGCGACTGAATCCCTGCCTTGTGCTTGGAGCTCCAAGCATGGCGGTCTTGCTGACCAGCCACGTCAATCCTCAGGCAGGATTCCTCATATCTGGAGCTACGGGCGGCTTCTACTTCCTTGTGAGCACAACTCCATAGAGATTCGAACCTACAGAAGACAGGAGTGGAACGGCAAGAGCATACGCTCATCTTTTGATAATGAATAGCGAGGGGTGGAGTTTCAGAGGGATATCCCTCCTTTGAACTTACGGCCGGATTACTCCGGTCACCCTTGTCGTCTAAATACTCCGTAGTCCTATTGAATCATGGAGTTTTCGTCGCTAACTCCTGGCCGGGCGGAGCTCCTTGGAGCCATGACAGGAGACAAGCGAGTTTTCAAACAGACCCATGGCTACGGTTTCTACAAAGGATACGATTTGTCGAAATATACCCGATACATTACTTCGATTTGTCTTGGAGCCGACAAGGAATGGGGGAAAAGGCTCTCGGGCATAGCTTTCAAAGAGTTTGGAATTAGAGGATCAATCTACTGGGATCGTGACGAATGGTTCTTGTTCACCAGCTCGGCGAGATTATTCAGAGGTTTATCCCCTTACTATTCGCCTGAATGGAATGCTAGGAAATGGAGGGTCAGCCCGGCCATACTGGCGTCTTCGTTGGAGGCGAGATGTCGCTTCGTAAAGGGCTATTTCGACGCCGACGGCTATCCGTACTTCAATAAATCTAGAAACAAGATTCTGGTGCAGGTCAATTCTGTAAACAACCGGGGACTAATGGATGTGAGACAACTTTTGGAAAGCATGGACTTCCATCCCGGACTCTACAAGCGCTACCGAGACAAAGCGGTTTGGGAGGTCACGATTCAAAGAAAGCAAGAAATCGTGCGGTTTTCCAGGGAAATTGGTTTTAGCATCGCCAGAAAGCAGAAACGCCTATTGCGAATGATAAATCGCAAATGGCCCGGCTTAATAGTGAGTAGCGAGGGAAGGATTTGAACCTTCGCTCTGCGGGTTATGAGCCCGCCGGGATAACAACCAACGCCTTTTGGGCGCACCTGGCTTCCCCACCTCGCTAAGCTGAAACACCCGATTTCTGACTCTTATATCCTTCTCGGAGTCTTGAGGTCCTAAGATTCGCGCGATTCTAGGATTGATGGGGCGACCAGAGAACAAGGCGTTTCTAGGAAGTCACGGGAGAAGGCGGAGTGACCTTCTTGGAACCAGGTTCCGAGATTAGTATGAAACCCGCCAAAATCAACGCAAATCCCACATATTCGAAAATGGGATTGGAGCTTGTAATGCAATCTCCGGGAGGGGAAGCGCAACCAGTTAGAGGGAAGAATCTGCTCAGAAACAAGAATCCGCCTACCAAGAGGAATATTCCCGTCGCCAACACGATCCATCCCAAACGGCGGACCTGACTCTTCCTCATGTCTCTAGAATCTTCACCCTCTAAGATAAGCGTGCGCCGAGCCTAAGACGCGGGCGGCGTCGTCCAGGCATTGACAGGAAGAATGTGACGTGCATCTACGAGAGCCCAACGTATCGCCCGTTTCGTTACGTGTGACTGTAAAGAAATGAGTGTGAAAAGAGCCTAAACTAACTTCTCTGGAGAACTAGGCTCTCGGCATCCACCCCAACCGCAGCGTCAACGTCTTCCTTGAGCCGCCTGAGCCTTTGCACGTCGTGCCCCTTCCTGACGAAGCGCTTGACCTCCTCCTCGAAGGGCCTCGCCGTGTCTCCTTCCAGCATCTTGTCGGCGAAGCAGACTATCTTCTCCTCGAGGGTCCTAGGGACGTATTCCCCCGCGGGGAACTTTAGCGCGACAGCCTCCTCGTGCGAGATCCCCGCGCCGACGTGCCTCTTGACTATCTCCACGACGACACCGTCCACTCCTTCCTTCTGCAACAGCTCCGCCCCGACGTACCCGTGAGCCACCGTCTGTATCTGTGTCCGCCCGATGTCGTGGAGGAGCGCTCCCGCGACCGCGGCCTCCTGGTTGACGAGGTTCCCGCGCGACGCAGCCTTCTCGGAGAGCAGCCTCGAGATGGTGGCGCACGCCTGGCAGTGGCTGACGATGCGCTCGTTGCTCCCATACTTCTTGTGGAGGGCCAAGGCCTGCTGCGCGCTGGGAATCATTCAATCACGGTCTTGGCCGGCGGAGAGAGAAGAGGTCACTTTGCGATCGTGATGTCTTCTTCGAGCTGGTTGATCTTCCACTTCAGCGCCTCCTTCAGCTCGGTGTTGTCTATCCTGTTGAGCGGCCTCTGGCAGGTGGGGCACTTGAAGAAGGTCTCCATGGCCTCCTCGAAGGTCCTGGTGACGCACGTGGGCGTCCCGCAGAAGTAGAACTCGCGAGTCTCCTCGTGGTCGAGGCGCTGCTTGAGCCTGTTGAGTATCTTCTTCTTCTGGGTCTGGATGAACCCGTCTGTCTGGTCGCGCTGCGCCTTCCACCTGTACACGAACCACCCCCTCTTCGGGTCCCTGACCCTGACTCCCGAGATGAGGCTCCTCCCGAAGAGGTCGTAGAGGGCCTTCCTGACCGTCTTGATCTTGAGGCCCGTGGCCGAGGCGATCTCCTCGTCCGTGGCGTTCTCGTTGTTGAGCAGAGCCCGGGCTACCCGGACGTAATCGGGGCCGCCGATGAGGCCCGCGACCTTCACAAAAGTATCCTCGTATTCTATTTTCACGGTTTCTGTTCTACCTGCTTTCCGTTCGCAGAAGGAACGATCCTTAGCTTGTAATCGCCGAACACCTTCTTAAGCTCTTCCCCCTTTTGCAGGTCGTGGATCGTTATCGCGAGGGCCGCGACCTCCGAATGGGGCTGCGACGTCACCGCGATGTTGTAGTCCGCCATCTTGTAGACCTCCCCTGGGACCTTCGGGCCTCCGACGGCGATGAGGAAGCTGTCTCGCTTCCTTAGCTCGGCTATCTTGTCTTGGAGCGGGCCGCCGTACATGGTTAGGTGGACGATGGTCCTCCCCTCGGCCTTCGAGTCCTGGAAGACGCGCTTCCACTTCTCCTCGACTATCGCAAAGTCACCGCCCCACGTGCGGTTTACCTCTCCCACCGTCTCGGCGAGCTCCTTCTCCACCTCCTCGAGATAGATTGCCTCCGCCCCGAGCGCCCTCGAGACGAGGCACAGGTGGGTTAGCGTGCGGTAGTCGCGTACGTACCTGTGGCCGACCCTGACGACCTTGACGCTCTTCAGCCCCAACTCAAAGGGGCACCTTGCCCTCTATGCCCTCCTCCTCGGCCATCTCGCTGAGCTTCAAGTCGGCGAGCCCGAGGAGGTTCTCGACTCCCTGCCCCGTCTTAGACGAGATCTCTACCATGTCGACGGGACCGAGCGCGTGCTTCCTCTCCTCGATGAGCTCCGCTGGCGCGAGGTCGCACTTGTTGAGGACGAAAATCGCCCTCGATGGCTTCACCATCAGCTCCGTCAGCGCCTGCGCGGAGCTCTCGTAGCTCCTCAGGAACTTCTCGGCGGACTGGCTGACGTCGAGGAGGAGAAAGACCACGCTCGCGTAGGATATCTCCTCCAGGGTGGACTTGAACGACTCGATGAGGTACGGAGGGAGGTTGCTGATGAAGCCGACCGTGTCCGTGAGGAGGGTCTTCCTGTCCCCGACCATTACGGCCCTCGTCGTGGGCGCGAGCGTCGTGAAGACCCCCGCGTCGACGCTCTTCGACTCCCCCGTCAGCTTGTTGAAGAGGCTGGTCTTCCCGGCAGCCGTGTAGCCCGCGAGGGCTATAGTGGGGAACGCGAGCTTCCTCCTGTGCTCCCGGAAGAGCTCCCTCCTCTTCGCGACCCCTTCGACCTTCTTCCTCAAGACGGAGACGCGGCTCTTCATCATCCTCGTGTAGACGTCGGCCTCGTACTTGCCAAGGCCGAAGAACCCCGGCTGCTCTCCCTGCCTAGCCATCTTGACGCTCTCCCTCGCCCTTGGGAGCTCGTAGACGAGCTCAGCGAGCTGGACCTGGAGCTTCGCCTCGGCGGTCGAGGCCCTCATCGCGAATATCTCGAGTATCACCTTCTCCCTGTCCTTGACCTCCACCTTGCAGAGCTTGGCGAGCGCGTAGGCCTGCGAGGCCCTCAGCGCCTCGTCGAATAGGACGATGCCCGCTCCCTTCTCCCTCACCTCCCTCGCGAGCTCCTCGGCCTTCCCGCTGCCCACCCCGTACTTGGCGTGGTGCAGGAAGCCCTGTGTGACTACGCCGATGGGCTCGTATCCCGCGGCCTCCGCGAGAGCCTCTGCTTCCTCTATGGTGTCCCTGTCGGGGCGCGCTACCAGGAGCGCCTTTCGCGCGCTCAGATTCCCGTCGGCCTGCCGCCCTCGAGCTCTGAGAGGGAGACTAACAGATTGATCTTCAGCTGGTGCATGAACTTCCTCGTCAGCGTGAGGTCGGGCTTTATCTTCTTCGACTCGACCATCCTGATCACAGAGGGCTTTTCGCTGAGGAGCTGCCCCAGCTGCTCCTGAGATAGTCCGAGCTTCTCCCTCGCCTGCCTGATCTTCAGGTTGTACTCCGGGTCCACGTCGAACTCTACCTCTATGGGCTGAATCGGCCTCGAGGACATCGTCCTCAGCGTGTTCTGCACCGGGGTGGCCCTGTGCAGCGCCGGGGCTGCCGGGCCGAGCGGCTTGCCCAGCTTCGCGCAGTTGTTACAGACGACCATGGTGGCCCCGTCTATCAAAACCCTGTTTGGAGACGCCCTGAGGGGAGAGCCGCAAACCTCGCATGCAGCTTTCATGAACGGCTATCCGTTTTGGACTCGCCTTAAACACTTCGCTGGTCGGTCTTCTAGAGTGCGTCTTGCTTTCGCAACGAATCCCTGATCGTGAACAGGTTGGCAAGCGTCGCAATCTCTGACTCGACGTCCTCCCTGGATCTCTCCATCGCAGCCAAGACTCTCTTCTTCACCATAGGTATCATCGCCTCAGTAATTTCTCCAAGCCTATCGTCTATCTCGGCGCTCAACGCCTTCGTCGCATTCTGGACATGTCAAGCGTCTCGTTGACCCACTTTTCAAAGGCGACAGGGTCTGCGAGGAGCTTCTTCACGTACTCGCTCGCCCTTGCGACGTCTTCGTCAGAAGGGGCCTTCTTGAGCCTCGACATGTTGTTGTTTAGAAGCCTCAGGGACATATTAAGCATACACGCGTCGTAGATTTTTAGATAGGCCTCGCGACACCGCCTTCGCATCTCCAAATGAGGCTACTCGACGGCCGGAAGCAGTTCTCCATCATGCTGGACTATGAGTTCGGCGTGGGGACCAGCAGGGTCCTCCCAAAGACCGGCCTCACGTTCATCTACTCGAAGCGCTCGGACAGGCTGAAGCACGTCGTCCACGACGACAAGCTTTTCGCCACCGTCAGGCCCAACGGCACCATTTCCCCGACGTTCTATGGTGCCTGCGTCCTAATCAAGTCCAAGGCATACGCGGAGAACTCGGTGGTCGTCGAGCAGGCGGCGGTCGAGTTCGTGAAGGAGGGCAAGTCGGTCTTCTGCAAGTTCGTCAAGAAGGTGGGCAAGCACGTCCTTCCCTCGGGGGAGGTGGCCGTGCTAGACCCCTCGGGGAATGTCATCGCCGTTGGGAGCGCGAAGATGCACGGAGACTTCATGCGCGAGTTCAAGCACGGCGTCGCCGTGAAGACGAGAGGGGCCGCCGACGTCCCCTCTGACGAGTAGCCGGGCCAGCACAACGATGGCTTTAAGGCTGGACTCGACAACAGCGGAGGTCAGGGAAGACGCATGGGAATGAAGATCAACGACAGGAACGCGCGCCGCATGATGGAGCGCATGGGAATCAACCAGAAGGAGATTCCAGACGTCCAAGAGGTAATCATAAGGACGGCCACCAAGGACTTGGTAATCGCCGACGCATCCGTCTCAGAGGTCGTCTTCCAGGGCAACAGGGTATTCCAGGTCGCGGGAGAGGTGGAAGAGGTCGCCAAGGAGGTCAAGAAGTTCTCCGACGACGACATCACCCTGGTCCAGCAGCAGGCCAATTCGACGAGAGAGAAGGCCATAGCCGCGCTCGAGCAGTCAGACGGCGAGGTGGCTAAGGCCATCATGCTCCTGACTTCCTGATTTTCGCAACTCCAGGGCCTTCGATTCAGGAACCTTCCTTCCGCGGTTTACAAACGGTTCTGTTCCGTTGATTAGGTGGTCGCTCATGGTGTTTCACTTTGGGTGGTAAGCGCCTTGGTGAGGAGGGTTAGCCACTTCTGTTCCCCTTGAACCCCGATTCCCGCCGCGTCTGCGGGGGTCTGCCCTTCCAAGGCCTCATGGGGCTTGACAAAGTTATAGTGAATCCGCTGGCCTTCGGCCAGCGTGGTCTTCATCGACTTCCATCCGCGCTGAACCTTGATTCTCTCACGAAGGGTGCCGTTCATCCTCTCGACCCGGTTGTTATTGGCGTGAGGCTTGCCGACACCCATCCTCGCCACCAACTCAGGCCTCGCGCTCTCCCCTTCCCAATAGGTCAAGGCCTGCGGGTAGGCGCTCAAGCCGTCTGCGAATATCTTCTCAGGCTCGCTCCCGTTGGCGTTCCGTCTTGCCTCGTTGAAGACCGCTACGGCCCCGTTCACATTCCTGTGCTGTGAAAGTCTGGACGCGAGAAGAAATCTCGTCTTCCTGTCCATCACATTCCAGAGGTAGGCCATGTTCTTCTGCGGCTTGCTTCTGTCCATGCCTCCCTTCGCTGTCTCTCCACCCCTCATCTTCACGAAGACCTCATCCGCCTGCCATGTCTCTGAAAGTTGGGGGGTCAGGCTGTTCACATACTCGGAAATCTTCGGCACGAAGGTTTCAATCCACCGATAGATTGAGGTCGCGCCCATCTCCGTCCCGAATTGGCTGTTCACGGTTCGGGCAATCTTGCGAAGGCTCATGCCTGAAAAGTAGAGGTCGAGGGTGAGACTGACAACCTCCGGCGTGTATCTCGACCCTCTGATTAGCGCCTGCTCTCTGAACCTGTGGCCGCAATCGTTGCACTTGAAGGCCTGCCTGCCGTGCGAGTTTCCAAACCGGATGACCTTGATCGACCCGCACTTTCCGCATTGAACCGCGTCGTCTGCGAAGACCTTTGGCTTGGGCTTCTGCTGAATCTCGACCCTTGCGGCAATCCACAGCTTGACCGCGAGCGCATGCTTGCAGGCCTCTATCTGGTCGGCTCTGGTCTCAAAGTCCGGACATGAACAGACCCACGATTGGCCGAGGAGTCGGACTTCATAGGCGAGGCCTTCCTTGCTTTGGGACGGGACGCTGAACGAGCCGTTCTGATTCTCGGTTATCCTGTTCTGCTCACAGATTACGAGCGCTTTCGTCATTCTTGCATCCCCCGCGTTTTGCTGAGACATGTTAGGCACCTAAGTATTAGATACCTAACTATATCAACCTTTAGGTATCTAATCCTTATTAGGCTCCTAAGAGAAGGCCTTGGAGTAATGAGGTTGCAGAAGCAGAAGACGCGAGAGGTGAAGGGGAAGGAATACTTCCGGTGGACGGTTGTGATTCCGCCCGATGAGGTGGAGGGACTTGGATGGAAAGAAGGAGAGGAACTAAGGCCAAAGAGAGAGGGTAAGAAGTTGGTCATTGAGAAGAATCCTTGATGTCGGTTGCCCTCTCTTCGCCTGACTGTCTCTTCCTGATTTCTTCATAGTATTTCAGGCTCATTTCCTCTCTTACCTTCTCAGCGAATTCTTCGAATGTCTTGTCGTCTTTGAAGTATCTATCTACGGCGCTCGCTTCCCATGTCTTGAACGCCACTCTCTTGAGATAGGACTCGGATAACCACTTCCAGTCGTTGAAGTGGGGGTCTAATACCGAACCCTCAGGAGTCTTCTCCATTTCCCGAAAGTCCATCTGATGAGGCTTCGAATCTGGTTCGAGAATGATGACATCGGGAAGCCCGCCGACACTTTCATCGAGTTCCAACCTCTCCACCATGCTGATTGCGAAGAATGAACCTCTCCACATGTGCAAGATGCTGGAATCATACTCGTGGAGTAGTCTTACAAAGGGAGAGGCGTAGGGCGAGCCATGACCGACTATCGAGTAGGTCTCGACTTCCTCTGAGAATCCCTCTTCCTCGATCAACTTGATTCTTGGAGCGCCCGAAGTGAGCTTGTCGAGGCCCATAATCAGGACTCCAAACCCGGGCCAGTTGTATCCAAATCTGGGCCTGTAGCGCTTGTAGAGTTCGCTAACGATGTCCTCAGCTTTCATCGCAAGAGAAGTGAAGTCCTTTGCCTCTATCTCCTTCATTTGCGGAAGGAAATAGTCCAGCATGAACTTTCCGCCCGCCGCACCTATTACGGCACCATTAGGAAGGATGAACATCTTTTCCTGCTCCTCGGCCTCGTATCCACTTAGAACGCGCCTATCTGCTACCATCACCGCGCCATTCTTGGACTTCTGCGCCACGATGCAAGTCATCGGCTTGCGATAGAGCTTTAGGTTCCTAAAAGGCTTGCGAGGGTGCGAGTTGCCATACGGATACGGGGTAGTCGGAATTTCGACATTCGCGGGTTTCATCTTCGGAATATGGCTCCAATTTTCGCAACCTACCAACAGCGAGTCACTCCAATACATCGGTTATCTGCTCTTGGCGGTCGGACTGGTCAGCATGTTCGGGAATAGGAAGGCCGTTACCGGATTTCCGGGCGGTTTGTTGACGGGCGTTGGACTCGGAATCACCCTTGCCTCCGAGCCCGGATTCAGGCAATCCTTTTCCAATTTCTTCCCCTCGGCAGGACAATAGAAGAAAGAACAGGGCGAGAACGAAAAACAACAACCCGGCTTGAGGGATTCTAAGAATCAAGGTGAGGCCGCCGACTGCGAGGAAAAGCCCGAAGAGTCGTCTCGCCACCCCCTTCTGGAACGCCCGCAACCTTACGGAATCAACGGAACAGAACCTTACAAACGGTCAGATATGCATAAATACGGTTCACCAAAGCAACGGAAGCACAGAGTTTCAAATGCCAGTAGTCGACCCTGAGCTTGCAATTGCCGCCGCACTCGTGATGGCAGGCGGCCTGATCGGAACCGGTATCGCCCAGCAGGGCATCGGCGCTGCTGGCATGGGAATCATCGCCGAGAAACCCGAGAAGTTCGGCCAGGTTCTCTTCTTCTTCGTCATCCCAGAGACCCTGTGGATTATCGGCTTCGTTCTCGGAGTAATCCTACTCCTCAACATCCTCTAAGGGGCTGTCTATTCCCATGATGGGCGTAGACGCACTCCTCAAGGAGGTCGAGGACCGCAGGAAGAAGGCCCTGGAGGCCCTAGAGGCCGAGTACAACGCGAAGCGCGAGGAGGTCAAGAAGAGGACAGCAGAGCAGGTCTCCTACCTGATGGACTCCGCCAAGAAGGAGGCGGTCACCCTCGCCCAGAAGGAGGTCACGAAGGTGGAGGGCGCGTCGAAGCTCCAGTCCAAGAAGATGCTCTTCGACGCCACCGAGCAGCTCCTCGAGAACAACATCTCAAGCCTGGAGCAGGCGCTGGCCGAGGTCGCCGCCTCCACCGCTTATCCAGAACTCCTCGCGAGGATGGCAAAGTACGCTAGCAAGAGGCTCGGCGGGAAGATCGTCGTGGTCTGCCGCAAGCAAGACGAGGCCGCCCTCAAGGCGGCGGGCGCGAAGGTGCTCTCAGCCAACCTGAACGCCGTCGGCGGCTTCAAGGCAGAGAACGAGGACAGGACGCTGGAGCTCGACCTCACCTTCGAAGAGATCCTCAGGGGCCGCGAGGACGACGTCCGCGCAGCCGTCCTCGGCAAGGAGTAGCGGGTCGACCAATGAACTCCGCGCAGTTCGCCGGCCTCGGGAGGCTTCGCGCGCTCTCACTGTCGTTCCTCAACAAGGAGAAGCTCGACGAGCTCACCAGGGCGAAGGACATCGCAGAGATCGCCCAGCTGCTGGAGTCGACCTGGTACGGGCCTGAGATCGAAGCCGCGGCCTCGGTCTACAAGCCGCCGGAGCTCATCGAGGTCGCGGCCAACCGCCACCTCGTAGGCGTCAACAAGACCGCCATGCAGACGGCGCCCCTCTTCGGGAAGGCCGCCATGACCGCTTACCTGGCGAAGTGGGACATCGAGAACATCGAGCTCATCCTCGCGGCCAAGAGCCTCGGCAGGGGACTCGAAGAGACCGAGGCCTTCCTGGTCTCCTCTCGCAACCTCCCCGTGGGCCTGTCGTTCACCGTCATACCGCTGTCGGAGCTGCAGACGCTCCTCCAGCAGCCGGACGTCGAGGCTGTGATCAACTACCTCGTGAAGTACGGGTACGGCGCCATCCTCCTCCAGCAGCTCGGGGACTTCCGCAAGTCGGGCGACCTCGGAGTCTTCACCGCGGCCCTCCAGAACTTCTACTACTCCAAGCTCCTGTGGGAGCTGCGGTTCCTGCAGGGCGACGAGGGCGTCCTCAGGGAGTACGTAAAGTCGGACATCTCCAAGAGGAACCTGCTCAACTTCCTAAAGTCGCGCGAGTCCAAGATAGACAAGGAGACCTTCTCCAAGCACCTGATAGAGGGAGGCCTCATCCCCATCGCGAGCCTCCAGGAGGCCTACTCCTCGGCCGACGTGGGCGACGCCGTCAAGAGGTTCGAGCCGTGGTTCGACCTCAGCGCGGCCTTCGAGGCATACAAGCAGTCCGGGAACCTGACCCAGTTCGAGGTGGCCATCGACAAGCTGATAGTCGCAAAGTTCCTCCCGAGGTTCCGCAGCCTTCCCATCTCTCTCACCGCCGTCTTCGGGTTCGTCCTTCAGGCGGAGATAGAGAGGCAGAACATCAGGCGAATAACCTACGCAAAGCAATACGGAATGACCGAAGAATACATTAAGACGGTAATTCTGGCAGGCTAACAAAATGAGTTCGAGAACCGCAGCCCAGACCGGCAAGATTGCCGTCGTTGGGGAGAACGAACTCGTCCTCGGCTACCGGCTCATCGGGGTAGAGGACGCGGTGATGGCGAAGAATGAAGACGCGCAAAAGGCTGTTTTAGAGCTCTTCAACTCTGGCAAGTATGGCCTCATAATCGTGGGGAGCGAGGCGAGGAAGGGGATCTCCCCGGCGACCATGGAGAAGCTAGAGTCCTCAATCGTGCCGCTGGTGGTCTTCATGCCCTCGACGCAGGCGACCGTCTCGGAGGAGTCGCTCTCGAGGCTGGCGAAGCGGGTCCTCGGCGTGGACCTGAAGGTTGGCAGTTAAGATGACTAGCGGAGTAGTATACAGGGTCAGCGGTCCAGTCGTCGCGGCGCGCGGCCTGGAAGATGCGAAGATGTTCGACGTCGTCCGCGTGGGCGAGCTGGGCCTCGTAGGCGAGGTCATCAGGCTCCAGGGCCCGACGGCGACCCTCCAGATCTACGAGGACACGACCGGCTTGAGGCCGGGCGACAAGATCATCAACACGGGCCAGGCGCTCTCCGTGGAGCTCGGCCCCGGGCTGCTGAAGTCGATCTACGACGGCATCCAGAGGCCGCTGGACGTGCTAAAGGCGCAGAGCGGCGACTTCATCAGCAGAGGACTGGTCATCCCGGCGCTCGACGAGAAGAAGAAGTGGGACTTCAAGCCCGTGAAGAAGAACGGGGACAAGGTCGTCGAGGGAGAGGTGATCGGAGAGGTTCAGGAGACGCCCCTCGTCTCTCACAAGATCATGGTTCCGCCCGGAGTGAGCGGCGAGCTCAAGGACATCAAGGCAGGTAGCTACACCATCAGGGAGAAGGTCGGCGCCATCAAGACCCTGGAGGGCGACGTCGACGTCTTCCTCGCCACCAAGTGGAGGGTCAAGACCCCAAGGCCAATCGCGAAGAAGCTCCCGCCCGACACGCCACTCCTAACCGGGCAGAGGGTCTTCGACACCTTCTTCCCGCTTGCAAAGGGCGGCACCGCGGCCATCCCCGGACCCTTCGGCTCAGGGAAGACCGTCTCCCAGCAGCAGCTCGCCAAGTGGAGCGACAGCAGGATCATCGTCTACGTGGGGTGCGGCGAGAGGGGCAACGAGATGACCGAGGTCCTCGCAACCTTCCCAGAGCTCGAGGACCCGCGCTCGAAGAGGCCTCTCATGGAGAGGACCATCCTAGTCGCGAACACCTCCAACATGCCCGTCGCCGCGAGGGAAGCGAGCATCTACACAGGCATCACGATAGCAGAGTACTATAGGGACATGGGGTACGACGTCGCGCTCATGGCCGACAGCACCTCCAGGTGGGCCGAGGCCCTGAGGGAGATCTCGGGCAGGCTCGAGGAGATGCCCGGCGAAGAGGGCTATCCCGCGTACCTCGGCCGCAGGCTGGCCGAGTTCTACGAGAGGGCAGGGAAGGCCACGGTGCTGGGCCCGGAGGGGAAGATGGGGTCCGTCACCGTGGTGGGAGCGGTCTCGCCTCCGGGAGGGGACTTCTCAGAGCCGGTCTCGCAGAACACGCTCCGCGTCACCAGGGTCTTCTGGGCGCTCGACGCGAGCCTCGCGGCGCGAAGGCACTTCCCGTCCATCAACTGGCTCAACAGCTACTCGCTCTACACCGACGACCTCCGCGCGTGGTACCAGGCCAACGTCGCCAAGGACTGGCCTGACTTCCGCAGCGAGGCGCTCGAGATACTCCAGAAGGAGGCCGAGCTCCAAGACATCGTCCAGCTCGTGGGCTACGACGCGCTCCCAGAGTCGGAGAAGGGAGTCATGGACGTCGCCAAGATGATCAGGGAGGACTACCTCCAGCAGAGCGCCTACGACCCGGTGGACACCTACTCCTCGATCAGGAAGCAGTACCTGATGATGAGGACGATTCTCACCTTCGGGCACAAGGAGGCGGAGGTCCTGAAGACGGGCGCGCAGGCCGCCCAGGTGGCCGTGATGCCGGTCAAGTCAAAGATATCGAAGATAAAGTGGACCCCCGAGGACCAGACGGAGGCCTTCATCAAGGAGATAGAGGGAGACATGGAGATGCAGTTCGGGTCGCTCGCGCAGGAGATCAAGGTGTAAGATCATGGTGCAACCGATATCATACAAGACGGTCAGACCAGGTCGCAGGGCCTCTCCTCTTCGTCCAGAAGGTCGAGAACGCCGCGTACGGCGAGATGGTCGAGATCACCAACGCGCTCGGCGAGCGCGTCCGGGGGCAGGTCCTCGACTCGCGCTCCGGCATGGCGGTCGTGCAGGTCTTCGGCTCCACGATGGGCCTCAGCGTGGGGAGCACGTCCGTCCGCTTCCTAGGCGAGACCGCGAAGATATCGGTCTCCGACGAGATGCTCGGGCGCGTCTTCGACGGGCTGGGCAACCCGAGGGACAGCGGCCCATGCCATCGTCTCAAAGACCAAGGTCGAGATCACGGGCTCCGGCATCAACCCGTACAGCAGGGAGGAGCCATCAGAGTTCATCCAGACGGGCATCTCCAGCATCGACGGCATGAACACCCTCGTCAGGGGGCAGAAGCTCCCAATCTTCTCGGCAGCGGGGCTCCCGCACAACGCGCTCGCCGCGCAGATCGCGAGGCAGGCCAAGGTGCTCAGCGGGTCCGAGAGCTTCTCCGTCGTCTTCGCGGCGATGGGCATAACCAGCGAGGAGGCCAACTTCTTCATCCGCCAGTTCGAGGAGACAGGCGCGCTGGAGAGGACCGTCCTCTTCCTCAACCTCTCGTCCGACCCCTCGATGGAGAGGATCCTGACGCCCAGGCTCGCGCTCACAACCGCGGAGTTCCTCGCCTACGAGCGGGAGATGCCACGTCCTAGTCATCCTGACCGACATGACCAACTACTGCGAGGCCCTCAGAGAGATCTCAGCGGCAAGAGACGAGGTCCCCGGCAGGAGAGGGTACCCAGGCTACACCTACACCGACCTCGCCACCATCTACGAGAGGGCGGGGAAGATCAAGGGAAGGAAGGGCTCCATCACCCAGATCCCGATCCTCACCATGCCTGCGGACGACAAGACGCACCCGATCCCCGACCTAACCGGCTACATCACCGAGGGGCAGGTCTACGTCAGCCGCGACCTCGACAGGACGGGCATCTACCCGCCGATCGACGTCCTCGAGAGCCTCTCCAGGCTCATGAACCAGGGCATCGGAAAGGGCAGGACGAGGGAGGACCACAGGGGTCTCGCAGACCAGCTCTACGCGTCGTACGCGCAGGGCAAGGACATGCGCGCCCTCTCGGCCATCGTGGGCGAGGAGGCGCTGAGCGAGACCGACAGGAAGTTCCTCAAGGTCGCTGAGAGGTTCGAGAAGATGTTCGTGAGGCAGGGGCCCAACGAGGACAGGAGCATCGAGCAGACGCTCGACATCGGCTGGCAGGTCATCGACCCGCTCTCCGACTCCGAGATCAAGAGAATCAAGCCCGAGCTCATCGAAAAGTACAGGCGAAGGACGACAACACAATAGGCGGCGAAAGACACCTTGCCAGTCGCTAGCAACGTTCGGCCGACGCGGATGGAATACCTCAGGACCATCCGCCGCATAGCGATATCCCGCAAGGGCCTGAAGCTCCTCAAGCTCAAGAGGTCCGCCCTCATCTTCGAGTTCTTCGCGGTGAGCAAGAAGGTCGCGAGCCTAAGGAGCGGCCTCCAGTCGAAGCTCATCAGCGGCTACGAGGGCATCCACAACACGGAGATGTTCGTCGGGACGCTGCGGCTCGAGTACGAGTCGATGCGCATCCCCAAGATGCACGAGCTCACGCTCAAGAGCAAGAACATCATGGGCGTGAAGATCCCCGAGCTCAGCTCCCAGAGCCGAGGGAGCGCGGGCCAGGAGTACCTCCTCGAGGTCCCCACGTCCGTCAACCAGGCGATAAAGTCCTTCGAGGCGGTCCACCAGATGGTGCTGGACGTCGCGGAGAAGGAGACCGCGCTCCGCAAGCTCCTCGTTGAGATAGAGAAGACGAAGAGGAGGTCCAACGCGATCGAGAACGTCCTCATCCCCAGGCTGCAGGCGAACGCGCGCTTCATCAAGTTCAGGTTCGACGAGATGGAGAGGGAGAGCTTCACCAAGCTGAAGACGGTCAAGAGGAAGATGGCCCAGAGGGAGGCGCCCTAGATGTCAGACGGAGAGAAGCAAGAGGAGAAGAAGGAAGAGAAGAGGCGCGCCGGCGTCCCCAAGTTCTACTACTGGGGCAAGAGCCCTCCCAAGGTCAAGCAGGTCCAGAGGGGCTTCGTGAACGGCTCGCAGAAAAAGTACTACCTCGTCCAGCTCGCGTTCAGGACCGCCAAGGTCACAGCCATCGTGATGGTCTTCCTACTGTTCTTCGCGAGGATTTGAGCTAAAATGTCCACAGACTACACCGAGACGCTGAAGAAGATCAAGGAGACCGAGGAGGCCACCAGCAGGGAGATCCTGGAGCGAAGGAAGGCGCTCGAGGAGGAGCTCCGCCGGATGGAGGGAGACTCGGCGAACTCGATAGCCCAGGCGAAATCCCAGGCCGAGGCGTACACCGCCGCGGAGGTGGAGAAGGCCCGCAAGTCCTCCCAGGTCAAGGCCGACGCGCTCCTTGCGACGACAAACAAGGAGGCGAGGGAGGTGGCCTCGAGCAAGCTCGACAAGAAGGACCTGAAGAAGATAATCGACAACACTCTATTCTCGGAGTTCAAGTGAGACCTGCGAATGCTGAAGCCTGCCCGCATGCAGAAGGTAGCCGTACTTGGGCTGAAGGATGAGCGGCAGAGGGCCGTCTCGGTCCTCTACGACCTAGGGGCAGTGCAGGTCGAGCCGCTCTCGAAGGACGCCGTGCCGTATCTGACGGGCGACTCGGACTCCGGCGGGGTCAGGGAGATCTCCGAGGAGCTCCTCAGGATAAGGGCGCTGAAGGCTGCTCTCCCGGCAGTCCCGGTCAACGAGAAGAGGCGTTTCGGGTCCTTCTCAGAGGCGCTGACCATCTCCAGGTCGATAACCGTCGACCAGGAGGTCTCCGGCCTGAAGGAGCGGCAGGAGAGGCTGACTTCGCAGCTCGAGGACCTAAAGGGCAGGATAGAGCTCGTCCAGAGCCTGCAGTTCGTCAGGGAGGACCTGAGCATCTTCGACCTGGAGAGCGCAGTCTCCTTCTTCGGGTCCGTGTCCGCGGCCACGCACGCAGCGCTCCTGCAGAGCCTCGCCTCGACCGAGGCGGTCGTCTCCTACTCGTCCGGCACAGACCCAGTCAAGATAATCGTGACCGTCCCCAAGGCGGCGCTCGAGAAGTTCGGCTCCATCATCCAGAAGGCCGACGTCAGGCTTCAGCGAATCCCCCAGCTCAAGGGCAAGCCCGCGGACGTCCTGGCGAGGCTCCAGGAAGACGACCGCTCCAGGCAGGCCGAGCTCGCGGACATCGCGAAGCAGCTGCAGTCGATCTCTGAGAAGAGCTACGGCCTGATATCCCAGGTGGAGGAGCAGCTCTCGATAGAGGCCAGGAAGCAGGAGGTCACCAACAGCTTCGGGTTCACAGAGAGCGCGTTCGTCCTCGAGGGATGGGTCCCCTCGAAGAGGCTCCAGACGCTCAAGGAGACGCTGACCAGGAGCGTCCCCTCAACCAAGGTCTTCGAGGTCGAGAGCGAAGAGCACGACCGCCCGACGCTCCTCGAGAACCCTGCCAGGTTCAAGTTCTTCGAGTCCTTCATCAGGTTCTACACCATTCCGCTATCAATGGAGTTCGACCCGAGCTTGCTGTTCGCGGTCGCCTTCCCCATCTTCTTCGGGTTCATGCTCGGGGACGTGGGATACGCCGTGCTCATCCTGCTCATCTCCGTCTGGATAATCCGGAGGGTCAACCACCCAGAAGGGAAGACGCTGATCCCAGGCGCGCTCCGTTCCTTTGCCGCAAGGATCCTCAAGCCCGCCCAGTTCAAGAAGCTCGCGAAGGCGATGATACTCGGGTCGATCGTGGGCATGGTGATGGGCTTCATCCTGAACGCCTACTTCGGGTTCGGGGTGAACCAGTACCTCTTCGACTACCTCAACAAGAGCTTCAACGCAGGCCTTCCAGCGGACGGCGTCTTCCTCAACCCGATATCGACCAGGGGGCTCAAGGAGCTCTTGCTCTACTCTGGGTACATCGGCCTGTTCATGGTCTCATTCGGGCTGGTGCTGGGCATGCTCAACGCGTACTGGATGCACGAGAGGAAGCACATCGTCGCCAAGATCGGCTGGCTCTCGGTCGCCTGGGGGCTCTCGCTCTTCGGACTGACGCTCCTGCACCATGGAAACGTGAACCCCGCAGGCAATCCGCTTGCAGGCGGCTACCTCGGGATGGTGGTGGTCGGCGTCGGGCTCATCATCTTCGGAGAGGGGACGCTGGCGGTCATAGAGCTGCCTTCCATCGTCAGCCACATCATATCCTACACGAGGCTGCTGGGGATACTCCTGGCCTCGTTCGTGCTAGCTTTCGTGATCGACAGCCAAGCGGTGGGCACGTCTGCCGCCCCCGGGCTGATGTACGGCGGCATCGGGTTCGCCATAGCAGGGATCGCACTGCTGGTCGTGGGGCACGTCTTCAACCTCGTGCTGGGCATGCTCGAGCCAGGCATACAGGGAGCAAGGCTTCTCTACGTGGAGACCTTCTCAAAGTTCCTCCACGGGGGCGGAAAGCAGTTCTCGCCCTTCAAAGGCCCGAGGACCTACACGGTCAGCGAGACCGAAGTCGCAGAGCCGAAGGCCTAGCCTCCCCCCTACTCCTTCATCGCTTTCTCTTGCAAGAGGTCTATCTGCTTCTGCCTGATCTCTGTGAACAGGTTGCACCAGTCGCGACCCGAGACTATGAGGTCGAAGGCCTTGAGCTTGGGGTGGATGCACTTTCCCCGCTCCAGGATGTCCGCGTTGAGCGGGTCGTTTGGAGAGAACCAGACGCACGAGAGGCAGTTCTCGTATTGCCACGTCAGCCTCTTCAGGCTCTTCTGAGGTTCGGGCTCGTCCTTGCCGACGCTCATGGATAAAGAAGAGAGGGCCCGATTACTTAAGCCTGATTCTGCTGCCCTGGAACCTTCTGCTCGGCGCCCGTGAGCCTCTCGAGCGCGTGCCGCGTCCCGCTCCTAAAGTGCCCTCCGGTCCAGCTCGAGGTCAGCTTGAAGAGGCCCGTGAAGCTCACGTCCCAGTTGACCTCTATCGCGTTCCCGACGATCTTGACGACCTGGGCTCCCTTGAACGGGCCTGAGGTGTAGTCGGAGGTGAGCGTCATCGTCGCCTTGTCGGCGGTTATCTCAACGTCCCCCGAGCCGCCGAAGGCGAACTTGGCCTTCGCCCTTGCCCTTTCCTTCCCCCTTCCCAAGGATTCCCTCTCGATGATCTCTAGAGACCTCGTCCCGTGCCAGAACTCCGGGATCTTCTCGATGTCCGACAGCCTCGCCCACACGCTCGCCGGGTCTTCCTTGAACTCCAACCTCTCCTGAATGAGCATCGTGAGGCGTACCAGCGCACGCCCGTATAACAGTTATTAGCGCAGACGCGTCTCATGGAGCTCCAGCATGCCGCAGGTCCCTGTTCGGTACTCGTTCAAGCAGAAGTTCTCCGTCCCAGTGGAGGAGGCGTTCAGGTGGTCCATCGACTACGACCCGAACGACTTCTCTCTGATGGGCCAGGAAGGCACGAGGAAGATCAACAAGCTAACGGAGGACACCGTCATCCTCGAGGACGCGAGAAAGACCCCGGATGGCACAATCGAGAGGACGCGTCTCATCAGGATCAATCCGGACAAGCACGCGTTCACCAACACGCACATCACAGGCCCGACCCTTCACTCCCAGTTCTGGTATGAGTTCTTCCCAGAAGGGAAGCGGGCATCGAGGCTCGAGTTCACAGGACTGCTCCTATACCCGAGCGACAGGAAGCTGACCAAGAAGGAGGTCGCCCAGATCGCGGCCAACGAGCTGAAGGGGGACTCTCTGATCTGGAAGAACCTGGCGAAGGCAATGGAAGCCGACCTGAAGAAGACCCGCAGGACCAGGCGTTAGCCCTTGGTCGTCGTCTCGACAAGGTACGAGTTCTCCCAGCACTTCGACGTCCCAGCGGCCCAGGCATTCCGCTGGTGCACGGACTATGACGCCAAGGACCACAATCTCATGGGACTCAAGGGCTTCAGGAAGGTGACTCGAGTGGCGGACGACACGGTAATCCTCGAGGACACGCTGTATCCAGAGGGCAAGGCCGTGACCAAGAAGAAGCTGATCAAGATCGACAAGGAAAGGATGACCTACTTCAACTTCCACGTCACCGGCGCGAACAAGAATTCGCTGTACTTCTACCGGATAATCCCTGAAGGAGACGGCAAGTCCAGGCTCGAATACACCGGCTACGAGCTGACCTACCCAAAGAGGGCCCCGACAAAGAAGCAGCTGGCGGCCACCGCCGTAGCTGATGCGGCGACGAGGACGAAGGAGTGGGCACGGCTCGCAAAAGCGATGGAGAGGGAGCTGCGCGGTTAGCGCACCTAGCCTCCTCGTTGCGTGGTCGTTAAGTATCCAAAGACCCTGCAATCGTGTTTGGCTTCTCGCAGAGTCTGCAACAGATGTAAGAGGGAACTACCCACTACTGCCTTCTACACTCAACCGATAGGAATCCGCCGAATTTGCAAGAGGTGTGACAACGAATACTCGAAAAACTATCACAAGTCTCATCTCGAAGGCGCCAGAAGATTAGATAGGAAACGCGCGCTCAGAAACCCGAAGAGAAGATGGGCGACGGCTTGTTTGTCAGGTCATCGAAGAAGGGGGTATGCTATTGAGATGACCTCTGAAGAGCTCTATCAAGTGGCGTTGCATACTGAGCTTTGCTTCATCTGCGGTTCTCAGATAGACTGGGAGCTGGGAAACAAGGGTCACATGCATAACAGGAGTCCAACGCTAGACAGAGTGGACAACGAAGATGTAATCAGGATTGACAACATCCTCATTCTCTGCTACAAATGCAACGCAACCAAGCGCGACCGCACCCTGAAAGAGTTCCTAGACTATTGCAGGGCCGTCGTCGCTAGGTTCTACTCACACTTCGAGTATCCGCAGCTCGTGCATTTATAACAACCCGCCTCGAATATTATCGCGTTCTCGTGACAGTCGGGGCACGTGCCTCCGCGCATCAGCGGGACCGACGACTCCTTGTTCACCTTGCCCGAGGTGAGGACCTCGAGCGCCTTGGCGACGGCGTCTGGTATCGAGAGCAGCTGGATTCCCTCCTCCCACGAGACGTACTTGCCGCGGATGCCCTTCAGCATCTTCACGACGCTCTGGATGTCCCCGCCGTGCTGGAGGTAGAGGCTGATCAGCCTGCCGATCGCCTCGGCGTCGGCCTTCTCGTCCCCGCCCAGCTTGCCCAGAGTCACGAAGACCTCCTTCAGGTCGCCGGCCTCGTCGGAGTTGGCGGTGACGTACAGCCCTCCCTGGGGCAGCTTGAGCTTCAGAGTCCTCCCGGTGAGCACCTTCGGCCTCTCGAATGTCGTGGGCGCCTCCTGCTTGGGCTCCGTCCTCACGCCGCCGGCCTCCTTCTTGTCCACGTTCGCCGTCTCGAGGATGCCCTCCCTGCTTCCTTCCCTGTAGACCGTGATGCCCTTGCACCCGAGCTTCCACGCGAGGAAGTAGATCTTCTCGACCTCTTCCGTGGAGATGTCCTGGGGTAGGTTGACCGTGCTCGAGATGGCCGTGTCGATGTGCTTCTGGATGGCGGCCTGCATCCTGACCCTCATCTCGGGCTTGATCTGGTGAGCCGTCACGAAGTACGCGGGCAGGGAGGTCTCGTCGGTGATGCGGAAGACCCTCATGTATTCCTTGACGAGCGGGTGCCAGACCTTGAACTCGCCCTCGCTGAGGGACTTGCTCCTCCGGGTGTAGTAGAGGGCGAAGACCGGCTCGACGCCGCTCGAGGAGCCCACGAATATGGAGCCTGACCCCACCGGCGGGACGGTCGTGAGGGCTGAGTTCCTTATCCCCTGGGTCCTGATCTTCTCGCGCACGTTCGCGTCCAGCCTCTTGATGAAGGGCTGGGCCAGGTGCTTCTCCGCGTCGAAGGCGGGCGCCGGGCCCTTCTCCTTCGCGAGGTCGGTCGAGTAGTCGTAGATGACGTTCGTCATCCTCTCGAAGAGCTTGTCGACGAACTCTACGGTGGCCTCGTCGTCATACTTCATGCCGAGCTTGATGAGCATGTCTCCCAGCCCGGTCGTCCCTACTCCCACTCTCCTCGACCACAGAGAGGCGGTCTTCTGCTGCGGGAGGGGGTGCTTGTCCGCGTTGTAGTCGAGGACGTTGTCCAGGAACCTAGTGGCGTACTGCGCCGCCTTTGCGAGGCCGGGCCAGTCGATGCTCGCCCGGTCGGTGAAGGCGTCCTTCACGAAGGAGCTCAGGTTGACCGAGCCCAGGCAGCAGCAGCCGTAGTTCTCGAGGGTCTGCTCGCTGCACGGGTTGACCCCCTCGACCGCCATGCCGTTGTACTCGGTGGTGGAGTCCCTCTTGATCGTGTCCCAGAATATGAGGCCCGGCTCGTCGCTCTGCCACGCCGCCTTGACCAGCTGGTTCCAGACCTCCCTCGCGCGGACGCTCCTCTCGAACTTCACCTTCTCGTTCTGGAACCTGAGAGTGAACTGGGAGTCCTTCTCGACCGCGTTCATGAACTCGTCGGTTATCTTGACCGAGATGTTCGCATAGTTCACCTTCTTCAGGTCCTTCTTGACGTTGATGAAGTCGAATATGTCGGGGTGGTCAACGCGTATCGTGATCATCAGGGCCCCCCTTCGCCCGGCCTGCCCGATCGTCCCCGTGGTCGTCGAGAGGAGCTCCATGAAGGAGACCGAGCCGGAGCTGAAGATGGCCGAGTTGTTCACGGGCGTGCCGCGCGGCCTCAGCAGCGAGATGTCGGTGCCCACGCCCCCTCCGAAGCTGTAGGTCCTCGCCGCCTCCTTGCACCAGTCGAAGATGCCCTCGATCGAGTCCTCCCTGATCTTGAAGAAGTAACAGTTGAGTAGCGTCGACCTTCTGGACTGACCTGCGCCGAACAATATCCTGCCGCCAGGCACAAA
Organism: uncultured Nitrososphaerota archaeon; assembly: GCA_963838925.1. Classification (GTDB taxonomy): domain Archaea; phylum Thermoproteota; class Nitrososphaeria; order Nitrososphaerales; family Gagatemarchaeaceae; genus Gagatemarchaeum. The sequence goes on from CAWISW010000003.1 coordinate 411,067, forward strand.
CTTGAAGTCGTCTAGGAGCCAGTAGAACTTCTCTGTCCACTCGGCCCTCTTGACGTCGTTGACCTCCACGGAGGCCAGCTCTCGGGCGACCCTCTCCCAGAGCTGCTTCGGGAGCCTCTCGACCTGCTTCCCGGTCTCGTCCCTGAGCGCGTACTTCTCGTAGAAGACCCGCGCCCTGAGCTCGTCGCCGCCGAAGGCCTCGAGCGTCTCTTTTGGAAGAATTACCTCCGGCTTTTGGAGCTGCTGCTCCATCATCTCGCCCTCCTTCTTCGTTGATTCCTCAATCTCAGCTGTCAAATATCAAATCGCGCATTCTGACCAACGGACGCCCTTTATCTTCCTCTTGGTGGAGTATTTGTTCACCCATCCCCTGCTCTAAAGGGTTCCGAGGGAGTCAATGAGACGCTCCTAGGTCAACTAGAGTTGACAGGAAGTCAACCGTTTTTGCCTAAATCACTCGGTCGTCGAATATTGAGCCGTGGCCGTCGACCTGCATTTTGTGCATCTTTCCGTCTTTGCAGGAAGTTTCGAGCCGCAGTTGCGGCAGAAGGACACCGTCCTCTCGATCCCGAAGAAGTCGAGCTTCGGAGTCGCGTTCAAGGCGAGGTTGTATATCCCGCGGAGGTCTAGCGACGACGCGTCCAGGTAGACCGAGAAGCCGCCGGCCGCGGCCTGGCTGACCTTGCTCATGTAGTTCATGGTCTCCGCGTTGTTGAGGTCCTCCCCCGTCAGCCTCGCCGCCTGGGAGTACCCGCGCTTCTCGAGGCTCTGCAGGTTCGCCCTGCCGTATCTCTCCGAGTCCAGCGAGGCGAGCCTCGCCGCCCCTCCCTCCTCGATGAGCGCGATCGCGAGCCGCTCGCTCTTCCCCGACTTCTCCGAGGCCGACTGCGACGCGGTCCCCAGTATCTTCGCGGCGAGGTCCGCCCTGGCGGAGGGCGCGGCCTCCTTGCTCAGGCCGAAGAGCGCTTCGTCGAGCCCTACCAGGTTCATCACCAGCGGCATCGTCGTGGAGCTCACGTTGTCGGAGCCGAAGCTCAGCGCAGGAAGGAGCCCCTTGTTCATCACCCTCTCGAGGAGGCGCCTGCGGGTGATCAGCGCGTCGGATGCGACGCCCATGAGCATGGAGAGCTTTGCCCTGAAGTACGTCTCGTCCTGGTTGGACTCGTAGGAGAGCCTCGGGAGGTTGATCCCCAGGTTGTGCAGGACGCTGACGTTGTCGCTCTGGTTGTCGGCGGGGAGGACGTCCAGGTTGATCCCCAGGGAGCTCCTCTTCTGCCCCGAAGGGAAGAACCCGACCTTGCCTCCGTGGAATATTATGGCGGCCGCCTCCTTCAGGTACGACGTCTCCTCCGACTTGTGTGGCTTCGCGAGCAGAATCCGGAGCTGCGGCCTCGGGACCTGCTCGACGTAGTCCCTGTAGGCGTCGAGGGTTGCGCCGAGCGTCTTCTCCATGAGGTCGCGCCCCGCGTCGTCCTTGACGTAGAGGTCCAGGTGCAGGGTGACCGACGGCCGCTGCAAAGGCTGGAGCACCGACGAGACCTGGTCGAAGAGCTTGACGAGCGCGTCGGCCACGTCCTTCTTGGTCCGGGACCGCGTGAACTGCGCGAGGTACTGTAGGAAGTTGCTGAAGACTATCTCCTGGTTGGCCTCCTTCTTGATGAGGGGCGTGATGTTCGCGATGACGTTGATCGCCTCCTCGAGGTTCGCAGGGCTCTGGAGCATCGGGACCCCCGGGAGCCTCCCCTTGGGGTTGAACCCCGAGGCGCGGACGGAAAGGAGGTCGAGGAAGATCGTGTCAGGGATGAGCGCCCAGGTGCCGGCCTCCGAGATGTTGATGTCCCCGTTGAGGTGAGCGTCGGAGACGTCCCTCGGGAGCTGCTCGAGCAGGAGGTACTCAGAGAAGACCGACTTGCCCGTCTGGTGGAGGAGGGACTCCGCGTCGCCGTCGTCCGCACCCGCCTTTGTGAGGAGCTGGGTTACGTCGTAGACGGGCAGGCCTAGGCGCGTGAGCTTGTGCCTGTACTCCTCCAGGTTCTGCTCGACGAGGAGCGCGTTGACCATCTCCCTGATCAGGGGCGCCGTCAGGTACTGGGTCTGGAACTTGTAGAGCCGCGATTCGGTCTCGCTCGTGATCTTCTGCGCGAGCTCGACGGGCATCCCCGCCTCCTTGACGAGCGACTGGAGTATCTTGTCCGCGTTGAACTCCTCCATCGCCTGGCGGGTCGTCCTGACGTAGAGCTTGCCGCTCTCGATCAGCGACTGCTCCTCGATCTGTCGGGTGAGGTTGAGCACGAGCCTCCCAAGGTTGGTGACCGTGTACTTCCTCTCCTGCCTGTTCAGCTGGATCAGCAGCTGGCGGACTAGCTTCCTCAGGTGGTATGCGAACTTTCCCGACTCCTTCTTGGACTTGAAGCCCGCCAGCGACTTGAGCGCGCTGTAGGTGAGAGGTCCCTTGACGTTGAGGATCTTCAGGATCTCGAGCCTCTGCGGGGAGGCGATGACGCTGTAAATTGTCCTGACTCTGCGAGGAGCGGCTTGCATCTCTACCACAGTCACCGAGTCGAAACTATATAATGATGACATCACTCAGAGTCAAATAAAATCCACCGTTCCTGAGGAGTATTGCAACTAAGATTGAAGACTGCGTGAAAGTGTAAATTTCGCGCTGTTCTGCGCTCTACGCGCCGAAGTTCTTCCTCAGTTCTCCGAAGGCCCGCAACCTATCGACAAGCTCCCAGAACTCTTCGTAGCTCGTTCCCCTCCGATAAACCTCTAGCAGTTGCTTGACTAGGTCACTTTCGATTTCTGCGAGTTCTGTCCCCAGCGCTCTTCTTTCTTCTCGACTTGCCAATTATCGCTTCTACCGCTTTCTCCGCCAACTTCTTTCTTTCTGACGGGGGCAAATTGGAGATCTTTTCATCTTCGCTCAGCACCCAGATTTCCCTCGCTCATGGCCTTCTGATGCACCCAGATATTTAAGCGGCTTGCAAAATCTTGGCAGGGAGAATTGGTGGGGTCGCCCGGATTTGAACCGGACACGTCGGGCCCTTCCGGGTAACCTATTTACGACAGCGAGCCGACTTTCACTCGGCGTCCAGGTTGACTAGTCGCAGCTCTATGGCGTTTGCTGCCGCTACGATTTGCACACTGGCCTTCTATCTTCTAGTCTCCAGCTATCTCTCTCCGAATTCGGTTACGACGTCCACGAGTTCGACTGAGATCAGCACCACCCCTTCACCTTACGGCGCTCTGCTCAGGGGGTCGACGATCTACTCGCAGCTAGGCTATCCGTTGGTGAGCTACAACGGCAATTCGCAATACTCCCCAAGCAAACCAAATTTCACCCTTTCTTACCGAAGCACTCATCTTGGTTTGGACGACGTGGGCTTTGCAGTAGCGACGCCAGTCATGAGTCTCACTCAAGCAGTTCGACTCGTTGAATCTCCGGAAGGCCCGAGTAAGGCAAACTACAGCTTGGTGGCAGCGGAATTCGACCCGGGCATAATCGTAAACAACACTGTCTGGCAATCGGCCACTTGGCTGCTTTGGTTCGCCCAGGTCTACGACGGGTTCTGGCTCTTCGGACAAGGTAACGATGCAAGCTCATTCCTCTTCAGCGTGAACGCCGCTTCGGGCACGGTCTCGCAACCTACCAGCTTCCCTACCTACCAACCTTTGCCTGGGAACTATGCGCTAACCGTGACGGGCTCCCAGGCGATGAAAGTTGTGCGGGGACTTGGAATCTTTTCAAGTGTCCCGTTTGAGCTGACACAAGGCGGGAACCTCACTAGTATCAGCCCTAGAATCATCAGGTTTGATTCAGGATCGAGTCTTGACATCCAGCACCCATTGAACTCTGCCCTTGATGGGACCTCGAGGCTATGCTGGATGATCTCGCTGACCTATTCCGCGTCAGCGAGCAGGCAAGGGTGGGAGGGAGAGTTCGCTGTGGACGCGCAGTCAGGCGAGCTCGACTCCGTATCCGTCGGCCCAATTTTCCCGGAGAGCTTTTTCGCAACGGTCAATTCAAATCTGGTCCAGTCGTCTGCGCGCAACCTCACAATCTCTCAGGAAACATTCCAAATGAGCGTGAATGCGACTGGACTTCCAAGCTCAATTGCCATCGCAGTTCCTGGCGTTCTTGTGGTCCGGCCAGGATCGACCGCTTCAATCGAAGTGAACTTCACGTCGAACTCTAACTACATCGCAAACCTTACCCTCTCGAATCCTCTCTCCGGCCTCCAAGGCCTTTCGGCAAACGGGCTTCCTCAAGGCGTGTCTGCAAGGTTCAGCAACACCACGCTCGCGCTTCAGGGAGGTACAAGCACCACGCGGACAATCATGCTTACGATTGAAGCGGATGCGCCTGCAGGAACATACCTGATGTACGTTGACAATCTGCCATTCTTCCTGACAGTCTGGAATGGCGCTGGTCAGTGGCCTCCGCCGCCCTCGGTTGGGTAGGGGGGCAAATTTGGTGGGGTCGCCCGGATTTGAACCGGGGGTCTCAAGCGCCCAAGGCGACTTCTCATGCTGATTTGAAGCCTAGACCAGACTCGCCCTGCAGCTCTGAAAGCTACAGCCTAGCCGACGACCCCTTGTCCAAGGTTCTATTGCGTCTCATATTATACTCTATCTCCGCAAATTTGGTGAAGCTGATGACTTCTCTTTTGACGGCCTTCTTGAAGTCTTGCACTTTGGGCTTGATGCGATCCCAACTTAATTCCGCCGATTCCAAGACGAGTTTCATCTTCGCAATTTTCTCCGGATGTCTTGATATCGGCAACAGCCTTTCTGCGAGCGTTCTCACTTCACTCCTTCGGCGCACCTCAAGCCTTGCCTTGGCGTCAACATCGATTCTGGAGTTTCCCTGTGCTCCATAGAGCAAGGGGTGGAAACCATCTCGGCCCAGCGCCGCTGCAGATTCTCTTAGGATTCTTCTATCCTTTGATTCGATTACAAATGCAACTGCGGCGCTTCCTTTGTCATTGTAGAGGCACCAAGAACCTTCAGAATCGGAGTAGCCTCCGAAGAACGGATAGAATAAGGTAGAAGTGATAGGAATCGCCTCCGGCTTCTTCACGAAGAATGCAAAGCTCGGATCAAGATAGACGGAAAGTTTCCAACAATAGCGTCCGGGCAAGTAGGCCTTGTCGGGAGTCATCTTGCATTGGCCATATTTCCTGAATGTCAAGAAGAAAAGTTCGGCCATCGCCGGATGAGTTGTGCTAAGACGTGCCCATACTGTGTAGCGAGAATTCCAACACCCATTCAAGTCTCCGGCCCTTAGTCCGCTGAGATAGGCCCTCTCGCTACAGTCTCCGGCGAATGGATTTCGAGAGATCACACCCCCTAATCATGATGATGCATTAAAGCGCCCAGTCTGCTTGAAGCCTAGACCAGCCTAGCCGACGACCCCTACGACCACCCTCTCCACCCCAATCGTTAGTTATGCATTCCTCTTGGACACGAACGGATTCCCCTGGACGAAGAACCGCCACTGCCGCTCCCGTGCCCTGCTGATGCCAATCCTTTCCGAGACCTCGGCCTTTACGGGCTCTTCGCTGCCCAGGACGTAGAGCCTCTTCGACGTCACCACGTCCTCGCCGTTGAACTCCTTGCCGATTGCCAGCGCCTTCGTCAGCTTCCCGGGCCCGTTCGTGAGCCTCGAGAGCTCTTCGACGCCGCGGTTCCTCTTCATCTGGGCCGTCCCCTCCACGGGCTCCAGGGCCCTGACCAGGACCGCGCCCGGCTGCCCCTCCCCTTCAGTTGTGAAGTTCAGGCACCAGTGATTTCCATAGGAGAGAAAGACATAGACCCTTCCCGCTTCCCCGAACATGAGCGAGTTCCTCTTCGTGACCCCGCGGAAAGAGTGGCTGGCCGGGTCGTCGCTTCCACGGTAGGCCTCGACCTCCACTATCTTCCCAGAGATGACATTCTTCCCGGCTTTCCTCACGAGGAGGCACCCGAGAAGGTCTCGCGCGACGTCGGGGGTGTATCGGGAGAAGAACGAGCGGCCCAGGCGATTCACGGACACTCCGGAGCAAGACCGGTTTATCAGGCATGCCAAAAGCTTAGGAACAGATTCTGCGGCTACGCAGAGCTACTCGCGGAGCGGGTGGACTCCCCACACAAAGCGCATCGAGACTGCATAGGTGACGGGATAGGTGACGACCGCCCCGACGACGCTGCCGAAGACGGGCGAAAGCGAGACGGTCGCCAGAAGGGCGAGCTGAACCGCGACGATCAGGACGTTTCCGAGGAGAGAGGCGAGCTGGTACTTGCCCCACCTTACGACCCATGCGGTCGGGCCCCTCTTGTCCACCTCGGGCTTTCCCTTGACGGTGACGCGCTCGTTGATGACGAACGCCGCGGTCGCTCCGACGCCAAAGGCCAGCGCGTCCAGTCCGAGGAGGGCGGGCGACGAGAAGGCGACGCTGGGCACCGTGGTGGAGTTGTAGAAGTAGACGACGCCGAGAACGAGGATCGCCTCCGCGATCAGAAAGCCGACGCCGGTGGCCACCGCGAACTTGGCAATCCGAAGGATCCCAAATCGGCTTCTTGGCTGAGCGGGAGAGCTCTGTCGCAATGGAAGGGTGGCTGAAACTCGGCCCATTAAGCTATTGGTGGGGCGTTGTGACGTGGCACGGGAAGCGGATCAACGCTCTGTTATCATGTAGCCTTGAAACTGATAGCTCGTGAAGTTCCACGTCTCGCTTTGGATGGACCAGCCCTGACTCCCCGACGAGCCAGCGTGGTAGACCCACAGTTGCTCCAGATTCACCGTCACGATGAACGGATTGTAGTATCCCTCCTCTCCCGGAAAGGCGAGCCCGAAGGTGGCGTCGGCGGCGTTCGGTCCTGTCGCCACGACTCTTGCCGTTTCGAGATTTGTGATCGGCCTCACGCTCCAGGCCGCGGCGGACGCCTTGGAGCTCTGGAAGAGCTGCAGGTAGGCTATGCCGATGTCTGGCTTGCCAATGTAGTTCCCCGCGAGAGAGGAAACTGCCCCGTCGTAAGTCAGGGCAATCGGGTTTCCAGTCCACGACGACACAGGCGAATCTGCGTAGAGGCCCAGCAAGCCGGACGCGTTCTCCTTCCCCAGGTACGCTACGAACCTCTCGACCTGCGCCCTCACCGCCGTCTCGTTGGAGGCGGAAAGTGCCGAGTTCGCCTGCGTCGGGCTCGTCGGCGAGGCCGAAGCGGCGGCGGTGGTAGACGTGCCAGAGGTCGAAGTTGAGCTGGTGGGGACCGAGACTCCGCCCCGTGGAGAATAGCTGACGATTAGGAGCATTGCAAGGATCCCGGCGGCGGCCAGAGCGGTGCCCGAATCAATGCCGCCGAATGCCAAGCTCCTGACCAAGCTACTCCCAGAAGATGAGGCCTCCGGAGATATTTACGCCGTATGGAAGATTCTCCCTACTGCAGCCCCCGCGCACCGTCGGCCTCCAGACTGAGGGGAGCGCGAGGGCGCCGCCTTCGCACATCGGATGCAAGCAGGTAGAAGATGGTGGGGACGGCCGGACTTGAACCGACGGATCACAGGTATCGCCGCTCCGATGGGAAATCATCCACGCAAGCGTGTCATCAAACCTTTTGTCGTTTGACCACTGGAGCCTGTTGCCATGCCTGTCTAGGCTACGTCCCCCCATCGAGACGGCCGAGACACAACGGGGATTAAAGCACAGCGCAAGAGCCGTTCTGGTCGGGGGGTCAGACCAGCCTGGAGCCGCACTGCGGGCACGCCCCACCGAACTTGGCCTTGCACCCGGGGCAGAAGTGTAGCCCGCAGCCCGTGCACGTGGAGAAGCCGATCCCCAGCTTGTGGCACCCGGCGCACCCCGCCGGGACGTTGACCATCCCCATGAGCGAGTGGTAGGCGAGCCCGGCTTGAAAACGCTTCCAGCGCCTCGCCGCGCCGCCGGCCGTTAGAACGTGACGGACGCAGTCGTGGTCGTGGACGAGACTGAGCCCGTGGGCGGCGAGAGGAACGAGGGCGCAAGGGAGGGCGAGATTACGACTATGGCGTTCGTCGCCTCCGCGGCCACATACATGTTCCCGTTGGCAGGGTCGAACGCGAGCCCGGCGGGCGCCGAGTTGCCCCCCGTGGAGACGGTGGTGAGCGGCTCGTTGCTGGTCGCGTTGATCACGTCGGCCCCGCTCTTGTAGTCGTTGCTGACCATCACATCGCCGTTCGCCGTGTCCACCGCGACAAGGAAGGGCACCGTCCGCACCGCCGCGCTCACGTTGATCGTCGCGACAACGGTGTTTGTGGCCCCGGATATCACGGAGACCGTCCCGTCGTCGTAGTTCGTGACGTAGAGGTTGCCGTTCGCAGCGTCGAACGTGATGCCCTCAGGGACTATCCCGACCCTGATCTGCTGTGTCAGGGTGTTGTTCGCGGGGTTGATTACCAGGACGCTCGATCCCCCGCTGGTGACGTAGACGTTTCCGTTCGAAGAGTCGTACGCCACTCCGGTGGGCTGGAAGATCGCGTTGATCTCGCGCAGGTGGGTGTCGCTCGTCGCGTTGATCACGGAGATCGTGTTGCCCCCCACGCCGTTGCCGTGCTCGGCGACGTACATGCAGTTGTTGACGGGGTCGAAAGCGATGCCGTCGGGGTGTATCCCGCCCAAAGTTATCGTGTTGATGACGATGTTGAAGTGGCCGTCGATGACCGAGACCGTATCAGAATCGTTGTTGGTGACAAACAGGTAGCCGTTCGCCGGGTCCAGGGCAACCTGCGCGGGGGCCTGGCCCACCGGCACCGACTTGACCAGCGTCCCGTTGGCCAGGTTGATGACGGAGACCGTGTTCGTCGAGTTGTTCGTGACGTAGAGGTATCCGTTCAACGAGTCGTAGGTCACTCCTAGCGGGTGGGAGAGGGCAAACCCCACAGGTACCGCCGTCGTGGTAGTGGTGGTCGTCGCGCTCGTGCTGGAGCGGCTCGTCGTGGTGGACGTGCTCGAGGTCGTGGACTTGGTCGACGTCGTCGAGCTCTGCTTGGAGCTCGAGAGCAACACCGCGAATACGCCAGCGATGACAATGACGACTACAATCACTACGACGCCAAGTGTGGCCGTGCGCGATAGCCCGCTCCGGCGTTTCAACGTGTCCCAATCTCCGGTTTCGGGTATAAAAGATGTTTTCCGAGACCGCGTCGGCTCAGTGCGCTTCCGCGGAGAGCATGTCGATCTTCGTGACGATGCCCTCCACCTTGTCGCCCGTCGCGACGAGGACTGCGGGCACGAACTTGAAGAGTGAGAAGAGGGCCTCGATGGGGGTGTCCAAGCTCACGATGGGAAAGGTGGGCTGCATGATGCTCGAGACGGGCTTCGAGAGGAGGGCGCGAGGATCCTCTGTCCCGCTCAGGAGCGTCACGATCTGGTTCTCCGTGAGCGAGCCCGCCAGCTTGCTCCCGGAGTAGACGGGAATCTGCGAGATGTTGTTCTTACGCATCAGGTCGATGCTCTCAGAGATCGAGACAGTCACCTGCACGGAGGCCACCGGTGACGACATCACGTCCGACGCCTTCTTGCCCTCCATGCGGATGTGGGACCTGAGCGCCTCGGAGATGGACTTCATCGTGCTGAACGACGGGTCGACGAGCCCGGACTCGAGCTTGGCTATCAGCGACTGGCTGACTCCCGCCGCCTTGGCGAGCTCCGACTGCGTTATCCCGAGCTGGACTCTTATCTTCTTGAGCTGCTTGGGGTCAATTGTGGAGACGGACACGAAGGACCCACGTTTGATATTCGTATATGAATTTTTGGGAGGCGCAGTTTAGGACAGGTTTGCCGGCTTGACCGACGCCACGGCGTCCTTAGGCATGCGCTCCTTCCACTTCGCGAGGAACTCGTCGTCCTCCCTCCTGCTCCTCAGGTCGTCGGGGAGCATCACAGGGATCTCGTCGATGATCGGGTAGAACCTGTGGCACGCCTCGCATATGAGAGCCCCGTCGACTACGACGTCTGGGTCCTTCGTAGAGAACTCCAGAAGGGTGAGGGGATAGTGCTTGTCGATTGGGCAGGCGAGTATGTCGAGGAGCTTCCGGCGCATCGGCCCCTCGTGGCTAGGAGTTTGTTATAATGATTTTCCGAGGCCTTTTGGGTCTCAGGTATTCGGAAGCCGGTATGGAGGGAAACAGGACCAATTAGAGGTCAGGCTGGAATTGCCCGCTTGCTGATTCACGAGGATAGTCACAGTGCTGCAGGTTCCGGAGGGGCTGCCGTTGGGTGGTTGAAAATCGATGAGCACCAAATAGGAGTAGTCGTTCGGAACCTTAACGCTGTACTGCCCATTTACCACCTTCGATTGATACATGGACTCGTTCCTACTCTGCTGCAAGAAGGCAACTCCAATAGCAGTCCCATAGATCCCCGCGGTCGCGGAACCTGAGACGATGACGCTTGAAGGAGGGCCGCCTTGCGTGATTCCTCGTAGAAGGAATATCGACGGAAGGGCGACCACGAGTACGACGATGACGATTAACACGATTTTCTTGTTTGGCCCGGGCTTCTTACCGATAGGTGCCAACGCCATGCCGTGCTGCATTACGTTGCCCGTGTTATGAGAACCCTTCCATCAAAAGGGTTAAATTCCCTCGAGGGGGAGCGAGAGTTCAGCCGGCCATAGCGTGTGGGTCCGACCTGGACTCTTTCCGAACCCAGAAGTCAAACCACATGTCGTCTAGGTGTTAGTGAGGTCCGAAAGGTCTCGTGAAGCCTAGATGTCGGCACCTTTCCATCCTATCCCGGTCTGTTTTCTTCAAAAATTCTCTTCTTGTATTCGTGCAATCCGATGTCCGTGGCCTTCTCGGGGAAGGGACCGGTCCTCAATACTACCTCCGCTTGGAACGCCTTCTGGCCGACAAGGTATGGGCTTACCAACCGGAGAATTACGAAGGCTCGATAGCCTTGTGCATTGGTCTCCCAATAGGGAACCAATGTGCCGTCTTTGGCCTCTCGAAAGTGCCGCCTGAATCCCACGCACATGAGTTCTGCCACTTGACGAACGGGTAGCGGGTCGTACATGATCACCTCAAGAACGAGGGTGTGCCGTTTCCTTCGTCCGTTCTTCTTGTAACGATAGCCAAAACTAAACTCGTCTACAATTGCCCTTGCCAAGAGCTTTCGGTCTCCAACGTCTCGAAGACTAGTTTCTAGTTCTCGATCTATTCGCGCTCGCTTCGCAATCTTGGGAGGCTCTTCAATCATTGCTCGCAGCCGAATCTTCATCGATTCTTCTTGCAGAATACTCTCGAGACCGAAGCTACGAATCCACTTTCTGGCGGTTGTAAACGATACCTTGTAGTGACCGGCGACAGCGGTAATGCTCACATAGGTACGAAGCGCATCCTCGAGTTCGCCGCGTTTTGGTTTCTTGAGGAGCCATCGGGGCACACTGCATTACTTGCCATTCCTATTTCAGCCCACATGAGGCACCTTTTCCAACCAACCTAGGCCGCGTTTCTTTTTTCAACGAAGTAAGATTCGGTAAAACGTTTAAGTCCACCCTCAAAAGGCACATTCCATAGTCAATGCCCCTATTCCCGAGTATGACGCTCCAATTTGGGACCGACGTGAGCAGTCTCCTCAACATAGTTTGGCTGCTGTCGTTCTTCGTCTTCATAGTGTACGGGCAAAGAATCCAGGTTTACATCGTTGGAAACGACATTTCCAGGGCGCTCAACAGATTGAAGCTCATGAAGGACAAGTCGAGGAAGGAGGCGGTCGACTACTTCAACGCGACCGGGAAGGTCAGCGGCGACCCGTCGCAGAGGATCGACCAGTTCCTCGAATACGTTACGATAATGCCCGTCGACCTCGACCCGCAGGGGATTGTCGGCAAGATCGAGCACATCACCGAGACGAGGGACGAGAGGGTGAGGGGCGAGGTGAAGAAGATGCTCCCAAGCGCGGAGCCGATCAAGGTATCCGTCGCCGAGAACATCCTTGAGATAGCCAGCTCCCTCAACATGATCCACAAGATCGTCAGGCACTATTACCTGCTCGGAAAGAAGACCAACTCGTACATCCTGCTCGTGCAGCTCCAGATGATAATGCCACAGGTCCTTATGGAGGCCGACGCGCTCATCAACGCGGTCGACACCTTCAAGCTAGGGCAGCCTGTGGGCGACGGAATCGGGCCCATCATCGCCTCCAAGTACATGCAGAACCTCCCGAAGCAGGTCGTCGCGAAGGACACCGTGATGACTGTCATGGAGTACAAGGGAAGGACCCTCTACGTCCTGAAGGCCGAGGGCCCGATGGGATACGTGGGAGAGCCCGGGCTTGCGATCCAGAGGGTCATCGAAGAGATGAACGTGCCGCTCAACGCGATAATCATGGTCGACGCGGCCCTGAAGCTCGAGGGCGAGAAGACGGGCGACGTGGCGGAGGGGATCGGCGCGGCCATCGGCGGGATTGGGACGGACAAGTTCCGGATCGAGGAGGTCTCGTCCAAGCACAAGGTCCCCGTCTACGCGATACTGGTCAAGCAGAGCATCCTTGAGGCAATCACCGTCATGCGGAAGGAGATCACGGACGCGAGCGACAAGGTGCACAACCTCATCGGGAACCTCATCGAGGAGAAGACGAAGGAAGGGGACAAGGTCCTCCTCGCAGGCATAGGAAACTCCCTCGGAGTCGGGCAGTAGCATGAGCGCCCCCCCAGCGGTCCAGTCCCCCTCGCAGACCCAGCAGGGAAAGTCGAAGTTCACGGTCTACACCATCGAGGAGTGCCCGGCGTGCGGCCAGAAGACGAAGCGGGCTTTCCAGGTGGGCGACTACATCACGAAGGACGGGGCGAACTGCTCAAAGTGCGGCAACGCCACCAAGATCACGCTGATCTACGCCGAGGCAGCGGTCAAGTCTAAGTAAGGATAACCAGCGAGTTCCCTTCCAGCTTCATCGTGTGCTCGAACTGCGCGACGGGCGCGTTCGACGCCTCCACTAGGGTCGGGTAGCCGCGGACCATCCTCCTCCTCTCGAGTTCGGACAGCAGCTTGTGCAGCCTCTCGCGCCCGAACTCCTTCGTGAACCACCTCGGCGTGAAGGGCAGGCTCTTCCTCGCGTTCCAGATGTGGTCGACTAGGCCGTCCAGCTCCTCGACCCCGGTCCTCTTCCGCATGATGAGCGAGTAGATCGTCACCCTGGGGTCGTCAACGACGTAACCCGCCGCGGTCCCCGGGGTGAGGAAGGGCTCGATGGCGAAGACCTCGTCGCGCTTCAGCACAGGCTGGTTCGGCGCGTAGACGTTGGGGATGCTCTTGCCGGCATGGACCGTGTACTGCTCGAGCGTGTGGCCGCTGAGGTTCCTTATCGTCTTGAAGCCCTCCTGCCGCGCGGTCGCCTCTATCGCCTTCCCGATCTCCCCCGTCCTGGGGTCCCTCCTTACCACGCTGATGGCGGCCTCGAGGGCCCTCTTCGTAGTCTCCAACATGAGCTGGTACCGGGGGTTCTCGCTCACGGTCACCGCGGTGTCAGCGATGTAGCCGTCGAAGTGAACCCCGTAGTCTATCTTCACCACGTCGTCGTCGCTGATCCTCGTCTGGTCGTCCTCCTGGGGGGCATAGTGGGCGGTGACGCCGTTGATCCCTATCCCCGTCGGGAACGCGGGCTGGCCTCCCCTCCTAGCTATCTCCTCCTCCACACTGGTTGCGATCTCGAGGCAGGTCTGGGGGACCTCCACGTTCTCGAGGATCCACTCCCTCATCTCCCTCGCGAGCCTCCCGGCTCTCACGTATTGCTCCGGAACTCCCATCTAGGAACGGTCCTCCACAGAGCCTCGACCGGAGCGATTATTATCTGCGACCCGTCCCGGATTGGAAAGTGTGACCGACAGAAAGTACTCGATGGTCGCGACGGGCGGGACCTTCGACCCGCTCCACGCCGGGCACAGGCGCCTCCTCGAGAGGAGCTTCGAGCTCGGGGACGCGGTCGTCATCGGGCTGACCTCAGACGAGTTCGCGCGCAAGGAGGGCAAGGTCCCCGACCGCCCCTACAAGGAGAGGGAGGCCGAGCTCGACGCCTACATCAGGAAGAGCTTCCCAGGGAGGCGCTACAGCATAGCGAGGCTCGACGACTTCTTCGGTCCGGGGATAGAGAGCAGGGACGTGGAGGCGCTCGTCGCGAGCCCGGAGACGGGGAAGAGGGTCTCGCTCGCGAACAGCCTCCGCGCGAAGCGGGGCTTCCCTCCCCTCGAGCTCGTGGTCGTCGACTGGGTGGTGGCGGAGGACGGCGCACCCATCTCTTCGACGCGGATAAGGAAGGGAGAGATCGACCGGGAGGGCAGGCTCGCAAGCGGCAGAAGGAGACCGTGACGTTGGACCGAGATACTCTCTCGCTTTACGTGATCAAGACGTCGATGGGGCTCGGAGGAGGGTTCCTTGCCGCGATATTCGCGAGCGAGGCATACGTCCACGGCGGCTTCCTCGTCCTCTTCGCGATCGGGGTCTTCGTCATGGTCGGCCTCGCAGCTCGACTCTTCGGGCAGGTCAGGATATGGGCCTACTGCTTGACCACGCTCTGCCTGACGGCGCTTCTCGTCATCGTCGGTATCCCGTGACCTGTCTCCGGGGCCGGTGGCCCTGTCTCCGGAGAGTGGAATTTATAATCCGACCCGGCGAGTCACTACAATCGTGGAGAAAGACAGGCTCGATCCTTGGGGGGAGACTTTCATCGGGAACTACGAGCGCCTCCACAAGGAGTTCGGGATCGAGCGGATGGAGTCCATGGTACCCAGGTTCAAGAAGCCCAGCCTGCACATCAGGCGAGGAATCGACTTCGGTCACCGAGACCTCGGGAGGATCCTCGATGCCGTCGACAACGACAAGCCCTACGCGGTGATGAGCGGGATCAAGCCCACCGGCAACTTCCACCTGGGGACGAAGATGACCGCCGACGACATGATTTACTTCCAGTCGCTGTCTAAGAGGTCGACCGTCTTCTACTGCATCGCGGACGTGGAGGCCTACAACGACAACGGGCTCTCGTTCGCTGAGAGCTCGAAGATAGCAGTCCAGAACGTGGCCGACATCCTCGCCCTCGGGCTCGACCCCGAGAGGGCGATAGTCTACAAGCAGAGCGAGGAGGTCAGGGTCATGAGGCTCTCGACCATATTCTCGAGCGGGGTGACGAACAACATGCTCAGGGCCATCTACGGCGAGAGGCAGATCACCCTCTACCTTTCTGCGCTCATCCAGGTCGGCGACATACTCATGCCGCAGCTGAAGGAGTTCGGCGGGCCGAAGCCCGTGCTCGTCCCCGTCGGGGCCGACCAGGACCCGCACCTCAGGCTCACGCGGGACATCGCGAACGCCTACCACCAGGACTTCGGCTTCATCCCTCCCTCGTCGATCTACCACAAGCTGCTCAAGAGCCTGGACGGGAGTACGAAGATGTCGAAGAGGAGCGCTGCCTCGTCCTTCACGCTCGACGAGCAGCCGGCCGCCGCCGCGAAGAAGGTGATGTCCGGATTCACGGGAGGGAGGGCGAGCGTCGAGGAGCAGCGCAAGCTCGGCGGCGAGGCGGACAAGTGCCCGGTCTACGACCTCTACCTCTACCACTTCGCGATGGAGGACGAGTACGCGAAGAGGGTGTACGACGAGTGCTACAAGGGGATCAGGATGTGCGGGGAGTGCAAGCAGGAGCTCGCCGCCATCGTCAAGCGTTATCTAGAGGAGCACAGGCGCAAGCGCGACTCCCTGATGAAGGACGCCGAGGAGCTTTTGAGTAAGAGCAAGAAGAAGCTTGCCACCCTCGCGAGTTAGTTGCCATGGAGAAGACCCCTCTTCACCCGATCGAGCGCAAGGTCCTCGCGTCCCTGACCGACGCCCCGAAGGTATTCGACGCGCTCGTATCGTCGTCTGGCCTCCTCCCCGACCAGGTGCGGCGGTCCCTCTCGTGGCTCTCCTCGAAGGGCCTGGTCGTCACGACGGAGGTCACAAGCGCTGAGCTCAAGCTCACGAGCCCCCCTCCCGAGCTGGTCTTCCTCGAGAGCCTGCGGGAGGGCGGTGGGGAGTCGTCGGTCGCGCGCCTCAGGAACTCCCTCGGCGAGGACCGGGGCTTCTCGGCCGCGATGGGGCGCGCCATCTCCGCGGGATGGGTGGAGGTGAAGGAGGGGATGATGGGCCAGATCGTCGTGCTGAAGGACAAGGAGGCGGGCAGGGAGCTGGAGGGCATCGTCGCGCTCCTCAAGAAGGGGACGAACGAGACGAGCGTGCCCGACGCTCAGAAGGGGACGTTGTCCGACCTCGTCAAGAGGGGCCTTGTCGAGAGGAAGGAGACCAAGACGGTGAGCATCACGATAACACCCGACGGCGCCGAGGCGCTAAAGTCCGCCGAGGACCAGGGCTTCGACAAGCTGACCCCCGAGATACTCTCCTCCATCAGGGCGACGGGGCTTGACGTGAAGCTCAGGCCCATCGACGTGAGCGCGAGCGCGCCCGAGTTCCACCCCGGCCGCAGGCACCCGGTCAAGGAGCTCATCGCGGAGGTCAGGGAGGTCTACCTCTCCATGGGGTTCTCCGAGATCGTCGGCGAGGCGGCCCAGCCTGCCTTCTGGAACTTCGACGCGCTATTCACGCCCCAGGACCACCCCGCGCGCGAGCTGCAGGACACCTTCTACGTCAAGGGGATGCGCGACGAGAGGATTACAAGGACCGGGGTCGTCGCGAACGTGGCGGCTGCGCACGAGTCGGGCTGGGAGACCGGGAGCAAGGGGTGGCGATACAAGTGGAACGTCGAGGAGGCGCGCCGCCTCGTGCTGAGGACGCACAACACCGCGGTCACGATCCAGGCGACGCGGGACTCGGGTGGCGCGGAGACGAGGGTCTTCAGCGTGGCCAGGGTATACAGGAACGAGAGCCTCGACTACAAGCACCTCGCCGAGCTGCACCAGATGGAGGGGATCGTGATCGGCGAGGGCCTGAACCTCCGCCACCTCATGGGCGTCCTCACAAAGTTCTACGGGAAGCTGGGCATGAGCGGGGTCAAGCTGTGGCCATCCTTCTTCCCCTACACGGAGCCCTCGATGCAGGTGATGGTCTACTACGACAAGGTGGGCAAGTGGCTCGAGATGGGCGGCTCCGGGATCTTCAGGCCGGAGGTCACGCTCCCCCTCGGAGTCAAGAAGCCGGTCATCGCGTGGGGGTGCGGCCTCGAGCGGCTCCTGATGCTCAGGCTCGGGATGGAGGACATCAGGGAGCTTTACAACAACGACCTCGGTTGGCTGAGGGAGAGAAGAGAGATTGCCGGTCCTCAAGATATACTTTAGCCGCTTCGAGCGGCTCTCGGGCCTCTCGAAGGAGAAGATCCTCGACAGGCTCCCATACCTGGGCCTCGACATCGAGGGGACCGACAAGGAGTCGGTGAGGATAGAGTACAACCCCAACAGGCCGGACTTCTCCACGGACTATGGGATCGCGAGGGCCCTCAGGGGGCTCGTCGGGAAGGAAACCGGGGTAAGGCCCTACCGGACGGTTCCCGGGAAGGTGACCGTCTTCGCCGACAAGGGCCTCCCCAAGGTCCGACCCTTCATCGCGTGCGCCGTCGCGAGGAACCTCAAGCTCGACGACGAGACGGTTAGGCAGCTCATCTCGATGCAGGAGGACCTCCACAACGGCCTCGGCAGGAAGAGGAGGAAGGTCGCCATCGGCCTCCACAACCTCGAGGCGATAGCGTTCCCGGCGTACTACAGCGGCAAGCCCGCGAGCTTCGCGTTCGCCCCCCTCGGCTCCTCCGAGGAGATGACCGTCGAGGAGATCCTCAAGGACACGGAGACGGGGCAGACATACGGGCACATACTCGAGGGGGCCCCCGCCTACCCGATGCTCTACGACTCGGAGGGCACCGTCCTCTCGTTCCCTCCGATAATCAACGGCCAGAAGACCAAGGTCGAGACGACCACCCGCGGCCTCTTCGTGGACGTCACCTCGACGGACGCGAGGCTCGGGAACGAGGCGCTCGCGATAATCTGCTGCGCCCTCGCGGACGCCGGCGCCACCATCGAGACGGTGACGGTGAAGTACGCCAAGGCGAAGAGCGTCACGCCCGACCTCGCGCCATCAAAGATGAGGTTCGACGGGAAGCTCGCCCAGGCGGCGACAGGCCTCGCCCTCTCGAAGAAGGAGATGAAGGACTCCCTCCGGAGGAGCCGCCTAGACGTCGACGGAAAGGGGCTCGCGGTCATCCCGTGCTACAGGGTCGACATCCTCCACCAGGTGGACCTCGCGGAGGAGGTCGTCATCGGCTACGGCCTAGACAAGATGACCCCCCAGTACCCGCCGAGCAGCGACGCGGGAAGGTTCGACCAGAAGATCACGTTCGTGGAAGGGATGTGCCTGACCTTGGCCGAGGCTGGGTTCGACGAGACGATGAGCTTCGACCTCATGGACGAGCCCACGCTCTACGGCAGGTTCGGGAGGAGTTCGGACTCGAAGATTGAGGTCGAGAACCCAAGGAGCGCGGAGCACTACCTCCTTCGCGACTCCCTGCTTCCCTCGCTCATGGGGTTGCTGAGCCGCAACACGAAGAACGAGTACCCCCAGCGCGTCTTCGAGGCCGGGAAGATCTTCCTTCGTGCAGGCTCAGGCCTCAAGGAGGGCTCGTCAATCGCCGCGCTCTCCGCCCACTCTTCTTCCTCCTTCACGGAGGCGAAGATGCACATGGAGGCCCTCGTCAAGAGGCACTTCGGAGAGGCAGCAGAGACGCGCCCCGCGTCGCACTGGGCTTTCGCAGACGGCAGGTGCGCCGAGGCCCTGGTCAGGGGAGTCTCCCTGGGGTACCTAGGGGAGGTCAAGCCCAGCGCCCTCGCAGCCTTCGGCGTCGACGTGCCCGTCTGCGGGTTCGAGCTCGACCTCACGCAGAGAAGCAGACCGCGGGCATAGGCTTTAAGGAGCCGCGGCGAAAGCGGACTCTGGCTTCCGTCCTACTGCACGCAATAAACGGCCACCCGCGAAGGCGACTAAAAATTGCTATGATGAACGGATGGTTTACCCAGTCGTGCTACAGACGGAAGCCACTTAAATGGGGAGAGCCGCTCGGCAGCTCGGCCCGCATAAAGAGGCTCGGCAACGGCGGCGAGAGCCGCGGGATGAGTCGGGCTGTTCAGAGGCGGGCCACATAATAGTTACAAGCACGGGGCGTCTTGCCGGACCTCGTGTCCCCCGCCGACATCCAGAGGGAGGAAAGGAGGTTCAGGGAGTTCGCCACCTTCCTCGGGGACTTTGTGAAGGAGCTCAACGACCTCTCCTCGGAGGGGGGCGCGGTCCTCGTGGAAGGCAAGAGGGACGTGGAGGCCCTCGTGGGCCTAGGCTACTCCGGCCCGCTATTCACCGTCTCGATCCTCACCGCCAACGCCGCGTCCAGGGAGAGGCTAAGGAAGGGCGTGAGCAAGATGGTGATTCTCACCGACATGGACGCGGAGGGGCGACGGCTCGCGTCGAGGTACGTGAAGTTCCTCGCGAAGGAGGGCGTGCCCGTCTCTCTCGCGCAGAGGCGCAGGCTCTCGAAGGCGTCGAGGGGCGTCTTCCTGCACGTCGAGAACCTCAGGAGGTTCTCGCTCGGCGGGGAACGCTTGGCAGACTTGGGATAAGGGTTTAAATAAAGGGCAACGGGCGCTTGCCCTAAGTTACGCTCAGATACGTTAACAAGCTAACAACGAGTTGAATGAAAGCAGTTGCCTGATTCGGCGATAGTAAAGTACCTCGTCAAACTGAGGTTCGACGTAGACGGTGTGGTCGAGAAGGCGGACTTGATTGGCGCAATCTTCGGCCAGACCGAGGGGCTCTTCGGCCCTGAGATGAACCTAAACGAACTCCAGAAGACGTGGAAAGTCGGACGAATAGAGATCAATCTAGAGTCCAAGATGGACAAGACATACGGCTCCATCCTGATCCCGATGTCGACGGACGTCAGCACCGCGGCTCTCATCGCCGCGGCTGTCGAGAGCGTCGAAAAGGTCGGTCCTTGCTCCGCGAGGGTGATCCTCGAGGGGATAGAGGACGTCAGGGCGTCCAAGAGGGCACAGATCGCGGACCGCGCGAAGGACATCATGAAGGAGTGGAGCTCGCGCACCTCGAGCGAGGGCGAGAACCTGCTCAAGGACGTCCAAGAGTCCACAAAGAGGGCGCGCGTCGTCAACTTCGGCGTGGAGAACCTCCCCGCAGGGCCTGGAGTTTACACGGCGGACGGAGTATACATCGTGGAAGGCAGGGCGGACGTCGTCCTCTTCCTGAGGGCTGGCATCGAGAACGTGGTGGCCATCGAAGGAACGAGCATACCGCACTCGGTGATCGACCTGAGCAGGAAGAAGAGGATTATCGCGGTCCTCGACGGCGACAGGGGCGGCGACCTCATCGAGAAGGAGCTGGCCCAGGTCATGAAGGTAGAGAAGGTGATCAGGGCGCCCGACGGCAAGGAGGTCGAGGACCTCACCCCGATCGAGGTGCACCAGATGCTCAGGGGCGAGCTCGAGGGGCGAAACCCGCGAGCGGCCAGGCAGGAGAGGTCTGAGCGCTACGAGAGGCGCGAGAGGCCCGAGAGGGCAGAGCGATATGAGAGACGGGAGAGACCCGAGAGGGCCCCCCGGTACGAGAGATACGAGAGGGCGCCTAGGGCGGAGGAGCAGCCAGCCGGGCCCGCGGTCCCTCCAGTCCCGGCGCCGATGGTAGAGAAGGTCAAGGAGGTCTTCCCATCGATAAACGGGACGCTCGAGGCGATGCTGCTCGACGAGAACCTCAACGAGAAGGGGCGCCTTCCGATAAGCGAGCTCGTAGCGAAGCTCGACAACGCGGGCGCGACCTATCTGGTCTTCGACGGCATAGTGACACAGAGGCTGATAGACGCAGCCGGAAAGGCGAGCGTCAAAGGGATAATCGGGCACAGGGTCGGGGAGATCAAGAACATGCCCGAGGGCTTGAGCGTAGGCACATTCAGAGACCTACAGCTCGAGTGAGCGCTTGATAGTAAGCGAGTTCATCCCAAAGCAAGGCATCTGCAGGCTCACAGTGGAGTCTCCGGACGACCTCTGGACCCTGCGCAGGCTCCTCGCCATCGGCGACACCGTCGTCACGAAGAGCTCCCGCGTCTCCAAGAGGGAGGGCGACTACACGAGGCCCGACAAGGGAGAGCGGATCAAGGTCACCATCGCCCTCAAGATCGAGGGGATCACCCTGGACAGCAGCGTCGGCAGGCTCCGGATCAGGGGCAAGATAGTCGAGGCGAGCGACGACAGCGTCACCAAGGCCGGCTCCCACTCGCTCCTCCTCTCTCCGGGCCAGGAGCTGACGATCAGGAAGGAGGACTGGGGGCCCTCCGACACGAGGGTCCTCAACTCCTCGACAGAGTCCGAGCGCAGGTTCCTCCTGGTCGCGATAGACCGGAGGGAGGCGGGCGTAGGCCTGCTCACCGGCTCCCACCTCACCATCGTCTCCACCCTGGAGTCGGGCGCGTCTGGGAAGGGGGGCTCGAACCAGAAGGAGGTCGACATGCAGCCCTACTTCAGCAAGGTCCTCCAGCTCCTGAAGGCCACCTGGCGCGAGGGCGACGTCGTCGTGGTGGCGGGGCCCGGGAACACGAAGCTCACGATGGAGAACCTCCTCAGGAAGGACCCCGACCTGAGGAAGAACGAGGTCCTCGTGGAGGGCTTCGACCTCTCCGGGGCGGACGGCGTGAGGGCGCTGGTAAAGTCCGAGGGGTTCAGGAAGGTGGCGAGCGACAGCGTCCTGGTCGAGGTCCAGGAGGCGGTCGAGGAGGCCATCAGGCGGATATCGCGGGGGGAGAAGAGGATCGCCTACACGCTCGCGCGGGTCTCCGAGGCCGGCAAGGCCGGGGCGGTGGAGAAGTGCATCGTCTCGGACGACGTCTTCGCCAACAACCTCGACGAGAACGAGCTCGTCAGGACGCTCAACGGGATCGAGGAGAAGGGAGGCAAGGTCTTCCTTTGCGACTCCTCGCTGGAGACCGGAAAGCAGGTCTCCGCGCTTGGGGGGATAGTCGCCCTTCTGCGGTACGACATCTCGACCATGCCTCAGCGCTAGCCGATAAGACCGCCGACAACGGGAATTATGAATTCGGTGATGATGACAAGCAGGACTCCCCCTATGATGAGATCCTTGCCCAGCCTTCGGCCGAGGTGCGTATAGTAGAGGAGGACTCCGACCAACAGACACGTGACATAGGCGACTCGGACAATGTCAACCACGGCTGTGTTTATGGCAATGAGGGTTGCGGTCGTTTCAGACGCGAACTGGCTCGCGTATTGTTGGATTCCCGCCTCGATTCCGGTCGGTTGGGCCGCGTCCAAAATAGCTAGTCCCATGGCGGACGCGACTGCTGGCAGAACCAGCAAGAGCGACGGGGTCATCCCCCTGATAGTCTAATCCGCTATTTAACCGGCAACGCGGTCAGGTCGGCTGGAACGCGCCGGCGATGTAGGGCCCCGCGATGACCGCGAAGAGCGCGAAGAAGATCGCGAGGGTCACGCCCGTCGTGACCCGCCTCGCGAGCTCCTCGCTAATCCTCCCCCTCCCCGCGCCCGTCAGCGCGACCTGGAAGGCCTGCCCTCCGTCCATGGGGTAGATGGGGAGGCTGTTGAATATCGCGAGGTTGAAGTTGACGAAGAACATCCAGAAGAGGGCCGAGGTGACCAGGGGGGTCATGCCCCCGAGGGGCGAGGTGTAGAACGGGGAGAGCACGTCGGAGAACGGCACCCTGTACTCGGACGTCGCGAACGTCGGGATGTCCACGAGGTACGCGAGCGGGGAGACCTTGTACGCGGTCAGGTAGCTGCTTGCAGTCGACTGCAGAGAGCCGTAGCTCTCCTGGTCCACCCCGAGGAAGGGGTAGGTGGCCGTGGAGCTCACGCCGCTGGTCTCGTTGATCGTCGTCACGGTGTAGTTGCTCAGGACCACGTTGTCGATGGTCCTGGTCTGCCCAGCGCGCCATATGGTGACGTTCACCTTCTCGCCCACGAAGTAAGTCCCGTTGTGCAAGATGCTCAGGTCGGTCACGGGCGCGTTGTTGAGGGCTACCACGAAGTCGCCGGGCTTGATCCCCGCCACGTACGCGGGGGAGTGCAGAGACGGGGAGTCGGGCACCACGCCCACGATGCCCGCGCCCTTGACCGCGGGCACCATCGTCGAGACCGTCAGTATGAGCAGAAGTATGCAGGCGATGCCGACGATGAAGTTGATCCCCGAGCCGGCGCCGAGCACCCTGAGCGAGTCCCTGCTCCGCGACTGCTTCATCTGCTTGTCGTCCACCTCCACGAACGCCCCGATGGGGAGGAAGGCCAGGAGGAGGACGCCTGCGGCCTTGACCCTCAGGCCGAGGTTGCGCGCGACGATCCCGTGGGACGCCTCGTGGATGACGACGGCGACGATCACGGCTAGCCAGACACTGAGGGGGAGGTAGGGGTTGATCCCCGGGAGCAGGAAGTTGGCCAAGGGGGAGATCGTCCGGACGCTCGAGGCGATCGCCGCGCCCTCGGGGGAGAAGTAGAGTGCGGAGACCTCGATTGCGATGACGTAGATTGCGATCGCCGCCTCGACCGGGACGAGGGCGACCATAAGCCAGCCCAGCGGCTTGCTGACTCTCCAATTCCCGAGTTTGTCCATCAAACCGAGGCCCCTCTTCGTCCTGAGCATGAAGAAGAGGAACCAGCGCGAGACGGGCTTGTACTCCTGCGCCTCGTCTTCGGGATTGTCGGACATACCTGTCAGATCAAGTTTGCTCGCCCGACGAGAACCCTTTAAGGTTTGCACCGGCGCGACCACCTCAGGGCGCGATTTCTTGGTGGACTGCTCTAGGTGCGGGCTGAGGCCTTCCTACTACACCAGGAGGTATTCGGGGGAGAGTCTCTGCGCGGACTGCTTCCAGGAGACCACCGTCGAGAAGGTGAGGCGTACCATCTCGAAGTACGGCATGCTGCGCCACGGCGAGAAGGTCGGGGTGGCGGTCTCCGGCGGGAAGGACAGCCTCTCCCTCCTGAGAATGCTCCATGGCCTGAGCGCCGGCGAGGGCTCCGGGGCGAAGTACGAGCTGGTCGCCCTGACGGTGGACGAGGGGGTCGCCGGATACCGCGACGAGGCCATCGAGCACGCGCGTGCGCTGTGCGGAGAGCTCGGCGTCGAGCTCGTGCTGGTCTCCTACAGCGAACTATTCGGGTTCAGCCTCGACCAGGCCCTCGACTGGAAGGACGAG
This sequence comes from uncultured Nitrososphaerota archaeon, assembly GCA_963838925.1. Taxonomy (GTDB): domain Archaea; phylum Thermoproteota; class Nitrososphaeria; order Nitrososphaerales; family Gagatemarchaeaceae; genus Gagatemarchaeum. The sequence goes on from CAWISW010000003.1 coordinate 435,273, forward strand.
CGCGAGCTCTCCTCGTGCAGCATGTGCGGCGTGTTCCGGAGGCGCGCCATCGACGAGGCGGCGCTCAGGGCGAAGGTGAACGTCGTGGCGACCGCGCACAACCTCGACGACTACGTCCAGACGTTCATGATGAACCTCCTCCACGGCGACGTCGAGCGGATTGGCTGGCTCGACCCGTCCGCCTACGACGACAACTTCCCCGTCCGCAGGGTAAAGCCCCTCACGGAGGTCTACGAGGAGGAGGTCGCCCTCTACGCGTACCTCTCGAAGATACCCTTCCAGAGCGCGAGCTGCCCGTACATGCACGAGGGCCTCAGGAGCGAGGTCCGCGACTACCTCAACGAGCTCGAGTCAAGGCATCCGGGAATGAAGAACACGCTCTTGAAATCTTCTCTTTCGCTGACTTCCAGGCTGAAACAACCCAAGTCTAAGGAAAAAATGCTTTGTTCCAAGTGCGGCGCAATTTCTTCCAGTGAGGTATGCGGCGTATGCAGAATGAAAGAGATTATAGCTGAACACACAGGTATCGGTGCGAAATAACCAGCGGTATGTATGTGATTAAATACAACTTCGTCGAATCTCGGTGTGGATTCGCAAGCCGGAGAACTCGCAGGCATAGTCAAATCTGCGACCGATTCCCAATTACGGGTTCTCCGGGAGGAGGAGAGAGTCACATATCATTCCGGGAACAAACGGTTGGATAGTTTCGCCGTTAGGCAGGAAGACCTTACCAAATTGCGAGAACGAATAAACCGCATCAAGTCGCTACGAAGCGTTGACAAACAGTTTGTTGCAACTATGCTGGACACTGAAGTTGCAATTGGTTATTTTAGGAAGAAGGAGTTCTATGTTAGGACAGGCTTCGTAATCGGCAGATGGAAAGCCTACGTTTCCGTTAAGATGACATACAAAGGTGACATAGCTCGCCTAGCAACTTTTCTAGGTCTACAGGTACCGAGCAAGACCAAACTGCATTACAATACCTTGAAGGCAACCAAAGAGGGAGTCTGGTGTCTTCAAACAACTGGAATCATCCCTTATGTGGCAATAAAGACGGTTGCGCCCTTTCTCTATAATGAGAAGACAAAGATTGAAGCCGAGTCAATAATCAAACACGGCCCGTTTGTCCCCGGCGAATTCCGTCACCCATTCGAGGATGACGGTGGAGTGAGAGTCAAGAGAGGGGTGTGGATTTGGCCCGGCCTAGAGAAGGCGAACCTGCAAACCATTTAAGCGGGTCACAATGCGGTTGAGACTGGTGGCGGGTAGGGCTGGGAGGCTAGCCGTCTTCTCCACTCCAACCGGCTATAGGAGTGCCAGTAACCGTCGGGTAAAGCCATCCCTCCTCTTTCCTGCGCGCCTGGGCGAGATGATCTCACGCCGGAGCGGGCGGTCGCGAGGTGCGGGCTCCTCGAAGGAGGGGTTCTGACTCTTGATTGCCGAAACGGGTGAGGTCCGGGAGGGAGCAACCCTAAGGTGACACGGCCACGCTGCTCCGTCTACGTGTGGGATCGCCCGGTGTGCGCGATTGGGAGGGGACGGGGTGGTGAACTCCGGCGGGTCTGCCACCATTTTGTGGCGAACACCGCGGTCCGTTAAATGCGAACGCGCCTTCATAGTAGGTGCCATGAGATGAGACAGACGTTCGAGCGCTCCCCATACAGGCACCTCCTCGAGGACCCGGTGGTCCTCGGCTGGGTAACGGAGGGACAGAGGGGGAGCCCGGCCCTCGCGGGAGGGAGGTTCAGGCGCCTGGGGAACGCGTGCGCCGCATTGAAGACGACCCCGGCAGAGCTCGCTAAGATGGACGAGAGGCAGGCCGTGGGCTTCCTGCGGCAGCTCGTGGGCGTGTGCGAGGCGAGGGGGATCACGGGCGTGACGACCAAGGGCTACGTCACGGCGGTCAAGAGCTGGTGGCGCTTCAACGACCTCGAGGTGAGGAAGAGGGTGACGATCAGGCAGGGGGCGGGGATCTACGACAACGAGCGCATCCCGACGAGGGAGGAGCTCCAGAGGATCCTCGACGTCTCGCCCATGAGGGAGAAGGTCGCCGCCTCGCTCATCGCCTTCTGCGGATTCAGGCCGCAGGTCTTCGGCGACTTTTTGGGGACGGACGGGCTCGTGCTCGGGGACGTCCCCGAGATGGAGGTGGCGGGGAGGGAGGTGCGGTTCTCGAAGGTGCCGGCCCTCGTCAGGGTGAGGAAGACGATAAGCAAGAAGCGGAACGCGTACTTCGCGTTCGCGCCGCAGCAGGCCTGCGACTACCTGAAGAACTACCTCGAGCGGCGGATCGGCCGCGGCGAGGGGCTCTCCCCGGAGTCGCCGCTGCTCACCTCGGTCTGGGACTACGACCCGCGCCAGGCCGCGCGCATCCGTACGGCCAACATCCAGAAGACCATCGGGAAGTCGATGAGGAAGGCCGGGTTCGGGTGGCGCCCGTACGTGCTCCGCAGGTACTTCGACGTGCGGATGATGGAGGCGGAGGCCGACGGCCTGATCATCCCCGACTGGCGCGCGTTCTGGATGGGGCACGCCGGGAGCATGGAGGCGACGTACACGGTGAACAAGGCGCTCCCGGAGGCGACCATCGAGAAGATGCGCGAGGCCTATGGGAGGGCGTGCGAGAAGCACCTCACCACCGGGAAGGCGGAGGGGGTCACCAGGGAGACGATGCTCGCGACGTTCAACAGGCGCTTCCTCAAGCTCTCTGGGTGGGCGGACGGGGAGGTCGAGGCCCTCGGCGACCTCAGCGCGATCGGGGAGGAGAGGCTGCAGGAGCTGCTCGAGCAGAAGAGCATGCGGAAGCTGGGCCTCAACGGGAACAGGCAGAAGGTGGTGCAGATCGGCGATGTCAAGAGGTTCATCGAGGAGGGGTGGGAGTACCTGTCGACGCTCCCCTCGGGGGAGGCAATCGTCAGGCTTCCGGGCGGCTAGCTGGACACTTGGAGTCGCGTTTTGCCTTTGTGCAGTTGTGGAAGCGAGAGTCACGCGCTTTCCTTCGCTCGAGTCATGAACTGGAGCGGTTCAGCTCGCGGTAGAGCAACCTTGAGTAGAGCTTGAGCTTGATCAGCAACTCGTCCTCTGGGACGTGGTCGGGCTCCGAGAGGATAAGGTCCCTGAGGGCGCTCGAAGAAGGGAGCGTGGTTCTCGCAAGGTTCTTCAGGTCGACGATGCTCACGAGGGCCTGGGCGCGGTCGGGAGACTGCATGCTTCCACTGACGGTAGCCTGCTGCCGCATTTAACAGGGCATGGCCTCTGAACCGACATGGCTGGGAGTCCATTCCTCACGGTGAGGGTGCATCAACAGTTGACTTCTTGGCCATCCGCTCAGGCGCGAGGAGAAGGGCCTGCGATACCCACACGCCTTCGATTCGCACGACCTGGTCAAAATCCCCTCTCCAGTAATGGCCCCTACTTGCCCGGGCCCGGCGGGTTGCTCTTGAAAAATTAAGCGCGAGTCGTTGCGAATGGATTTGAGAACGTCAGCCGTTGACCACCGTGAAATGCATGACCGACACTTGACCCCACTCGTCCTCCACCGCCACACTGTAGGTTCCAGGAGTGAAGGGTGTTGTTGGCGGAGGTCCTCCATTGCCGCCCCCGATTATGGGATTCTGTGAACCCGAGAAGTTTGCGAGGTTCCAATAACCACTCGTGGTAAAGTTGTATGACATGACATAGGGCCCGAATTCTTGGACGACTCCCGGCCCCGGTCCAGTCCAAGTGACGTTTGCCATGTCGCTGTCAGGCTGGAACGTGATGGTTTTCGCAATCAGGGCGCTATAGCAAGTATATCCGAAGGTGGCGTTGACAGCAGTTGGCAACTGCTGGACAGAGTAGTTTCCGCTGACAATTTCTACTTCGAGAGGGTAGTTCAAATGACAGGCGCCCCAAGGAGTGACTGGAACACCTTCGAACGACCAGTCAGTGGACGGAAGGACCGTTGCAACAGTTGGTAGGATGTTCGTTACCCAAATAGAAAGACTCAGATTCTGACCCACTACCAGGTTAGCAGAATTGAGGGATGTTGTCAACCTAAGGATAGTTGATGCGTTTGATTGGATGAATGAGGATGAAGTCGTCTGTGATGTTCCGGTTGCCGTGATGCCCGACTCCGAACTTCTCGAGCCGGACCCTTTCTTAGGATAGAGGAGGGCCAAAGTTAAGGCTCCGACTAGAATTATGACAATCAGTCCTATGACAAGTGGAACCTTATGACTATGCCGACTTAGATTCATGACTCAATGCCTTCAAGCAAGGCATGCCTCGTTTTGAACTCTTTGCCCAACAGAATCAAGCCGGGTATCCATTTGCAAGCCGCGTAGATGCGAAAAAGGTGAATCAAGTTCCGCAGCTATTCTGGTAAGTCCACGTAAAGTCACCAGTGATGCTGTTGGGGGTGGATAGAGCCAGGTTATATGGCGATCCACAATTATCCATCACGTAGGTATTGTCGTTGCCATTGTGGAAGGGCGTGTAGTAAAATTGGCAGCTCGTCGTGGAATCGCATATCGCAGGATAGATGGCGGTCACTGAGCTGAAAGTTGGTAGGGCAGCTGTTCCGCCGCTCAATGTCGGGATTTCAGCAATAGTCTGAGACCAGTAGGCCGTGCCTGACTGGCTCAGCACACCGCTCGCGCAACCCCAGCCTGCTCCATTATTGGCAGTGTAATCATTCACGAAGGCTTCGTATTGGCTTGAGCTACCACCCCAATATGGCCCCCACTCTTCGAGCGCTAGCATATAGTCGCCAGTGCTTACAGGATACGAACTTGTTGAGCATGTTCCCAACGTCGAACCGCCCGAGTAAAGCCAGTCCCACCAAGCGTCATAAGTCGCTGACCCGCATGAGCCTCCAGAGGTGCAGGTGATGGTTCCAGCGGTGCCCGACTGTACCAGGAAACCTCCTCCGCCTGCATTCTGAGACATTCCAGTCCAAATGCCTAAATCGCAAGTGTACGGAGATGATGCGTAACACTGACTATTGGAACTGACAGACGGCTGGTAGAAGTACGAGTCCGTGTCGTACACCGCCTGTGCACTCCCACCGGAAATATATTGCACCCCATATCCCGACCATTGGCAGCATGGTGCGTAAACCGTCGTGGTAACGTTAATCCCAAGCACCCGGCTCATAGCGGGATTCTCCCAGACCTGAACCGTTTCAGGGACATTGTAACTCCCAACCTTGGTAACTATTCCTGGAACACTGAAAAGTACTGCGAGTTCTCCGAGGGCATCGACGCTGCAAGATTGAGAATGGAGACTAAAGTCCCCGGAAACAACTTTGCCAGAGTGTCTCATTCAGCTCCTCAACGTACACCGCGAAAGACTACTACTCAGGTCATGGTTGGAGCGGGTTCAACACCGCCCCGTCTGGATACGCCTGGAGTGCCGTCGGCGACTGGATTTATCAAGGCACCTCTGACATTACCACTGCTATTGTAAGCGGCAGTACAACCCAGTTCACTGAGACGTACGTCTCTAGTCAACAAATATAGGGACGCTCCATCCAATATGCTGAATGAGCATGAAGACCGCTGTCACAATGGCTTTAGTCCTCCTCTCCGTTGCGTTTGGCACAATTGTCTCTTTCGAGGCAATCTCACTTCGTGAGAGTAACGTGGGCGCTCAGTCATCTACCATCGAAAATATCGGGACACTTGAAGTCACAACGTCTTCTTCCTTGTGCCCCGGATTGCAGGATAACATGATTGCCCTGAACAAAACAATCGCCGCGATTCAACAGAACGCCACCTTTGTTCTTCTTGAGAAAGGAATGGGCTACAACTATTCTTCAGATGAGGTGTCTTACATACACTATGACAACGGAACGAATGTTTGCGAGAATGCGATCTTGCAGTTCACCCCTGAAATTCCTAATTGCGGTCCGACCATTGTTGCTATGGTGACTGCGGGTGGTAGCATTGTTGCAGTCTACTCTGCTTCTGCTCTGAGTAACCATGGTTACACTCAGTCTTACTCAACCAATTCAACCAGCGGGTGCTGAAGTCAAAGTCTGTCGAGTTTGAGAGCAATTTGCCCCAGTTCAGTTTCTGTCCGAATCGGAGGCGACATCCACTACCTCACCCCAGACCTCCGCATCATTCCCTTCTGCTCGTTCAACGTGATTGCCGAGTGGTATCGCGACAAGATCCAGCAAAAGTACGGCCTGCCAATCGAGGCGTGGGAAGCCAAGAACGGCAAGAAGCTCGAAGACGGGCTCTACAGAGGAACCCTAAGGCGCGGCGGCCACCACGCAGGCTGCGGATGCGCGGTCGGAGAGCGGGGCGAGGAAGTCCACATCCAGCCTATCACGGGAACTTAGCTCACATGACCGGCCCGACTATGCGAAGGGCCGAGCAGCAGCGGGCGCAGCGGGGTCTGCGGGAGCCTGTTAAGCTGGGAACGCAGGCTTGAAGAGCAGGCCTGCCCTCCACGACCTTCAGATTGACTCCTCGGCCCGAGGAACCAAAGGAGTACGCGATGACGGTGGTCAATCTTGATCTGCCTCTTGGAGGACGTTGCACCGGAGCAGGAGCCTACTCTCGACATCAGTGAGATTCCTCTCCAGAAGCCCACCGACGGCTCCTCTACTGCCGCACACCCTCTTGCGAGGTTAGCGCAGCAGCTTCACATGATGCCGTTTCGGCCACCGTTCTTGATGGCCAACCCTCCTGTCTTGTCGACAGGAGAGCACCCGTTGCTCAACCCAGCGGTCGAGTCGGGATCTTCAGGGGGAAAATTGAATCTCTCCACGTGGGAGGAAAAGGGCCCAGAGCCCGCGTCCCCATGTCTGCGAAGGAAACTTCCGTCCGTCACTTCGTCACTGTTGCAAGCTCGCCGAGGATTTTCTTGCCCGGGTCGGTAAGGAAGTAGCTCGAGTACGAAGCCTTGCCCTTCCTGTCGTAGGTGAAGCTCACTAGCCTCATCGCCTTCAACACGCCGAGATGGTATGCAACAAGCGCCTTGTCCTCCTTGAACCTCTTTGCTATGTCGTTGAACGCTATCCCGGGGTTCTCAGCTATCAGCAGGAAGGCGTCCAGCCGTATCCGATTTTGCAGAGCGCCATACAGCATCAGCTTGCGCTGTGCCTCCTTGCGGCTGATTCCCTGTAGCTTGCTGCTTTGCATGCTGCGAGTCATTCTCTCACTCCCTCGCTCTTGGATATAAGGCTTTTTAATAGTTAAATGCAGTTTGAACTTCTAAGAACCCAAAAAATGTCTCACGCTAAACGAGGTGCCGAAATTGTCCAAAAGTAAACCAACAACTGTCCGTTCCCTTTCCCAAACCCTCCGAGGAACCATGATTTTCAGGAATCACTGAACTGGAAGCCTAGAGGGCAAGTTTCGCTAGCTCGTTAGTAGCCAGCCACATTCTCGCCATCGAAGGCGTTAAGGTATACCAGGGACGTGCTCCTGGAGCTCCTTGAGTTCCTGCTTCCCCCGATCTGTCAGGAAATAGCTCGACGACACCGCCTTCCCTTTCCTTTCGGTGGTGAAGCGAACCAGACCGCCTGCGTGAAGGATCGCGAGCTCAACTGCGACGTGCGCCTTTTCGACTTTCAACTCCCGGCAAATCTGTCTGAAGCTTACTCCCTGGTTCTTCGCAATCATGAAGAAAGCCCTCAACCGCATGCGATTGCCGAGCGCCGTGTAGACCGAGAGCTTCGCGTAAGCTTTCTTGAGTTCTGGACCTTCCAACTTGCTCTTCGTGTCCATCGCCATCCATGCCTGAGAAAGGGAGGTAGAAATAGATGACCCGTTCTACATGAGAGTTCATATTTTGTAGCCTGTTAGAGGGCCTCCCTCTCCATTTCCGAAAAGGCCCCTATACTCTTCACAAAGCCCTCAAGGTTTGCCAGGAACCCTTCGTGGTACAGAATTTCTAACCGGAATGGTTCGAATCCCACCGGGCCCGCCATTTCCTCAGTACCGAACCCCCCTAGCTTTTAGTCGTGGTCAAGGGTTCGAGTCGGAAGGGATTCGCGTGAACCTCCCTTTACTTTTCGAACAACCTGCCCGTCCACTCAAGCATCTGCTCCTTGTGACTCTGGAGGAAGGGCATGTTCAGGTAGTGGTGAAGGGACGTCATCATGGTGTGCCCCTGGCTCAGGAAGATTTCGGCCGCACGCTCTGGGTTCCAGCTTCCGCACTGTCAAACTTTCGGCTGGTGGAGCAGAGCCCAACTTTGAGCCAGCCCGGAAAATATCACCTGCCGAAGAGCCCAGCAGGCTGTTCATACAGCACTTGCGATTGGTTCCATAGTCGCTTTATACGTAGCTTGCGATTCCACAGACGGAAAAGGTATGCCACCGTTCATGAGAAGGAAACGCTCGGGTGAGAAAATAGCATTGCGGTATGCGCGTACCTAATTTTTGCGCGTTGCGAGGAAAGCTTGGTGCCTTCTCCCTTTTGTTGCGTCTACGATTCTAACGCCTGGGTTTCGCTCGTCATACCACTCGTTGGTCTGATCACTCTGATTTCACCGTGGCTTGAGCTCGAAGGTCAAAAGACGAACGTGCACAACTGGGCTCGCGCACTCAGCTCGTGCCGAAGGATTTCGACAGAATCATAGACTCCCGGGAGCTTTAGCGCGTTACAATAGCATCAATGTGGTGACCTGTTATGCCGCATGCGCGCTACCGCATTTGACACTGAGTTCCGAATCAGGCGATCTTCGCATTTCAGCCATCCAGCATCCCTGCGCCCTCCAGAACCGTAAGGGCCTTCTCTTTCACAAAGGCGTTTATCGACTTCCAATCTTCCAGGTAGCTGCGCCTAGACTCCGAGGGCAGTTTTATGGCGTTCCGCGCGTTGCGGGGGTCGGACGTTTCCTTGAACCTCTGGAAAAGCTCGGGCTTCCTGATCCTCGACCCTGTCGCTGATAGCGCGGCGATGATTTCGGAGTCGTCCACCGATATATCGCTCGAATTGAAGAGCGCGTAGATGTCGAAGATGTCCTTGTAAAGGTCCTTGACCTTCCTGTGCGGCATGATCCGGATCTTGCTAGCTATGATCAGCGCCGGCGAAAGCACCGGGACCTCCTCCTTGACGTATTCGACCCCGATGTATGATTTCGGCTTCCTCATCTCGTACTTGCCGAAGGCGAGCGTGTTCGAGATGGTCACGTAGAACTCCGGGTCGACGTCGCCGGACTTGAAGGACTGGCTGTACCGCTTGAGGAGCGCGACCGTGCACCTCTTCAGTTCGGCGGGGACGGCCGAATCGTACCGCTTGAACCTGCCCTCCGACTCCGCGCCGTACCCTACCTCTTTGAGGTCCCGGAAACCGCTGACCTCCCTCAGGATGTTGTGGACGTCCCCGTCGTTCGAGTAGAAATCGAGGTCTATGCTGAACCTCTGGAGCTCCTGCGGCAGGTAGGCGCGCACGCCGTGCCCCCCGCCGAGACAGAGGGGGCTCTTCGGCTTCATCAGCCCGCCGGCGCGAAGCTCCTCGATCGTGACCAGCAGCTGGTACTCCCTCTCGACGAAGGACTCCTGCAGCCCCAGCCTCTTTGCTATCTCTTGTATCTGCCTGTCGGAGACTATGGGAACCCAGACCCCTTCGCTTCCTCCAGCTCCCGGAGAACCTCTTCAAGGACCCCCCTGCTCTTCGCATACGACCTCAGGAAGTCCGTGTCGACGCTATGGCGGGAGTTTGTGATCGCCTCGGCGACGTTCTCGACGAACACCCTGGACTGCTTCTCCGCGACGGCGTCCACCAGCAGCTTCTCCGGCCTCGACACCTGCAGCAGCCCGATCTTCTTTGCGGATGCCGTGTTGCGGTCCTCGACTATCCTGGAATTCGAAGTAAAATCCGAGTCCATGGCCTTGGAGAGCGTTCGACTGGCAAATCTCCTGAACGCCTTCTGGTTCCCGGTCCTGATCTCGATCTCGGGATCAGGCTCGGCGTCTTTCACGGGCAACTGCTTCTCGAGCGCGAGCTCTCCGCCCAGCGATGCATCGCTGAGGCCCTTTCTGGACAGGAACGCCATCGTCAGCTGCGCCTTCTTTGCCCTGTTGGTCTGAAGCGCTATGAGGAATGGGTAGACCGCATCCACGTCCTCGTCCCTGATCCTGAGCTTCTTCTCCCTGCCCGCCTTCTGGAAGGCCACGAACGGGAAGGAGGATGCCTTGTATAACGTGGTCGGGTACGACAGGCCAGTTGCCCTGGCCAGCTGGCTCACGCTGAGCTCCCCGTTGAGCGCCAGCTGTTCCAGAAGCCTCCCTTCAGTACCGTACACGTTTGCCATTTTCGGCTTACCTGATGTTCCTTCCAGCGGCTCTACCTATTAAGAGTTTTTAATAGGTTTCCGAACGCAAGCGCAGTCTCAATTGGCTTGCCAAATCGGCATTCAAGGATTGCCGATCACATCGTCGAGTTCTGCCTCGACAACCATGACGACAAATGCCTACGGAACGATTTCAGGGAACTCCAACGTGGCCTCGTGAGCGGGTCGCCTTGCACGTATTTTGGAAAGCGGGGCGCAAAAACTTCTAACATTTGCAAGTTGCAACATTTGAAAGTATGGCGTTCAGGCTAGCTCCGATATCAGGGAAGGGTTTCATCGGAAGGGACCACGGCGACGGACTTTTTGAAGATGGTGCAGAAGGTGCTCGCGACGCAGGTGCGGGCGCGAGACGAGTCGACCATCCTCGATCTCGATATCCGACCGCAGCGCTCCACAACATGTCCAATCATTTAGAAGGCGATTAAATGGCGGACCTGCCGAGCCCTGTTGACATAAGGGGGCTCAACAGTTGAGCCCCCGAATTCGGCGGACCAACAGTTGGTCCCCTCGTCAAAGCAGCCCCGGGTCAAAGACAGGAAGTCTACGGGAAGATCCTGGTTGCCCTTCGAAGGTGGCCAATTCGACGTGATTCACATAGCCTTGCCCGTGGTTATTTGCCCGCTTTCAGCCAGGAATTGGCCACCCGATGTGGCCAGGCCCATGCACCAGATGCCTTCAGGTTTGATGTCTTTCGAGAACGGCTTCCTTTGAAGCCACCGGGCTGACCTCGAGAGAGGGTGTATGGTGATGGAGGGGCGATACTGACCTAGCGCGCTTGACCTGGAGAATTGCGACACATTTCGCCAAGCGCCAAATAACGACTCCGCGCTATGCTATCGGAATTCGACTCCGCTTCCTGCAGCGAAACGCGATGTATACGCCGATTCACCTCTCAAACGCCCTGCAAGCGACGCCGCTCCAATCTATCTCTTGGTGCTTCTCAGCGTGGAGCGTAAATACCAAGCTTGACAGTAGTAAGTGAATGACCGACATACCTTACCTGGAATCTCGAAGTGTGGGGTTAAGGTCTCTCGGCGGAGAGGGCAGACTAGGCTACGTCCCCCCATCGAGACCGCCTACACCAGGCGGGGATTAAAAGCTCAGCAAATGTCAGCTGGTATTCTTCCGCTTATAGGCCACGCTCATTGGGCTGTTAACCGTCGGCTCCCTGTTCGCGAAACACCGGCGCTAGTTCAGCAACATCCCTGCTCAAACTGGACATTGAATGTCTCGAAATCCCAAACTTCTTGGGAAATCAGCCAACCACCCCCATAGTATCTGTATGAGTAACTCGCCGAAATAGTTCCGTTGTAGGCTCCTAGAACATGGGCCATTCCGCTGAAAGCCAGCTCGGCATTTATGGTCGCCGTGTCGTTGGAACTTTGGGTGATGCTTGTGCTGTACGAATATATCACGAAAGAGAAGTTCGACGACTTACCGAACAACGTGTCCAGAGGAAGTGAGATTTCCTCCACCCCGTTGTAGGTTCCTCCAAGACCTTGAGAAGTGCCGTTCACAATCATTGTTGCGTTCTGCGCGTAGTCCAGAAGAGCGCCCGTTGTGTTGAGGTCATGAAGCTTCAAGACGTGAGAGAGCCATGCTCCCACAAGATCAGACGATCCAGAGAGCGTTGAACGTGTTCCGGCCTGACCCTGGTAACTTGCGATTGAAGAACTAAGACTTCTGTTCGCACCCTGCAACCCACTCAGCTGTAAGTAAAGGGAGCCAGACACTATCAGCACTACGACAAGGACAGCAAGTGTTACAAGAATGATGCTTCTTGATGCCGTCGTCCCCGACTGCTTCATTTCCAGATTTGCTCCGTGTTAATCATTCCTTTTGGCCCTTTGGGCAAACCACTCTTTACTTGTTGAAAGTTCTCCTTAGGAAAGAGAGCTAGTATGTACCCAAACTGCTGTCGTAAGTCTGGGTGAAGTATCCTTCTGTGCTTCCGCAGCAGTTCTCGCTCATGCTACTCGTAGATGTGTCATCAGTGTAGATGCTGGTCGTTATGTTCTCGTTGCGCATGTAGGCACCGAAGCCGTAGTCAGAGTTGTAGTTGGGATAAGCCCCTAATTGATGCGACGTTGAACCCAATTCGACATCATAGAAATCAAAGTTGGTGAATTTCGGCAATGTATAATATCCCACACCTATCTGGGGGCGTTCTCCGAAAAAGTCAGCAAAGAGTTCCGTGTGGACCTCGCCTCCCGTCGCGTTGTATTCGACCTCGCAGAACTTGCCGTAGGTTACGTCCTCAAGAATGGTGTAGTATGGGTTGCCCGAGGTGCCGTTAATTTGCAATTCATTGCCGACTTCGGCGTAAATGGAGTCGCCTTGGCTCATCGAAATATAACCTGAGCAATAGGTCGGAGGAGGGGAATAGTTGTCGTCGCCAGCCCTGAGGTATTCACTGAACCCAACAACAGAAACATAGCAGTTGTTGCTTTCATTGCACGTGTAATTCCCTTGCGTCCCTGTTTGGACGACCTCGCCTGTGCCGCTTATGGAACCTCCTCCGTCGTACGTGCTGTTTTGGAGTCCCACCCATGAATCAAAGAGACATTCGGTGTTGGAGTCATACCCCGTCGAAACACATTTGGGTTCTCCACTGCCCGAGGGCTGGTAAAGAGTAGGGGCGTACCAATTAGAACTGGCATAATCCACCGCTTGCGACTCTGCTGAGTTATTCGCAATTGCATATCCTGAATAGGTGTAAGTCGGACCTGTTGCTATTGCCGTCGCGTATGCGATCCCGTGCCTTGTAACGTTATAGATAATGCCCAATGTGGGATTTTCTTCTACGGTCAAGATGTAGTTGTGCCCCTGACTATTAGTCAGTAGGAAGTTCGCTGCCGCATCATGCCAAGAGATTGAGCAATTTGTTACGTTCGCTGACCACTCATTCGCAAACCCTGAAAAACTTGCGTTGAATCCATTCACAGCTGTTTTGAACGCCGTAGATTGAAGAGCGAAGTCCTGTAAAGCTTCCGAACTAACCTGGTCTCCAGCATCGACGATCTTGGAGGACAGCATCTGACTTGTGCAGTTTCCAGCCGTGTCAGCCGACGCTGAGCTTACCATAGTCAGCATTGCGATTGGAGAAATGATTAGGAGAAAGAGCATCAGAATTGGAACGGTTCTTGCCCCGGACCCTTGAGTATTGAACGCAGAGGCCACATGTTACTAATGAAGTTCCCCACGTTTAATTCTTGTGAAATGATGTTCTACATCGTTTTCTCCTATAGTAGTCTGCAACTTTACAGTCCCTTCGAGCACTTGGCGATTTAATGCGCCTTTTTTGTTACGATACAGTTCCGAGTTCGGCGCTGTGACGTTTATTTTACGGTGCCAGAGGTTCCGTGCCGCAAGGGCGGTCATCTTTTGGCCGACTTCAAACCTCATTACTATTCGTATGGTTTCTGTGTATACACATCTAGCAGAATCTGCGGTTTCGGACTTCTGGCCCTGGAAAAATGTCACGGCACCAACTCCATCTCTAGGAGTACTCCTGATGGGAGCAAACCAAAACGGCTTACGCCTGCCTCGCCGGGGCAAACCCTAGAAAACCGACGACGACCCGCAGGTTTCGCCGCTCCGATGGGAAATCATCCACGCAAGCGTGTCATCAAACTTTTTGTCGTTTGACCACTGGAGCCTGTTGCCATGCCTGTCTAGGATACGTCCCCTCGGCCGTCGCCATTCTTATGTTCTGATTGAAGTCTGCCGTCAAAGGACATGGGGGCCATTCCTGTGGAGGAATATCCCTCGCAATTCTCAGTGGATTTTAAATAGGCAAGCCATGTTATCATCGAGTTGCTGGAAAGAACCATGTCGAGGAAAAGCCTGGTTCACCACCATTTAGTGGCAGGGACCGGCGGGTCTGCCACCATTCTTGGCGAAGACTCTTCCTACTTTTTCCACCCTCCGCGCTCGACCACGGAAGCGATTCTCAATGTGTAGAAACGTGTCTGTGTGTTATTAGGCAGCGCCCCCTCTCAATGTCCAGGTAGAATACCAATGCAAAACGTCGGCTACAGACCCGCAGTCACCAACACTGTGTTCGCGGGAGTGACAATCGTCCTGATAATCATCGCCGCGGCAGGCTTCGGCCTTTACGCGACAAAGACCGCAACCACGGCGACCTCAACAGTGACCGAGACGATGACCGCCTCGGCAGCGGCATCTACTGGAAGCTCACAGTTGCTCGTCGCGATATGGAACACCAATGCAGGGGACACGCTCCCTGCCCCGACTGTTACGGTGACCGCTCAGACTGCCGGAGCCACGGTCACGCCTTCAAGTGCGAACCCACCAGGCATATCCCCCGGCAACATAGCGACCTACGGCTACACAATCACGGGGGCGGTTGCGGGCTCACTACCGATCGTCGTATCCATAACGAACAATAGCGGAGTTGCATATGACCCGAACGTCGCGGTTGTGTCCAGCACTCCTGGGGCAATGGTCACGCCGGCAAGTACCAACCCGACATCCGTATCAGCAAGTAGCACGCAGTCCTTCGACTTCGCGGTCACAGGAGGAGGAACAGGCCTCATCACGATCAGCCTTTCGTTTCCAGGCCCAGGCCCCATCAGCGTCGCAATATCCATTTAGAGCCTATCCCAAGAATGACACCCTGGGACTACCGGGCGCGTCGCCTGGACCAATCCAGGCATCCACGCGTCGATCCAATAATCGGTTTGCAGGGACAGCGTCTCTTTACGAGGCCAGAGCGTTCGAAGCAGTTTCTCCATGCACACTGCTCGCCGCCTTTTGATTGCCGATCTTCGAGCGGCCCAAGCCGAGGAGCCCAATCAATTGGTGGGCTCTGCCGCCATTTTTAATACCGCCAGACGGCCGGGCCTTGCTGGAGCGGGGGTCGCCTAGCCTGGTAGGGCGAAGGATTGCTAATCCTTTGTCCGCAAGGATTCGTGGGTTCGAATTCGGGGCAGATCTTCGTGGCGGACCTGGTCTGCCCGGACGAGTGTCCCACCCCCCGCGCCATTCTATTCTAGCTTGCTGAAGAAGCAGCTGTGCTTGCCGGTGTGGCAGGCCGGGCCGGTCTGGTCGACGACATAGAGCAGCGTGTCGTTGTCGCAGTCGACAAGTACCCGCCTCACCTTCTGGATGTGCCCCGAGGTGTCGCCCTTCTTCCAGAGCTCGTTCCTGCTCCTGCTCCAGTAGGTCGCAAGCTTGGTCTTCATGGTCGTCTCGACCGCCTCGCGGTTGGCGTAGGCCAGCATCAGGACCTTGCCGGTCTTCGCCTCCTGGGTCACGACCGGTACCAGGCCGCTGCCCTTTGCGAAATCGATCTCGTCTATCTTCGACGCTTTCAAGGTCTGACCACGACCCCATTCGCCGCCAGATAATCTTTCACCTGCTTGACCGTGAGCTCGCGGTAGTGGAAGAGGGACGCGGCAAGCGCCGCGTCGCACCCGCCGTCGACGAAGGCCTCCAGGAAGTGCCTCAGCGTCCCTGCGCCTCCGCTCGCCACCACCGGGATCCTGACCTTCTGCGTGATCGACCTAAGCAGCCCGATGTCGTATCCCATCTTCGTGCCGTCGCGGTCTATCGAGGTGACCAGCAGCTCTCCGGCCCCGAGCTCCGCTGCCCTCTGAGCCCACGCGACCGCGTCGACGCCGGCCGACCTCGTCGCCGAGTGGCTGAAGACCTGGTACCCGTCCTTCACCCTCCTCGCGTCTATGGCGACCACGACGCACTGCGATCCGAAGACGTCCGCTAGCTTGGTGATGAGCCCTGGCTGCCTCAGGGCCGCGGTGTTGACCGCCACCTTGTCCGCCCCGCTCGCCAAGGCCAGCCTCGCGTCCGCCATGCTCCTTATCCCGCCTCCCACGGTGAACGGGATGTCGAGGCTCGCGGCGACGCTCCTCACGAGGGAGCGCATGGTCGCCCTCTTCTCGAGGCTCGCGGTGATGTCTAGGAAGACCACCTCGTCAGCGCCCTCGTCCCTGTATCTGGAGGAGAGCTCGACCGGGTCTCCCGCGTCCCTCAATCCCTCGAACTTGACTCCCTTCACCACCCTGCCCGCCTTGACGTCCAGGCAGGGCACTATCCGCTTCGCGAGGGTCATCTCAGGGTGCCTCCTATCGCCGCCTTCGCGTCGCCTAGCTCTATGGTGCCGTCGTAGAGGGCCCGTCCCATGATCGCCCCAGCCGCGCCTCTCCTCTCTATCTCGATGAGGTCGTGCAGGTTCCTTATTCCGCCGGACGCCAGGACCCTCAGCTTCTTGCTGAAGGCGCAGAGAACCCTCAGCGTCTCCAGGTCGGGCCCCGTCGCCATCCCGTCCCTCCCGACCGCGGTGGTCAGCAGGTTGACGACCCCCGCCTCCTCGAACCTCCTGGCAGCCTCGAGGACCCCTACGCCCTGGCTCGAGGTCCAGCCGCTCGTCACGACCTTGCCGTCAGAATAGTCCGAGGCCACGACTATCTTCTCCGGCCCTCTTTGTCTCAGGAGATCCGAGAGCGTCTCTGGCTCCTTGTACGCGAGCGTCCCTAGGATCACTCTGGCGGCGCCAGACCCCAGCCACGACTCCGCCGCCGCCCGCGACCTCACCCCGCCCCCCACCTCGACGGGGATCTTCGCCCTCTCGATGATCTTCGATATCGTCTTGCCGTTGGACCCCTTGCCGAAGGCGGCGTCGAGGTCGATGATGTGGAGCCCGTCCGCGCCCTCCTGCTCCCATCTCGCGGCGACTTCGACGGCCCCATCCTCCCACGTCGTCTTCATCTCCTCCTTCCCCTGCTTGAGGGTCACGACCGACCCGGAGAGCAGGTCTATCGCGGCCCAGAGTTCAAGCAAGACGGCTTACCTCTTCACCGCTCTCAAGAAGTTCTTGAGGATGAGCCCGCCCGCCTCCCCCGACTTCTCCGGGTGGAACTGCGTGCCGTAGACGTTCTTCTCGCTCACCAGAGCGGGAAACTCGACGCCGTACTCGGTCGTCGCGACGACCCACTTCCCCTTCGTCGCCGGGTAGAAGGAGTTCACGTAGTAGACCCACGACTCCTCGCCGAGGCCCTCGGTCAGCTCGGACTCCCTCCTCACGGTGAGCGTGTTCCACCCGATCTGGGGGACCTTCACGGCGAACGAGCGGAACTTCTTGACCTCGCCAGGGAAGAGCGAGAGCCCCCTGCCCGCGCCCTCCTCGCTCTTCGAGAAGAAGAGCTGGAGCCCGAGGCACACCCCGAGCAGCGGCTTGCCCGCGTCGACCGCGTCTCGGATCTTTCGCATCGGCAGCATCTTGGCTGCCTGGTTGAAGCTGCCCACTCCCGGAAGCACCACCGCGTCCGCCTCGCCGAGCCGCTTCCCGTCCTTGGTGAGCGCGGTCTTCGCCCCTTGCTTCCTCAGGGCGGCCTGTATGCTGAAGAGGTTCCCGGCGCCGTAGTTGAATATCTCTATGCGCATGCCGCTCCGCTCACATCGACCCCTTGGACGAGGGAGGGGCCTTGATCTTGGCGCGCCGGGGGTCAGGGGCGACTGCCTCCCGGAGGGCCAGGGCGAACGCCTTGACGGCGGCCTCGAACATGTGGTGGTCGTTGCTCCCTTCGAGGACCTTGATGTGGATGGTCGCCTCCAGGGCTTGCGCTATGGAGCCGAAGAAGTGCTCGAGGTCCTCCCTCGGGGCGTCCTCGAGCATGACCCTCTGCAGCTTCAGGTCGACTACGGAGTAGGGTCGCTTGACCAGGTCGACCGAGGCCAGGGCGAGGGCGTCGTCCATGGGCACGACGGCGTCCCCGAACCTCCGTATCCCCACCCTGTCGCCGAGGGCCTTTCCGATGGCCTTGCCCAGCGTTATCGCGACGTCTTCGACGACGTGGTGCTGGAGGTCTCCCTTCGCCGTCACGGTGACGTCGATCAGGCTGTGGGTGGCGAGCGACTCGACCATGTGGTCGAGGAACCTGACGCCCGTCTTCGCGCTCGACTTGCCCGTCCCGTCGTCCAGCCTCACGCGGACGGTGATGTCCGTCTCCTTCGTCTTCCTGGTGACCTCAGCTGTTCTCTTCAATCTTCTCGTGCCCCATCGCTCTTCGGCGCCAGCAATAACCCTGACGGGAGGCGGTTCACGGTCTCGACCACGACGTCCGAGCCCTCCCGCTGGAAGAACGACGCCTGGTCTGCCCGCGCCGACGTCTCGTAGACCCCCGCGAAGAGGAACCCCTTGAGCCCCTTCCGCCTCGCGTTCTGGACCATCATGAGGTCCTCCGCGGAGTCGCCCACGTAGAGGAGCGTCTCCGAGGAGAGCTTCTCCTGCGCCCGCACGAGGGCCTTCGGGCTGGGCTTCCTGTATCCGTCGTACTCCGCCCGGAGCGAGGGGTCGATGTCGGCGTCCCCGATGAACATCGACGCGTCCATGTCGAAGTACCGCATGATCTCCTTGCCCAGCGAGTGCTCCGTCCCGAGGAACGGCCTCCCGGTGACCATCGCGAGCCGCCCGTCGCCGAGCCTCTCCCCAAGGGATTCCAGGGTCTTCCTGCTGACGAGCGTCCGCTCCAGCTCGATGAGCCCCTTGGCGCGCGGGTCGCTCGCTCGGACGCCGTGGACCTTCTCGAAGAGCGAGCCTCCGAAGTACAGCTCGTCGAAGACGGTCGTCAGCCGGCCCTGCGGCGGCGTCGACGGGTACCCGAGGTACTCGCGAGACTTGTCGAGGCTGTCCTTCATCGAGGGGAACTCCGACTCTAGGAACGAGTCGACCGCCAGCTGTCCTCTCCCGCGTGGGGAAGAGCCGAACCCCGCCGTCACTCCAGCCAGCGCCTCGACCGCGCCGGAGCCCTTAGAGTCGCGCCCTGCCCTGCGCTGTGCCAGGGCGACGAGCGAGAAGAGGGTGAGCGCGTAGGTGGTGTCCCAGTCGCTGTTGAACCCGCCTGTCCTCCTGATCGTCGCGATGAGCCCCGGGGTCGCCCTAGCAAGGCGGAGCCTTACCCCGGTCATCCCCTCGACCATGGTCTCGACCACCACCCTGATGGTCGCGTCGTATGACCTCCTCGCGTCGATGAGCACGCCGTCGCAGTCAAAGACCACGGCGTCCACCTTGCCGAGGAGCGCGCTACTCGACCTGTTGACTTGCAGCAGGCCCCCTCTGGGCGTCGGCACGCGCAGGTACTGGCTCATCGCTTCCTGAACCTCGCCTGCGCCGACAGGAAGTGGTTCGGCAGGCCCTCGGCCGTCGCGAGCTCCTTGAGCGACGGGAGCAGCTCCCTCAGGCCCTGCTTCGTGCCGCTCACGACCCAGCTCACCTTCACAAAGTCTAGGGCGGTCAGCCCCGCGCGGAGCCTCGCCACCCCCTCGGTGGGGAGCACGTGGTCAGTCCCGATGACGTAATCGCTCGCCGCACCGGGCGCGTACGCGCCGGTCAGGATCAGCCCTGCGTTGGAGATCGACTCGGAGATCGACGGGTCCTCGACCATCAGCTCGAGGTGCTCCGGCGCCAGCGAGTTCACCAGCTCTATCGCGGTTTCCCGGTCCTTGCAGAGGGCTGTGAACCCGCGCCTCAGGCATCCGAGCACGAAGTCCTTCCTCTCAAGAGTGGGCGAGACCTGCTCGACGACCCTCCTGACGTCCTTCGCCAGCTTCGCGTCCCAGGTGACGAGGCCGCAGAGGCTGTCTTGTCCGTGCTCGGCCTGGGCCATGAGGTCCCACGCCGCGAGCCGCGCGTCCGCGTCGCCGTCCCCCACCACCACCATCTCAGTCGGCCCCGCGAGGAAGTCGATCGGGACGTCTGCGGATACGATCTTCTTCGCCGCCGAGACGTACAGGCCGCCGGGGCCCACTATCTTCGAGACCTTGGAGATGCTCTTGGTGCCGTACGCGAGCGCGGCGATCGACTGCGCGCCCCCTACCCGGTAGACCTCGTCGACGCCGCACAGCTTGGCGGCCGCCAGGATTGCGTCGCTGACCCTCGCTCCCTTCCCGTCCATCCCGCCCGAAGGAGGAGAGCAGAGCACGACCCTCTTGACGCCCGCGAGCTTGGCGACCCCGGCGGTCATCAGAACGGTGCTGGCATACGACGCCCTCCCGCCGGGGATGTAGCAGCCCACCGAGTCGAGCGGCCGCGCGACGCAGCGGATCGCGTACCCGTCGGACACGTATGAGAACTGGAGCCTCCCCAGGAGCTGCCCCTGAGTCCTCTGGATGCGCTTGAGTGAGAACCGCATCGCGTCCAGGAGCTTGGGGCTCACCCTCCTGGAGGCCGCCTCGATCTCCTCCTTCGAGACCGCCAGCTCGCCGCCGCTGAGCGCCACGCCTTCCAGCTCCTCGGAGTAGCGAAGGAGCGCCGCGTCCCCCTTCTCCTTCACGGTCCGGACTATCCTCTCGGCTCCCTTGATTGCGGCTGACAGGCCGTCCGGCCTCGCCCTGATCCTCTCGGCTATCTTCTTGGCGTCTGTTTTCTTGTCGACTCGAATCAGGGGGAGTAGCTCGCTACTCATTCCCTTCCCCGAACTCCTCGAGCGAGAGGATGTTCTGCGGCTCATGGATCACCAGGCCCTGAGCCAGCTTCTTCAAGGTGGGGAGCATGGCGTGCAGGTCCTTCTTGCTGATCACGGTGTTGACGTCGTACCACCCCTTCTCGGACAGAGGGCTGATCGTAGGGCGCTTGAGGGCTGGGAGCTGCTTGAGGAGCTTGTCGAGGTTCTTCTCCCTGACGTTCACGAAGATGTGCAGCCGCTTCTGGCCCTCGACGACTCCGCTCAGCATTATCTTGAGGTCGTAGATCTTCTCCCTCTTCCAGGGGTCCTTCACCGCCTCCTTGTTCGCCACCAGGCGCGCGGTCGACCTCATGAGCGTCCCGATCTGCTTGAGGTTGTTCTGCTCCAGCGTCGTCCCGGTCTCGGTGACGTCCACGATCATGTCGACTATCTCCGGCGGCTTCGCCTCCGTCGCGCCGAACGAGAGGTAGACCGCGGCCTTCGGGTTGTCTCCCTTCCGCCACCAGGGCGTGATTATCATCGGCTCCTTCTTGCCGAACCGCTTCTTGTACGCGGGCTGCGCCTTTAGGTAGTCGGCGGTGATGTTGAGGTACTCCGCGGAGACCCGGAACTCCTCGCCCTTGCTCCAGAAGCTCTCCATCAGCTCGTTCACGGTGTCGTATGGCTGCGACTTTGGTGTCGCAGCGACCAGCTTCACGCCGCCGAACTCGAGGTCCAGAACCTCGTCGACCCTGGCTCCAGTCTCCGTGATCCAGTCGATGCCGGTGATGCCGACGTCCTGGATCCCGTCCGCGACGTAGAGGGGGATCTCCTGCGGCCTTAGGACCCTGAGCTCGACGTCGGGGTCGCCGAACGCGGGACGGTAGCTCCTGTCCTGGCCAGAGATCTTGTAGTAGGCCTTCTGGAAGATCTCGATGCTCTTCTGGCCGAGGTGACCGTTGGGGATTGTAAGCTTCAGCTTCTTGCTGCTAGGCATTTGGCGACCACCCTCCACTTCCCAGAACGGGAGTAGAAATTCTTGAGCCTTCGGAAGATGCTTTGAAGAAGCTTACGCGTGAGCTGAGAAGGTTACTGATGAACAGAACCAGCTCCAGTCGCCGTGAACTGAATCGCCTTCCATTTGCTCCACTTGGATTTTCCGGTCCCAGAATATTATTTAAGGGTTTTTCGATGTCTTCGGGGTTTCTCGTCTCAGGCGGGCTGCAGCAAGGTCGACAGTGGGACCGAGACGTCGCTTTCCAGGTGGGAGATGTGGACAAGCGTGCCGTCCTTCGCCTTGACCATGTGACGCGTGGTCTTCGGAGGTAACTTTGGCCCCTCAATCGCGGCCCTGATGACGACATCCTTCGGGACGTGCGACTTTCGGTCCTTTGAGAGGACGACCACGTCCTCGTCCGAATAGTCCACCAGCCAGGCAGGCGCACGCACGGCGCCCAACATCCGCAGCGCGCTCAGCCTGTGGACGCCGTCCAGAACCACCATGGTGTTGGAGTCCACGATGATCGCCTTCTTCACCACCCCGTTGGACTGCATCTGCCTCATCACCCTCCGCACCCGGTCTGGCTCGGACTCCTCGTGGGTCTTGAGGTCGGCGATCGGCACGAGCGCGAAGCGGACTGAGACCAAATCGGAACTCTCTTCGAAAGCGTGACGGCCGACGTGATATAAGCCATCGTCAGCCTTCAGGACCGTTCGGCATTCAATCCAAGACTTATTACCGGCTCGCCCCGACCGAAATTTCGGGCCAGTCGTCTAGCTCGGTTAGGACGTCAGAGAAATCCGTTAAGCCCTTACACGGCGAAAGAATATGGATTCCGCCACGGTCCCCAGTTCAAATCTGGGCTGGCCCATATCCGTCTCTCTAGATGGAATCTTGACGCACGACAGGACGGGAGACGGTGTGCAAGTAAATTTCCGAGCCGGCGAATTGGTCCGACGAATCATTATTAGGGCAACCGTCTTTCACTTCAACAGTGACCAACTTCCTCTTCGTCTCGGACGAGGCGCTCTCGACCGACCTCGCTTGGCAGCTGACGAAGGCAGGGCACAAGGTGAAGCTGTTCACGAAGAGCCAGAGCGAGAAGGACGTCGGGGATGGCTTCGTCGAAAAGGTCGACGCCTGGGAGCCCCTAAAGGAGTGGGCAGATGTCATCGTCTTTGATGACATCGGCTTCGGCGAGCTTGCGGAGAAGCTAAGGATTGAGGGGAAGTTTGTCGTCGGAGGCTCCGTCTACACCGACAAGCTTGAGAACGACAGGGAGTTCGGACAGAAGGAGCTGACCGACGCGGGGGTCAACACACTCGACAGTTGGAACTTCACCTCGTTTGACGACGCTATAGATTTCGTGAAGAAGAACCCGGACCGGTACGTCATCAAGCCGAGCGGGAACGCCCAGAACGAGAAGGAGCTCTTGTTCGTCGGGCAGGAGGCGGACG
Source organism: uncultured Nitrososphaerota archaeon (assembly GCA_963838925.1). Lineage (GTDB taxonomy): Archaea > Thermoproteota > Nitrososphaeria > Nitrososphaerales > Gagatemarchaeaceae > Gagatemarchaeum. Next base: position 458,447 of record CAWISW010000003.1, read on the forward strand.
GTAGGGACGTCGAGCAGGTCCTCGTGCACTATAAGCTCAAGTGGTCCAACAAGATCAAGTTCTTCCAAATCCAAAAGTACGAGACCGGGGTCGAAGTAGGGATTGGGGCGTTCTTCAACGGGAAGAACTTCGTGTACCCCATCAACATCAACTTCGAGCACAAGCGCCTCTTTCCAAAGAACATCGGACCATCAACAGGCGAGATGGGAAGCAGTATGTACTGGACCAAGGACAGCCCTCTCTTCGTGAGCACGCTCCTGAAGACGAAGGAGAGGCTCGCCGAGTCCAAGTATGTGGGATACATTGACCTGAACTGCATCGCCAACAGCAAGGGCATATTTCCGCTTGAGTGGACGTCGCGCTTCGGATATCCGACAATCAGCATCCAGATGGAGGGGGTGACGAGCGAGTGGGGCGCGTTCCTCTCCGACATAGCCCAAGGGAAGGACGCCCAGCTCAAGACGAAGAAGGGCTACCAGGTCGGCGTCGTCGTCGCGATACCCCCCTTCCCCTTCGAGGACGACAAGGCGTTTAGAAAATACTCTGAAGACGCCACGATTCTCTTCAAGAAGCCGCACCTGAGCGGCGTCCACATCGGCGAGGTGAAGCTCGTGGACGGAGACTGGCACGTGGCCGGGAAGTCTGGGTACTCGCTCGTGATCACCGGCTCCGGTCCTTCGATGCAGGACGCGATCAACGACGCATACCAGGCCGTGAGCAACGTCATGATCCCCAACATGTTCTACCGCGACGACATCGGGCAGCGCTGGTTCAGGGACGTCGACATGCTGCTGAGCTGGGGCTACCTGTAACAGATTCGGCGTCTGAATCGGCTCTACCAAGGGTTAATAGGTCACGAACGCCCCTCAACCTCGAGAACCAGGCATGGGAAGCAACTACCTTTGGAAGACGGACGACCAACTAAACCGCGTCGCGCAGGTGCGCTACGCGCACGGCGCCGAGCTTACCGACTTGCCTGGGGTCACGGGGATCGGCATAGGGAAGGACCACATAATCGTCTATGTCTCGAGCGACACTGTCGAGGTGCCCGCCCAGATCGAGGAAGTCCCCATAATCAAGATACGTAGGATGTAGAAGCTGACTTCGGCTTCAATCACACATACGTTTAATTAGCTTGGGTGAGGCGGACCCCTCACTGAGGAACTTGCAGTAGGATGGGTGAAATGTAATGAGTTATGGAAATCGTAGTGGAGGAAGGGGAGGCTACGGCAGTAGCAGAGGCGGTGGCTACGGCAGCGGCGGCGGAGGAGGTGGCGGAAGAAGCAGCAGCGGCGGCTTCGGCAGCTCTTTCAAACCAAAGCCAGTTGAGGTCGGTAAGGAGTACGACGTTACAATCTCCGACACCAGCAGGCGAGGAGAGGGCATTGCCAAGATCGACGGCTTCGTCATCTTCGTCGCAGGCGCGAAGCAGGGCCAGAGCGCAAGGATCAAGGTCACCCGAGTCACTGACCGTTTCGCGACCGGTGAGGTCGTGTCCGGAGCAGGCGCGGGTGCAGCTGAGGCGACCTCCGAATCTGCAGACAGCGGCGACGAGCAGCCACAAGCGTAAGAGCTAGGCTTCTCAAAACCCATCCTGGTTGCCCTTTGGGGCGCCAGGCACCTACTTTTTGTTAGACAGCCGACGGGAAGTGATTTCAAATTTCCTGGGCTGGCTCCTTCTTTGCGAGCTATGGCTTGGAAGTCCTTAAGTGAGGGACATGGAGGGCGGACATTCATACCTCAACGTGAAGTGACTCGTTTGTGCTGCACTCCCGCGTAAATCCCAGAAACCCCGACTCTCAGCCCGTTCTCCGAAGCACCATTCCCTCGGCAGGCTCCTTGCCATGACCGCGACTCCGGAGAGGGGAGCAATCGCCTTCGACTCCGTTACCAAAGCGTACTCCGCGAAAGACGAGACCGTGAAGGCCCTCGACTCCGTGTCTTTCAGTGTCGAGAAGGGAGGAATCGTGGCGGTCGTAGGACCATCTGGGAGCGGCAAGACGACCCTGCTCAACATGGCGGCAGCGCTTGACTTCCCGAGCCAGGGCACAGTGATGGTGAACGGCGCCGTGACGTCGGCCCTCTCGAAGGACGACCTTCAGAAGTTCAGGAACGAGACCGTGGGCGTCGTCTTCCAGCAGTTCTTCCTGATAGGGCACCTGACCTTGTTCCAGAACGTCATGGTCCCGCTGATACCTCGGCACATCCCTTCTGCAGAGAAGGAGAAGAAGATCCTCGATGCGATAGCCAAGGTAGGCCTCGCGGGGAAGGCGGAGAGGCTCCCCTCGGAGCTCTCCGGCGGGGAGCTCCAGCGGGCGGCGATAGCACGAGGGCTGGTCGGGGACGCTCCGGTTATCCTCGCCGACGAGCCCACGGGCAACCTGGACCACAAGAAGGGCGCCGAGATCATGGACATACTGGACGAAGAGAGCAGGGTCAGGGGCAAGACGATACTGATAGCGACGCACGACCTCCGGATTGTGGACAGGGTGGACGGCATAGTCTATCTGGAGGACGGTGCGATTACAAAGATCGAGGGGAGGCGGGTCCAGAGGAATGGCGCGTAGGCGCAGGCCGCTGCGCGCGGTCTCCCTGGTATTCGCCGGGTTCGTGACGCTGGTCCTGCTTTCTCAGCTCTCAGCATACTTCTTCGCCCAGGCCATCCCGAAGCACCTCCTCGCCAAGAACGCCGCAGAGCTCCTCCAGATTCAGAGGACCTCCACGGAGCTGGCCTTCGCGGCCGCCGCCATGGGGCTGATATTCAGCGGCGCGGTCCTCCTCATAACCAGGAGCAGGGTGGCGGCCGACGTTGACATCTACCGGGCCACAGGGCTCCCGCTCTCCTCGGCGTTCCTCCGCCTCCTCAGGTCTCACTCCGTCGTCCCCCTCGAGTGGGTGACGGGGGCAGCAGCGGTCACAGCCCTGATAGACCTCGACTACGGCCTCAACGCGCTCATCCCGATGGGGCTGGCCGTCGCCTTCGCGACCCTGCTGGTGGTCTGGCTGGCGTTCCTCACCTCGGTCTCCTTCTCCCAGAAGGGCGTCGAGGGAAGGTCAGCGAGGGCGGGGTGAGCTCGAATGGCATCGAAGGTCCAAGGCCTCCTGCGGATGGAGCTGGCGGCGCACGCTCCCACGATCATAGTGAGCTCCGTTGCGATGGCGTTCGCAGGATACCTGGCGACGTTCTTCGAGGACGCGTCTTGGATCGCCGCCGAGGCCTCCGGGACGACCTCCCCGACCTTCGCCCCGTCTGCGATCCTCGTCGGGATGGCGACGCTGCCTGCCATCTTCGTCGTCCTCGGGGTCTACGCCCTGATCGACGCGAACGAGGAGGCGCTGAGATACGAGGTCGGGGTCTACTGCAGCCAGGGGATGGACGGCGATTCCGTTGTCGACGTGTGGTCCGCTCTTTACGGCTGGATTCCGGTGGGCGCCTACCTGGTCGGCCTTATGTCCTATCTCGCCTTCACTCCGGGGGTAATCGGCAACCTCCAGAACGGCCTGCCCGACATCATCAGCGGTCTCTTCTTCATCACGGGCATGGCCACCCTCATCCTGATACCCACCAAGCTGAACGGGGTCCTTGAGAGCTCTCCGTACGCGGTCGTGAAGTCGTAGACGCGGCCGTCCGACCTCCAACCCCCACGCTCGCGCATCATCAATCCCTTAAATAGGACACGAAATCTCTTTATTTCTAGGACATAAGTAAATCCTAGATATGTGATTTGTTATATCAAGTGCATATGCGAGAGACCCTGGAAGACAGCGACGCTACGAGGGTGCAACCGACAAGTGCCCCCGATGCGGAAAGACTACGATGGTGACGGACAACCCCAGAGGGGAAGTGTATTGCACCAGCTGCGGCTTTGTGATTAAGGAGAACGTGATAGAGACCGGGCCCGAATGGCGCTCGTTCTCTAACGAGGAGAAGGACGAGAGGAGCAGGACAGGCCTCCCAACCTCCGTTGCGATCCACGACATGGGGCTCGCGACGATAATCGGCGGGGAGAACAAGGACGCGGCCGGGCGGTCGCTCACCGGCGCGATGAAGTCGAGCGTCGAGCGCATGAGGACGTGGGACAGGAGGAGCCAGGTACACGAGTCCCAGGACAGGAACCTCAAGCAGGCCTTCAGCGAGCTAAGGAGGCTCTCCGAGAAGCTCTCCGTCTCCGAGGCCGTCACCGAGCGCGCCGCGTACATCTACAGGAAGGCCCTCGAGAGGAACCTCGTCAGAGGAAGGTCGATCACAGCGATATTAGCCGCATCCCTCTACGCCGCCTGCAGGGACAGGGAAGTCCCCAGGACGCTGAAGGACGTCGCGGCCGTCGGCTTCATCAAGAAGAAGGACCTCGCAAGGTCTTACCGGTTGCTGCTCAAGGAGATGGACATCCAGATGCCGGTCGTGGACCCGATGAAGTGCATGTCCAAGATCGCCTCTAGGGCGAACGTCAGCGGGAAGACCCAGAAGCGGGCTCGCGAGATACTACTCAGGGCTGAGCAGGCAAGGATTTCCGCGGGGAAGGACCCCATGGGCATCTCTGCCTCGGCGCTCTACGTGGCGTGCATCCTGGAGGGTGAGAACATGACCCAGCGGGACATCGCCGACGCGGCGGGTGTCACCGAGGTCACCATCAGGAACCGGTACAAGGGCCTCAGGCTCGCTCTCGGAATCTAAACTAGAACCGCTCGACCTGTCCGAGGACACCGTCATCCCCCGTCCGGCCTTCGATCACGACCGAGAGGATCCTCTCTGTCAGGCCCCAGATCACGAGGCCTCGGTGGACCAGCGAGGGGAATGCGACCTTCGCGCCGCCCTTGTCGTGAAGATACGTCGAGCGGGCCTCCTCCCGTACCAACTCCCTCAGGGATGCCCATTCGAACGAGGCCACCTCTCTGTTGGGTCTCACAAGGGAAGTCGCCGTGAGCTTGAAGACGGAGGGGACGACCGCGACCTCCCTTGTCCGGGCCTTGAACTCGCCCATGTATCCCATGAAGACCGCGGCTCCTTTCGAGAGGTCGACGCCGACCTCCTCAAGGGCCTCCCTCCTCGCGGTCTCCTCGAAGCTCCCGTCCTGGGAGCTCACCATCCCTCCGGGAAAGGCCACCTGGCCTGACCACGGGTCGCCCTCTCTCTCGGCCCTCCTGATGAGGAGGAGCTCCTCGTCGCCATCGGAGGAGACGCGGAGTATTACGGCGACTCCAGCGCTCCTTCCCGGGACGAGGCGGGCGGGGTGCTCTCGCATTAGGCTTGGAAGAAGTGAGTCGAGGAAGCTCCCTGTTGTCAAGTCAGCAAAATCTCCAGAGAATCTTAAAATACGCTTTTCGCTTCAACGCAAGAGCATTGTCCGATTCTGAACTTGATAAGATTCTTGCAGACAAAGCGAAGAGACTGGTTACCGAGACCTCTCAGCACGCCGCGCACGGCCACGTAGTCGAGCTGACCGAGGCGAACTTCGACAAGATCGTGAACGGCCCGAAAGTCACCCTCGTCGACTTCTGGGCGGTGTGGTGCGGCCCGTGCAGGACGATGGAGCCGGTGGTGCAGCGCCTCGCCGCCAAGCTGGGCGGGCACGTGAACTTCGGGAAGCTCAACGTCGACGCGCACCCATCGATTGCCACAAAGTTCGAGGTCCAGTCAATCCCGACGTTCATGATCTTCAGGAACGGGAGGCCGGTCGACGCGGTCATCGGGACCATGCAGGAGGCACCTCTAGAGCAGCGCATCAGAAAGGCCGCAGGCGGCTAGGCGCCCAGACTAGCCTACGCGCGTCCCGTCCAGCAGGAAGATGTCGGCGTCGGTCAGCCTGAACGAGCGCGACGAGAGGATGGGCCCAAAGTCGAAGCCGCCCTTGGCGTTGATAGCCTGACCTCCGACTAGGTTGTTGAACGGGGGCATAACTATCAGCTTTCCTTCTCCCTTCTTCACCGGGGGGTACCCCGCTTTGACGAGCATGTCGGCCACGTCATAGGCGGCGAAGAGCCAGACCGCCTCCTTGCTCCTAACCCCGAACCTGTCCCTCATCTCGTACCGAAAGTGCGAGTGGCCCATGACGATGTTCCGAGACGTTATGACTTCCTGCGAGGGCCAGGAGTGCCCGTGTGTGATGCCGACCCTCTGCCTGGTTCCTATGACCGTCCCCTCCGCGGGGTGGAGCTTGACCCTACTCGGCAAGAGGAACTTTATCCCGCCGTCATGGTTCCCCGGGACGATCTCGACAGCAGAAAAGATGTCGAGGAGGGTGTCGAAGAACCAAGGTATCACCCCCCAGTCGATGTCCTCCACCTTCCCAATCGAGTGCTTGACGTCCCCGACTACGATTATCCTGTTGAGCCTGTTCTTCTCCGCCATCGAGTTGATCCTGTCGAGCATCTTCTGCGAATAGGGCGGGATCCTGAACCCCTTGGACGCCATCTCCTTCTCGAGACCAAGGTGGAGGTCGGAGACCAGCAGCGTGGCCGTCTCGCCCTCCTTGTGAATCAGGGCCGACTCGCCGGGGACCACTTTGAGCAAGGCGACCAACGCGGCCCGCCCCGTTGACTTTAATCCTTGCCCGGCCACCGAGAGTATAGAGGCCACTTAGGCCGACGTTGGGGGCAGTTGCCGACGAGGGCCAACTGAGCGACCGTCTTGTACTTCGGTAGCCGAGAAATAGCCAGCCGGTAAGAACTGGGCCCATGAAAACACGGACGAAACTCTCAATCCTAATTCCACTAGTAATGTTGGGTGTGCTGCTGACGGCGAACGTCACGGCATACTCCTCAGACAACCAACAGTCAGACACGGCTACGCCGATAAAACACGTAGTCGTGATCTTCCAAGAGAACGTCTCAACCGACCACTATTTCGGGACATATCCAAACGCGGCTAACCTGCCTAACGAGCCGTCGTTCATCCCGGTTCCGGATACTCCCACCGTCGTCGGCCTGACGGGCAATCTTCTCACCAGCAATCCTAACGAGCTGGTGACCGGCAACCCTGGCGACAATCCTGCTAGGCTTGACCGCACTCAGCCAGTGACCTGTGACAACGACCACGACTACACAGCGGAACAGGCGGCGTTCAACGGCGGACTGATGAACATGTTCCCAGAGCAAACGGGCTGCACGGGCGGCCCCGTCACTGTCCCAGGCAACGGCCTTGTCATGGACTACTACGACGGCAACACCGTGACGGCCCTCTGGAACTACGCCCAGAACTTCGCGCTCAATGACAACGCCTTCGGGACAACCTTTGGCCCATCTACCCCAGGCGCGCTTAACGCGGTCTCAGGCCTCGGCGGCCCGGCGGTCGCCTCGACCGTCCAAGACGTCGCTGGCACGACAACGAACGTGCCTGGTCTGCTCGTCAACGGCCAAATCATAGGGGACGCCGACCCAACATACGACGATTGTTCCAGCGTATCCTCAACGAGTCCGACCCTCGCCATGACACCCGCGAGCGGCGCGGGGGCGCCCCTGAACATCGGGAACCTCCTCAACACCGCAGGCGACACCTGGGGCTGGTTCCAGGGCGGATTCACCCCGACGGTCCCGTACAACCCGACGACAGGCTCGCTGGCAGTATGCGGCTCCTCGAACGCGAATGTAGGAGGGACCACAGAAACGGCGTACAGCCCTCACCACGAGCCCTTCCAGTACTTCGCTTCGACCGCAAATCCACACCACCTACCTCCAACCTCTCCATCGATGATCGGTCAGACCGACCAGGCGAACCACCAGTACGACCTCTCTTCCTTCTGGATAGCAGCCGACTCGGGCAACCTGCCGGCGGTCAGCTACCTGAAGGCGCCGAGATACCAGGACGGCCACCCGTCAAACTCTGACCCGCTCGACGAACAAGCGTGGCTGGTCAACACAGTCAACCAGCTCATGAGCCTCCCCACATGGAGCAGCACCGCGGTAATCATCAACTGGGACGACTCGGACGGCTGGTACGACAGCGTGATGCCCCCAATCGTCAACCCATCGAGCACGTCCAGCGACGTCTTGAACGGAGCTGGAAGCTGCGGGGCGGGAACTTCGCCCCTCGGTGTTGAGGCTAGATGCGGCTACGGCCCGCGCATCCCCATACTGGTGATCTCTCCGTACGCCAAGTCAAACTACGTCGACAACACACTCGTCGACCAGAGCTCGATAGTCAGCTTCATCCAGTACAACTGGCACCTCGGAAGCCTCGGCTCCGCGTCGTTCACCAACCTGGCCGGCTCGCTCCTGAACATGTTCGACTTCACGCACCCCCAGCCTCACGAGGGTGTGGTTCTCATGAACCCATCGACTGGCGAAGTGGTCCAGAACAACAACTTCCAGGGCCAGTTCCAGGGGCAGAGCCTGGATCAAGGCCAAGGGCAGAAGTTGGCTCCTGGCACGCCTAACCTCGGCACAACCTCAACTTGCACCGACGTCGACACGAACCCCGACGTCTGCGCAACCGAGAACGACTTCAGCAACAACGCGATCGCCAGTGCGAACGACGTCTGGTTCAGCGCGTCAGCGGACATCACCCCCAAGGAGTCCTCTTTGCCGCTCACTGTCCACTTCACGGGACAGTGGATCAACCTGCAGCTGCAGGGCGGTAACGGCCTCCCACTCCAAATCCCGGCGCCCAACGCCGAAGTGGTCTTCAGCTCGAGCGCGACCTCCGCCACGACGACTTACACGGGAGGACAGTGGGTGACCACCGTACCCGTGGGCTTCACAGGAAACGTCTTCATCGGCGGAGTGGCCTACCAGGCGCCGAACGGCGTCTCCCTCGCGGGAGCCAAGGTGGACTGGACGGGCGTGTTCAGCGGGACGACCAACTCATTCACACTCCAGTGGCAATGGGGCGCCGCAGTCTATTCTAGCCTAGGCAGCGGCCTCGGCACCACCGCCTTCTACAACGCCCTCGGAGTCAAGCCAATCGACGCCAACGCAGGCAGCGCATACCTCAACAACGACAACGCAGGCACCCCAGAGAACTTCAAGGCGAGCTTCGTATCGAGCGCAACCGGAGGGCACGGCCCGTTCGGTCCCAATCAGTACACAGGCGTGTACAACCAGCCCGGGAACGCATACTACCAGGCATACCTTCTCAACCAGTAGGACAGGACAGGGGAGCGCGGCGAGAGCCGCACCCCTCCCAAGCTTTTCTCACTGCGAAGCGATAAGAGGGAGTATCTCGTTCCTTACGTACCTCTTGAAGTCGGGGAGCTCGGTCCGGCTGAAGACCGTCACCACACAGTTCCTCGTCACCCCGACGACGTAGCCATACTTCTGCGACTTCACCACCGCGTACCAGATCTTGCCGTGCGTGAGATAGTCGTTGTAGAGGTTCGTAGTTCCCAGCCCTTCCCCGTAGAGGGAGAGCTTGGAGATGTTCGGGAGGTCGATGTCGTCGAAGAAGAGGATCTTCGTCATCTCGAAGTTCTCCTCGTGGAACCTCTTCAGGGTTTCCGGAGCGATCCTTCCCTCGACGATCTGGCCGAGGCTCATGAAGAGGGCCTTGCTCATCTCGTTGGCGATGTTGTTCGCCCTGCTCTTCTTGTCGAAGACGCTGAGAAAGAGGTTCTTCCCGAAGAGGTCGAACGAGAACGGCGCTTCGTAAGTCCTGACCATGGGCACGGACTTGCCGTGCTGGTTTACCTGGAACACGGTGTCGAAGGAGAACGTCCCCTCGAGGCCCTCCTTGGAGATGTCCAGGTCGGTGATCTCGGAGAGGAGGTTGAAGCTGTCGCCTTCGATCCTGACCTCCTGCTCGAGCTTGAAGTCCTTCAGCTTCGATGCGACGAGCGGGAGGTTCCGCTCCTCCTTCACGACAAAGACCTTCGCTGCGAGGACCAAGACGGAGGGAGGCCCTTCGAGCATGTTCAAAAGGTAATCGCAGGAAGTCCTCGACGCGCCCGAATTACCGCGGTTTTTCGGCCGTTTTCATACCACAGGCCTAAAATACCATCGGGCTTTGGGAAGTTTAGCGTACCTTGTCCGGACCTTTTGAAGAGCTGTCGACTGAGCAAGAGAAGGCGTTTTCCCCGCCCATCAAGGAGATAATCCTCGAGAACTTCATGAGCTACGAGTACGCCCGGATCCCGCTCAACCAGGGCCTCAACCTCATCGTCGGTCCCAACGGGGCGGGCAAGTCGTCCATCCTGCTCGCCATATCCGTGGCCTTCGGGCAGGCCTACACCGAGCGCTCGAGGAAGCTGAGCGACCTCATCAGGAGGGGCAAGGACATCGCAAGGGTCTCCCTAATCTTCGACAACCGGGTCAGGGAAGGGAAGAGGCCCATCCCATACTCAAAGGCCGACACCTTCATGCTCTCCCGCTACCTTCGGAAGGACGGCTCCTACTGGTACGAGGCCGACTACAAGGAGATAGACAAGAGCGAGGTCGTGAGGCTCCTTCGCGAGTTCGGGATAAACCCCGACAACCTACTGATCATCATGCACCAGGGGATGATCGAGGAGCTGGGCGCGATCTCGCAGGAGCAGCGGCTCGTCATGGTGGAGGAGGCGGTGGGCTTCCGCGAGTACAGGGAGAGGATCCTCGCCGCGGAGGCGGACCTCAACAGCATGGTGAGCGAGGAGGGCTCGCTCGTCCAGCTCATCGACAACGCCAACCAGACGATAGAGTACTGGAAGCAGATCTACGACAGGTACCTTGAGAAGAAGAGGCTCGAGGAGCACAGGACCCTCCTCGAGAGGGAGCTGCTCTGGGCGCAGGAGGGGAAGCTCTCCCGTTCGCTTTCCTCGATGGCAGAGAGGCTGGAGGCAAAGCGCGAGTCGCTCGCCGACCTGAGGGAGCAGCAGAAGAAGGCCGGGGGCGAGGCGGAGGGGCACCGCAAGGCCCTGGGCGAGAGGCAGGTCGAGGTCAGGAAGCTCTACGGGGCTCTCATCAGGGCAGAGAGGGACCGCTCCGGACGCGAGTCCGCCCGCGAGGCGATGAAGGGGCTCCACGACGAGCTCGAGACGCTAACGAAGGACCTCGAGGAACTGGTGGGCAGCCCCAACGCGCTGGACTCGCGCAGGTCGAAGCGCATCAAGGAGTTCATCGAGTTCGCATCGAAGAAGTCTGGCAGCGACTCCGAGGAGGCCGGACGCAAGAAGACCGAGCTCGACAGGGAGGTCTCGTCTCTGCAGGCGGAAGTGAGCGGCGTCGAGGACGCGATAAGGAAGGTCACCGACGATTACATCGCCCAGCGCGTGAGGTTCGAGGTCCTCGAGTACAGGACCAAGGTCACCGAGTCCGAGATCAGGGAGCTGGAGAGGTCGGAGAGGGAGGTCAGGGGAGAGCTCGACGCCATGAAGCCCGACCTGGAGAGGGCGGGCGAGAGGATAGTGACGCAGCGCGCGCCCTACGAGGTCTCCGAGGAGCTGAAGCTCGTCTCGGCCCAGCTGCAGAAGCTTCAGGACCTCCCCGACGACGCCGAGAAGATCTACAGGGACTACACGGGGAACCTCGAGGGCCTGAAGGGCAAGCTCGAGGAGCTCCAAGGCAACAAGAAGCTGATGCTGCTAGAGCTCGAGGAGAGGAAGAAGGCGTGGAAGAACGCCGTCCAGAGCCTCATCGACGAGGTCGCGCCCATCTACAAGCAGGTTCTCTCGACGGTCGGGGCGACGGGCGCCATCAGGCTGGACGAGGGAGGCTCCGTCGCCGAGGCCGGGCTTCAGCTCCTCGTCGGCTTCAAGGGCGCTGAGCCGGCGATCCTCGACCCTTACACGCAGAGCGGAGGCGAGAGGTCGGTCGCGCTGGTCGCGTTCATGTTGTCGCTCCAGAGCAGGATCATCTCTCCGCTGAGGGCCATGGACGAGTTCGACATCCACATGGACCCGCGCAACAGGGAGGCGATCTTCAAGATGATCCTCGCTCAGGGGAAGAGGAACCCCAACTCGCAGCACATCGTCATCACGCCGTCGATAATCTCCGTGGCGGACAGGACCGCCCACGTGATCACTGTCCAGTCTGTCCACGGCTCGTCCCAGGTGAAGGAGTATTCCGGCAGCAGAAGATAGGGCTCGCGACAAGAAGCTCGAGGACGGGCTCTCCCGTGGAACCCTGAGGCGCGGCGGGAACCACGCCGGCTGCGGATGCGCCGTCGGCGAGCAGGGCGAGAGAGTCCACATCCAGCCGATTTCCGGAGCCTAGACAGGAAAGAACGAACCTCGCCGAGGGACTTTCCGTTGGCCAGGCTAGGGTCAAGGCAATCTTTGGGCGTCTAGGCGGAAGAATCGGAATCTTATTTCAGCGAAGTAGCAAGAATGAGCGAATTTGCCGAATTAGTTAGATAAGGCGTAAATAATCGCGACGATGTTAATGCGAATAGGGCGATATGACTATTGGCAACTTGGTGCCAATGACGTCTGCTTACTCAGGATGGGGCGCGGTTGGTCGAGACCAAAAGAGCGGAGGAAAGCGAAGGTCGCATATCGAGGTCGAAGCCGCGATTCTCAGAGCGCTCGTTTCCGAGTATCTCACGATAAACCAGCTCGCGATCCGTGTGAACCTGAACAGAGTCCTTGCTAAGAACTATGTCAAGGAACTGTCTCAGAAAGGGCGGGTCGAAAGCAAGAAGACAAAAGGGCTCGCTAGGTACTCGGCCTCTCAGAACGGAGTCGCATGGTTGAAGCGCTTCGAGACCTTGGCAAGTAATCCGAGATACGGATTATAGATACCGGATGATAGTTTCTGCCTGCCTTAACTAGTTGACAATTGCCTTTAAGCGCCAATGATGCCAATTGCGCACTCGACGCGGTCGATAATCTTCCTAAGATCCTCAAAAACAAAGAAAAGCTCGGTCTCGGCGCATGCGATGAGAACTGCGTTAACGATATCGGTATTGCTTTTGCTGGTCGCGGCTCGAACTCAACCAATTGGCGCAACAACTTCGACGAGCTCCCACACACCAACTTCGAGATATGATGCAACTCGGGCGGCAAGCTCTATGGTTGCCGCGGAATCCTCAAACGTCTACGTCGGTAGCTACTCTGCGATTTCAGGTCTGAGTGTGCAATCTGGCGGGGCTCCGCTCTTCTGCGGCCCTATTTTTGTGTCAAGTTCAACTATTCTCAACCTGACCACGACAAAGGAACCCGACACAGTGACATCTAACTCTAAGGAATGCTACTACCTCCCCACTTTCTACTATCCAAGTCACAGCGCAGATTCATTTTCGTCAGAGAGGCAGGCGACTTTCTATGTCGACAATTCGACCATGAAGGTGGCGCTTGTCATGGACACTGCGCGCGAACCTGTTTCATATTGGAAGTGCAGTTACTGCTGGTCTGGATATGAGGTAAAGTAGACAGCATATGCAGTCGCCTCCTATGTGGACGTCCCCTATGTATCCGACTCTTCTTCAAATGGATTTGTGGGCACTGTTAACAGCACACAATGCTGCATAGTTTCCACATGGGTCGGTGAGGGTGATGCGCAGGGCGCATCGGACAACAATTGGTCGCAAGACGGCTATGTCATCAACGATGCCGGTGCATGGAGTCACTACGGCTATACCTACGGATTCTGGTATGCCTTCTTCCATGTAGGTGGAATCTCAACCGACAATGTCTTCGATCAATATTCAATGGATTCGTGTGTCAACGCAGGCGACAACGTCGAGAGCTACCTGGAGAAGGATGTTAGTGGCCTAAACTACCTCTATTGGGCAGAGATTGACGACCTGTCGAGTTCGAGTTGCAGCTTGACGACCGGCAACTACAACATGGACCTCAACTATGATTGGTCCTATGTGGAGTCCGAGGCCCCCAGCTACCACACGGACTCGGGAACGCCACCTCAACCGCAAACGGCGCAATGGCCATATTTCAATAACTACGCCCAAGCCTCTGCTTCGATGGGCATCTCCGCGGACGCATACGACTCAAGCTACACCGCGTATGGCTTCGACTCATCGACCGTAACAAACTATGGTAGCAACCCCACGCAAGGCGATTCCGCGTACACGCCTTGCGACAGTGATGACAACTCTTATCCTAGCTCTTGGGCCTCGTCAACCACATTCTATGCCATGTATGGAGACAGTGAGTACGAAACGACGTGCTAGGAGTGACCACTGAACAAAGCATCCATATGGATCTCGATTAAAAATCGCCTTAAGCAGGAGTTTCTTGAAAGGCCGAAATCGTTTGGTAAAGAAATATTACGAACCCTATGAAGATTACGATTAAGGGAAATATGTAGTAAGAGATTGCCGGGACCGGCGGTCGAAGGATCGTAAGCAGGAAGACGAGCGCGGCTCCGAAAAACGCGGAAAAAGTGCCGGACAATGGAATGACCATTCGCCGGAATCGTATCATGTTCTCGAAAACCAAACGGTCCGCCACGTAACCATCACGTGTCTCCTGAATCAGGCCAAACCGTAAGAGCTTTTGAACGTGATATTCCGCAACAGATGGTGAGCTGAGTCCGAGGTTTCGATGAATGTCGGAAAGACGAATCGGACCACGTCTGTAAACATGGCGATAGACCTTGAGAGTAGTTCCCGAAATAGCATCGTTTGCCGTGGGCAATCATCGGGTTAATTGTCGACGCGGGTATTTTGCCTTTCGAAGAGGCGCTCGAAGTCCTCTGAAGAGAAGGAATACATAACACGTTTGAATTATTCGCGGAGAGGATTTCTAAACCATAGCAATATACTCGTCCGCGAACGTTTCTAAAGTGATGTCAGAATATCGACGACAACTCCTCACTGGGGTAGTCCTAGCAATACTACTCTCGGCACTTTTTGCGTTCGAATTGGAGTCGTACTTCTCACCTGCTAAGAGTAACGAACCCTCCCTAGCCAAATCCAGTTCCATAGATACAGATTTGGGACTCAATTTCACTTTGACCGCTAAACCTTCAAGTCTTCAAGAGGGAGATAACGTGACGATTGGGGTGTATCTCTTCAACATACTTCCTTCGACTAACAACCTTACTTCTCCGACTTCAAATCTTTATTCGCTGGGGCCGTGTCCCACGACTCTTCCGTTTTGGTTCGAAGTTATTCAGGGAAACTATGAGGCCGATAACATGTCTCAAGGGCAGCCGCTCGCATTGTGGCAGGCATACCCTTACTGCGCAAATAGCATTCCTGTCCAGAACTACTCGTTTGAAGTGCGCAGCGATAATGTAACTGTCGCACTTGCTACCACAACTCTTGGTGAGAAGCAAGTCATTTTTTCCGAATCTGCTTCCTACATCGACAGCTATTTTGGATCATGGGGAGTGCTGACCCATCCCGACTCGCGTTTCGCGTTGTTCCAACCTGGAGAGTACACGGTAGCGGCGGGAGACTCTTGGGGGCAAGAAGACATACTACATTTCCGAGTTGTGGCTACACGAACAAGCCCGTAGCCTCACCTCAGCATCGCACTCTTCTGCTTGTTCAAGGTAATACACGAGTGGCACCGCGACAAGATTCACCAAAAGTGCGGCTCCCGATTGAGGTGTAGATAGCTAAGAACGACAAGAAGCTCGAAAGGCAATTGCCTCGAACTAAGCTGAGGGTGGGTGCAGATATCCTAGCGCAATCTTGATTTGTAGTGCAATCCAAGCTGAAATGCGAGTCTCACCTCTCAACTAGTCGGAATGAAGGTGTGACCAATCTCGACCAATTTGTCGTCTATGAAACCAAGGGAGGTCCTTCTCATTACCTCCGCCTACGTGAACGCCTTTACAACTTTGGAAGAGAAGACATCATTGAGGCTCGAGTAGCAAGAACTTCAGCGCCAGAGAAAGAACTCCGTCTTTACACAAGTGCAAGCTACGCAGATCCCCACCTCAACGTCTCTCATCTGAATCCAGCTCCGCGCGAGTCATTCCGAATATTGTCTCTCAGGAAATTTGGCGTACCGCATTTTGTAGCGAACTTCAACCAGCACAAGCCGAAAGCCTTTCGAAATATCACGCTCTCCTATTCCGATGGCATAGTCAACATGAAAGTCGAGAATTTGGTCGCAGTGATCAAGAATCCCAAGCTCAGCGCTCGCGGGCAAGGACCTATTCTTGAAGGAAGCATAATAGAAGGCACAAGACGCGGGAACATCCGAATCGCCCAAGAATCCGAATCTTTCAGTCTGCACTTCGGGGACTATTCGACCAACCATCCCCGGATAGTTCACATGAAGGCTATCGAGTCTTACATCGAGGTCGGATACGTGCAGAGTTCGCACGAGTCTGACTATCGCACGAGACGCGTTCCTGCTGTTTCCATCGGGCCCGCGAAAGGCAAATCCGAGGACGAAGTGAAGAACAGATTCACCGAGATAGACAGCAGCAACATGACAAAGAAGGAGATAAGGGCTTGGATTGACACTGAAGGTAACATCTACTCGAGGGGTATGGACGGTAAATCTGGCCCTCAACTGGCTGTCACTCAGAAGCACAGGGAACCGTTGGATGTCTTTGCAAGGAGCGTTGTAGGGTTGGGAGTGAGGTGCAAAGTCTCGCGGGATGGGCATGCGTGTTACGTAGCCAAAATTACCGACACCGAAGGAGTTGCCAAGATAATCAAAGAGGTTGGGCCGTTTCGAACTCCTCAGAAATGTGAACAGGTACGTCAGTTCGAGAAGATGTTGAAAAGAGAGAGAAAGGAAAGGAGACGAGTGATAGAAAGATCGAAGGCACTGTTGGACCTGTAGAGTTCTCCGTGGGCATTATCTTCGTGCCAAGCTTATAATACAAGTCGGTAAGCGCGGCTCATCATTAGGGCGATATGAGATGGCAACTCGGGAGGGAACTCCGAATAGAGAGAGTAGAAAGGACTCAAGCGACAAGAAACTTGAAGATATATTGCGCTTGATTGAATTATGCCGCAATATCCAGTCGAGCAGCGTTAACCCCTTCGAGGTGGACATCAAGGAGAAGCTCTTGGTCCTAAAGAGGCACCTGCCCGAGTGGAATGTAATTGACGTGATGCTGAAGGATTCAGAGGCGATGCAACAACTTGTTGCGATAGTAAAGTTACAAGATCTGTACATTAAACACAGGGCCTCCGCGCTCTACATCGACCCTCTGCTCCTCGAGCTCAAGATAACGCTCATCACCAAGGAGGAGCTCGCGGAGAGCTTCGCAAAGTGCTGGCACCCCATCGCGCAGCTCGACCAGCTCACCCCGCGCGGCCTCGAGAAGGCCTTCGTCTACTGGCGGGAGCTCGTACCATTCAGCGAGAGGTTCAAGGAACAGTTCGGGAACTACGGGGAGCCGACCGGGATGATAGGGCTCGAGGAGCTCGAGTCGTTGAGCATCTTCACGAAGGAGGAGTTCCAGACCAGGATCAACGCGATCACCAAGGAACTGGTGGAGAGGTGCGACGGCAAGGAGATAGACTACCGCGGTTTCATAAAGGGGAAGGACCCCGAGGAGACGGCCTTGCGGGGATATCTCATAGCGTTCGTGGTCACCGAGGGGAGGGCCACGCTGAGGACCGACCCGCTCACCGAGCAGATCTTCATCTCGGTGATCGAAGGGAAGCCGGACGACGAGACGAAATCGGTGGCGATCGTAGTCAGATGAGCGACGTAGCGAGCCCGCCCGACGCTGCCAGCCCTCCGCACGAGGCCGCCGCAGAGAGGGCATCGCTCGACCGCAAGACCAGGAAGGCCTTCCAGGTCTTGATACTCCAGCGCGGAAGAAACCCCGGCGTCAAGGGATGGGAGATGCGAAGGTACCTCGGTAAAGACTACAAGAAGATACTAGATGTCCTTTCGAACGACCTGAAGCCCCTCGGCCTCGAGGTCCACCTGGTGCCCGGCCCGGAGGGCACCGACGACTCCACGCGCTTCCTGCTCAGGTTCAGGGACCCTCCGACTCTGACCGAGGCGGAGACCGCGGGGTTCAGGATCGACGACCTCGCTGTCCTCGCGGCCACCATAGCCCTGGTCAACTCCAAGCAGGGGAGAATCTCTAGGAAGGAGCTCGAGAGCTTCCTCAAGACAAAGTTCCCGCGCTGGAGGATAGACTACTCGATCGACAGATACATCAAGCGGGGGTACATCGACCAGGACGACAAGGACCTCGTCCGCATCGGGTGGAGGACGAGGGCAGAGATAGACGAGAGGTCGTTGATGACGCTGATACTCGCTCAGGGGACACAGTCGAAGGCCGGAAGCGGCAAACAGTAGGATTACAGGCACTGCGTCAAGGAAGGATATTGCGTAATCGTCTTACCTTCTAGATTCGAGTTCGTGGACCTTCCCTTCGACGACCGTGAGACGCTGCGTCACGTCCATGCGCTTGTCCAAGCCGTCAACCTTCTTGTCCACGCCGTCTATCTTCTGGCCCAGGGCTTGCTCGAAGCCGTCGATTCTTTGGACAAGTTTCTGCTCAACATTATCAATCCTCTGACCGAGTTTTTGCTCCAAGCCATCAATCCTTTGACCCAGCTTTTGCTCCAAGCCGTCCACTCTCTGACCAAGCCCTTTCTCCACGCCACCAAGCCCTTTCTCCACGCCGTCGATCCGCTGACCAAGCCCTTTCTCCACACCATCAATCCTCTGACCGAGGTTAAGGTTCACGCCTTCGATTTTTTGGTCCAATCTCCTTATCTCTGTGTGGACGACCTTGAACTCCCCATCGATTTTCGCGTTCGTCGCCTTGATCTCTCCCTTCAGCTCGCTTATCTGGGGCAGCAGCACCCTCTCAAGCCAACCGGGAATCTTCTCGGCCATTTCTTACTCGGGAATACCCGCTGGTGATATTTAACCGCATATTTCGGTTCAAGCGACTTCGTGTCAGCTTACGAAGTACCTACGCCTCAGAGCCTCCCGCTCGCCCTCTATCACGCAGTCGATGAGGTCTTGGCCGGTCTCCTTCCTCTTCTTCAGCAGGTTAGGGGCCTCCGAGAGCCTGATGCCCCTCCCCGCGATAACGAAGAGCGCGTCGTCCCCGAACTCGTTCTTGACCTGCGTCGACTTCTTCAACGCCTCTAGCACCTTCTGGGCCTTGCCGTGCATCTGGAGCCTACTCCTCGCCTTGAGCGTCGCGCCGAAGACCGCCTCGTAGGACTCGGTGGTGTAGCCTATCGTGTCCTTCCTCCCGCACCGGGGGCACCTCTCGGGTGAGCCGTCGCCCACCCTCCTGAGCTCGACGTACTCCCAGCAGTTGGTGCAGGCCGCGACCAGGAAGCTCTCGCGAATCCTCGCCTCGGTGGACTGGCGGATTATCGCCCTGAGCCTCTCGGGCGAGACAATCTCGCCCCTCCTGCTCACTTCCTCCAGGCCGATCCTCGCGATGGGCGAGGGCCCTGCCTCTGGCTCCAAGATCACTATGCCGATTTCCTTGCGGGCGATCTGCGAGATGATTGACTCCGCGGCCTCGGTGTCAAAGTCGTCGTGGAAGATGACGCTGAGCGCCTCGTCGTAGACGGGCGTCCCCCTCAGCGCCTCCATGAGCCCCGAGATCGAGACGCTCGCGTAGTCCGCCTCCCTCGCGATGGCTCCGCACTTCTTCGCGACGTGGATGAGGCGTCGCTTGAATATCCCCGACCGCTCCACGGCCGCCCGCGCGAGCTCCTTGATGTCCTTCCCGTAGAGGTCGCGGATGACGCTCTCCACCAGCTTGGGCGACGACTCGACCTCCAAGATGATCCTGTAGGGGTCTTGGTGGACGGCCACCGACTGTCCCATCCGCTCGGAGATGATGTGGGCGACCACGCGGGCGAGGAGCCTGTTCACCTTGTGCCCGAACGTCGCTTGTATCACCACGAACTTATCCCATTTCTCTATGGTGATGAGCCTGTCCGAAGGAACGGCGAGGCCCAGGGACGTCTGCTCCTTCACCTCGCTCAATGACTCGAGGATCGCCCCTTCGTCCACGGGGTAGCGCTCGCGGAGGGACGCGACTACCGACTTCTCCCCTCTCCCCTCGCTGCCGAGGGCCTCTGCATACTCCCTCCTTATCGACCCGACCTCGAGGGCGACCGGGAGCGGGACGGGGATCTCGTCGCCGACCCAGCTCGGGACCGCTCCGGTCGGGTCCTCCTCTGGAGCGACGTAGACCTTGTTCTCGTATATCTCTAATATCTTCCAGCACCTCCCCGCCTCGACGAACTTCACGCCGATCTGCCCGTACTCGGACACGAAGGCCTCGTCCAGGACACCGATCGCCCGGTCGCCCTCGGCGATCACGACGTACTGCTTCTCGTCGGGGATCATCGAGAGGTTCTCGAAGTAGTATTCGAAGAGCGGCTTGAAGTCCTTGGCGCGCTTGACGATCCCGTCGTTCTCGGTGAAGAAGAGCAGGCGCGGGTACCTGTCGCGCATGTAGACCAGGTACTTGCCCATCGTCTCGATGCTGAGGGTCGAGTACGCGTAGGTCTTCCTCAGGAGGGAGTACAGGTCGTCGAGCTTCCACGAGCTGCTCTCGATGAGGAGTCCTGCTATCTGGTGTATCGCGGGGTCGGCGGCGTTCCGGAAGGGGAGGAGCGGCTCGAGCTCGCCGTGGAGGGATTTCCTGCAGAGGACCATGGCCTCGAGCGTGTCGTCCGAGTCCTGCGTGATTATCATCCCCTTCGATATCTGTCCTATGGAGTGGCCAGCCCTCCCGATGCGCTGGATGAGCCTCGTGACCTGACGAGGGGAGTTGTACTGTATGACGCAGTCGAGGAAGCCGATGTCGATGCCGAGCTCGAGACTGCTCGTGCAGATTACGCCGGACAGCTTCCCCTCCCTGAGGTTCCTCTCGGTCGCCTCGCGAGTGGCCCTCGACAGAGAGCTGTGGTGGATGCCTATGGGCAGCCTCTCGTTCCAGACCCTGAACCTGTTCGCGAGCGCCTCCGCCTCTGACCTGGTGTTCGTGAATATCAGCGTCGACCTGTTCTGGTCGACAGTGTCCCGAATGGTCCTGAGCCTAGCCGCCACCTCGGGGAACGTGAAGATGCTGTCGGCGAGCGCGATGTCCTCCCCCGTCGCCTTCGGCCTCACCACCTGGAGCTGGAGCATCTTCTCCACGGGCACCCTGACTATCTCGCACTCCCTTCCCTCTCCTACGAGGAACCTGGATATCGTCTCGGGGGAGCCGATCGTCGCCGAGAGCCCGATCATTTGGATCTCCTTCCCGACCACACGCTTCAGCCGCTCGAGCGCTATCGAGAGCTGGCTTCCTCGCTTGTCCTCGGCCAGCTCGTGGATCTCGTCGACGACGACCCACTTCAGCTTCATCAGACCGTCCTTTATCCTCCTTCCAGTGAGGAGTGCCTGTAGCGTCTCAGGCGTCGTGATCATTATGTCGGGCGGCACCATGCTCTGGCCTGCCCTCTCCTGAGCGCCGGTGTCGCCGTGCCTCACCCCCAGCCTGACGTCGAACCTCTTGCACCACCATTGCATCCTCTCGAGCATGTCCCTGTTGAGCGCCCTGAGCGGCGTGATGTAGAGGAGCTTGATCCCGCCCGTCCGGGCGAGGCCGTTCCTGATCATCTTGTCGAGTATGGGCAGGAACGCAGCCTCCGTCTTCCCGGTCCCCGTCGGAGCCATCAGCAGCGCGTTGCGGCCGTCCGCGACGAGGGGGACCATCTTCGACTGCGGGTCTGTGGGGTTGCTGAACCCCCTCTCCTCGAGCGCCTTCAGGAGGGGCGGGGAGAAGAGCCTCTGGAAGACGTTGCCCTGGTCACCACTTGGCTGGTTCTCGGTGAGACTCGCCTCAGGGGTGCCGGGCAACTGAAAACTTCAACCGCCTTCTCCGTCGCTTACCTAACTACGTTTCCCTTAGGTCAGAAGGCCGAAGTCTCGCCAGGCACCATGCAGACGGCCCCCTTTGACGAGGACGTGACGAGCTCCGCGTACTTTGCAAAGACTCCGTGCTTGTACTTGATCGGTCGGGGCTTCCAGGTCTTCCTCCTCTCCGCTAGCTCTTGGTCGGAGACCTCGACGTTGAGAGACCTCTTGGCGACGTCGATGGAGATGATGTCGCCGTCCTTCAGGAGTCCTATTGTTCCGCCGACCTGTGCTTCAGGCGCGATGTGCCCGATCATGAATCCGTGGGTGGCTCCGGAGAACCTCCCGTCGGTAAGAAGCGCTACCGAGTCCTTCAAACCCTGTCCCACCAACGCGGCGGTGACGACGAGCATCTCGCGCATGCCTGGCCCGCCCTTCGGCCCCTCGTAGCGGACGACGACAACGTCGCCCGGGTTGATCTTCTTCTCGATTATCGCTTGACGCGCATCCTCCTCCCTCTCGAAGACTCTCGCCGGTCCCCGATGGGCGTTCTTCGTGGAACCTGCGGTCTTGAGCACGCCGCCCTCGGTGGCCAGGTTCCCTCTGAGGACGGCGAACCCCCCGGACTTTCTAACCGGGTTCGATATGGGGTGGATGACGTCCTGGCCGGATGGGAGCTTGACGCCATTCAGCCTCTCCGCGAGGCTCTCGCCCGTGACGGTCCGCGCGTCGCCGTGGAGCAAGCCTGCATCGAGGAGCTGCCTCATGACCAGCTTGACGCCCCCCACTCTGTCGACGTCCGACATCACGTACTTGCCTGCCGGGCGCAGGTCCGCGAGCTCTGGCACGTTGACGCCGACCCTTTCGATGTCTTCGTAGGTCAGCTTCACTCCTGCCTCATATGCGATTGCTAGCAGGTGGAGCACCGCGTTGGTGGAACCGCCCATTCCTGCGACAACGGCGATTGCGTTCTCGAACGCGTTCTTCGTAAGGATGTCGCGCGGGCGAGTGTTGCTATCGAGCGCCTTCATCACGCCCCATCCGCTCTCGTAAGCAATCTTCTTCCTCTGCTCGCTCGGTGCCACCGGAGCGGCGCTGTCGGGGACGGTGAGTCCGATCGCTTCGAGGGCTGATGCCATCGTGTTTGCGGTGAACATCCCGCCGCAGGCACCATAGGTGGGGCAGGCGTTGCACTCCAGGTCCTTGAGCTGTTGGACCGTCATTGTCCCCCTCGAAACCTGCCCCATCGCCTCGAAGACGTCTTGGATCGTGACCTCCTTCCCGTTGAACTCTCCGGGCGGGATGCTCCCACCGTAGAGGTAGACTCCGGGTATGTTGACGCGCGCCAAGGCCATCGCGGAGGCTGGCTGGGTCTTGTCGCAGCCGCCTATCGTAACCAGCCCGTCGAACTGATATCCGGCAGCACAGAGCTCAATCGAGTCGGCGATGACCTCGCGGCTGATTAGCGAGGCCTTCATCCCCTCGTGCCCCATCGCCATTGCGTCGTTGATTGCGATGCTATTGAACTCCAAGGGCGTGCCTCCTGCGTCTCTCACGCCCCTCTTCACCTCGTTGGCAAGTTCCCTTAGGTTATAGTTGCAGGGCTGGGCCTCGATCCATGTGTTAGCGATGCCGATGATGGGCTTGTCAAAGTCCTCGTCGGTCAAGCCGATGGCGCGCAGCATCGCCCGCTGGGGGGTCCTCTCGATGCCCGCGGTGAGTTTGGCCGGGTGCCCCTTTGTTACACTTTGCAATAGAATCTGACCTGAAGCCGGCTCCGGAGTTTTATAAGCGTAATTGCGCGACGATGGCCAGTTCGGCAGAAGACCTGAACAGGTTGGCCATCACCGGCTCCAGTGAGCAAGTTACCGGGTTGACCTTCAGACGCAGCGTCTCCAACGTGGTCACTCCGAGCAGGAGTTCGTCTCCCGGCCCCACCATTACGGGAATCGCTCTTCTGGATGACCCATATTCGACTCTGGCGTCAGCGAGGCCGGCCTCCTTGACACTGCCGTCTGCGAGCTTGACGCGGATTACCTCGTTGGGAACGATTCCTAACCTTCTGGCGAGCGAAGGCGAAATCTTCGTGTAGAGGGCGCCGGTGTCAACCAGCATCTCGACATCCTCGTTGCCCTTCTCGCCTTGCAAGCGCACAGTCGCCCAAGTCTCGCCCATCTTCATTGGTCACCAGTGGAGACAGTCCGCAGATAAATATTAACGCCAATGAGTCGCGTCAGAGCCAAGTCGCCAGCCATCTCCCAAACTTATATCATGTGGCGCGGACGGCGCCTCCGGAAAACATGGCAAGGATGTGGCACGACGACGACGTCAGTTTGGGGCCGATAAAGGGCGAAACGATCGCTGTCATCGGCTACGGTATCCAAGGAGCGGCCCAGGCGAGCAACCTGAGGGACTCAGGGCTAAAGGTGGTCGTGGGGCTGCGCGAGGGAGGGAAGAGCTGGGCCAAGGCCAAGAAGGAGGGCCACAAGGTCATGACCGTCCCCGACGCGGTGAAGGCGGCGGATTTGGTCCATGTGCTGATTCCTGATATGCAACAAGCCCGCACCTTCAAGGAAGAGATTCGTCCGTATCTGAAGAAGGACATGGCTCTCTCCTTCTCGCATGGCGCAGCAATCCATTGGAAGTGGATAGTTCCCCCAAAAAACGTCGACGTAATCATGCTCGCTCCAAAAGCACCAGGGCAGAGAGTGAGAGAGCTTTACCTTGAAAACTTTGGCACACCGGCGCTCGTTGCGGTCTACCAAGACGCAACTGGAAGAGCTTGGGACAGAATACTGGGGATGGCGAAGGGCGTCGGGACGACGAGGGCTGGCGTTCTGGAGACGACCTTCCGGGAGGAGACCGAGACGGATTGGTTCGGAGAACAAGTCGATCTCTGCGGCGGGTCGCACCGGATGATCTTGAGCGCATTCGAGACTTTGGTCGAAGCAGGTTATTCCCCTGAAGGGGCTTACTTCGAAGTCCTGCACGAACTCAAGCTCATCGTGGACTTGATGCAAAAATACGGGATTGCAGGCATGTATCGCAGAGTTAGCGAAACCGCGAGATATGGTGGTCTGACTAGGGGGCAAGTTGCCATCGGACCCGAGGTCAAGAAGAACATGAAGAAGGTCCTCAAGGAGATACAGAGCGGCAAGTTCGCGAAGGAATGGGTCAGCGTCTACGAGAAGGAGGGGGAGAAGAGCTTCGGCAAGTACATGGCTGAATTGGACAAACACCAAATCGAGGTCGTGGGCAGGAAGCTGCGGAAGATGATGTGGCCCAACGACCAAGTGACGTAATTCTTCAGAAGCTCTCTAGCCAAAGACGCGCTATTCCTTTGGCCACACTTTTCGAAGGTGTAGCTCGCCTGTCGAGTTCGCACAATCCCAATCGAGTAAGGCCGCATAGGCCCCCTTGACCTTTCGAGTTTCCGGCCCAATATCGTAATTCTTGTACTGCCCCAACTGGATGCTTGCTTGTTTGAAGGCCGGTTCTAGGTAAGTCCACCACTTGTGCTCGAAGAAATACAAGTCGCTCGAGGATTCTCGCCGCATCAAGCTGTCTGGACCAGGATACGTCGACCCCATCTGCCATTGGCCTTCTGAGCTGGGATGTCTCCGCACCTCTATCCAGCCAGCATGAGACAAAATAGCGGGGTTAATCTCCTCGGCCACCTTGCCTTTCTCAGCGATTATTTCGTATTTGCTTTCGGCATGCGAAAGACGGGAGTTTACGTGATTCTGCACCGACGAATCCACCTCAAACGAAAAGCGATTCTCCGTCCCCTCTTCCTTCGAAAGCAGCCTCACCTTGTCGATAATCAGGCCAGTCTTGAACTGCTCAATTTCCTGACGAAGAGAGGCTCTCGCCGCAGTCACTTCTCTTTCCTTGGGGACGAAGACAAACTTCAAACGATCTCGAGTTGCGATGAATCTGCTGATTTTTCCGGTCCCGTCATACGCTGCCCTCGAATGTTCGCCATCGAACCAGAACCTGAATTGCCTTTTTCCCTCTTGAAACCGTGCAACCAGAAGTACTTCGAGGCTGTAAGAATCCAGATGAGAATCTTTGAAGGGGAAAAAGTGGCCATCGACCTTTAGGCCCAACGTATTTTCTCGGAAGCTCAGTCTAGCATTTTTCATGTCTTCCTGTCTATGACTATTGAAGTCTTTGATGAACTGTTCTTGGGAATATGCCCTGACAGTCAGCAGTTCAAACAAATCCCCCTGCTTTCCCCCGAGCTTGCCTACACGGAGGTGAACAATTTTGCTCTCTCTATTGAGCTGCATTTCCCCGAAGACTTTCCTTGTCAGGTTCTCAGACGCGGAAAGGCTTCGTATTCCCAGTTCTAGTATTCCTCTCCTGTCTTTCGAAAAGCGCTCGTGAGGCAAGCCGGCCGATTCCAACGCAGCTTGTCTAAAGGTCAGCTGAGGCCAACCACGGATGGTCTCAACTCTGAATGACTTTCTTTGCTCGATGGAGATGAGTACGATCTTGTAGCTTTCGCGAGCCTTGAGATTCTGCCTGTACTCGAAGGGAGCATACAAGAAGATACATTTTCTCTTTGCTCCGATGTGCATCGCATCGAAGCTCCCGACGCCTTCGATTCTACCCTTGATGCTGTATACCCTGCCCACCCGTAGATGGAAACCAGCTGCTTTCTCGAACGCAGACTGCAATATTCGAAACCTGAAATTTCCGTCAACAGTTGCCATTCTAGATGCTCTGGCAGTAAAGATTCCAAGGTATTGGTCTCTGCTCTTTGAAGTGCTTCCGACGGCGATAGCGGATTCATGCTCAGGGGTGTGCCTACTCATTCCTTCATCTGAATCAGGCGCGGATTTCACAGCCGCAGATTGGGATCCAGTGTCGGGGCGAACCGAAGAAATCGAGGGTTCGACGGGAGGGACCGGAGACAGCGCAGCATCTGAGACTCGTATTCCCAACTTTGGAGTCGCAGTTATGGACGAGATAACATCGGCCATCGTAACGGGGTAACGGAGACAGGGCGGGGTAGAAGGAAAACGGAGGTGAGGCAGGAAGGAGGATAGGAGAACACAACGGGGCAGTGAAGGTCGGAGACGAAAAATGAACGTGAGATGATACGTTACCTTCGCATAAAAGCATATGTTTGACTAGTCTCCACTTAACGCAACGTCAACAATCGCGTTGACATCAGAGAGTCTCATCGTGTCAAATGTCTGATAGTCAATTCGCAAAATCATGTCAAGTAGATAGTTGACTCTGGGAAAAGCGAATCTTGCAATGAATTGCTATTCTTGGAACTAGAATTTCCAGCTCTATGATTGGCTAAAAGCCGTTTGTGTGGACCTCGCTCTCATGACGACTCATAGCAAAGAGGAGGAATTCCGCAGGTAGCCGATTATGGGGACCAAGAGAACAAGCATTCGCCCCGGGTGATTTCTTGAGGGTAGAGGATATTGAGGGGAAACAATTCGCCAATAGGAGAGAAGAATCGGCGCAATTGCCAGATTAGTTAGATAAGGCATAAATAATCGCGACTACGTTAATGCAAATAGGTCTCATGACTATTGGCAATCTCGTGCCAATGACGTTTTCCTACTCCGCATGGGGCACAGCGGATGAAGATCGAAAGAACAGAGGAAAGCGAAGGTCGCACATCGAGGTTCAGGCATCGATTCTCAGGGCGCTCGCTTCCGAGTATCTCACGATAAACCAGCTTGCAATCCGCGTGAACCTGAACAGGGTTCTCGCCAAGACCTACGTAAAAGAGCTGTCACAGAAAGGACGGATCGAGAGCAAGAAGATGAAAGGGCTGGAGAGATACTCCGCCACGCAGAGCGGAGTCGCCTGGCTGAAGCGCTTCGAGACCTTGGTCCGTGATTAGAGATACGGATTCTAGTTACCGGATGATAGTTTCTGCCTGCTTTAACTAGGCGCGCTGAAATCTATACGTCTGAGTATGTGACTGCTTAATGGTCGTCTATGATCGGAAAGCGCTGACCGCAAAAACTGGTTTGAACGCCGCAATCACACTTTCCATCCTCTCTCTGTTGATTCTCTCAAGAGGACTTCCGAGCCAAAGTCTCGTGTTTGGCTACCCTTCAACCGCATCATCCGTGCCTCCGAAGCCGGTTGTTCTCGGGGCGGCCACGGGCTTTGGGGCTGTTGCTGGTCTGGGAGTCAATAACAGCGGTGATTCGAAAGTTGCGGGAAATCTTGGTTCTACCGGCCCAATCACAGGATTTCCGCCTGGGAACGTGACGGGTACAATACACTCTGACGACTCGCTCGCTCATCAAGCAACTGACGATTTGGCAAGGTCGTACGGTGCACTCTCAGAGGATTCATGCAACGTGGAACTGGCAAGCCAGAACTTGGCGGGACTAGATCTCCAACCAGGAGTATACTGCTATTCCTCGGGGGCATTATTGTCAGGAACGCTCACGCTCAACCCAAATCATGATGCTAACGCCATGTATGTCTTCGAGATAGGTGGCGGGTTAACCCTATCGAATGACTCCCAGATTACAATGATAGGTGGCGACGGATGCAACGTCTTTTGGGAAATTAGTGGCACCACGTTCATCGGTGCTCAAACCACGTTCGCCGGAAGTATACTATCAGCGGGCAATATCATGATGGGTGCTGGCGCGAACATCACGGGGGCAGCAATGTCCGAACACGGTTCTTTGGTGATGCATTCCGATTCTGTCGGTGCCCAGTGTTCTAGTTACATGTGGAAGCATCAGGTAGCGGCCACCAGCGCAGGGACAACAGGTTGCTTCCAGGTCTCCTATCCTAGTGCAGAGTGGGTGAGCGAACCTTGTCTGTACCATGTTGGCCAACCGCATACCGTTGGCCCTCCAGTCGGAGGTTGCGACACTGAGACCAGCACAGGGACGTGCGATTATGCGGGAAAGAGCAGTGGAACTCTGATCAACCATGCCGAGGACAGCTTCCTAACTGGAGGTGGTTACAGCGTTAATGGAATCAGTGGCTCCTGCTCAGCTGGCACTCGGGAATATGACCAATCAAGCGGAGACAACTGCGCATACTCAATCCAATTGAATTCGAATAGATGGGTGATTTCGGGGATATGTGGGACGGGAACCAATGCTTGCTGGGGTTGGGAGCAATTCGTGTTTACGAGTGATTACACTCAGGCTAGTTACTACGTAGACGTGGAACTGGAGGTAATCAATTACGAGAACTACTACGGCTCTGGAAGTTGCAGCAACCTCGGAACAGACTGGGGTTATGTTGGCGCGGGGAACTGTGGAACCTTCGAGATCAAGTTGGGGGTGACCAGCGCCGCCGAAGTCGATCCGGCGAATTCTCCATCAGCGTTCAGCTCTCTCTACATAGACGCGGCGGTAGCCTCTAGCGGTAACGACCTCGCTAACGTCTGCGACAGTTCACAATGTTGGGAGAACACCGTGCCCGATAATCTGTTTCCAACGGGGTACAACCTCGTCAACGAATGGACCTACGAAGAATACAATGTATTTGGATCAGGCGGAGGCGACGAAGCCATCTGGAATACTGGAACCAACATGACCATTTACGGGAACATGTATGACTCTAGCGGCAGCTTAATTTCGGACTCGTGTACTCAGTTCAGCGACACGGGCGAGAGTAGCAATCTCGGAGCCGGCACATGCACCGCGGGTACTGGAACCTGGCATTTCACAGAAACGGCGTGAGAAGTCATTGATTGATGAATGGACGACCTGGATGCCCAGGCAACCGATGCGGGTGGCATTTCGGATTCGGTCGAAGATCCTTCAATATCACTTCAGCAAAGTCCCAGTGCATCTCTTATTAGAAACCTGAGCCCGTCTTCTATCTTGGGTTGGAGTTCTTGTCAGGGCATCGAAACCATTCTGAGTCGAATCGCACATGGATTGTGGTCGCGGGTACTGTCGCGGCGGGCCTCATCGCCTCGGGTCTGCTACTTGCGCCTTCGCTAGGAGCTGTACGAACGGTGACGCAAACGGTTACGTCGACATCGACAGAGACGCTGACGTCGATTTCCTCTTCTCTAAATAATTCTACTTCCCCAACCCACATCGGTGCAAGTATCCTCGCGAACATTACTGTCGGGACTGATCCTCAAACCCCTCTATTCGATTCAATGAATGGGGACCTATACGTGCCTAATCATAGCTCCGACGATATCTCCGTCATCTCGGGAGCGACTAACTCATTAGTAGCTACGGTGAAAGTTGGCTCTAGCCCCACCACACCTGCACTGGACCCGACCAATGGGCAAGTATACGTCCCGAACGAAGGCTCAGAGAGTGTCTCCGTAATTTCTGGAGTAACAAACGTCGTTATCGCGACGATACGAGTAGGTTCTGATCCCCGTACTCCCGTCTTCGATCCCACCAACGACGACATGTACGTCGCCGACCGGCTTTCGGGCGAAGCCTCGGTGATATCTGGGACCACAAACACTGTTGTCTCAACCATAACCTTCGCGGCTAATCCGCTCCCTCCTGCCTTCGACCAAATCACTCGCGACCTTTACTTTCCCGTCTCGAATGGCACAATGTATGACACCATTGCCGTCGTATCAGGTGACACCAACACGCTTGTAGCAAGTGTGCTAGTGGGGCCTGTCCCGTGGACACCTGCCTTCAATCCTCTAAACGGAGACATCTACGTTCCAGTATCGGGCCTCCCGGGGCGGCCGAATGACACGGTTTCGGTGATAGACGGAGAGACCAACAATGTGGTCGCGACGGACGAGGTCGGTACTTCCCCGTACACGCCAGTCGTAGACTTGGCAAATGGAGAAATCTTCGTTCCTCATCTTAATGCAGATAACATTCCAATCTCAATCCTTTCCGGGAAAACGAATTCGGTTGTCGGATTTTTGGCGATTGGCAATGGCTCGCAAACGACGTTGTTTGATCATGTTTCCGGAAACCTTTGGGTTTTCGGATTTGCTGCAGGCTCAATCACAATGTTAGTCATGGGACAGGACAACTTCGTCGCCACAATCGGGTTACCAAACGGCGAAGGCCGGGGCCTTGGGATTGGTGTGTCGACACCAGCGATTGACACGACAAACGGAGACATCTATGTACCCGCTGGAGCCTGCATCCTGGTTATTGGGCCTTCAACCGGGGACTGACGGCAAAAACGACTCTTCCGGGTATAGAGGCAACTGGAATTACAATCAGGACGAGGAGCGCCTACAGCGCTGCGACATCCACTACCTCACTCCTGACCTGAGGATCATCCCCTTCTGCAGCTTCAACGTCATCCCCGAATGGTACAGGGACAAGATCCAGCAAAAGTATGGACTGCCAATCGAGGCCTGGGAAGCGAAGAACGGCAAGAAGCTCGAGGACGGCCTCTACCGTGGGACCTTGAGGCGGGGCGGCCACCACGCCGGCTGCGGCTGCGCAATAGGCGAGCAGGGCGAGGAAGTCCACATCCAGCCGATTAACGGACTTAATAGGCCGTCAAAAGCAAGTCAAAAAGATAAACAGATGGGAATCGTAGCTGAAGCTCATCGTCGACCTGGTCCAGAAATACGGGATCTCCGGGATGTATCGCAGAGTGAGCGAGACCGCGAGATACGGCGGCCTGACGCGAGGGCAGCGGGCCATCGGCCCTGAGGTGAAGAAGGGTATGAAGAAGGACCTCAAGGAGATCCAGGACGGGACCTTCGCGAAGGAGTGGGTCAGCGTTTACAACAAGGAGGGCCAAAAGTCATTCCAGAAGTACATGGACAAGCTGGAAGCCCACCAGATCGAGAAGGTGGGGAAGAAACTCCGGAAGATGATGTGGCCCAACGACCAGGTAACCTGACCTGGCTCACGCGCCGCTGATCGGCGCCTGGACCTCGAGGTTGACAAAGTTCCACGTCTCGCTCGAGATGAGCCACTCTCCGTTGACATGCGCGTACGTTGCGCTTGTGGCCACCTGTCCCATTATCGATTGGACATTCTGGCCCCCGCCAAGAAGGTTGAGGGTTCCGTTTACAGTGGCTCCACCACCAACGACCTGGACCGCGTAGGTGACGTTGCTGATGGAGAAGCTCGGGAACTTCGTGAAGAACCGAGAGTAGAAGTTGCTGATGAGGCTCGGAGAACTGACGGTTGTCACACCCGGCGTCCCCCCAAGCCCTCTCGTCTCGCCGACCCACGAAAGCGTCGCGTTGGGTGCGAAGTCGCCCACGAGAAGGGTAGTGTTCGCGGAGGTGAAGTCCACAAGGTGCCGGGCGAACGCCCCGTGGACCTGTGACGCTGTGGCGGCCGCCTGGGCGTTGTTGTAAAGTGTAAACGCGAAGACACCGCCCAGCACCACGAGCGTGACGACAACCACCGCCACCACTCGCCGCAGCCTCCCACGGCCTGCCGAACCCCCGGCGCCCGTGCTCATCCGCGACGGAGACGCCTCGCTTCTTATTATGGGTGAGGCCGAGAACCCTTTATTACACTACGGACCCTTTCCCCTACGGCGATTCATGTGATATCCGCCTGCATCCTGATAAGGACGGAGCGAGGGAGGATGGAAGACCTCGCGAAGAAGCTCAAGCAGATACCCGAGATCAAGAGGGCCTTCCCAGTCTTGGGCCGCTACGACATCGTCGCTGACGTGGAGGCGGCGAACGGGAAGGCGCTCGCTCGCGCAGTGACGAAGACGATGAGGCTAGGCGGAATCGTGTTCACGGAGACGCTCCCGGAGGTCGAGGAGTGACCGTGGGGCTCAACGCCTGCATCCTGATCAAGACCACCCCGCTGGAGGCGAACGACGTCCTCCTAAAGTCGAGGAAGATCAAGGGCGTGAGGAAGGCCTTCTTGGGCTACGGCCGGTACGACATCATCGCGTTCGGAGAGGCCCCTGACTACTCAGAGCTTCGGAAGATCTCGGAGCGCATCAACGAGATAGCCGGCGTCCGGAGCACCGAGACCCTAGTAGAAGGCTAGCCAGCGCAACCGGGGCTCAGAGGATCTCGGCGAGCAGCAGCTTCGGGTCTTCTATCACGCTGATGACCTTGTTCATGAACCTCGCGGCGTAGGCGCCGTCGAGGATCCTGTGGTCGAAGCTCAACGACAGGTACATCACGTCTCGAATCTCGACCTTCCCTTCCCTGACCAGCGGCCTCTTCGAGATCTTGTGGGTCCCCAGAATCGCGGCCTCTGGGTAGTTGATGATGGGCGTCGCGAAGAGGCCCCCCACGGACCCCTGGTTCGTAATCGTGAACGTGGAGCCGTGCACGTCGTCGAGGGTCAGCTGCCCCGACCTCGCCTTCGCGGCCAGCTGCTGTATCTCCGCGGCGATCTCGAAGACGTCCTTCCTGTCCGCGTCCTTCACCACCGGGACGACGAGCCCGTTCTCGGTGTCCGTCGCGATCCCGATGTTGTAGCTCTTCTTCAGGACGATCTCGTTGGTCTGCTCGTCGAGCGTCGAGTTGACGTACGGGAACTCCTTCAGCGCCGGGATGACCGCCTTGATCATCAGCGGGAGGAAGGTCAGCTTGACACCGCGCTTCTCAGCGCTCCCCTTGAACGCCTCGCGGAGCAGCACGAGCTCCGTCATGTCCGCCTCGTCGACGTGGGTCACCTGGGCGGTCGTGTGGATGGACTTGCTCATCCGCTCCGCGACGATCTTCCTCAAGCCCTTGACGGGCACCCTCTCCTCGTTCGGCCTTCCTACGGAGGGTGATGCAGGAGACGTCTGCTGAGGGCTTGTCCTCGCCGGCCCCGCGGCCCTCCTCACGTCCTCCTCGGTTATCCTCCCAGTCGAGCCAGAGCCACGAACCTTCGAGACGTCGACGCCCAGCTCGCGAGCGAGCTTGCGGGTAGCGGGGGTCGCCAGGACCCCCTCCGAGGACGCGGCCCCGGCCTGCCTGGGTGCCTGGAACTGCTGGCTGACCGTCACTCCGGGCTTCGACGCCTCCGCGGGCTTTGAAGCGGACGGCTGGTCTTCCGCTCCCGAGTCGATGACTATTATCACCTGTCCGACTTTTACGGTCTCCCCCTCCTTGGCAAGAATCCTGGACACCTTCCCTGTCCTCGGGGAGGGGATCTGCACATTGACCTTGTCGGTCATCACTTCGACGAGCGGCTGCTCCTCTCTGACAGCCTCTCCCTCCTTCACCAACCATTTCAGAATCTCGCCCTCCGCGATGCCCTCGCCGATGTCGGGAAGTTTGAGATCCATCTATGAATCGCGTCTGCCTAGTAGCTTGCGGCCTTTCTAATAGACCTGAGCACTCTCTCAGGAGAAGGAAGGTAGATGTTCTCGAGCGCGTACGGGAAGGGCGCGTCAATCCCGCCGAGCCGCACTATTGGCGCCTGCAGAGAGTCGATGGCGCGTTCGGCAATCTGCGCCGCCAGCTCCCCGCCGAACCCCGAGACCTTCGTGGCCTCGTGCGCGATGACCACCCTCCCGGTCTTCCTCACCGAAGACAGGACCGTCTCGATGTCGAACGGCATCAGCGTCCTCATGTCTATGAGCTCCACCGAGATGCTCTCCTTCGAGGCGAGCTCGACCGCGGCCTTGCACGTGTGGACCATCGCCCCCCAGCTCACGAGCGTGATGCCCGTCCCCTCCTTCAGGACCTTCGCCTTCCCGAAAGGAATGGCAAACTCCTCGTCCTTGGGGAGCTCCTCCTTCACGGTGCGGTAGACCCGCTTCGGCTCGAGGAACATGACGGGGTCGGAGCCCCTCATCGCAGTGCGGAGGAGGCCCATCGTGTCCGTAGGCGTGGATGGCGTCGCGACGAAGAGCCCGGGCGTGTGGGTGAAGTAGGCCTCAGTGCTCTGGGAGTGATAGAGGCCGCCCCTGATGCCGCCCCCGCTGGGCGCCCTGATCACCACGTGGACGGGGAAGTGGCCGCCCGACCGGTACCTGAGCTTCGCGAGCTCGCTCACTATCTGGTTGAACCCGGGATAGATGAAGTCGAGGAACTGTATCTCCACCACGGGCTCGAGCCCGTTCATCGACATCCCGATCGCCATCCCTATGATGCCGTCCTCGGCAATGGGCGTGTCGATGACCCTCTCCTGGCCGAACTCGTTCTGGAGGCCGGCCGTCGCCCTGAAGACGCCGCCGTCCTTGCCTATGTCTTCGCCAAGGAGGACGACGTTCCCGTTCCTCCTCATCTCCGTCCTGAGCGTCTCATTTACCGTCTGGACGATGTTGGAGATTGTCAAAAGGAGCCGGGCTCCTTCTCGTACTCCTCTCCCTTGGGGCCGTTCTCGCCCTCCTCCCTCATGAACTCCTCGGCCTCCTCGCGTAGGTGCCAGGGCATCTCGGCGAAGACGTCGGTGAAGAGCGTCGATGCCGCGGGCGGAGGGATCCTCTCCCTCTCCTTTACCACCGCCGACATCTCGGCGTCGACCTGCTCGGCGAGCTTCTTGTTCTCCTGCTCGGAGATTATCCCCTTCTTGATGAGATAGGCGGTGAACCTCGCTATCGGGTCCCTCTTCTTCCAGAGCTCGACCTCCTCGGAGCTCCTGTAGACCGACGGGTCGTCCGAGGTCGAGTGCCCTCCAATCCTGTAGGTGATCGCCTCGATGAGCGTCGGTCCCCCGCCTGAGCGGGCCTTGTCGACCGCCGACTTCGTCGCCTTGTAGACGGCGAGGATGTCGTTCCCGTCGATCTGGACGCCCTCGAAGCCGTAGGCCTCCGCCTTTATCGCGATGCTCTCGGAGGCGGTCTGGCGCCTTGTCGGGAGCGAGATCGCGTACTGGTTGTTCTCGCAGAAGAAGACGACCGGCGCCTTGTACACGCCCGCGAAGTTCATGGCCGCGTGGAACTCCCCCTGGGAAGTGGCTCCTTCTCCCAACGATGCGAGGACGACAGACTTCTCCCCCCTGAACTTCGCCGCGTACGCGACCCCGACCGCGTGGGGAAGCTTTGCGGCGATCGGGCTCGATAACGAGACTATCTTCCACTTGCTGAACCCCCAGTGCACGGGCATCTGCCTACCCTTGGCCTCGTCCGCCGAGTTGCCCATTATCTGGTCGAAAAGCGCGCTGAGAGGCACGCCCCTTACAAGGCACGTCCCCGGGTCGCGGTAGCTTGGGAACGCCCAGTCGATGGGCGTGAGAGTGTACGACATGCCGATCTGGCAAGCCTCCTGTCCGGTAGACTCCATGAAGAATCCGATGCGCCCCTGCCTCTGCAGGGACATGCCCTTCTCGTTGAACCTCCGCACGGTGAGCATGTACCTCTGCATCTTCAGGAGATCCTCATGGCTGAGGTCTGGTTCTACCTTAGGATCGAATTCGCCGTCCGCCCTGATTACCTGGAGCATTTCCACGCTTGGTCGAGCTCGGCTGTTCTGGCCGGCCGTTTTCTAACAGATAAGAGTTACGAATTCTCGGTTCCAACGTTCGTTAATCGTTGTGCCTTTGCTTCAGGAGCGAGCCGATGAAAAGCTCCCCCGCCCTGTAGCTCGACCTGACCAGCGGCCCGGAGGCGACGTACCTGAAGCCGTACTCCTTCTCGCCCACCTGCTTGTAGTGCTCGAAGGTCTCGGGCGAGACGTACTCCGCGACAGGCAGGTGCCGCGCCGACGGCCTCAGGTACTGCCCGACCGTCAGGAAGTCCACGCCCGCGCCCCTCAGGTGCATCATCGCGAGCCTCACCTCCTCCTCCTTCTCCCCCAGCCCTAGCATTATCGAGGACTTTGTGAACATCTCTCCGTCGAGCTTCTTGATGCTCCTCAACACGGAGAGCGACTGCCAGTATCCTGCGCGGGGGTCCCTGACCCTCCCGCTCAGGAAGAGCGTCGTCTCGATGTTGTGCGCGATCACGTCTGGCCTCGCCTCGACCACCGTCCTGATCGCGTCTACGTCGTTCTGGAAGTCGGGGATGAGCACCTCCACGCGGATGCCCGGGTTCATCTCCTTGGTCGCGCGTATCGTGCGTGCAAAGTGCTCCGCCCCTCCGTCAGGGAGGTCGTCCCTGTCCACAGACGTGAGGACGACGTAGGAGAGCCCCATCCTCGAAAGAGTGAGCGCGACGTTCTCGGGCTCGAGCGGGTCGGGCGGGCTCCCCTCTGGCCTCCCTGGAGTGACCATGCAGAACCTGCAGGCCCTCGAGCAGACGTCCCCCATCAGCATCAGCGTCGCCGTGCCGCTCCCCCAGCACTCCGCGACGTTCGGGCAGTGAGCCTCCTCGCATACGGTGTGCAGCTTGAGCTCTTTGAAAAGCCCCTTGAGCCTCTGGTAGTTCTCTCCCTCGTCCGCCACGGCGGTCGGGGGGAGCACCGTGAGCCACTGCGGCTTTGGTTCCATCAACGCGATGCGGCGCCCCTTTGCTACGCAGTCTTTAGCTTAGCTAGGGAGCGACCTTGAGCTTTATGATCCCGCTGTCGGGCGGGAGGCTCCCGAGACACGCGTAGCATCCCTCGGTCTTGAAGCCCGGCTCGAGCTCTTCGTGAAGCGCGCACAAGGTGTGGTTGAACCTGACGTAGTCGCAGACCTCGGTCATCAGACGGAGCGCCTCCCGCTGGTCCGGCCTCTCCGATGCCAGCAACTGGGCGACCTGGTCGGCCGCCTTTGCGATGTTCTCGTCGATCTCGAGGTCTAGCATCATCCCCCTCGCCTTGCGAGCGTAGTTGCTCACGGACGCCTGCGTCACTCCCAGACGAGTGGCGACCTCCTGCTGCGTGAGGTTGTAGTTCTCGGTGAGCCTCTTCGAGACCATGGCCCTGAAGGCCGGAAGCGCCGATTTCGACACTATCTCGTAGGGATGAATCAAGCGAGCTCAATATCAGGCCGTTATATTTAAGTCTGACCGGGTTCTGCGTGGCCCACCCAAGTCGCCCGATGACCAAGCAGAACCGAAGAAAGAAGTCACCACCCTTAAATATCAGTGGAGGTCGAAGGGGTATTAATGCAACGCATCAGCAACGGCAGCTCGAGTCTAGGGTCCTTTTCACTCGACAGCATGACGGTTGCGTTGTTAGTTTTAGTCTAGCGCCTCGCTCAGAGGTCTTTGCATATGCGAGGCATTACTCGAGGTTTCAATCTTGGTGAATCCATAGAATGACAGAAAAGATGTCCGGCGCGCGCGCCGCAGTGGAGGCTCTGGAGCGGGAGAAGGTGGAGTACATCTTCGGGATGCCCGGAGGAGCCAACCTTCCGTTCTATGACGCCCTCTGGGATTCGAAGATCAAGCACGTCCTGGTTAGGC
This sequence comes from uncultured Nitrososphaerota archaeon, assembly GCA_963838925.1. Lineage (GTDB taxonomy): Archaea > Thermoproteota > Nitrososphaeria > Nitrososphaerales > Gagatemarchaeaceae > Gagatemarchaeum. Next base: position 496,225 of record CAWISW010000003.1, read on the forward strand.
ACGAGCAGCTTGCCGCACACATGGCCGACGCCTACGGCAGGGTGTCGAGGAAGGCAGGAGTCTGCTCCGCGACCTCAGGGCCAGGCGCGACGAACCTGATAACCGGCATCGCGACGGCCTACGCCGACTCCTCCCCGGTCGTTGCGATAACTGGCCAGGTCCCGAAGGCCATGACGGGCAGGAACGCATTCCAGGAGACCGACATCGTTGGGATAGCGACCCCCGTGACAAAGTACACCCTCCAACCGCTCTCTCCTGCCGAGGTCCCCTTCGCGGTGAAGGAGGCCTTCTACCTTGCGACCACCGGCAGGCCGGGCCCGGTGCTCCTCGACCTCCCCAAGGACGTACAGCAGGACGAGGCGGAGATGACCTTCCCCGAAAGCGTCACCGTGCGAGCGTACAGGCCCAACGTCCCCGTCGACGTCCAGGACGTCGAGCGAGCCGCCGCGATGATAGTCAAGTCGGAGAGGCCGATATTCTGGGGAGGCGGCGGTGTCAGGATCGCCGACGCCGCGCAGCCCTTCGCGGCCCTCGCAGAGCTGCTGATGGCCCCGGTCATCACGACCCTCCAGGGGAAGGGCGACTTCCCGGAGGACCACCCGCTCTCCCTCGGACCGATAGGCATGCACGGGCGTGCGGAGGCGAACAGGCTTGTCTCCGAGTGCGACCTCCTGGTCGCAGTCGGCGTCAGGTTCTCGGACCGCTCCACCGGGAACTTCAACGAGTTCGCCCCGAGCGCCAAGATAATCCACATCGACGCCGACCCCACCGAGTTCAACAAGAACAGGATGGTGGACCTCTCGATACTCGGCGACGCGAACCAGGTCCTGGCGATGCTCTTCGACGCGGTCGCGAAGAAGCTGGCGAAGAGCAGGGACCCGAACAACAACCCGTGGCTCAAGCGCGTGAACGACGTCCGCGAAGAGCTGAAGGGGATCCCCGCCTACAAGGACTCCTACGCGGAGCTGTCAGGGCCCAAGATCGTCAAGAGGCTGAGGGACATCCTCCCCCCCGACGCGATACTCACTACGGGCGTGGGCAGGCACCAGATGTGGTGCGAGATCCACTACAAGGTCCTCAGGCCGAGGACCTGGATAACGTCGACCGGGCTCGGGACGATGGGCTTCGGCCTGCCCGCCGCAGTCGGCGCGAAGTTCGCGCAGCCTGACGTGCCGGTCGTGGACTTCGACGGCGACGGGAGCTTCGTCATGACCGAGCAGGCGCTCGCAACGGCAGTGGAGGAGAGGCTCCCGATAGTCACGGTCATCCTCAACGACCGCAGCCTCGGGATGGTCGAGCAGTGGCAGAGGCTCATGTACAACAGGCACTTCATAGGGATCAAGTTCCCCAACGTCCCCGACTTTGTGAAGCTGGCGGAGGCGTACGGCGCCCACGGAAAGACCGTGGGCTCGCTCGACGAGTTCGCAAAGGCGATGCGCGAGGGGCTCAGGATGGAGGGGCCGACGGTCATCGAGGTCCCGGTCTCGCCGGAGGAAGACGTCTTCCCCTTCCTCCCCCCAGGCAAGGGCATCAAGGACACGGTCTACGGCTCGTCGAAGGAGATGGCGGTCTTTTGACCAGGTCGTCTAAGGTCCTCTCGACGCTGGTCGAGAACAAGCCTGGGACTCTGTTCCGCGTGGTCCACCTCGTAAGGCTGATGCGCCTCAACGTCGAGGGGCTCACGCTGGGCGTCACCAACGGAGGGGCGGACTGCAGGATGACCATGACCCTGAGCGGAGACGACGCCGCCATCGAGCACGTCGCAAAGCAGCTCATGAAGGTCATCGACATCCTCGAGGCCCACACCTACGGGCCAGAGGAGGTCACCGCGAGGGAGCTCGCGCTGGTAAAGATCAACACGGACAAGATCTCCGTCGCAGAGATACAGAGGAACACAGGCTGCAGGATCGTCGACTCTTCCAAGCACTCGGTGGTCGCCGAGATTGTCGGTTCCGCCAAGCAGATCGACGAGTTCGTGGAGAGGCTCGGGGAGTCCAACGTCCTCGACATCGCGAGGACGGGGGTCGCGGCGCTGCCCAAGGAGACGACGTCGCGATGACAGAGAGGATAATCCGGGTCCTGGACACCACTCTCAGGGACGGCGAGCAGACTCCCGGAGTCTCCCTGACCCCAGACGAGAAGCTCGAGATAGCGGAGGCGCTGGACAGACTGGGGGTCGACGTCATCGAGGCGGGGTTCCCGATAACATCCAAGGGCGAGCAGGAGGGCGTCCGGAGGATAGCGAGGGCTGGCCTCAAGGCCGAGGTCTCCGGCCTCGCGAGGGCAGAGAAGGTCGACATAGACACGGCCATCAACTGCGGGGTCAAGGGCGTCCACGTCTTCCTGGCGTCCTCGGACATCCACCTCCAGCACAAGCTCCACATCACCAGGGAACAGATGCTGAAGCAGTCGGCAGACATGGTCAGGTACGCCAAGAGCTTCGGCGTAAAGGTCGAGTTCTCGGCGGAGGACGCCACGCGGACCGAGATCCCGTTCTTCAAGCAGGTCGTCAAGGCCGTCACCGACGCTGGAATCGACCGGTTCGACATCCCAGACACAGTAGGGATAGCCACGCCCCAGAAGATGGCGGAGTACGTCCAGGCGGCGCGCTCTGTCTCGGACGTGATGATCAGCGTCCACTGCCACAACGACTACGGCCTCGCGGTCGCCAACAGCCTGGCCGGAGTGGTGGCCGGGGCGGACCAGGCGCACCTGACGATCAACGGCATCGGGGAGAGGTCGGGGAACACGTCCCTCGAGGAGTTCGTGATGGGCTGCTTCAACCTCTACGCGCTGAGGACCAACGTCAACTACTCGCTGCTCTACGAGACCTCGCGCCTCGTCTCGAGGCTGACGGGGGTAGTCATCCAGCCCAACAAGGCGATAATCGGGGACAACGCGTTCGGGCACGAGTCGGGCATCCACACCCACGGCATACTGAGCAACCCCTCCACCTACGAGCCCTTCGACCCATCGATGGTCGGCAGGACCAGGTGGCTGCAGGCGGGCAAGCACGCGGGGAGGCATGGGATCGCCTACCAGCTGCGGGGTATGGGGCTGAAGCCCAAGGAGGACAGCCTCAGGCTGATAGTGGAGAAGGTCAAGGAGATGGGCGACCAGGGGCGGAGCATAACCGACAGCGACCTCTACCAGCTCGCCATCCAGATAATGGGCGGAGGCAAGGCCGAGTCCGCGGAGATCGTCGAGCTCGAAGGGCTCGAGGTGGTCACCGGGATAAAGCGCCTCCCCAGCGCGACCGTCAAGCTGCTCATCAGGGGCCAGCTCCACGAGGCGACGGACGTGGGCTCGGGCCCGGTGGACGCAGCTGTCAACGCCATCCAGAAGATATTCAGCACCATCGACGTCATCAAGCTCAAGGAGTACAGGCTCGAGGCGCTCACGGGCGACGCCCAAGCGGTGGCCGACGTCTCGGTCAAGGTCGAGGACAGCACCGGCCTCACGGCCTCCGGGAGGGGGATGAAGAGGGACATCGTGGTGGCGAGCGTCGAGGCCATAGTCAGCGGGATAAACGCCCTGATGGCCAAGAAGCTGCAGTCCCAGCCCGCGGCTTCCATCTCTCCGCAAGGCGAGCAGAAGCCCATCGAGGGCATCTAAGGGAGAGCGAGGGACATGCCAGGCGCGACAATCTCAGAGAAGATAGTCTCACGCGCGATGGGGAGGAAGGCGAGGGCGGGCGACCTCATCGAGGCCCTCCCGGTCGACAAGCTCTACTTCAACGAGGTCATCGGGCCGCCAGCCATACTCAACTTCGAGAAGGACTTCGAGGACGTCTACACCGAGTCGGGCAAGAAGATGCAGGTCTTCAACCCCTCGCGCATCGCGTTCATGCCCGACCACACGGTCCCGTCGTGCTCGATCAAGGTGAGCCAGGGCATCCGCCTCATGTCCGACTTCGCGAATGACCAGGGGATAGCCATGTACAAGGAGGGCGACGGCATCGAGCACACCATCGCCTCCGAGGAGGCGTTCGTCCTTCCGGGAGAGATAGCGGTGGCGACGGACTCCCACACGTGCACCCAGGGGGCGCTCGGCGCGCTGGCGTTCGGGATAGGGACCACCGAGGGGGAGAACCTCCTCGCGACGGGCGAGCTCTACTCGTTCACCGTCCCCGAGACGATAAAGTTCAAGGTCAGCGGCAACTTCCAGAGGGGCGTCTACGCGAAGGACCTCGTCCTCCACGTCCTGGGGATGATGGGCGAGGGGGGAGCCTCCAAGCGCGTCGCCGAGTACACCGGGCCCACCATCGACTCGCTCGACATGGAGGGCAGGTTCACAATCTGCAACCTCTCCGTCGAGATGAGCGCCAGGACCGCTATCATCAACCCGGACGAGAAGACCCTCGCCTACGTCGGCGAGGCGCTCGCCCGAAGGAAGATGACGATGACCGACGAGATCCGCGGGATGATGGCGAGGAGCGACCCCGACGCCATCTACGCAGAGTCGGTGGACGTCGACGCCTCCTCGGTCGAGCCGACGGTCTCGCTCCCACACTCGCCCGCGAACGCCAAGCCGGTCAGCCAGGTGAGCGACCCGATCGACACGGTCTTCCTCGGCTCGTGCGCCAACGCGCGAGAGGCCGACCTCGCCATCGCGGCGAAGATCCTGAAGGGCAGGAAGGTCAGCCCGAAGACGAACCTCCTGGTCATCCCGGCCAGCAGGCGCGTGTACAACTGGGCGATGGACAACGGCCTGCTGAAGGTCTTCGCGGACGCAGGCGCAAACATCGAGTCCTCGAACTGCGGCCCCTGCTTCGGCAAGCACATGGGCATACTCGCCCCAGGCGACAGGTGCCTGAGCACCAGCAACCGCAACTACAAGGGAAGGATGGGCTCGCCCGAGGCCTACATCTACCTGGGCTCCCCCGCGCTCGCAGCGGCGACCGCGATAGAAGGGAGGATCGCCGACCCGAGGAAGTACCTGCCTGCCGGAGGGACCTAGCGATGCAGATGAGGGGTAAGGTAGCCAAGAGGTTCGGGGACGACATCAACACCGACTACATCATCCCCGCGTACCTCCTCCAGGAGAGTTGGGACAAGCAGTTCTTCGCCGACCATGCGTTCGAGGGGTACGACCCCACCTTTGGCGCGGCGTGCAGGGCTAACAAGGAGAGCATAGTCGTTGGCGCGAACAACTTCGGCTGCGGCAGCTCGAGGGAGCAGGCCGTCTACGCCATCAAGTACAACAACGTCTTGGCCGTGGTCGCCCAGAGCTTCCCGGACATCTTCTTCCGCAACTGCCTCAACAACGGGCTGCTGCCAATCCAGATCAATGACACCAGCGGGATCTCAATCGGGGACGAGCTCGTGGTCGACCTCGACTCCCGGAGTCTGAGGGACGACACCTTAGGGGTTGCCTATCCCATCATCGCGACCGACGCGGCGATAGAGACGATGAAGAGGGGCGGCTTCCTGGGCTTCGTCCGGGAGAGGCTCCGGCAGAAGCTAAAAGCAGAGCCGATGAAGGCCCCGTCCTAGTAGCAGGTTGTCGCGACAACAGCCCCGCCTCAAGTCGAAGCAGAAGCAATATTCCATCGCGCTGATCAAAGGCGACGGCGTCGGCCCAGAGATATCCGAGTCGTCGCTCCTCGTCCTCGACGCGCTGCACGACAAGCTCGGACTTGGCTTCTCGGTGAAGGAGTCGCCTGCGGGGGACAACTGCAGGATGAAGACGGGCGTCCCGCTCCCAGAGGCTTCCCTGAAGATCATACGCTCCTCAGACGCGTGCCTGAAGGCACCTGTGGGCGAGACCGCAGCAGACGTGATAGTGAAGCTCAGGCAGATGCTCGACCTCTACGCGAACGTGAGGCCGGCCAAGAGCCTCCCCAACGTCCCCTCGCTGAAGCCGGGGATAGACATGGTGATCGTGCGCGAGAACACGGAGGACCTCTACAAGGGCCAGGAGTTCGAGTTCGACGGAGGCGTGGTCGCCCTAAGGACGATTACCAGGTCTGCGTCCGAGAGGATCGCAGAGTACGCCTTCGAGGCGGCAGAACTACGCGCGGGGGCACGAAAGGTTGTAGCCGTGCACAAGTCCAACGTCCTCAGGAAGAGCGACGGCCTGTTTGCGCAGGTTTGCAGGGATGTTTCCAAGTCGCACCCGAAGATAACCTTCAGCGAGATGCTGGTCGACGCGGCGGCGATGAACCTCATACGGGACCCCGCATCGTTCGACGTCATCGTCACCACGAACCTCTACGGCGACATCCTCTCCGACGAGGCTGCCCAGCTGGTGGGGGGGCTCGGGATGACGCCCTCCGCCAACATAGGCAAGGACTTCGCCCTCTTCGAGCCGGTCCACGGGGCCGCCCCCGACATCGCAGGGAAGGGCGTGGCAAACCCAGTGGCGATGATCCTCACTGTGGGGATGATGCTCGACTGGCTCGCGAAGACCCGCCAGGACAAGGCTTGCGCTGCGGGGGCCGTCGCCATCCGGACGGCCGTCAACCGGGTCCTTGAGACGAGCACCAGGACCCCCGACCTGGGCGGGAAGGCGACCACGAAGCAGGTCGGAGAGGCGGTCGCCGCAGCGATAAGTAAATAGGCAAGTAGGGGTATCCTAACTATCTTCGGAGTAAGAGGCAGAGACTATAGCGATGCAGCCGACGAAGAAGATATGGTTCGACGGGGCGTTTGTCCCCTGGGAGGACGCCAACGTGCACGTCCTCACCCACGCCTTACACTACGGTTACGCTATCTTCGAGGGCATCAGGGCGAACTCGACGCCAAAGGGACCGGCGGTGTTCCGCCTGCGCGAGCACATCAAGCGCCTCATGAACGGGACCAAGGCCTACAGGATGAAGCTCCCCTTCACCGAGGACGAGCTCGTGCAGGGGTGCCTCGACCTCGTCAAGGTCAACGGCCTCAGCGAGTGCTACATCCGCCCGATAGTCTTCAGCTCATACGGTGAGATGGGGGTGAACCCGATGAAGAACAAGATCTCGGGCGCCATCGCCGCGTGGGAGTGGGGCTCATACCTGGGCGACGAGGGGATGGAGAAGGGCATCAGGGCCACGATATCGAGCTGGGCGAGGATCGACCCGAGGACGCTGCCTCCCCACGCCAAGTGCTCCGCTAACTACGCGAACTCGATACTCGCCAAGATGGACGCGCTATCCGCGGGGTTCGACGAGGCGATTCTGCTCACTGTCAACGGGCTGGTGGCCGAGGGCACCGGGGAGAACATCTTCCGCATCAGGGACGGCGTGCTCACAACACCGACGAAGTCCGCCGGCGTCCTGGAGGGAATAACAAGGGACTCGGTCATCCAGATTGCAAAGGACAACGGCATCCCGTTCAAGGAGGAGGACTTCATCCGAGAAGACGTCTTCTCGGCTGACGAGCTCTTCCTCTGCGGCACGGCGGCGAACGTCACGCCGATTAGGGAGGTGGACAACCGGACGATAGGCAACGGGAGCTTCCCCATCACGAGGAAGATCCAAGAGGCCTACCTCAGCGCCATCCACGGCAAGACGCAAAAGTACGAGTCATGGCTGTCCTACGCGAGCCTGCCTCCCATCTACAACAGATCCTCTTCCGAGAAGGTTTAAGCGGAAGATTTTCGGCTCCGGCAACGGAATAGCTGCTTGTCGAGAGAAGCAGACGTCGTGGTCATCGGCGGAGGCCCGGGGGCTATGTCTGCGCCATCAGGGCAGCCCAGCTCGGGCTGAAGACAGTCCTCGTTGAGAGAGACCAGCTGGGCGGAGTTTGTGTCGCAATGGGCTGCATCCCCTCCAAGGCGCTGATTACCATGGCAAAGCTCTACGAGAGGGCGAAGGAGGGCGCGAGCTTCGGGATAGTCGCCGACGGCATCAGGGTCGACCTGCCGGCCCTCCAAAAGTGGAAGGCGGGCGTCGTCTCGACGCTCGAGACGGGGGTCGCGACCCTCTGCCGAGGCAACAAGGTCGAGGTCATCGAGGGGAGCGCGGAGGTCATCGACGCGAAGAGGGTCAAGGTGATGACCAGCTCGGGGACCGAGGAGATCAAGACGAAGAACCTGGTGATAGCGACAGGCTCGCGAGCCATATCCCTGCCCGGATTGGAGTTCGACGGGGCGCTCGTCCTCAGCTCCATGGAGGCGCTCGCGCTGGAGAAGGTCCCGGAGAGCATCTTGGTGGTGGGCGGGGGGTACATCGGCCTCGAGATTTGCGGGGTCTACCAGAAGCTCGGCAGCAAGGTCACGATAGTGGAGCTCACCGACCAGCTTCTCCCGGGCACCGAGCCCGACCTCGTGAGGCTCCCCCAGAGGAATCTCGAAAGGAAGGGGGCGAAGGTCCTGCTAAAGTCGAAGGTCCTCTCGCTCGAGAAGCGCGGGGGCGCGGTCAAGGCCCGAGTCTCAACACCCAGCGGAGAGGTCATCGTGGAGGCGAGCGTCGCGCTCGTCAGCGTCGGGAGGGAGCCGCTGACCGCTGAGATGAACCTCGTGGGAATCGGGGTGAAGACCGACGCCAAGGGCTACATCGTCACCGACGAGAGGATGAAGACGAGCGCGGAGGGGGTCTACGCCATCGGGGACGTGCGGGGGCAGCCCCTTCTCGCCCACAAGGCGATGAAGGAAGGCGCCGTGGCAGCGGAGGTCATCGCTGGCCTGCCTAGCGCCGCCGACTGGAAGACCGTCCCCTGGGCGATCTTCACCGATCCGGAGATCGCCGGCGTCGGGCTCACGGAGAAGGCGGCGGTGGAGGCCGGTCTGCAGGTCAAGAGGAGCCGATTCTCGTTCGGCGCCCTGGGGCGCGCTCTAGCCGCAGGCGAGGGGGAGGGATTCGTCAGGATCGTCTCCGACGCGAAGACGGGCCTTGTCCTCGGAGTGCAGATCGTCGGGCCAGACGCCTCCAACCTCATCAGCGAGGCGGCCCTCGCGATAGAGATGGGGGCCACAGTCGAAGACATCGCGCTCACCATCCATCCTCACCCGACCCTGCCCGAAGCCATCATGGAGGCCGCCGAGGTCGCGGCGGGCAGGCCCATCCACCAGATGAAGGGGCTGTAGTTGACGACCCTCACGCTGCTCGACCGCGGTCGGGAACCGTACCAGGCCACTTGGGAGCTGCAGAAGGACCTTGTCAGGAGACGGACACAAGGTGAGACCGACGTGGACGCCCTCATCCTAGTGGAGCACGACCACGTCATCACCCTAGGGAGGAAGACCACTGTCGAGAACTTCAAGCCCCAGGACATCCCCGTCTTCCAGGTGGAGAGGGGCGGCGACGCCACATACCACGGCCCCGGCCAGCTCGTGGGCTACCCTATCATCAGGCTCTCGACGCCAAACGTCCAGCGCTTCGTCCGCGACCTCGAGGAGGTGCTCATCCAAGCGACCGGGAGCTTCGGAATCGAGGGAGCCCGCGTTGAGGGCCATCCAGGGGTGTGGGTGGGCGGGCGCAAGGTCGCATCCATCGGCGTCGCCGTGACCAACTGGGTCACCTACCATGGCTTCGCCCTGAACGTCAACACCGACCTCTCCTACTTCGCCCTCATCAAGCCCTGCGGCTTGGACCCAGAAAAGTTGACTTCGATGAAGAAGATCCTCGGGAAAGACGTCTCTTTCGACGAGGTCAAGAGGGTGGTCGTCGCGAAGTTCACAGGCGTGTTCGGGTACGGCCCTCCCCAGGTCACGACGGGAAAAGCGCTCTCCGCACCTCAAGCCTGAGCAAAGATTAAGAAGCGGAGTCTGCGCGCGAGTTTTTTGTGCCAAAGGCTCCAAAGATCACTTACACGACGCTCTTCGGTGACGAGAGCATACATCCGAAGTACGAGGCAGCCCTGAAGAGGTTCGCATCGACGCAGCTCGGCAAGCACCACAAGATGCACATCGGCTTCGGAGAGGTGAGCTCCGAGGCGGGCGAGTTCGAGCACAGAAGCCCGATAGACACCACGGTCGTCGTCAGCTACTTCCCCATCGGGCAGCAGGAGCACGCGAAGCGGGCCATCGAGGAGGCGAAGCGGGCCTTCCCAGGCTGGAGCGAGACGCCGTGGCGCGAGAGGGTCAGAATCCTGAGGAGGGCCGCCGAGTTGATCGACGAGCGGAAGTTCGACATCGCCGCAACAATCACCTACGAGGTGGGGAAGAACCGGCTCGAGTCCCTCGCCGAGGCCTGGGAAGCGATGGACGCCATCAAGCTCTACGCCAAAGTGATGGAGGAGAACAAGGGATACACCAGGGAGACCGAGGGGGTCGCAGGCGAGCATGGGAAGATCATCGCCAAGCCACTCGGGGTCTGGCCGGTCATATCCCCCTTCAACTTCCCCTTCATGCTCGCGAACGGAATGGCCACGGGCGCCCTCCTGACCGGGAACACCGTCATACTGAAGCCCACGAGCGAGGCACCGCTCACGGGCCTGATGCTCTACCAGGTCTACCGGGACGCCGGCGTCCCCGCCGGCGCTGTGAACTTCGTCACCGGCCCCGGCCCCAACTTCTCTAGCGAGTTCACCGAGAACCGCGACGTCGCGGGAATCACCTTCACGGGCTCGAGGGCGGTGGGGATGAGCCTCTACCACGAGTTCCTCACCCACCAGCCGTACGCGAAGCCCGTCCTGATGGAGCTGGGCAGCAAGAACCCCGCCATCATCACGGCGAAAGCGGACCTGAAGAAGGCCGTCGAAGGCGTCGTCAGAGCGGCCTACGGATACAGCGGGCAGAAGTGCAGCGCCAACTCAAGAGTATACGTCCAGAAGGAGGTCAAGAACGAGTTTCTCGACATGCTGAAGCAGAGGCTCGCCTCGCTCTCGGTCCAGGACCCGAGGGAGAAGAGCGCGTTCATGGGCCCGGTAATCAACCCAGCGGCGATGGAGACCTTCGCCAAGGCGGTAAGAGAGGCGAAGCAGGACGGAGGGAGGGTGGTCTTCGGCGGGGAGGCAATCACCAAGGGCGCCTTCGGGAGGGGCTACTACGTCCAGCCGACCGTCGTGACCGGCCTTCCCGTGGACAACGACCTCTTCAAGAGGGAGCTCTTCGTCCCGCTCCTGGTAGTCGCCGAGTTCAAGACCCTCGACGACGCCCTCGACGAGGCCAACGACACCGACTACGGCCTGACGGCGGGGATCTTCAGCGAGGACAAGAAGGAGGTCGCGAAGTTCATGGACAAGATCCAGTTCGGCGTCGTCTACGCCAACAGGAGCGGCGGCGCCACCACGGGCGCGTGGCCAGGGCCCCAATCCTTCGTAGGGTGGAAGGCCAGCGGCTCCACAGGGAAGGGGATCGGCGGCCCCAGCTACCTGCTCACTTTCCTGAGAGAGCAGTCTCAGACCGTCGTCTCCTAGACGCCTGGGCTCAGGACGAGGCGTCCTGGCGCCTCGAGTAGGCGCCATAGACTAGGGCGGCGATCAGCAGCCCCACGAGCAGCGGCGAGAGGGTCGCCACCAGGCTCCCCACACCTTCTCCGGGAAGCACCGTGAGGAGCGAGCTTGGCTTCGCCTGCGCCTCGGCTGAGGTGGTGGTTGACTCGAGGTTTCCGAGAACCGTCGTCGACGAAACCGTGGTCGAGCCCACGACCGTTGTCGTACTCATCGTCACGGTCTCTGTCGAGGCCGTGATCGCAGCCTGCGCCGGAGAGGCTTGGGGAGACGTCGCGGTTGACGCCGCGCTCCCTCCAGCGAACGTCGCGGAGGTGGCGACCGTAGTGGTGGAAGCGGTAGTTGTCGCAGTGGTCGTGGCTTCTGACGAGGCGGGGCCTGAGTTCGTCGAGGCGACGCTAGTACCCGAAGACGTAAGGGGCGCGGTCGGGAGAATGACCGGCGGTGCGGTGGAAGTCGTGGCGATGCCCAAAGAAGTCGATGTTGACATCGCTGCCTGGGTAGCCGAGGTCCCGGAATTCACCAATCCCGTTTGGAGGGATGGATTCGACTGGGGGAAGATTGAACCCGCCCCTACCAGCAGGAGAGCCAGGGCCAGACCAGCTATCGCGCCCACGAAGAAGCCCCTCCCCGTCATCCCGCCGCTCATCTCTATACTCTGAGCTCCCCGGGGCTACTTAGTTCTAACATCTAGAACGGCTTCCTCCTCCACAACCTGGCCGCCTCGAACCAGAAGGCTGCCGCCGCGCCCACAACCCCGACGAGGGCGTAGAGGTCCAGGAAGCTATAGTCCTCTATCACGTAGGCCGCGGCCACGCTTGTGAAGAAGACTGCGTAGAACCCGAGCCTGGGGAGGCTGAACTTTCCCACGTTGACGAAGGCCTGGAGGATCCCCGGGTCGACCTTCTTGCTCAGGAGGTAGTTTCCCATCGCGTCCTGCTCTATTATTCCCAGCCGCGTGAGCTTCTCGATGTGGTGGAAAGCCACGCTCGGGCTCGAGAACCCGAGCTCCCGCTGGACCTCCCTCACCCCGACCGGCTTCCCCTGCCTGAGGACGTAGAGGTAGACCTTGAGCGTCTTGCCGCGGAGCTCGTACTCGATCCTCGCCTTGTCCTCCGCCTCCGACGGCGCCGGGGCTCCCATCGCCTTGGTGCTGCGCGCCCCTTGCTGATAAAACATACACCTCTTATGACCGGCGGAAGGAGACTTCCGCCGGATGACACTCGTCGGGAAGAGGGTGTGCGTGGCAATCCCCGACACCGTCCTGGAGGAGCAGGAGTCAGTACGGGAGAAGACCACGAAGCTCGGCCAGATCGCGCGCTATTGCTCCATCTTCGGGGTCGACAAGATACACGTCTTCCACGACCCGCGCGGAAGAGGGGAGTCGAACCTGATCAAGAAGATTCTGGAGTACCTCGAGACGCCCCAGTACCTCCGGAGGCGCCTCTTCCCCCTGAGCGAGGACCTGAGGTACGCGGGCCTTCTCCCGCCCCTGCGCATCCCCTCCCACAAGCCCAAGGTCCCGATGGGCAGGCTCCAGCCGGGGGAGTTCAGGGAGGGCGTCGTCCTGGCCGACGGGTTCTCGGTCGATGCCGGCCTCGACCTGCCGATAAAGCTCAGGAAGAAAGAGACGCCTCAGAGGCGCGTCACGCTGAGGGTCACCTCCGCCTCGTCCTCCGGGGCCGAGGGCCAGCTAGTCGACCGCCGGGACGTCCCCACCTACTGGGGCTACTCCGTGGAGGTCTCGGGGACGGGCGCCCTGCTCGCGGACCCGGCCTTCCCTCTCAAGGTCGCCACCTCGCGCCTCGGGGACCCGGTGGCGAGGGTCGCGCGCGGCCTGAGGATAGACCTCCAGGGCTCTGGCGGGGTGATGCTCATCTTCGGCTCCCCTTCGAGGGGCCTCTTCGAGACGGTCGGGAAGGACCTCCGGAGCCGGGTGAGCTACGTGCTGAACCTCTTCCCCGACCAGAACGTGGTCACGATGAGGTCGGAGGAGGCAATCCTCTCGGCCCTCTATCTCGTGGGGCTCCTTGCCAGCCGCGATTTGCCTCCCTTCATCTGACCGACGACTGAGTTCGAATATCTTCGAGATTGACGAAAAACGGCGTTTTTGCCCCGCTTTAGGCAACGTTTTTATCGGGTTTGCACCATTCGTTTCATCTTATAGGTATCAGGTGGTTAGAGATCTCCAGCCTGGCGCAACGAAAGACACTCGAACTCAAAACGTACATGCCCCTCCCCACTTCGAGGGCGAGGGAGTTCTGGACCAGGTGGAAGATACTCCACATAAGGCAGCTTTCTGAGACCGGGCACGCGACCAACGAGCTGTGGCTCCCCGAGGCGGAGAGGACCGGGAGGGCGCTAGACCAGCTCTACCTCAAGCACGGCGACGCGCCGAAGCAGGACGTCCCAGTCGACACCTCCGTCAGGTTCGCGGCCGGCTCGCCAATCAGGCTTTCTTCGCCGATGTACCTCGGAGACATGTCCTTCGGGGCGCTCTCTGGCGTCCCCAACGCGGCGATCGCAAAGGCGGCCGACCTCACCGGAATCATGGCGGGCACCGGAGAGGGCGGGCTCCTGAAGGAGGTTGCAGAGTGCAGCCGCATCACAGTCCAGTGGGCGTCCGCGAGGTTCGGGGTTGACGCTAACTCCCTTTCAAAGGGCCAGGCGGTGGTCATCAAGATTGGCCAGGGGGCGAAGCCCGGCATCGGAGGCCACCTCCCCGGGGTCAAGGTCACGACGCCCATCTCCGAGACAAGGAGGATACCGGTGGGCACGGACGCCATCTCGCCCGCCCCTCACCACGACATCTACTCCATCGAGGACCTCGGCCAGCGCATCCTCGGGCTGAAGGAGGCCACGAAGAAACCGGTCTTCGTGAAGGTCGGCGCCACGAACTACATCCCGTACATCGCGTCGGGCGTGGCAAGGATGGGCGCCGCAGGGATCATCATCGACGGAGCCGGCGCGGGGACGGGAGCAGCCCCCTCGGTCGTAAAGAACAACGTCGGCGTCCCCATCGAGCTGGCGGTCGCCTCAGTCGACTCGATTCTGAGGCGCGAGGGGCTGCGCGACAACTTCACGGTAATCGCGGCAGGACGGGTGAGCACCCCCGAGGACTCTCTGAAGCTCATCGCCCTCGGGGCAGACGTCACCAGCGTGGGCACGGGCGCCCTGCTCGCCATCGGTTGCCTGATGGTGCACAAGTGCCACCTCGGCTTCTGCCCGGCGATCCTAACCAACAAGATCTCGGACAGCCCGGCACGGACGCTCTCGTTCGACCAGTCCGTCACCTGGCTCGCCAACATGGTGAGAGGCTGGACCGAGGAGATGAAGCTGATCATGGAGCTCGTTGGCGTGTCCAAGGTGGAGGAGCTGCGGTCACGGCGCGACCTCCTCTTCCACAACGGCTCGCTCAACTCGGAGACGCTGCACATCCTCGGCATCGAGGAGAAGCAGCTCGGCGGCTCAGCTCCCTCGGCAGCCCCTGTCGTGCCCTCGAGGGCCCCTCCAAAGGGCTTGAACCTCTGGGACCCGGCCAGGTCCACCGCCCTGTGGGAGCTAGCGGGGACGACGGGCAAGTCCCCCGGCGAGGCACAGATCTCGAGCATGGGCTCCATCGGCCCGCCCTTCGTCGAGGCGCCTTCCAGGCTCACGGACTGGGTCGTGACCGACGGAGCACAGGTGACGCGCCCCAGCATCGACCCCTACAGGGAGGAGATCGAGATAGTCACGCACCTCGCGCAGGGCCGGGTAAGGCTCGCAGCCCCCTTCTTCTTCACGCACCTCCCAGAGACGGTGCCGGACAGCGTCCGGACCATCTTCGCGAGGACGGCCTCCTCGATGGGCCTTCTGTACGACGACTCCACGGGCAAGCTCGGCGGAGGAAAGTACCCGGCGAGGGTGAT
Source organism: uncultured Nitrososphaerota archaeon (assembly GCA_963838925.1). Classification (GTDB taxonomy): domain Archaea; phylum Thermoproteota; class Nitrososphaeria; order Nitrososphaerales; family Gagatemarchaeaceae; genus Gagatemarchaeum. Next base: position 511,445 of record CAWISW010000003.1, read on the forward strand.
CACGTCCTCTCAGGCGTCCAGCCCGGGATCGATGATCACGGCGGTGGACCTCAAGCGCCAGGCATCGGGCGCGTCCGTCCCGAGGGAGGGCAATGGCAAGCAGGGTGCGCACTACCTCAGGATCCCGTCCTCGACCAAGGCGCTCGAGTGGGTGCACTCTAACATCCAGGGCCTCGACGCGTTCCAGGGCTTCCTGGTCGACGAGGACGACGAGGAGAGCGACCTTCAGCTTGAGCTCTCAGTCTCGAAGCTCGACCGCGAGCTCATAGAGAGGGACGTGAGGTGGAGGTTCGACATCCTAGCCGAGAGCAACATGGTGAGGGGGTCGGAGGACATCGTGAAGCTGGTGGCGATGGGAGCCGACTGCGTCGGGTTCGGAAAGGCGGCGCTGGTCGCGGTGGGGTTCGAGGACGACCAGGAGGTCGTCATAGAGATGCAGAAGCTAGGCGAGCACCTTGAGAACCTCGTGGTCGCCTTCGTCAAGGACATCAAGCTGCTGGCGGGCGCCGCGGGCATGAGCAGCGTGGCGTCCTCGCTCGTGGGCAACAGGGAGATCCTGCGCACCGTGGGCCTCGACCCGGGGATCAGGAAGGAGCTGGGGATCAAGCCAGCTGGGGCGGCCTGAGCAAGGAGCGATGAGTCACGGTTTGAGCGATTATCCGACCTACGACACGCGGTTCGGGCAGCCCGTCTACAAGGACGGCTGCGGAATCTTTGGGATCATCAGGAAGGACGGAGCGCCGAAGGTCTCCAACCTGGACACCCTCACCGGCATCGCCTGCATAAAGTACAGGGGCAGCGACATGGGCGCAGGCTTCGCGCTCTTCGACCCCTCGCTGAGCAGCGGAGGGCACACCCACAAGGTGAAGGCCTTCGTGAGGAACCAGGGCATTGCCGACAACCTCGCCGACCAGCTCTCGGCCTCGGTCAGCTCCCCCAAGGACATCCACATGCTCATGCCCGAAGCCGTCAGCGGAAGGGAGCGCTTCGGAATCTGGGAGGCGAACGTCAGCACCTCCGACAACCCCAACCTCGAGAAGACAATCGACGGCATCAACGGAGGGCTCCTAGGCGACGGCAAGATCGACGGGCGGGTCTTCTCCTTCGGAAGGTACCTCGACGTCTTCAAGGAGGTGGGCTACCCGCTCGAGGTCGCGAAGGAGTACCACCTTGACGCTGACACCAAGAAGGCCGACGCCTGGATAGCCCACACAAGGCAGCCGACGAACTCCCCGGGCCGCTACCCAATTTGGTCTCACCCCTTCGCCTCCATGGACACGGCCATCGCCCACAACGGCGACATCAGCTCCTTCGGGGCGAACCTCGAGCAGCTCAACTCCTGGGGGCTGCGTAGCCACGTGGGGACTGACAGCGAAGTGATCGCTCGCCTCCTAGACCACCTCGTCAGGGTGGAGGGGCTCTCGCTCTTCGAGGCCGCCACGCTCCTCACCAACCCCTTCGAGAGGCAGTTCTCCCCCGAGGTCCGCAAGCTCCTCATAAGATACAGGGGAGCGCGCCTCGACGGCCCGTTCGCGGTGGTCGCGGGCTTCTCGGACGGCAACGACACGTACCTCCTCGCGCTCACCGACAGGTCCAAGTTCCGTCCTCTGCTCGTAGGTGAGGACGACCACAGGTTCTACGTCGCGAGCGAAGAGAACCAGATCAGGAACCTCTCGAAGGACGCGGTCGTCTGGGCGCCAGAGCCGGGCTCCTTCTTCCTGGCTTCCGTGAAGAAGGGGATACTCGAGCCCGGCACGAAGAGGAAGATTTACTCGTTCCAATCGGGTGGGAGCGCGAGCGGGGTCGCGTCTTCCCTCGGAGCTTACAAGCGCCCGGAGCAGACCATCCCGACCTCGCACGCGGCAGGCGCGGTCCCGACCCTCGACTCGTCAGGGGTGGGATTCGCAGAGATCAACGAGTTCCTGCGCAAGGCCTACCGCTCGGGAAGCGAGACCGTCAGGATAGACAACGCCAGCGGCCAGAGATACCTCGGCATGGGATTCTCCACCAAGCAGGAGGACGGGACGAGGCGGAAGTTCAAGGTCTTGATCAACGGGTATCCCGGGAACTGCCTCGCGAACCTCAACGACGGCGTCTCCTACGAGGTGCACGGGAACGTCTCCGACGACCTGGCCGACACGATGCACGCGGGCTCCGTCCTCATCCACGGCAGCGCCAGGGACGTCGCTGGCCAGACTCTCCAGGGCGGCCACATCTTCGTCAGGGGCTCCGTCGGTAACAGGGCTGGCATCCAGATGCGCGAGTACAAGCAGGCGAAGCCCTACCTCATCGTGGGTGAGACTGCGGACGACTACCTCGGCGAGTACATGGCGGGCGGAATCCTGGCGGTCCTCAACCTCTCGGGCTCCGACAGGCCGGTCGGGAAGTTCGCGGCAACAGGCCTCGTGGGCGGGACGATGTACATCAGGGGGGAGGTCGACCCCATCCAGCTTGGGCTCCCGCCGAGCGCCGAGGACATACTGGCGTACCTCCGGACGAGCGTCATCGACGGCGGGCTGTCGAAGGAGGCCTTCGAGACCATCTCAAAGCTCCGATATCCCAGCGAGCAGGACCTGGCAGCCGTCCTTCCCGCGGAGCTCCTCGCCAGGGTCAGATTCCTCTTCTTCACCAGCAAGTACACCAAGCCGCTTGTCAGGGAGTACAGGAACCTAAACTCCGCCGACCATGACGCGCTCAAGGGCGTGCTCGAGGCTTTCTTCCAGGCCTTCAGCCTCCCGCGCTCCCTCCTAGAGTCCGTCCTCGCTTCGAAGTTCACCGTGCTGAGGGCCGGAGACCACAAGCTCACGACGCCTATACCTCCACAGGAAATCCCCGTGGAAGAATAGCCGGTCGCAATCGTAGAGACAATTGGGGAGATAACGAGAATGCCGAGCAAGACCGAAGACCTCTGGTGGCTGTTCACCAGGCAGACCATCAAGGTGACCCCGAGGCAGAGCGTCCTCTCAGCATCGATGATCATGCAGAGGAGGAACTTCAGGCACCTCCCTGTCGTCGACGAGAAGGGGAGGATCATGGGGATGATCTCCGCGCAGGACATCATCGACTCGCTGAACTTCGCGCTCTCAAAGCCCGACGTCATGACAAAGGAGGTCTTGGAGTCCCTCGAGATCCCGGTAGAGAGGATCATGGTCTACAACAGCATATGCGTGGAACCCGGGGACCGACTCGAAGAGATAACGAAGAAGATGACGTTCCACAACCTCGGCGGGATGCCCGTAGTTGACGAGCAGGGGGTCGTTCGGGGAATCATCACCCTGAGAGATCTCGTAGGGCTCATGGGGACGAGCTCGGACGAGATAGGAGTGCCAGTGTCCGAGGTGATGAACCCGAACGTCATCACGATAGGGCAGGACCAGTACCTCTCTACTGCAGTCCGTCTCATGTCAGAACACCGAATCAGGCGGCTCCCCGTAGTCCCGGAGGGGAAGGGCCCAGACGCCGCGACCCCGAAGGGGATCCTCTCCAACAAAGACGCGCTCGCGCGAATCGCGAAGTTTGCTCCCATGGGCACCCCAGGTCAGACTGGCGAAGGCGCAAGCGTCCCGACGCGCTTCGACACCCCCATCTCCGACTTTATGATCAGGGACGTGATCACAGTGAGCCAGGACGACGACATCAGGGTGGCGGCATCCAAGATGATGATATTCGGGATCGGCGGGCTGGTGGTAGATGACTCCCCGACCGGGCGCGTGGCGCTCGTCACCGAGAGGGACCTCATCAGGACCCTCTCCCGAAAGAGGGGGAACGCGGTCTTGATGACCGCCCTCCAGTTCGAGCTGGAGGTCGAGAAGGCCAAGGCGCGCTCCACGGCCGGCTACGGCGCGAACCCGCGCTCGCGCCCCTGACAGCCGCCCACCCGAACGCGAAAGTTTAAAGACTTAAGAAAAATCCGGGTTAACTTCTCGAGTGAGCTAGGATGGGTCATAGGAAACATAGTGCACCACGCAGAGGAAGTCTCGCATACATCCCGAGAGGGAGGGTTGGAGACTTCTTCCCCACAGTGCACAACTGGCCCAAGATCAAGGCCGCCGCGCCCACGCTGCTCGGGCTTCCAGCGGTCAAGGTCAGCACGATTCACACGATTACCATTGACGACAGGGCGAAGACCCCTAACTTCGGCAAGCCCCGCTTCAACCCCACCAGCGTCCTGGCTGTCCCGGACACCTCAGTGGTGGGGCTCCGCCTATACATCAGGGAGAACGGCGCCGAGAGAGCGGTCGGAGAGGCATACGCGAAGAGCCTCCCGAAGGGTGTCGAGAAGAAGTCCAACACCGACCCCGACAAGTTCATCGCAGCCTGGAAGCCGAAGCTCTCTGGCCTCACTCGCATCTCCGCCATCGTCGCGATAACCCCGAGAGACGCAGGGATATCGCAGAAGGTGCCGATAGTCTTCGAGGTAGGAATCGGAGGCGGCGACATCGCAGCCCAGTTCGATTACGCAGCCAAGGTGATGGGAAAGGCCATCAAGTTCTCAGAGGTCTTCAAGGCCGGAGGCTACGTCGATATCATCGGAGTGACGAAAGGTCACGGCTACGAGGGCCCGGTCACAAGGATGGGCATCAAGAGGAAGCAGCACAAGTCGAGGAAGAGCGTCAGGGCTGTCGGAGTCATCGGCCCGTGGCACCCAGCGGCCGTCATGTACACGGTCGCGAGGGCAGGGCAGCACGGGTTCCACCAGAGGACCGAGTCTGGCAAGAGGATCCTTTCGATATCAAACGCAAAGGACGCGCCGATAACCCCGAACGGGGGCTTCGAGCACTTCGGCGAGCTAAAAACCGACTACGCGCTGGTACGCGGGAGCGTCCCCGGCACCAACAGGCGCGTCGTAGTGGTGAGATATCCAATGAGGCCGCACCCGAAGGCCAACACGGCGCCGGTGCAGGTCCTCGAGGTCAGCACCAGGATAGCAAAGAGGTAGTAGCGAATGGCAGGTTCTGCGAAGATACTCGACATGAGCGGCAAGCCCGGCAGTGAGATCGAGCTTCCATCAGTGTTCTCGACCCCGCTGAGGCCGGACATCGTCCAGAGGGCGTGGTGGATACTCCACTCGCACGGGATACAGCCGTACGGCCGCGACCCGATGGCGGGAAACAGGACCAGCGCCGAGACAGGCAACCCGCCCACCGGAAGAGGAATCTCGAGAATCCCAAGGATAAAGGGCGCCGGGACCACCAAGGCAGGCCAGGCCGGAGGAGTGGCGAGCATCGTGGGAGGAAGGCTGCCTCACCCGCCCAGGTCTGAGAAGGTGATCTACCGCAAGATCAACGTCAAGGAGAGGAAGCTCGCGCTCGACACCGCGATTGCGTTCACCGGGGACGCCAACGCAGTCGCGTGGAGGGGGCACAAGACGGGGAAGCTAAAGTTCCCGATAGTAGTCTCAGACGACCTAGAGGCGCTGGAGAAGACCTCCGCCCTCGAGGCCTTCCTCAGAGACCTCGGACTCGCCGACGAGATGAAGCGCATCTACGGCGGAGTGAAGAGGCGCTCGGGGAAGCCCAGGTTGAGAGGGAGGACCACGAGGAAGAAGACCGGGCCGCTCATAGTCGTGAGCAACGACAGGGGCATAGGAAGGGCGGCCCCGTCAATCCCAGGAGTCGAGGTTTCCACGGTTGACAACCTTAGCGTCCTGCCTCTCGCGCCCGGAGGGGTCGCAGGAAGGCTCACGATCTGGACGAGCTCCGCGGTCGAGGTGCTGGGTACGAGGTCGAACAAGGGGGAGAGAATGAAAGTTGAGGCTTGAAGACGCTCAGAAGGTAATCATCCGTCCTTACATCACCGAAAGGACCTTTGACCAGATAGCGCGCGAGAACAAGCTCTGCTTCATGGTCGACAACAAGGCCTCCAAGACGCAGATTGCGAGCGCTGTCGAGGCTCTCTACGAGGTGAAGGTCAGGACTGTCAACACGCTCAGGTCGCTCGGAGGCAAGAAGGCGTTCGTGCGCCTCGTCCCAGAGGACTCAGCGACCGACCTCGCCACCAAGCTAGGGCTAGTGTAGTAGAAATGGGCAAGAGAATTCTACAGAGAAGGCGCGGCAAGGGCGGGCTCCAGTTCAGGGTCTCGCCCAGGGGTAAGATCGCACCAGTCCGGTATCCCCTCCTGGACCCAGCGGGGACGGTCCACGCGGGCAAGCTCACGGTAAGGGCGATACTCGACGAGAAGGGGAGGAGCGCGCCCCTCGCGCAGCTGCAATACGGCGAGCACGGCGCGATATCCTACATCCCGGCCGTCAGCGGAATATCCGTCGGGGCAGAGGTCCAACACGGCCCGGAGGCATCCATCGCCAACGGGAACATACTGCCTCTCAGGAAGATCCCAGAAGGCACCAGGATCTCGAACATCGAGCTCCGCGCGGGCGACGGGGGGAAGCTCGTCCGTGCAGCGGGAGGCTCCGCGGTCCTCTTCTCAAAGGGCGAGGGGAGGGCGATAGTCAGGCTCCCGAGCGGGAAGAGCATGCTGATCAACGAGAACTGCAGGGCGACGGTCGGAGAGATAGCGGGAGGCGGAATGCAAGAGAAGCCGTTCATGCGCGCAGGGCCGAGGCACCACGCGATGAAGGCGAAGGGAATCCCCTACCCGAGGATGAGAGGAATCGCCATGGCAGTCGTTTACCACCCGTTCGGAGGAGGAAGGCACCAGCACCCGGGCAAGTCGACCAGCACCTCGCGCAACGCGCCGCCAGGAAGGAAGGTCGGCCTCATCGCGCCCAGGAAGACCGGAAGGAAGAGGCTGGCGAGGACGAGCGTAGAAGTTAAGGAGAAGTAGGGAGAAGAGACAGGAGCATGCCGAAAGAGTTCCGCTACCGGGGTTACACCGTCGAGCAGCTCAACGGGATGAGCACAGAGGCCATCCTGCAGCTCCTCCCTTCGAGGGCGAGGCGCTCCCTCAACAGGGGCATTTCAGACGACAAGAGGAAGCTCCTCGAGGACGTGCGGTCCCAGAAGGAGGGCAAGCTCGAGGGCCAGATCAAGACGCACGCGAGAGACATGATAGTCCTCCCCGTCATGGTGGGCGCCACGGTCGGCGTCTACACAGGCAAGGAGTTCCTTTCGATAGAGATCAAGCCCGACATGATAGGGCACTACCTCGGCGAGTACGCGATCACCAACAAGAAGGTCGTGCACGGGACTCCGGGCATCGGCGCGAGCCGCTCGAGCCTCTACGTCCCGCTAAAGTAGCAAGACCCGGGTACGACCCGAGAAGACCGGGAGCACAACATTGTCGCTCGCGAGAGGCGATCGTTCGCTGCAGGAGGAGCTCGACTGGGCCATGGCGAGGCTGGACAAGGCAGGCTACCACGTGCGCTCGAAGGTAAGGCTTCTCGTCGACCCGAACCTCGACATCATGGGCTACGCGAACGAGGAGGACGGCGTCCAGCACATCGTCATAGCCGAGTGGGCGCTCCAGTCGGAGATGCTCGGCGGCCTCCTCTTCCACGAGCTCGCCCACATCTACCACACCGAGAGGCGCTCGCCGTCGCACAAGTTCAAGGTCACCAACGCGATAATCACCGAGTTCACCCAGAGGGAGGGCCTCAACGAGAGGGAGACCGGGTACCTCGTCGAGGGGTTCAACCACCTGCAGAACGTGATCGTCGACGACATCGTCTTCGCCGCCATGGAGGAGTCCGAGAGGAGGCAGGCCCAGAGGTTCTTCTCGGGGTGGCTCACGGAGGCACCCTCGGGCTACGCCCTCGTCGACGCCGCCGCCCTCTCGAGGAACGCGTTCGCCATGGCGTCCCTGAAGAGGCACGGCATGCTGAACGAGGAGGAGCCCAGCGCAAAGGAGATGGCCGCGAGGGGCCGGGCGCTCGTCAGGCAGCTCGGCGAGAAAACCCAGGAGAAGTACGACGCGATAGAGGAGTTCCTCGTCAAGGCGGAGGCTGGCTGGAACGAGGAGACTTTCCACAACAAGCTAGTCCAGTACCTCGACCTCCTCGTGGCCCTTCTCAGGGAGAAGGACCAGATGGAAGACCTAAGGTAGAAACAAGATAAAGCCCGGCCCGTCGCTGGAGGCGACCATCCATGTCGCTGAAGATCGGGACCCTGAGCATCGGAAGCAAGGCCTTCGAGCAGCACGGCAAGATCCCGCGGCAATACTCCGCGGACGGCGGAAACAAGTCGCCCCCGCTCACGTGGGACGGAGTCCCTCAAGGGACCAGACAGCTGGCGCTGGTCTGCCACGACCCAGACGCACCCATGCCAAACGGATTCACGCACTGGGTCCTCTACGGAATCCCTCCTGACGCGAAGGGCATCCCTGAGGGCGGGGGCAGCAGCTTCGTCCAGGGGCGCAACGGCATGGGCAAGCAAGGCTACTTCGGACCCGCGCCTCCTCCGGGGCACGGGGTGCACCACTACTACTTCTGGCTCTACGCGCTCGGCGAAGGCCCAGAACTGGAGCCGGACCTGAGCCGCGAAGAGCTCTTGGAAGCCATCGCCGGTCGGGTCCTCGCCCAGGCACGGCTTGTCGGGGTCTACGAGCGCTAGGCCCGCCGGCTCCAAAGGCGCCCGGCTTCAGCTAGTTTATTGGACGGCGCTCCCCCCGGAGCTAGTTTGCCGCAGAAGAACAGGCTGGAGCGGATCTTCGAGAACGCCCGCGAGGGTCTCGACGCCGTATGCATCGTCAACGGGAGCCACCCCGACCCGAACTTCTTCTACGTCTCCGGCTACAGGAGCGGCCTCTTCGAGGGCAACATGCTCTTCTTGTTCCCCGACATGCACGTCGAGGTGCTCACCAACCCCCTCGAAGAGGAGGCCGCGAGGCAGAGGCGCGACTACACCATCCACGTCGAGAAGGCCTACACCCCTTCAGGACGCCGGCAGGCGGTGTCCTCCATCCTCAAGGGATGCAAGCGCGTCGGCATCAACTTCCAGGGCGTCTCGCACAAGGACTTCTTGGGGCTCCAAGCGACGCTCTCCTCGAAGAAGCTCGTCGACGTGTCCGACGCCCTGATGGAGGCGAGGCTTGTGAAGGACCCGGACGAGCTCGAGGCGCTCTCGGGGGCCGCGAGGATCATCTCGAAGGTGGTCGACGAAGTGCCCGGGCTCTTGAAGGCTGGGATGACCGAGAAGGCGCTCAAGGCCGAGATAGACTACGCGATGGTCAAGGAGGGAGCGGACTCCCCCTCGTTCGAGAGCATCGTCGCCTTTGGGGAGAACTCAGCGATCCCCCACTACTCTGCGGGAGCGAGGCGCCTCAGCAAGGGAGACAACGTCCTCGTCGACGTGGGCGCGCGGTACCGCCTCTACTGCTCCGACATCACCAGGACGTTCTTCTTCGGCCGCGCCTCCCCGTCGCAGAGGGAGGTCTACTCCAAGGTCCTCGAGGCGCAGACGAAGGCGTTGGAGGGGGTCAGAGAGGGCGTCAGCGGCAGGGCGGTCCACCAGATAGCGGCAAGGGTGATCGACGGGAGCAAGTTCAAGGGGAGATTCACCCACGGCCTCGGCCACTCCCTGGGCCTGGAGGTCCACGACGGCGTCGGGCTGACCCTGCGGAATACGCGCAAGCTGGCGCGTAACATGGTCTTGACGGTCGAGCCGGGGATATACCTCCCAGGGAAGGGAGGCGTCCGTATCGAGGACGACGTCGTGGTCACCAAGGATTCCTGCAGGCCGCTGACGACATCACCGAAGGCCCTTCTCGAGGTTTAGAGGGAGCCTCCGGACGGGGGCTGAACGCGACGCAGCACTAGAAGCTCATTTATCCCGGTATCGCCCTGACGCAAGCAATCAGATGGCTAGCTGCCGACTCTGCAAGAGGGAATGCGCGCAATCCTCGGACTTTTGCAGATACCATCTCACCGCCAAACGGAATCTGGAGTCTGGCTACAAGAAGTGGAGCGACGCCTATGGGGGCATGGCCTGGAAGGAGTATCTCAGGAAGGTCGGGCAGAACAAGGAGACAGGGCAGTGGGCAAAGGAAGTCGCGGAGATGCTCTCGAAGGAGCCCGAAGCGTGAAGCCGACTATCAAGGAATGAGTACCGCTGCGGCGACCACGGACGTCCAAAGGCCCGACTTGTCTCCCTCGGCGGACTGTGAGACGTTCGAGGTCCTGATGATCAGCCCGCTTGACTTGAAGAGCTGCTTCCTCTCGTCCCAAGCCTTCGCGGAGTCGAAGGAGATTCCCATCGTCGTGGCCAGCATCGTGGCCGCGAGGTCCTCAGCGTAGTCTCCCGCGGTCTCCTCGGTCTGCCCGTAGGCGTGGTGCTCCGAGATGTAGCCGTAGGTCTTCGTGGAAGGGATAGCCAAGCCGACGGACGCGGCGATCAGCCTGTTAGGCTCCCGAGTGGCGTTCCTGGCGAGCATGACGAAGGTCACCTCTCCGGGCGTCAGCATCTTTCTGCCCTTCTCCCTGGGGATGACCTTGGCGCCAGCGGGCACAATGCTCGAGACCTGGACCAGGTTGCAGTGCTGTATTCCCGCATCTCGAAGCGCCAGCTCGAACGACTGGAGCTTCTCCTTGTGTTTGCCGACACCATTGGTGAGGAAGAGGCGTCTTGGAATCAACGTTTACTCCGCAAATCAACCGGTCGAGTATCGGACATTTTAGTCCTTCTGAAGGCCCGCGTCAGCCGCGATTCTTTCTGCCTTCCGCCCACTCCTTGGCAATTTCGACCTCGGGCGGCCTCTCTGTCGCGATGGCGACACTGCCGATGTAAACGTCGCCCGTGTTCCCGTCTATGGATACGAGCTCCCCCTCGGGAACTGCCCGTGACGCGATTGCGATCGCCCTCTTATCGCTGGATATCGACAGACCGCCACATCCGACAACGCAGACCTTGTCCATGTGCCTGGCGAGCAGCGCGGCGTGAGACGTCTTGCCGCCCAGCGCCGTGAGCACGCCGCTGCAAACCGCCATCGAGGACACGTCGCTCGTCGCGATGGTCCTCCTGACCATGATCACGGAATCGCCCGCCTCTGACATACGCTTCGCCCCTTCGTAGTCGACGGCGACCCGCCCCACCGCTACCCCGTGGCCCGCGGGCATGCCCTTCGCCACGGGTTGCTGCTCCGGCCTCCGAACCACGACCGTCCGCTTGATGGAGTCAAGGTCCAGGCCTTCCAACCGTCCGAGGGCGGTGTCCTGGTCGATGATCCCCTCCCTGACCAGGTCCACGGCTATCTTGACCGCGGCCCACGACGTCCGCTTTCCGTCCCTGCACTGCAACAGAAACAGCTTGCCTTCCTGGACTGTGAACTCCATGTCCTGCATGTCCTTGAACTCGGCTTCTAGGGTCGAGCCTATCGTCTGAAGCTCGGAATACACCATGGGCTGGACCAGGTTCAACCTCGCCGTCCCGTTCAGCGCCCGGGTGCCGGAGACTACGTCCTCTCCTTGCGCGTTGAAGAGGAAATCAAGATAGAACTGCTTCTCGCCCGTCGCCGGGTCTCTGGTGAAAGCGACTCCTGACCCAGACGTGGCTCCCATGTTCCCGTAGACCATCCTCTCGACGATCACAGCCGTCCCGTCAACGCCTCGGATGTCCTGGAGCCTACGGTATTCCGAGGCCCTCGTACCTCCCCAGGAGCGGAAGACTGCCTTCACCGACTCCAACAGCTGGTCCATCGGCTCTTGGGGGAATGGCTCGCCCGCCTCGTCTTTGAACACCTTCAGGTAGTCGCTCACAAGGTTCCTCATCGAGAGCGCGTCGAGGTCAGCCCTCCTCTCCACGTGCTGCCTGTCGAGGTATTCCTTCGCTATATCATCGAACCTGTGGCCGCCATAGGAGCGGATGACCTCAGCGTAGGTCTGTATCAGCCGCCGATAGGAGTCCCACACCAGGTTCGGGTTGCCCGTCATTCGTATCATCTCGCTCGCCGTCGAATCGCACATGCCGACGTCGAGAACCGTGTCCATCATGCCCGGCATGGAGACGGCGGCGCTCGAGCGAACCGAGACGAGCAGCGGCCTGCGCCCGCCGAACCCTAGGCCCGTCGAGTTCTCGAGGTTCTCCAGCCTACTCCTGATGGCTCGCACAAGCTCGTCGGGCAGGCCTCCCGTCGAAGCGCACTCCTCGCAAGCCTGGGCGCCTATCACGAACCCGTCGGGAACTGGCAGCCCCAACCTCGCCATCCTCATCAGGTTCAACCCCTTCAGCCCCACCTCCTGCACGCCGGGCAGCTGTCCGGACGCGGAGGCGATCGGGAAGACGCTCGCGCTGTTTCTGCTTGCGGAGCTCTGCATCAAGATCCTATCATCTCCTCCAAGACGTAGTCTTTGAGGACGAGCGCGGACCTCATCAAGGAGTCGGTCGAGTCTTCTATGTCCTCGGATATCTCTGACAGCGCGTGCAGCTGCCTGAAGTTCTTCGACTTGCTCAGAAGCGCCGCGATAACGAGCCGAAGCCCGTCGTCCGCCTCGTGCTCCATCCCGAGCACGTCGTTGATCGCCTCGAGGAACTCCTCCATGTCCTCTCTTGAGCTCCACCTGCGGATTCCCTTCGCGTTCTCCAATGCCCTCATGTGCGCCGACGCGCAACGAGACGCAGAATCCACGAGCGAGCTTATGGGCTCGAAGAAGTCGTCGGAGAGGTCATCGCTCGACGTCAGGGTCAACAGAAACACGGCCTGCTCCAAGGAGTCCGCCGCGTCATCGGAGTAGCTCAGCATCCTCTCAAACGACTGCGAGGCGTGCGTCTTCTTGACTATCAGGCGAGTCTTGTTGAGGAGCGCGTCAGCCTCCGTCTCCCATCGTTTGGCCTTCTCGGCGCTCGCCCTCAGCGGGTCTGGCTCTCCCATCCTCACCTGGGCCAGGCAGTCCCTCACAGCGCCGATCATCTCCGTGACCAACGTGGCGTGGTCCGCGGCAATCTCGAGCAAGTCCTCGTTGAGGCTGTGGAAGTACTTGGTGAGTTCGACCCGGACTTCATCTCTGATGAGGAACTCTGACTTGCCGCTGAGCAGGCCGTCCGAGCACGTCTTCAGGCAGAACTCTAGAAAGTCGGTAGCCTTCTCTGTCCCCAGAATCTCCTCTAGCTTGACCCCGTAGCGCGGGACCCCCCGCGCCCCTTGCTCGATTGCGCCGTAGACGAGCTGCGCGCCTCCCATCTTCAGGAACCCGCAGTGCCCGACGTCGTTGTCCGCCCCCCACTTCAACACCGCCACCGTGGCCTTGTTGTTGAGGAACTCCTTCAGCTGCTTCCTTGCCTTGTTCCAATCGATGAGGAAGACTATCCTCGAGCCGAGATACGCCAGGTACTCTCTCAGGACATCCTCGTCCGCCGCCACGAAGACGCCGATGCTGAAGTGATAGGTCTCGGACTCCAGCCCTCCCCTTCCTTCCCTCGAAGAGGTCTGTGACCACTTGACCTCGAACTTCCCAGAGAGGGATTGGAGGAAGAAGACCCGCTGCAGGTGCACATCGGTGTAAGTCATCGACACGGTGGTCCCCCTGACCTTCAGCACGATGACGTGCGCGTCCGTGACGCCGATGTTGTTCTCGATCAGGAGGGTGTCCCCCCGACGGGTCGCAGTGGTCTCCAGGCCGGGGTGGTCGAACTTCAGCCCCGCGGTCCTGTTCACCCCGCTCATGAACGCCCGCACGAGCTCCCTGTCGTGGTCTTCTAGCCCGTAGACCCTCGCGCCGTCGACGGACTCTTGGTAGAGCGTCGCCTGGAGGGCGTTGATTGCCTTGTGAAGGTCCATCACCAAGAGGTGGACGCTGTCCTCCTTCTGCCGGTCTGCAGACGTCATAGAGTCCAAGAACTGCACGTCAACGGCGTCGTTCCGCAAGTCGTCCCCCTGGACTAGGGCCGCAAGCCTCATGCTGAATTCAGCCTGGCTCTGGGCGTAGTCGCCGCCGGCTGCCCTGACCGCCGCGATCATCGCCTCCACATCAGCGACCACGCCTTGGAAGATGCGGCCGACGCCCTTGATGTCGTAGCGACCATCATCCAGCTTCCTGCTCCCTTCCACTATCAGGTCCAGGGTCGCGTCGTCGACGCCGCAGAGCAGCCTCTCCCTCTGCAGGTTGGAGAACTCCTCGCCGGGCTCGTCCGCGTGCCCCCGCGCAGACTGGAGCAGGGTGAGCAGGTACTTCGCCCTGTCGTTCGCTGCCAATGCGTCGGAGACCAGCCTCGGAAGCAGCAGCTCGTCGATCCCAAGCTCGCGAATGATGCCGTCCTTCCCCCCAACGGGAGGCTCGCTCGACTGGGATAGATTCGTCATTTGAACCCTCGAAAACGGGGCCGTCAGGCCATAAAAACGAGTGGGTCGGTTCTCAACATTGACAATCTGAAGGTATCTGAGGCGAAGATGAAGAAGACGACTCGCCTACTCAGCCGCGCTGGGCTGGTAGACGAGCGAGGTCTCGCTAGCGATGACCCCATCGAGCTGGGATATCTTCTCTATGCTTCCTTCCAGGATGTCCTCGTAGGAGTCGCCGCGCAGGGTTACGAGGACGTCCCATTCGCCGGGGACCACCAGCACCTGGCTGACGTTGGGGACCTTCTTCAGGGACTCGACCAACTCGTCGAGGGAACCTTCCGTCCTGAGGAAGACCTGGCCGAGGAACCCGGCCTCTTCCGTCTCCTTGCTTACGTAGCCCTGGAACGGGACCAAGGAAGTCGTGGCTTGGATGCCGTCGATCTCTCTGATTTGCTTGATTGTCGAGTAGACCTGCTTCGGGTCGCTTCCCTTGAAGGAAACAGTCAAGTCGTACCTGCCCGTCGTCGCCGCATGCCAGTCGACGTAGTCTATGTCTTCGATGCTCTCCTGGACTTCGTCTAGCTTCCGCCTCTCCACCTTCGCGAAAAGATAGGTCGGGAGTGCGTTCACGGTCTTTGTTATCGACGCGGTTTGCATTTTTCTCGGCGCTCTTGCATCGGGCCAGGCTCATAAGAGTCGCCCACCTAGAACTGGATAGCAACATTGGGGCTATAGTGCTCGCATGAATAACAGAGGAGCGCCTTGCCTCGACCGGAGCGACATCGTGCCCAGGCGCTTGGGTTCGAGAGCCAGCCATCGACTGCGCTTATTAGTCGCCGCCGGACCTCGTCCGCAGCTTGCAGAATGGCGTCTTACCACAAGCCGACGGATGAGAAGGAGAAGAAGGGGCACAACCACCCGATCAAAGAGAAGTGCGGTCCTCACTGCCCCCGGAACGAGCACTACAAGGGTCCCGTGAAGAAGCTCAGCTTCTTGCAGAGAAGAAGGCGGTAGCGAAGAGTCCGCGACGTCCCTTGGGAAAGATTGAAAGCGACTGACGCAATCTGAACCGCATAGGGTTGGTCGTCGTACTGCTTGCCCCGACTAGGAAGGCGACGCAAGGACCAGGAAGAAGGCGCGGCATCTCCCAGATCCTTACGAAGAGATCTGGCCGCGGTCCTATGGCTAGCTCGTGGTTCGACCATTATGGCTCAATCTTGGCTTGAAAGGAGTGGACCGGGGGACTCACATGAATATTCAGGTGGAACTTGGACCTTTGAAGCCCAAAGCCCCGCTGTTCCCTACTGGGTCTAGAGCCGGAAATGACAAGGTTACAGATTCTAGCGGATCCTGTCCCAGAGGACCGTCCCTCAACCGACTTCCATCTTGGTGAACGCGTAGGTGCCGAGAAACAGCATGAAGAGAGCGAACCCAGCTATGACCGCGAAGTCTAGGAGCGGGGACATGAGATACACTCCGGTGAGGGCGCCCCTTATCCCGTCAACGCCGTAGGTGAGAGGGTTGACGAACTGGACCTGGTAGAGCACGGGTATGCCCTTGACCATGTTTATCGGGAACATGCCGCCAGAGAGGAAGAACAGCGGCATCTCAATCATGCTCACGAGGCTCATGAAGCCCTCCGTTCCCTCGATGAGAGCACCGAGCGTCAGACCGAAACCAACGAAGCTCAGGAAGGTGAGCACCATGAAGCCGAGCGCCAGCAGGAAACCGGTAACGCTGACGATGTGGAAGCCGAACCAAACGCCGAAGAGCAGCGCAATGGCAATCGTGAGCAGCCCCTGAAACATGGCGATGGTCATCGCGCCGAGGCTCCTGCCCATCATGAGCGAAGTGCGCCTGACGGGGGCGACCATAACCTCCTTCAGGAAACCGAACTCCTTGTCCCAGAGAACGGTGACACCGCTGTTGGTGCCCGCGAAGAGCAGCCCCATGCCGATGATTCCAGGGACGACGAACGCAAAGAACGGAAGGCCCCCGAACACAGTTCCTGACGGGAAGAGCCTGCTCAGCGGCAACCCGAAGAGGATCATCCACGTGAACGGCGAGACAATCGCAGAGACGGTTCGAGTCTTCATTCGGAAGAATCGGATCAGCTCCCTGAGCCACATGCTGTAGATCGGCTGCGCTTCTAGGATGGGCCTCCTCCGCTTTGCGGCCCTCGTCATTCCGGTTGCGATTCCAACCTCAGCTGGTTTCTCCAGTACCTGCCGGGGGTATTCGTCCTCGGTGGCCCGAGACGTGTCTTCTGTAGAGGCAGGTTCTGCCAACTCTATCTTCCCCCTGACCTGACGCTTCTCCTCAGCCGCACATCCTTGGCGGCACCTTCGGCCTCCCGTATCGTCCTGCCAGTCAGTTGCACAAAGACATCCTCAAGGTTCGGTTCACGCTCGTCAACGGACGTAATCGCAAAGCCGTGTTTTTCCGCAAAGTCCACGAGCTCAGCTACCCTTCCCTCGCCCCGCTCCACGTCGAGCAGAACCCCGGTGCCGTATTCTTCCGCGCCCTTTATCCAGCCAAGCTGTCTTACTCTCTCCAGGAATTCAGCCCCCTTCTCTTTGGGGTTCTCTATCCCGAGCGATATCAGATCCATGCCCACAGCTTCCTTGAGCCTTGCAGGCGTGTCCATCGCTATGATCTTTCCCTGGTCGATAATTGCTACGCGGTCGCACAGGTAATCGGCCTCCTCGATATAGTGCGTTGTGAGCGAGACGGTCACGCCTTCGGTTTCCCTTGCCTTCTTTATCTGCGCCCACAAGTCCATCCTCGCCTTTATGTCGAATCCGATCGTCGGTTCGTCCAGGAAGACTACCTCGGGATAGGTCATGAAACCCCTGGCCACCTCGAACCTCCGTCGAACCCCCTCGGGAAGGTCGTGGAGCTTGACGTTCTCTTTGCCCTCCAAGTCGAGCAGAGCTAGGACCTCCTCTATCCTCCTCTTCCTGTCCTCGCTGCTCAGGTTGTACATCCTACCATGGAAGTCGAGGTTTTCCCTGCCCGTAAGCCACCAGTCGCTCGAGCGGTCCTGAAAGACTATCCCAATCGAGTTCCTCACCTGGTCGCGGTCCTTGACGATGTCATACCCGCATATCTTCGCAGAGCCCGACGTTGGGTACAGGAGGGTCGTCAGCATCTTTATCGTCGTGGACTTCCCAGCACCGTTGGGGCCGAGGAAGCCGAAGATTTCGCCCTTCTTGACTGCGAAGCTGACGCCATCAACGGCCGTGAAATCCCCGAACGTCTTGGTGAGGGCGACGGCCTCTATTGCCGCTTCCAACTCAGTCCTCGCCTCTCTCCCTCGCCGCTTTACCCGTGTAACGCAAGAGAACGTCATCCAGACTGGCCCTGTGGGATTTTATGGACGAGACGTCGAATCCGTGTTTCGTGGCAAACCTCACTATCTCCAGTATTCCGACGCTTCTGTCTTCCATGCTGAGGACCAACGAGGAGTCAATCTTCCTGACGTCTTTTACCCATCCAAGCTCTCTCAACTGCCCCTCGAACTCTTGGTCCGAACCCTTGGATAGCCTGAGCGTTATCAGGTCCTCGCCCACCGAGGCCTTGAGCTGATCTGGCGTGCCTATCGCTAGAATCCTGCCTTCGTCCATGATCCCTGTTCTGTTGCAGAGATAGTCAGCCTCGTCAAGGTACGACGTCGCCAGCAGGACTGTCGTACCTCTCTCCCTGTTTATCCTCTTGATGTAATCCCACACGTACCTTCTGGTCTGCACATCGAGGCCTATCGTCGGCTCGTCCAGGAAGAGGACCTCCGGAGCTGTCAGCATCCCCCTCGCTATCTCGAGCCTCCGCAGCATCCCTCCAGAGTAATCGTGCACTTCCGCATCTGCATGAGCTTCCAATCCCACTGTTCTTAGGACGTCGGCCACCCGCTTCTCTCTGACCTGTCTCGGTAGGTTGTACATGCGCGCCGCGAAATCGAGGTTCTCCTTCCCCGTAAGATAGATGTCGACGGCCTCCTCCTCGAATACAAGCCCGATGGACCGCCTCACGCCGTCCTTGTCCTTCACGATGTCGTGGCCGCACACCGTGGCGCTCCCAGATTCCGGGTTCAGGAGGGAAGAGAGCATCATGACAGTCGTCGTCTTGCCAGCCCCGTTCAGGCCGACAAGCCCGAAGATCTCTCCCCGACGCACCTGGAAGCTGATGGAGTCAACCGCAGTAACATTTCCATAGCGTTTGGCGAGGTTCCTGACGTCGATGACCGCTTCGCTCTCACTACCGTCGGCGCTGCCAACAACAACGGCGATCGTCGCTATCGGGCGCTGTTGTCGTTGAGGAACGGTATCCATCTCGGTCGAAGTCCTAGAGCGCTTCGGTCGAGCAAACAGTTAAGCAGGACACACGTTTCTCAAGTTTGAGAAACGGTCTACCCGTTCTCCGAGGTGGTGCGCCGTCGTGCCTGCGCATATGGACGTAGCAGCAGTTCGCGCTGCACAACTGGCACATGAAATGGTATCCGGACTTGTTGGGTTTCAATCGCGCAAGCCTAATATCTCCTGACAACGGAGCAGTTTAGTCAACTGGGGTTTGATATTTGGATAAGAAAGGAGGCACGACGAACCAAGACTGGTGGCCGAACCAGTTGAGGCTTGGTATCCTGCGCCAGCGTTCCTCCAAGTCCAATCCGATGGGCGAGGCTTTCAACTATGCTAAGGAGTTCAAGAGTCTCGACTTGGAGGCCGTGAAGAAGGACCTCCGTGAACTGATGACCAAGTCGCAGGACTGGTGGCCGGCGGACTTCGGCCACTACGGACCGCTCTTCATCCGAATGGCGTGGCACAGCGCGGGCACCTACCGAATAGGCGATGGGCGCGGGGGCGCAGGGTCCGGCAGCCAGCGCTTTCCACCCCTTAACAGCTGGCCCGACAACGCGAACCTCGACAAGGCGCGCCGGCTGCTCTGGCCAATCAAGCAGAGGTACGGCCGGAAGATCTCTTGGGCCGACCTGATGATCCTCGCCGGCAACGTCGCCCTGGAATCGATGGGTTTCAAGACGTTCGGTTTTGCCGGAGGGCGCGAAGACGTCTGGGAGCCCGATGAGGACGTCTACTGGGGGAGCGAGAGGGAGTGGCTTGGCGACAAGCGCTACTCTGGTGATCGGGAACTGGAAAGCCCTCTCGCAGCCGTGCAGATGGGCTTGATTTATGTGAACCCGGAAGGGCCGAACCGTAATCCGGATCCGCTCGCTGCTGCCAAGGACATTCGCGAGACATTCGCGCGTATGGCGATGAACGACGAGGAAACCGTCGCACTGATTGGTGGCGGTCACACCTTCGGCAAAACCCATGGCGCCGGCGATGCGTCACTCGTGGGCCCCCCGCCTGAAGCCGCCCCCATCGAGGAGCAAGGCCTCGGCTGGAAAAGCAAGTTTGGCACGGGCAAAGGCGACGATACGATAACGAGCGGCCTGGAAGTCACCTGGACCCGGACGCCAACGAAGTGGAGCAACAACTTCTTCCGGAACCTTTTCGACTACGAATGGGAACTGACGACGAGCCCGGCTGGTGCGCACCAGTGGAAGCCGAAGGGTCGCGCAGGCGCCGGCACCGTGCCGGATGCGCACGACCCGTCAAAGCGTCACGCGCCATCCATGCTGACCACGGACCTCGCTTTGCGGTTCGACCCTGTCTACGAAAGGATTTCACGGCGCTTCATGGAAAATCCGGATCAGTTTGCGGACGCGTTCGCCCGGGCGTGGTTCAAGCTGACACACCGCGACATGGGCCCGCGCGCGCGCTACCTCGGACCGGAGGTTCCAGCGGAAGAGCTCATCTGGCAAGACCCCATCCCGGCCGTCAACCACAAACTGATTGATGCGCTGGACATCGCCTCCCTGAAGCGCAAGATTCTGGCTTCTGGCCTGTCGGTGTCGGAGCTGGTTTCGACCGCCTGGGCCTCGGCGTCCACGTTCCGTGGCTCCGACAAGCGCGGTGGTGCAAACGGTGCCCGTATTCGTCTGGCGCCGCAGAAGGATTGGGAAGTCAACCAGCCTGCCCAGCTCGCGAAGGTGCTCAAAACCTTGGAGGGCATCCAGAGCGCGTTCAACAGCACACGGTCCCGCGGCAAGAAGGTATCACTGGCCGACCTGATTGTTCTGGCCGGTTGCGCCGGCGTAGAACAGGCCGCGAAGAGTGCTGGTCACAAGGTGACGGTTCCCTTCACGCCGGGACGCATGGACGCCTTGCAGGAGCAAACCGATGCGGCATCCTTCGCCGTTCTCGAGCCGATTGCGGATGGGTTCCGCAACTACCTCAGGACCAAATTCTCTGTATCGGCCGAAGAACTGCTGGTCGACCGGGCGCAATTGCTGACGCTGACGGCGCCTGAGATGACGGTTCTCATTGGTGGCCTGCGAGTCCTGAATACCAATTTCGCACGGTCCCATCACGGCGTCTTCACCAAGCGCCCCGGGACGCTGACGAACGACTTCTTCGTGAATCTGCTCGACATGAGCACGAGCTGGAATGCAAGCTCGGAAGACAGAGACGTCTTCGAGGGTCGTGATCGCGCAACGGGCAAACTCAAGTGGACTGGCACCCGTGTCGACCTCATCTTCGGTTCGAACTCCCAACTCCGGGCCTTGGCGGAAGTCTACGCATGCGAGGACTCCATGGAGAAGTTCGTGCACGACTTTGTAGCGGTGTGGAACAAGGTGATGAACCTTGACCGGTTCGACCTCGCCACTGAGAAGAACTCGTGAAAGAATTCAAATGGCGGGCCCAGCAGGATAAGCTTGGAAAATCAAGCGAATCCGATTGCTCAGCCAAGCAAGATGGGAAGTTCGATTGTCTGGAGGCGTTTGAGCGGACTCGTAGCGGTCTCCTACGGCTTAATGAAGTCATGGGGATTTCAAGGATAACACCGATCGAGAGCGAGTCCGGCATCTGTGATGCTAGGTTCTCAATCGTATTCGAAGTAGAGAGTGAGACGAGCGCTGAATAGGGTCTCCACTCATTCTTGACGAGCGAAGATTTAACTATGAATTTGGCTTGAAACGGCTCGATTGATTCATGAAATGCTATTTTTGTGAAAATGATGCAAGAGGGACATGCTCGGACTGCTCCAGGGGCGTGTGCAAGGCGCATTCAATCGTACATAATGCCGGTAGGGTAGGAGATGGAACGGCCCCGAGACTGATTTGCAAGGAATGCGAAGCGGCAATGTGAAGCCGGTGCGCCCATAACTTAGGTTAGAATCCTGCTGAAAAGTGACCACTTCATCAAGAAAACACCTCCCTTCGAGAGATAAGATACAATATCTCAGAGATTATGCAGGCTATAAACAGGGCAGGGTACTCGAGTAGGCTGATCAGAAGAGAGGCGAAGTGAAAGCACGCGGAGGTAGAGGGTCTGAGCAAGCGTAAATACTACGCAGTCATCATGGCGGCCGAGTGTCATGACCAAGGAATTCGCCTGCAAGGACATCGGCATGAGCTGCGGTTTCAAGGCTTCTGCCAAGACGGAGGATGAATTGATGCCGAAGATCGCCCAGCATGCGAAGGACGTACACAAGTTGGACCCGATTCCCGCAGAAACCTTACAGAAGGTCAAGGCCGCCATCAAGGACAAGAAAGGCTGGTTTTGAGAACCCCCATCAGCCGCCCTGAGTGACTCAACCGGGTAGCCTTGGCATCGTAGCAAAAGGGCGTCCTTTTGCCGTCGGTCACGAAATTCTATAAAGTAAAAGGGCACCTGCCTGGTGCCCCGCCAAATCCGCCGGCGATACCTGCAAAACAGCCGACTACAACTGCTAGCGTCCCTAGAGTTTGCCTTCAGGTCTGCTCGTGACCGCTGGTCTTTCGATTTCGTGCGGCTCGCTCGTCTCTCCGAAGTAAGCGTCCATCAGCCAGCTCCATCCTCCCTGAATCGTGGACCAGTATATCTTCGCGAACTCCCTTTTCATTTCGTATCGCAGGAACGTTGGCTCTTCCCGCTTCGGCGCGGCCTCGTAGGTTCCGGAGACAAACAGCGCTTTCCGTCCTCCCGTCTCCATCGGACAGTTGATTCTCCCATTGTATTCGAAGACTTCGCTGCTCCCCTTGAGGTCAGCGGCGACGTTCTTTGCGACAGCTTCAGCCTGCAGGTGAGCCACTACCCCTGACTTTGAGATCGCTATGTTGGTGGCGTCGCCGAGCGCATATCCATCCGGGTGGTCTTTCATTCTCATCGTGTGCTTATCGGCGGGTATCCATCCCTCCTCGTCGCCGATTCCCGAAGCTAAGACCACATCGGCTCCTCTGTGCGGAGGCACCGCGATCAGCAGGTCGTAGTCCTCGCTCTCGCCCTCGAGACTGTAGATTTTCTTTGCCGCTGGGTCAACGTGGTCCGCGGCGAAAAAGGGGACTAGCTCGATTCCCCTCTTCTCGAACATTGGTTGTATCACCTCCGAGATGTGCTCGGCGGGGTATGCCCTGGGGTAGGGAGTGAGGAACTTGACCTGCACTGATCCCCTGACGCCCCGCTTGCGGAAGAACTCGTCAAGCATGAACGCGGCCTCGTTCGGGGACGGCGGACACTTGTGGGGGACGCTAGTGATGGCTACCACCACCTTGCCGGTCTTGAACTGCTGAATGGCCTCCCAGATCTTAGACGCCTCCACAGCTCCCGTGTGGAAGTTTAACGAGGCCACAAGCAGCCCGGGCATCAGCTCTGGTCTGGCGACAGCGCCCGTAGCCAAGACGATGTAGTCGTATGACAAAGTTGAACCCCGCCGAGTCGTCACAACCTTCGCTTTCATATCGATACGGGCCGCTCCCTCGTTGACGTATTTCACGCCCTTCTTGAGGAGGGTCGTTTCGCGGCGAACGGCAATCTTGGGGTTTGCTCCCTTGAATGCAATGTCGAGGTTGGCAGGCTGGAAGGTGTGTTCGTCCCCTTCGCCGACGAGCTGAATGCTGATTTCTCCGAGGCGGATTTGCGCCTTGAACTCCTGCGCCAAGAGGTTCGCTAGGAGGGTGCCGCCCGCTCCTGCCCCAACTATCAGGACACGCTTCAAGGCGTTACGCTTTCTTTTTGGTGACTCGAACGACTATCCGAGTGTAGCCCTTCTCTTCGGCAGTCTCGATGAGCTGGTTTCCCGTGTGCGCCGCCCAGGCCTGAATGTCGCTCTTCGCGGCGGGGTCGGTCGCCCAGACCTCGAGAACCGCGCCGACCTCTGCGGTCCTATACGCCTTGAATAGGTCTGTTAGGGGGCCTGGACAGAAGCTACCCCTAGAGTCGATGACCTTCTTCTGGCTGGCCTGCGCCATTCCCTATCGCCGCTCAGATGAAGATCGTCTGGCCGTTCTCGGCAAGGTGGAGGAATGTGGACGCGCCCACGATATCGTCGACCTCGGGAATGAAGTCTTCCTTCTTGAGGCCCATCATCTCCATAGTGGTCGAGCAGGCATGGAAGTGAACACCCATGTCGTGAGCATTCGCTATCATCTCGGGTATCGTTGGGATCTTCAACTGTCTTATCGCGCCCTTCACCATTGGAGTGGTCATGCCTGGGCTCGCATCGGGGCCGACCTCGAGACTGGCTTCTGTTTTTTTGTTAATCACAGCCATCCCCCAAAAAGTGAAGAATATGTGAACCTCCATTCCCATGGCGCCCCCTGCGTTCGCCAGCATGAACGCTGGATAGGCCATATCGAGCGATCCCTTTGAAAGGATTATCGAAAGTTTGCCTCCCTCCTTAGTTTCAGGTTCTGTCTTACCCGTTGTAATTTGTGCCAATATGATTCACTGTCGTTACAATAAACGCATCGAATTATTTAAACTGGGGACGCAATTCTCACCTTTGAGAAGGGCGCACTAGAGACGGGAGTTTCTCTTCTAGATTACTCCAAGCAGTAGATTGCTCGGCCGGATGGGATTCGTCTCTTGTTCTCCTGTACGCGGACATTCTTTGGAGCTAGGTCCGACAACTCTCCATGGGCATGGACAGCGTTTGACAGGGGGGTTCATGGGCTGGTATCTGGGATCCTCGAAGCAATCTGCCTCACAGGGAAGCGTTTTATTTCATCATCCAGAAGAAGAGCATGAGGAACATGAAGATTGGACTTGTGATCTCCACGAGCGAGCCAGAGCTCGCATGGAACGCTTTCAGATATGGGGTGAAAGCCATCGAGAACAAGCATTCCGTAAGGGCCTTCCTGCTCGGAAGGGGCGTCGAGTGCGAAGAGATCGAGGATGACAAGTTCAACGTCAAGAAGATGATGGCCGAGTTTGTCGACGCAGGAGGAACCATCCTAGCTTGCGGAACCTGTCTGAAGATTCGGAAGAAGGGTGGGACAGAACTCTGTCCAATCTCCACAATGCAGGACATGGTGGACCTCACAGTGGACTCCGACCGAGTTCTCACGTTTGGCTGAATAAAGGACGCACAAATTCCTCTGCTGAGCGTCGCAAAGGCGCGAACTCACAGGCAATCCGGAAACGGAGTCGACAAGTTGCAACAACCTCTACCAATTACGCTCGCTTAGCGACGCCCCCTTCTCAGGTAACCCGCGTCATTCATTAGCAGTATAGTGCCGAGGCGCAATTGTCAAGGATTAGGACTTTCCTGGGTGAATTGTCATCGTTCGAGCCTTACGAGTCAAACAGAGTCTAAACTAGGCTATTTGCTGTGGACCGGGGGGACTCGCCCAAAATAATTAGGGTGTGCTTATAGGGGATGGTATCCAATAACCTCTGAAAGCTCGAAAAATACTGCGATCGGTGGATGAATGCCGAAGGCAGGAATACAACCCGCGGGTTCAAATCTCCAGCGTATTTTCGACCGGTCATCAAATCATTTGACTAGAATCGAGCGCTTGTCGGTGAAGGATTCCTGGGTGGTTTTCGAAATCTTGACTGATTGCTAAGCTACCACGATCGTTCCGGTTCCGCTCGTTGGGTGTTCCGTGTCCATGTATGTGTATGTCCCGCCTTGAGTGAGTGTGATGCTCCAAAGATTGTATGATGATAACGTAGGAGAGGTCGTGCTTACTATGCTTGTGAAACTTATTGTCTTGTCACCCGAATCGGCCTCACCGCACCAATTATGCGGAGCATCTGTGTTGTAGAAGTAGACGGTCGAGCCCGTCGGCACAGTCACGTTGGACGGGTTGAATGCGTAATATGAGAGGTACACTAGGTACTGAACGACTCTCACTTGAATAGAGGTAGACTCAACCTGATTTCCCGAAGTAGCCGTCACGTTTAGCGTGTAGTTGCCCGCGTTCTCCGAACTGGGGGCACTGAGAAAGATTTGGCTCATTTGGACCTGCCCACCACCAAGCGCGACCGAGGGGAATTCGAACGACACCCCCAGACCACCCGAAACTGTCCCGGTGAGGGATACTGTCTCGCTTCCACTGGTAACCGGATTAATCGTTAGGACCAGATCGTTAGTGCTGTCGCCGGGTGCCAGGACAAACTGATTGGTGTTCGCCGTCAAGCTGAAAGCAAAAGCTGCCTGTGACGTCGACGACTGAGTTGTAACCTTTGAGGTAGAAGAGGTAGACGTAGCATTGCCAGTGGTCGTTGTCGATGTTGTCACGCTGCTTGTTGAACTGGAACCCGTTGTGGTCGAAGTCGACTGCTCCGAAATCGAGCTAGTGGTGGTTGTATTCGACTTGGAACTCGCTCCAGAGAGTGCGAAGTATGCTCCTGCTGCGACGACGATTATCACAACAAGTGCGACAGTCGCTATGATTGGGGTTCCGATGCCGGCCCGCGTCTTCACGCGTTTCTCACCAATTCCGAACTTCGGTTCCAGTCTTTGGCGACCATTGCGAACGGCAACAGGTCGATAAACATGTATACATAAACGAACCTCCCCGGGCTACTTGTAGGTGCTCAGCGCCCACATTCCGAAGATGGATACGGAAAAGAAAGAGCACTGTGGCACTTGCAAGAAGAGCTGAAGACCCTAGAACCGAGGTCCCTCCCAATGCTGTGACCAGCCCACCACTATTCGTCACACCGGCTGTCTGAGTCGAATTGCTGCTGGATGTCATGAGGAAAGTGAAGTGGAAAGACGGCATCTGCTCCGGATGGTCCTGCGGAGTCAGCAGCGGGTACCTGTACTCTACAACCTGCTGCGAGGCAAAGTTCGAGCCACCCCACCACTCCGACGGATACAGATCGATCGTGTGTATTCCAGGCTCACCCGTGGCGACGATCGTTACTGTCACGTTCCCGCCGCTGTTGAACCCGCACGCGTATCCGATGTACGAGTTGTCGTAATCGACGGCGACTATGTTTGTGTTGAAGTCCCATCCCACTCCGTGCATTATGACCTGGATCTGCGTACCCTGCGGTCCTTGAGTCGTGCTCAGCACGGCGCTTCTCTGGATGAAATAAGCTCAAATCTAGCCTATTTAGCCGTAAATAGCTCACTTTAAGCTCAAAAGTGTGGACCGGGGGGGTTCCGCCCCTTGCAAGGGGCGAGTCCCTGGCCAAACTCTGAGTAGGTCTGGAACCCTTGCCGTTCCACACCTTTGTCCATTGGATATACTTGGAACGCCCCGTATTTATGCGCCTATTTCTAGAATCCGGGCCAAGCTTCGATACGACTTTGTCGCCATTGTGCTGGTCGACCTCGATGGGCACTCTGGGCATCACAGGACTTGTATAAACTTATATAGACAGTTAGCTTGCATTTACACAGGTATGACGCTTCAGACCGCACGTCACAGCGGCATCTTGATCAAGAGAGTGTTGCACGAGCCGAAGATATCTACCGTGATGATGATAGAGAAGGCAATCCTCGACCATGAGGACTATCCAACGAGGACGGAGCTCTGGAACTCCCTCCCGAAGAAGGTCCAGTATCAGACCTTCCAGAGGGCCCTCCAATATCTCGAGAGTCACGGCACCATCGTCATCAACGACGAGGGACAGATTTTCTACACGGGGGTAAACAACCCGAAGCTCAGGAAGCTGCTCGCGACGAGCGTGCCGGCCTAATACCTCAATAACCGAACCTTTCCTCATAGCTCTTGTGATTCAGGGCTTCGAGCACAAGCACGGAAACCTCGTCGCCGTCCCGAACGAGCGTGTAAATCGCCCTGAAGCCCTCTGGGAGGTGGTAGCGGAACAGGTTGTTCACGCCGAACCTTCTCATGTAGCGCTGGGGAATCAGGTTCTTTCGGACGCTCTCGCCTGCGAACATGTTTTCCAGAAGGACTAGCTTCATGTCGTCAAGCCACTTCCGCTCCGCGTCGTTCTGCGGAAGACTGTCGAGGTGAGCCTGGAGCCCTCCTTCGAACTTGACTGATTTCGGGGCTCTAGCGATTGCTCATCCCGCCCATTCGAAAGACACCACCGGCATAGTAAAGCGTTCTGAGCCGGCCCGGATAGAAGACAGAGGAAGTGGCGGTACTAGGAAGGCTGGCATACCCCTCCGCTCCTGATTTGAATAGAAGGCGGAGGGTTCCGCCTCTAAGCAGAAGTGGACGAGGAGGCTCGGCCGATTATTCGTCCGAGTCTTCGGCCTCCCATGCCCAAAGACCCGTTGCTCACCAATGAATGAGGTCGCGGCAATAAAAAGACCACGTCGGGCCAGGTATTCCGTCATCCAGCAAAGGGAGTTCAATTCCGGTGAGATTCAAACCTGAACGGGTTCAATTCCGCCGCGAAGATAGCCGAAATCCACTCGGGCCCCATGTCCAATCGATTCCCGAGAAGCAGTACCGACAGCTGCACCCGGGCTAGGCGATATGAACTGCGGACGCCATGGGATACAAGCAAGAGCCACCGCCACCATTACCCGGTCGTATTTCCTCGGACTTGAGCCACTCCGTGCGAGAAACAAGAGGCCCGTAATTGATGTTGAATGGCCGTGCAATATGGACTTGGAATCCACACGGCTTAAAGTCTTCATTGCGGCCTTCGAGGAAGTAAGGCGACGCGGCCATGAGCACATCGGAACAACCCCTGATCTCGGTCGAGCAAGTCACCAACGAGAGTTTGGTGGAATTCCGAGACGTCGATTGCAAGATTTCAGGCAAGAACATCCTGAGAGGAATCACACTAGGCATCGACCGCGGGGAAATAATGGGCATCCTCGGGAGAAACGGCGCAGGAAAGTCGACGCTTCTCTCCCTCATATCTGGGCTAAGGAGTAGTACATCTGGAGAAATCACAGTGCTGGGGAAAAGAATGCCTTCGCACGCAGACGAGTCTCGAAGAAGAATGGGCTTTGTCCTTCAAGAGGACGCGCTTTACCAAGAGCTAACCGTCTTCGAGAACTTGAAATTCGCTGCTAGTCTTTACAATCTAGAAGATTCGCGGAAGAGGATTCTCGAGGTGCTTGAGATTCTCGGCCTCTCAGACCGGCGCGACCAGGTCGTGAGCACTCTTTCAGGAGGCCTCAAGAGGCGCACTGCCATTGCCCGCGCTTTCCTTCACGACCCGGAGTTGTTCATCATTGATGAGCCTACGCTTGGAGTCGATGCAGATGCGCGTCACGCGGTTTGGGCTTACCTCCGCCTACTGAGATCGAGGAGGAGGACTGTCATCGTTGCTACCAATTATCTCGACGAGGCGCTGGCTTTGTGCGACCGCGTTGCGGTCTTGGAGAAAGGTAGGTTGTTGGCGGTCGAAGAGCCCCGCGAGCTGGTGATGCGTACGGGCAGTTGCATCGACGTAGATTGCGACGAGCAGACTGCCAAGAGGATTGCCTCGGGCCTGACGGGCGCAAGGCAGGTAACCCGCACCGACTTGACCTTGAGCGGGATTTCGCTGTTCTTGGCTAGAGGCACGAAACCAGACGAAGTCTTGCGGGAATTCGCATCGTACGGCGGCATTGAGGGATTCCGTTTGCGCGCACCTGATCTTTCGGAAGTCTTCAAGTCGTTCGGTACGAGTCCATGAGCAACCAAGCGAGCGCCCTGCTTGGTGGGATCAATGCTGAGCTTAACAGGTTGCGCAGATCGCGCCTCCTCATCGCCCTGGTTCTGGTCCAGGCAGTAACGTTTCTCTTGCTCGTGACGCTTTTCGGCGTTACGGGCGGTTTCGCGCCCACTATAGTGGTGAATCACGACAATGGCACGCTTTCACAGGTGTTCATCACCAACCTAGAAAATGACCATCACTCGTTCGCCTTGACATTCATGAGCAACGAGACGAGCGCAAAGCAACAGGTTGCGCAGGGAAATTTCGTGGCGATGATCGTCATTCCACCGGGGTTTTCGCAGAGCGTCCTTGATGGAAAGACCGTGCCCGTCACTGTCTTTATCGATAACATCAACACCGACATGACCTCGGACATCCAGCGCGCGATGCCTTCGGCCATCTTGAGTTTTGGTGAGCAGCTCAAAGTCGAAGGCCTGAACGCGAGCGTGGCCGAGGCCGACACCTACCCACACGATACAAGCTTCATCGACTACATGGTTGCGAGCGCTCTAGTGTTGGACGCTCTCATAATCGCAGGCACCTTAAGCGCTCTCTCGGTTGCCGAGGAGTTCGAGTCGAAGACTGCCAAGCTTCTCGCGGTGTCGCCAGTTCACCCTCTCGTTCCGTTGATAGGCCGGGTCATGGCAACGGCTTTGGTTTCGGCTGGGGCTCTAGCGATTACCGTTTTCGTTGCCCTCGCTGGTTACGGTATTTCGCCGGTTTACCCTCTTCAGATGGCGGCAGTCCTGCTCTTCTGCGTAGTAATTTTCAGCTGTATCGGCGCCGCGCTTGGCGCGGTTTTGAAGAGGACGCTTCCCGTGGCCTTGCTCGTTCTGGGCATCGCCCTTCCTTTATTTCTCTACAGCGGCTCATACGAACCGGAACGGTTCGACGGGACCTACATCTGGCTCGCGGCGCATTTTTCGCCAGAATACTATGCTGTTGGTCTGATGGAGCATGCGGTCTTCAATCTGAAGGTCACTCCTGAGCCGCTTAGCGTACTCGCCCTCGGCTTGGTCGGGTTTGGGATTGGAGCGTTAGCATTGGCGGGGTTTTACTCCAGAAGAGGGTTTCTATGAAGCTCGGTTCGCTGTTTACAATCGCTCTGCATGACCTCGCCAGGTGGAGGAAGATGCCCCTCACTGCAGCTGCCGCGCTTGTCCCACCGATCACGATGATGCTGATCCTCGCGACATTGAGCATTGCAGTCACGCAACAGCCCGTTGCACTGGTTGTGCAAGGGAACGGCCCGGCGTCGACGCGAATGGCTCAAATCATCGAAAATGACACCGAAGCATATTATCTCACGTTTACGAACGCGACTACTGCGAACTCGTTGCTCCAGAGCGAGCAGGTCGCTGCCGTCATCACCATCCCAGCAAACTTCTCAGCAGATGCGGCTAACGGAACTGGAAAGGTCCTCGTCAAGCTCAACAACGTCGACTACGACTTTTCTGACGACATTCGCAGAAGCGTAGACCGGTCTGTCGTGGAATTCGACGCCCCGACCCTCATCTCGGACAATCTGTTGAACACAACGGTGCCCAACGCGTACCATGTAACTCTCGAGGAGCAGGCCCTCAGGGTGACTAACGTTGACTGGTTCCACTACCAGCTAGTTCCCACTTTCGTGCTGCTGACCCTCAACGTCGGTCTCGTCGGAACTGCCTTACTGTGCGCGCTCGATGAGGAGAGCAAGACCGCCCGTATGCTAGTCCTATCGCCTCAACGAGCTAGGACGCTAGTCTTCGGTCGCATCTTGGGAGGAGTCCTCACATGCTTCGTGATCGTGACTCCCGCGGTACTGCTGTCAGTCCTGATCGGTTTCGTCAGCTTGCCAATTGAACAACTACCGGCCCTGTTCGGGATATTTTTGGGGACTGCATTGTGTGCAGCAGGTACCGGTGCAATAATCGGTACCCTCGTAAAAGGCACAAGGTATGTCGCGTTTCTCTCCTCAATAGCCGCAACGTATCTGTTCCTCCTAGGGGGAGGGTTTACTGCGATTGAGTTTGCTCCCCGTTGGCTTCAGAATCTGAGCGCGTTCATCCCGACCCGATATTCTATAGACGCCTTACGGCAGGCCCTGTTCTATCCCAACCCCACTGGAATTCCCCTGTCGCTCTCGCTTCTTGCGATTTACGCCATCGCCTGCGTCGGGGTTGGCGCGCTCCTCATGAGGCGCTCTTGGTTGCGCAAATAACCCTTCGATTGGGAAAAATAGAACTTGGCCTGCTTATATAACATAGGTCATACACATGCTCCCGTGTGAACTGAGAAGTTGAGTGACCATGTGATATTTCTTGGTTTACCTCTCCTCATTGAGGGGCTCGCCATTGGCCAGTCATGCGCCTTTGAGGCCGCACATTTTGCAGCACTCCTGATGATTGGATCCAGAGCTCACAGCCCGCGGAGAGACTCGGCCAGCGTCTTGGAATGGCGTTTACATGCATGAAAGCAACCGCTCAAGGCTAACTGGCTGGTTCAGGAATTTCGGGCCTGCCTGGCTCGTCATGATGGCAGACATAGACGTCGCCTCCATCATAACGGCCCTCCAAGCCGGCTCGACCTGGGGGTACAGGATGGTGTTCATCATGCTGATGCTGGCTGTACCCCTCTTCATCATCCAGGATGCTGCTGGCCGTTTGGGAACGGCTTCGGGCGTCGGCCTGGGCGAAGCCATTCGCAAGTTCTTCGGCAGGCGGGCGGCTATCATCGCCGCTTTTCCCATGGGCGTGAGCGACTTTCTTGAGTATGTCGCTGAGTACGCGGGCATAGCAATCGGCCTCTATCTTCTGGGGCTGCCCGTTCTCTCTGGTCTTCTCTTCGTCTACGTTCTCCACACCATGATTGTGGTGGGCAGGCAGTACAGACACGCCGAGGTGGTGCTCATACCTCTGAGCTTCTTGCTTGTTGCCGCGATAGCAGCCTCAACATTCGTATTCCATATTGACGTGAGCAAGTTTCTCTCTGTCGGTCTCTCCCCGTTCCAGCCTTATGGCAATCCCTCGTTCGACTATCTGCTTGCGGCGAGCATAGGCGCCGTCGTGATGCCGTGGATGTTGTACTTTCATTCCGGTGCAAACTCGCGTAGGAAGAAGCATCCGAAGGACCTGAAGAACGAGCGCATCGAAACCCTGGTGGGCGCCATCGTTTCCGAGGTCCTCATGGCCGTAATCGTTGTCGACGGGCTGCACCTTTCCACCGGGGGCGGCCTGATTAGTCAATCGGAGCTGTCGGATGCGCTCCCCCTCTTCGGCCCGTACGCTTCCACAATCATGGGGTTGGGGTTCATATTCGCTGGCTTTCTCGCGCTAGTCGTGATATCCCTCGGCTCGGCTTGGGGCGTGCTCGAGGCGATAGGCCTGAGGTCAAAGGCTTCCTTCCTCTCGGTCTACGCGGTCGAGAGCCTGCCGGCCGTGATTCTCGTGGCGGTAGTGACGGGATATATCCAGCTCTTACTGAACCTGATGGTCCTCTTCACCATAATCATCATACCGTCGTTGTACTTTCTCGGCAGGTTGGTCTCGGATGCCAAAGTGATGAATGGGAACCATTACAGCAGATACCAGATGGTGGCATTCTGGGTGGCGTCAGGCTCGATAGTCGTCGGGGGAATCCTAGGGCTGATTACGCTCCTTTAGACCTTCCATTTTCCTGGCAGAGAGGGATCAAGGTGCCCTCCTTGCGTCTCGTGGGCCGGAAGGGACCCATCCGCCCAGCACAAATTCTGCTAGGACTCGAACTCCCACCAACTAAGGGGAATTAGCCAAATAAGCTCGAATGTAGCCCATTTAGGGGCACATAGCTCAAAATAAGCTCTAAAGTTGTGGACCGGGGGGGACTCGGACCCCCGACCTGTCCCAATCTGGACTCTTGGTTTGCCAAGGGATTGGACGACGCAACAATCGTCTCTATCCTACCAAACTAGACGACCGGCCCACTATCACGCGACTCCTGAAGTATGGAATAAAAGAGTTGTCTGAGCTAATGCGGTCACTCGGAGAATTCCATCAAAGTAGATGTCGCGACCACCAGACGTAAGGCACGACTGAAATCTGATAGCCTGCTTCAACCAGTTCCCCTGTGCTTCTTTCGCTTATTGACTGACCGACTTCGTTCTGAAAGTTGATTATCATGCCTGGCTTGACCACTCCTTCATTCGCCAGAAATATCCATGATTCT
This sequence comes from uncultured Nitrososphaerota archaeon, assembly GCA_963838925.1. Taxonomy (GTDB): domain Archaea; phylum Thermoproteota; class Nitrososphaeria; order Nitrososphaerales; family Gagatemarchaeaceae; genus Gagatemarchaeum. The sequence goes on from CAWISW010000003.1 coordinate 544,700, forward strand.
ATATCGCCAGCGCCTGGGGTCTTTCCCGTAAAGGCTTCGTGAGCAACCGGTGCTCCCCCGGTCGTCTCGGCTAGGTGATCGAAGTAGACCGTCTTGTGCGGCGCGTCGAACGCTCGTGCCGAAGTTGACCCTGCCACATAGTTGTTATTCGGGCTACGATTGTTTCCCCATCTCTGAAAGCGTTCTTCGAGGTATCTGATTGTGGCATTTTCAATCATTAGCCTGTCCGTAGTTCCTCGAGTTGCCTTGTTCCATTTCAAAGACACGTTTGGAAATGGACGATTGGGTTTCATTTCAATCTGCAATGAGGACTTTAGGTTCTGCCGATTGAGTCCAAATAATCGGCCAAGTTCCTCTTCCATCCAAGCCCTAACCAGAGTGCGCGCAATCTTGCGTATCATCAGATTGCCCCGAGCCTCATCATTCAGAGCTCGAACCGGGCTCCCTAGTCCAAAGTATCCCCCTGGCCCGGTGCCTGGAAAAATCACATTGAGGACATGAATCAGTTCCACAGGAGTTGAATCGTCATCATCACTCGCGATACCGCGACAGGTTCCGGTTTTCCTTCGCCGAAGCCTAGCCCTTGGGGGTGGACTCGTAGGAGAATAGGCGCGCCAAGTAGATATGCGCCTACCAGACTAGACGACCGGCCCGCTGTTGTCGCCTAATTCAGCCGGCTTAAAAATAGTCCAAGGCCAGAGAAGCTTCAAGCGACTCAGTAGATTGCCTCGATTCTAGCGCTTCTTGACCGGCTTCTTGCCGGACTGCGGCAGTGCCGCCTTAATCAATGCCTTTGCGAATCTCGCATCCTCCCACTTGCCTATCTTCACGAACTTGTCTGGCTCAGACTCCTTGTAGTGGCTGAAGAAGTGTTCGATCTGCTTTCGCACGAACTCGGGGATTTGCATGATCGTCTCGACGTCGGAGTAGATCGGGTCGATGTGCCGGGTAGGGACTGCGACGAGCTTCGCGTCAGGCCCCTCCTCATCCTCCATGAGCAACACCCCTATCGGCCTGGAGCGGATTACCGACATCGGGTAGACCGGTTCTTCCGTAATCACCAGAGCGTCGAGCGGGTCGCCATCTTCTCCCTTGGTCTGCGGGATGAACCCGTAGTTGAATGGGTAATGCGTGGACGTGTAGAGGAACCGGTCCACGAAGACGAAACCCGTCTTTTCATCAATCTCGTACTTGACGTCGCTTCCTCTGGGGATCTCTATCACGACGTTGACCTGATTGGGGACGTCGTCTCCCGCTTCTATTCGATGAGGCATACCATCTACCGCCCGCTCTTTCGCGGGCTCCCCTCGGACACTCTTTAAGGCTTAGTGCGGCTTGCGACGCACACGACTCCGCTCCCCGCGAGCCAAGGCTTATTTTGGGGAGCGGCGAGCGCGACCCCGTGTCAGCACCCGCAGCACCCACCGAGGCTCCCGCGCCCCCGAAGATCCCCTTTCAGGCGTTCGCCCAGCTCGACTTCAGGGTCGGAAAGATCTTGACGGTCGACGACATCCCCACGGCGAGGAAGCCACTCTACAAGCTCACCATCGACTTCGGCGCCCTCGGCATCAAGCAGTGCGCCGGAGGCATCAAGGCATACTACACGAAGGAGCAGTTGGTGGGCAAGCAGGTCGTCGCGGTCCTCAACCTCGAGCCGAAGCCCATAGCAGGGGTGCTGTCGGAGTGCATGATGCTCGCCTCATTCACCGAGAACGACCTCTCGCTCCTCCGCCCGGACAAGGAGATGCCTCCCGGCACCAAGGTAGCGTAATCCCGTCGTCACCCTTTTATCCGGTCAATTTCTCGACGGGAACTGCGCGGTCGTCGTCTAGCCTGGTAGGACACCAAGCCTGAAGAAGGCGTGCAAGCTTGCCAAGCTGGTAGCCAGGGTTCAATTCCCTGCGACCGCACTTATTCAACCCATCTTCGCTTCCAGATAGCCTTGCGCATTATTCCATCTGGACGATGTGTTAAATCCGACACACAGGCTTTGCATCTTGCGTGCAACCTCCCTCATCTCGGGCCCGCGCGCGAGTCTGGCTTGACATTGCTGAATCTTGGTTGGATAGACCCTTACGGAGTTGATGCCTCGGCTGGAACCTTCCAGCACAAATACGCAGGACTGGTCGTTGCGTTCGACAGAGTCAACAGCATAATCATCGATAAAGTCGCCCACGCAGTAAAGAATCGGTCTATGTCTATAGATCTCGATTCCTCGGATTACATGACCCGAATGCCCGAACACGACGTCAGCGCCCGCGTCGACCATGGCGTGCGCGAAGGGGACGTGCTCTGGCGGAGGCTCGTATCCCCAGTTTGGTCCCCAATGAGCCGACACAATGAGTAGGTCGACCATATTCTTGGTCTGCTTGATGAGTTCGAGGAGGTGGACTGCGCGCGGGTCTCTCGGCTCGATTGGCACGTAGAAGACTCCTGGCTTCTCTGAAGTAGACCCCCAAGCCGGTTCATTGTCCGTGAACGCTATGAAACCGACCTTGTCTTCTCCGGTCTTCATGATGGCGGGTCGCTCGGCTTCCGAGAGAGTGCGTCCAGCCCCTGCGTGATAGATCGAGGCGCCATCAAGAAGGTCGAGCGTGTCGATGAGTGCGTCATAGCCGTAGTCAAGGGCATGGTTGTTTGCCAGGGACACGGCATTCACGTTGGCGGCGCGCAAGACCTCGATGTTCTTGGCGTCCGAACGGAAGTGAAACGGCTTTGGCGTCTCCGCCCATGCCTCCCCCCTGTCCGAGATCGCGCACTCCAGGTTGCACATGCGGACGTCGGCGCCGCGAAGAAGAGGTAGAGTGTCGCCCCATGGATAGTCTGGCGCTCTTTCCTTCAGGACTTCGTTGACAAGGCGCCCAAGCATCACGTCGCCGACCATCGCGAGACGCGTCATCGGGCGTTACCCGATTCCCTGCCAAGCCGGACATCGAGTTTCTTGCCGTGCCTGATGAAGTCCTTCCCTAGCCTTAACAGAGCGGTCTCCAGCCACCTTGTGTCCACGCCGCTCTCTCTTGCGAGTCTCTTGATGTCCTTGATGCCCAGCTCCTTCATCGCCAGCCTGACCAGAGGCGATGGCTCGGGGTCTGCCTTGGGCCAGACGCCTCTCATGTCTCTCAGGAAGATGGAGACCGTAGTGGCACCTATCCCTTTGCCCAGCTCTCTCAGCCTCTTCTCGAGGTCGTCGCTGTCCGACGCAGCATCGTGAAGGCGGTTCAGGTCGCCGCCGTAGTTCTTCTGGAGGTTCCCGAACACCTGAAGGAGCTTGCTGGCGGTGCTGAAATCGTACCGCGTGTACCCTCCCTCGTCGAGCAGCGAGACGAGCCCCTCCCAGCCGGTCTCAACGATCTTGGCGGGCGAGAGGACTTCGTTCTCTTCAAACACCTGGTAGGTGATCGTCGCAGTGGACTCCCTGATCGGCTTGCTATAGAGCACCGCGGCAAGGAACCACTTCGACACCTCGCCGCTCTTCTGCGATCCCAGGTCGATTCCCAACAGCTCGGAGAACGGCCGCCCATACCGTTGGACGAACTCGCGAAGTCTCATCTTCGCCCGCGTCTGTGGTGGTGCTTCCGTGGCGAGTTCATGGCGACGATGTCGAAGAGTATCCGCCTGTAGTTGATGGTCAGCGTCCTCGCGAAGAACGGGCCCTCGATGACCATGTCGTGCAGGTTGTGCTCCCTCTTCTCGTGCTCCTCGAACTTGGCGAACGACAGGCAGTCTTCGAGGTACGGCCTGAGCCTGAAGGCGTCAGGGTTGGCCACCACCTCCGCCGGAACGGGGTCCTTCCCGGAGGAGACGAGCAGGTCGTTCAACGCCTCCCTTGCGGAGTTGTAGTTCTTCCAAGCCTCCTCGACGAACCCGAGGTAGACTCCGTGTCCGATCAGCCTCGAGCGGAACGTCCCCTCCTTGTCCTCCGAGTACCTCTTCAGGAGGAGGGCCTTGATGTTCAGCTCGCTCGTCTTGTCCATGCCGTACAGGAGCTGGCGGGCGATGCCCTCCATGTCGGTCTTCCAAGCGTGGTTGAGCGAGTCTCCGAACGCGCCGCTCGCGAGGAGGAACCTGGCCATGTCGTAGTCGCCCCCGATCAGGGCGCTCGAGATCATGTGCGCAAAGTCGGGGTCGTAGGGGACCTCGCTCATCAGCAGGCCCTTCTCCGTGATTCCGTGGGACCTGCGGTCTATCGCCCCTATCTGGATCAGCCAGTCCTCGGCGAAGGAGACCTCGCGGTGGTTGACCTTGGACATGAACTCCAGGTCCGAGAGCTTGAGGCCGTACTTGGACATGAGCAGCACGAGGTCGAAGGGCGTCTCGGTCTCGAGGGCCTTCCGCACGGGAACCGGGACAATCTTCTTTGGGATGGGCGTGTCGCTGATGATGACCGCCCTCCCCGGCTTGAAGCGTCCGATCCTCCCGATCATCTGCAGGAGTGAGTTGTTGTCTATCTTCTTGTAGTGGAGGGTCTTCTGACCCTCCTTCTCCTTCCCGTCGATGACCTCGTTGAATATCAGCACGTTGTCGACGTAGATGTTCACTGAGGAGGCTATCACGTTGGTGGCGAATATCCTGAGGTTCTTGTCGATCTCCGCCCTCGCCTGGATCTTGTTGATCTCGGAGCCTTCGAGCCCTCCGTGGATGTAGGTGCCGCCGTAGCTCGAGGCGTACTTCTCGACCAGCCTGCGCGTCGGCAGGAAGACCAGCCACGACTCGTCGTGAGGCTGGGTGTAGAGGTAGAGCGATAGCCTCTTGAACATGTCGTCGACGTCCCTCGCGAGCTCCACCTCGATCGCCACTGGGTAACGCCGGCCGCTGAGCGAGTACAGCTTTGAGATCCCGAGGAACGCGAGGAACTCCTTAGGGTCGATGGTGGCGCTCATCACCCGGAACAGGTTCCCCGCCTTCGCCTCTTCCTTCTTGGCGAGAGAGAGACACAGCTCAAGCTGCGAGGACATCTGGTGGCTCTCGTCGAAGTAGATTGAGCAGTTGAAGACCGAGTTCTCCGCGAGCATCCTCAGCAGGACGCCGTCCGTGACGATCTTGATCCTGCCGCCGATGTTGATCTTGGTGTCCTTGGTGATGACCGCAAGCTCGTGCTTTACCTCCGGGTGGAGCGCCTCGAGCGAGTAGAACAGCGCGCTGCACGCCGCCCTCGAAGGCTCGCGGATGATGATCTGCCGGTTCCTTCCGGACAGCTCAAACTCATGGATCGGCGTCACCGTGCTCTTCCCGGTCCCGACGTCTCCGATGATCACAAAGTGGTCGGAGAAGTCTATCGTCCCCAGGATCGAAAAGATTGGCAGGCGCGGCTTTCCCTCCTTCCTAGTCGCTTCCGCTTCCGTGGGGCTCAACAGGCGTCGACCAGCCGTCATACGGTTAAAGTATGCGCGTCTCGCGCCGTGGATGGGCGATTAGATCGTTGGCCAAAGACAAGCTCGCAAACTGGAAGAAGGCGGCAAAGAAGCCTCAGCTGCTGAAGTGGGCTGAGGTGAAGGAGGAGAAGATGAACGACAAGATAACTAGGAAGCTCGCCGTCGGACAGAACGAGATGATAGGCCGCCTCCGGCTCGCGAAGGGCGCGATCGTCCCTCCGCACAAGCACCTGGCCGAGCAGATCACCATGGTGATGAGCGGAGCCATCAAGTTCAGCATAGGCGGCAAAGGCATCACCGTCCGAGCGGGAGAGGTGCTCGTGATCCCACCGAACGTCGTCCACTCCGCGGTCGCCCTTGAGGACTCGGACGACATCGACAGCTTCAGCCCCCTCCGCGAGGACTGGCTCACGGGCGACGACGCCTACCTCAAGACCGGCAAATCCGCGCTCAAGAAGTAGGCGCGGCCCCCACGGACTACACAGCGGAGGCCTTGTTCCCTGCCGGATTCGCAAGTTTGCCGCCGGTAGGTTCTGATTTTCATAAGACTTAAGTGCCGCGAAGCCCCTTTTTTCGTCGGGCTGTTGGTCTAAAATTTCAATGCTCAACGAGCCTCTTTCGGAACTCTTTCCTGACCTCTTCAGCGTCCCGCGTCCAATAACCACGCCTGACGTCCCCGTGATAGTCGCAGCATCGGTGTTGACGACGTACGACGCCCCGATGCTACCAATCGTAAAGATCGGGGACTCTCCCACCCTCGAGAAGGAGGGCGTCAAGCTCTTTCAGGCCATCGGAAGCTTCCCAATCATCAGCCTGTTGATGGAGACCGCGCCGACCGACTACTACAGGGTGATTTGGAACTCCTGCACGACCACGAGCATATGGATAGGGTCCCTGCACTATCGAGACTCACTGGACGCCCTCCTGAGGATATTCCAGCTCACGGGCTTCGGCGATGCAAAGGTCGATGGCTCAGCGGCGCCGCCCGCGCTGATAACCCTGAACTCGGTCGTCTCACTCTTCCAAGAGCGGAAGCTCAACTGCAAGATCCCGGTCAGCGAGGTCGCGTCGAAGGCTGTGATGGTAGATCCGGACATCACCTTGACCGAGGCGATGAACCTGATGTGCGAGAGAAGGATCAGGAGGGTATTCCTGCGGGGAAGGCATGGAGAGTTCGTCTCCGACAGGAACGTCCTCGCATACCTCTTCTCACCAAAGGCGTTGAGGGTCGCTAGGGACACCCCCGAATTCTGGCTCGACCTGAACCTACGAGCGATCCAGTCCATGAAGGCGCACACCATCTCCCCGGACGCGCTGGTCGAGGACGTAGGACGCCTCGTCGAGCCCGGCCGTGACGTCTTCATGCTGACGGACGGACTGTCAATGATCTCCAGGTGGGACCTCGTGATGAAGCCCTGGAAGTTGGGGCATCTCAGCATCTCGCCTCCAATGAGGAAGCCCCAATCGGCCTCAAGATACGAGGCAATCCCCAGCCGCGAGTAGCCGCCCGCTCTCGGTTGTGGGAAGCGTCTGTCAAAGTTTTAAGGGGTCGAGCACTCCGCCAGGCGCATGCGCCGCGTTCTCCCCCCCGGCGAGGGCCACCTTCCCGATTACTCGTCGAATGCCGCCATGTCGGGTTCTAGCGCGCGGCAGTAGAGGCCGGAGTCGAGGAATGACGACGCAAGAACTCTCCAAAGTCGCGCCAGAGGAGGCTAGGGACGAGATGACGGACTACACGACGTACAAGCGCTTAGCCGGCTCTGAGAAGAACCAGAGCAACCGGGACATGTTCGAGAAGCTGAGCGGCATGGAGCACAACCACTACACTCTCTGGATGAAGTACTTGCCCCCCGGCACAAAGGAGATCGGACCGAAGAAAGGGACGGTCTACCTCGTCCTGTTCCTCCGGCTCATCTTCGGCGCCTCATTCGCCATCAAGTTCCTCGAGCGCCGCGAAAAGTCGACGATTGGAAAGTACGATGCCCTGAAGCCATCAGTCCCAGCGGAGGACATGGCCGCGTTCCAGTCCATGATAGAAGACGAGAAAGGGCACGAGACCGCCTTCGCGGATGTCGTCGCTGGGAGCTACGTCAAGTACATCTCGTTCATCGTCCTCGGCCTAGCCGACGCGCTGGTAGAGATAGCCGGAATCCACGCCGGGTCGCTAGGAATCTACGACTCGACCGAGCTGACGGGCCTGGCCGGGATCGTAGCAGGGGCCGCGGCCTCCGTGGCCATGGCGTCGGCGGCCTTCGCCCAAGCCAAACAGGGATTCGAAGGCTCGCCAGGGCTGGCAGCGGGCTACACCGGCGGGTCCTACTTTGTCGCCGCCGTCGCGCTAGCCCTCCCCTACTTCCTGACCCACACGATGCTGGTGGCGATCACCTCTTCCGTGTTCGTGGGCCTAACCATCATCGCGTTCGTGACCTGGTACAACTCCATCATCGTGGGCAGCCGGTTCCTGAGGGAGTTCTTCGTGCTCGCGGGCGTGATGCTAGGGGCGACCTTTGCGCTCTACGTCTTCGGCAGCGTGATCCGCGTCGCCTTCGGGATATCGATCTAACCGGACGGACCCTAGAATACTCCGGCGATGACGCCGTCGTCGCTGAGCGTAATCCTCTCCGCGGCAGGGGACGACGGGAGCCCGGGCATCCTCGATATCTCGCCCATCTCGACTATCACGTATCCCGCCCCGGCGGCCAGCTCGGCGTCGTGCACCGTGGCGGTGAACCCTTGAGGCCTCCCGGCCTTCTTCGGGTCGTCTGAGAGCGAGGTGGCCGTCTTGGCGACGCAGACCGGGATTCCCCCATATCCGAGCCTCGTTATCTTCTCAAGCTCCGCGGATGCGACCTCGGTGTAAGAGACGCCGTCTCCCCCGTACATCGCCCTTACGATCTTCCCTACCTTGTCGCGGATGGAGTCGTCGAGCGCGTAGACCGGCCTGCAGGTCCCGCCCTTGCCTGCCTCCTCCACGACGAGCTGGGCCAGGCGCCGAGACCCCTCGCCTCCCTCCGCGAAGGCCGAAATGGTCGAGAACGGGACGCCCTCTCCCGCGCAAAAGCCGGAGACGGCGCGCACCTCCTCGTCCGTGTCTCCGTCGAACAGGTTCAGCGCGACAACTGGCCTGAGCCCCAGGGCGCGCACGTTCTCGATGTGCTTTGCGAGGTTGGCCAGCCCGGCTCTCACCGCCTCGGGGTCTGGCCCCTCCGCGACGGGGGGCGCTCCTGCGTCGGTGCCTTTCCCATGGTGCCTCAACGCCCTGATTGTCGCGACGATGACCGCCGCGTCGACGCCCACACCGGCCACGCGCGTGACGATGTCGATGAACTTCTCAGCACCGAGGTCGCTCCCGAAGCCTGCCTCAACCACCGCGTAGTCGGCGGACTGCAACGCGAGCGCTATCGAGATCACGCTGCAAGTGCCGTGCGCGATGTTCCCGAAAGGCCCCCCGTGCACGAGCGCGGGCGTGCCCTCGCTCGTCTGGACCAGGTTCGGCTGGAGGGCGTCCCTCAGCAGGGCCGCCATCGCGCCCACTATCCTCAGGTCAGCCGCGGTGACGGGCCGCCCATCCTTGGTGTACGCAACCATCATCCTCCCCAGCCGAGACTTCAGGTCCGGGTAGTCCTTGCTCAGGCAGAGGATCGCCATCACCTCGGACGCGGCCGTGATGATGAACTTCCCCTCGTGAGGGGTCCCGTTCTTGTCCCCCATCGCGACCCTCACCTCTCTTAGCGCCCGGTCCTCGACGTCGAGGACCCTAGGCCAGAGGATGGCCTCGGGGTCTATGCCCAAGGCGTTGCCGTGGAATATGTGGTTGTCCACAGCCGCCGCGAGGAGGTTGTGGGCGGAGGTGATCGCCTCCATGTCTCCAGTGAGCCGCATGTTCACCTCCTGCATCGGCTCGAGCGTGGACCTCCCCCCTCCCGCGCCCCCTCCCTTTATCCCGAAGACCGGCCCGAGGGAAGGCTGCCTGATGCAGGCGACCGAGAGCTTGCCGAGCTTGGCGAGCCCCATCGCGAGCCCGATCGAGACCACGGTCTTCCCCTCCCCATGGGATGTGGGGGTCATCCCCGTCACTAGCACCAGCTTTCCCCTGGCGGGGCGCCCGAGCGAGGAGAGCGATATCTTGGCCTTGTACTTGCCGAAGTGAGTCGCGAGCCCGTCATCCAGGCCCAGCTCAGCGACGATTTCTTCGATGAGTCGCATCTTCCCAGCGCGCGGTATCCCAGCGCTCCTTATTGTTGGTTCGGAGTGGCCGGTTATCCAAAGTGGGAATCGCCTCGCCTCCTTAAATAAACGGCAAGGCTCTCGGCAGCCCATGACAGAGATCATGGTGGCAGTAGACGGCTGCGAGCACTCAGACAGGATCGTGGACACGGCAATCGGCCTGGCCAAGATGATGTCCGCGAAGATCGTCCTCGCCTACGCGTCGCCCAAGATCGCCGTCCCCGAGCAGTACGTCGACGCCATCAAGGCGGACGAGCCAGACATCGAGGGATACTACCAGGAGTTCTCCGAGAGGATGCTCGGTGGGCTCGACGAGAGGGTGAGGAAGCAAAAGGTCCCTGTCGAGACGATCTTCGGCACCGGAAACGCGTCCGACTTCATATTATCGAAGGCAAAAGAGAGGAAGGACAGCATGATAGTCATAGGGGTGCACGGCCTCCACAACCTCGGCAGGCTTCGGGCTCTCGGCAGCACGTCTAGGCGCGTGATCGAGAACTCGTCGATACCCGTAGTCGCTGTCCCGTAAGCTCTAGGCCTGAGGGTCTCCATCGCGGATGTGGGGCTCAGCTCGACGGCGACCCTCGCCCCCGGCCCCTCCTTCTCGTTGAAGAAGTCGATGTTGACCCCCTGCGGCATCGAGGTGTGGTACGTGCAGTCGTACATGACGCTGACCTCCTCGAGCTTGAACCATCCCTCGGCTGACTTGCCCGCGCCCGAGACCTTCGCCCTCTGGACCAGCCCTGTGCACATGCCGATGGCCCCCTAAGAGCTCCCCGTCGCCGAGAGGTTCTTCTCTAGGAAGGCGAATATCTTCTTCCAGCCCTCGACTGCCTGCTCCTGCCTGTACGCGGGCTTGTCATAGTAGAAGAAGCCGTGGCCCGCCTTTGGAAACATGTGGAACTCGTAGGTCTTCCCGAACTTCTTGAGCGCCTCCTCGTGCTGTGCGACCTGCTGGGGAGTGGGGAACTGGTCCTCCTCACCGAAGATGCCGAGAAGCGGACAAGAGAGGTCCTTGGTGTAATCTATGGGCGCGACCGGGGTCTTGGGGGTGAGCTCAGACGGGGCCATGACAACGCGGCCTCCCCAGCAGTCGACGACCGCGCTGAAGCCCTTGCTCCTGCAGCCCGCGAGGTAAGCGTGGCGCCCTCCGGAGCACGTCCCAAAGACGCCGACCTTGCCGTTCGACGTTGGGAGCGCGGTCACGTAGTCCCTCGCTCCCGCCGCGTCGCCGACCACCTGGTCGTCTGCAGCGCCTCCCGCTGCGCGGGCCTTGGCGGCCACGTCCTCGGGGGACCCGTGGCCGAAGCGATAGAAGATGTTGGGGCTGATCGCCTGGTAGCCGTGGTGCGCGAACCTCCGCGTGGCCTCGCGATACCACTCGTCCCACCCCGGCATGTGGTTGATCAAGACCATCCCGGGGAAGGGGCCAGGTCCCAGAGGTCGGGCGAAGTAGGCGTTGATCACTTCGCCGTTGTATCCCTTCAGCGTCACGGTCTCTGCGAGCATCCCCTCGTACATGTCCGTCCGATACTGCTGGTGGTGCGACAAGTCAGCCGCGTCTCAGACCCCCAGCGCTTAAAGGGTTACGAGGCCTTGCCGGCTACGCTTCCTTCCATCTGGCGTTCCTGGAGACCACCACCAAGAGCACGACGGTGAGGCCGGCAAGGATCGCCCAGTCGATTATCACGCTGGCCTCGCTCACCTGCAGGAACCCGGCCGCGTTCTGCATGATCTCGGCCGCGTAGGTGGTCGGAGAGAAGTACGCGAGGTACCTGAACGGGAGCGGGATGTATGTGATGGGATAGTAGACGGGCGTTATCGCAGTGAATATCGTCGTGAGGAGCCTCGACCACGCGAAGCTCTGGACGATGTCGCTGGAGAGGGTGGCGAACATGAACCCGATGGTGATCGACGTGAGGAACATGAGCAGGAGCGCAGCGGTGAGCTCGAGGGCTTGCACCAGGCCGGGGTGGATGTATATCGCCCCGAGCGCCACCAGTATCGCCAGGGCCGGAAGGTTGTAGATTATCTCCGAGGCCGCCATCCCGACCACGTACGCCGCCGGCGAGGCGGGCGAGCTGACGAGCATGTCCTGGAGCTTGAAGTCGTTCTTCAGGTGGGAGATGTCCCCCTGGAGCGACATCCCGCTCTGGAACATGCTCATGATCAGGCCCCCCTCTATCGCCTGGCCGATCAGCGCTCCCCTGCTGACGAAGTCTATGACGATCAGGAAGGAGAGGGGGGAGAGCACCGTGTTGACCAGGTTGATCGGGTAATTCTTCATCTCGTAGACGGAGTTGACCAGGATCGCCGCGACCAGCTGGCTCGAGAGGCTCCTCTTCATGCATGCCAGCCTCCGTCGTTCGAGGCGGCCTCTTGCTCTGCCTGCGTCGACTCCCCCACGAGCTGGAAGAATATGTCGTCGAGCGAGACCGGCCCGATCGAGAACTTGGACCCGGCGACCGAGAGCTTCTTCGATATCGCGAAGGCCTCGTCCTCGTTCGTAAGGATCTGGACCTCGCCGTTCCGGCCGGTCGTGACCTCGCCATGCGAGACGCCGGGCACTAGGGAGTTTGCGGGGAGCTTGACGCTGTATTGGTACCTGATCCTGCCGCGGATCGCCGGAACCGACCCGACCGCGACGAGGCGCCCCTCGCCGAGTATCCCCAGGGTGTCCGCGAGCTGCTCGGCCTCCTCAAGGTAGTGCGTCGTGAGGAAGATGAATCGGTCCTTGGCGAGCTCGCGAAGTATCTCCCAAAAGTCCTTCCTCGAGATGGGGTCGAGGCCCGTCGTCGGCTCGTCCAGGAATATGATGTCGGCCTCCGAGGCGAGCACCATTGCCGCCAGAGCCTTCCGCTTCGTCCCTCCTGACAGCCTGCGGTTGAGCGTGTCCGCGACCTTGTCCAGCTTCAGCCTGGCGAGCGACTCTTCGGCCCTCTTCTTGGCCTCCGAGTACTCGAAGCCCCTCCACATCAGATACGTGAGCGTGGCCTGCTTCGGCGTCATCCACGAAATCGTTCTCGCCTCTTGGGGGACGATGGCTATCCTCTCGCGGAGCCTCTTGTCCTCTTTGACGACGTCTATGCCGTTTATCGAGGCGCTCCCCGACGTTGGAGCCAGCTCCGTCGCGAGGATCCTGACGAGGGTCGTCTTCCCCGCCCCGTTCCTCCCGATGAGCGCGAAGATCCCTGACGAGGGGGCGGAAAGGGTCACGTCCTGGAGGGCGAACGTCGCCCCTCCGTACTTCTTGGATAGGCCCTTCGTGATGAGCTGGTCCATTCCTCTCCTCAATCTCTCTGCAGTTCGCTCGCGCCGCGGGCTCTATTTAATGGAATCACGAGGCGGCCTCTTGTCTCGGGGCTCCGGAGCGCCTGACGGGGGCGCACTTTAGTAAGGGAGCCGCCCTGAGGCAGAGAGGCGCCGAGTAAACTGGATGGGATTCGAGCCGGCAAGTACATCTTCCGTGCGGCGTACCTCGTCGTCTCTTTGTTCATCCTGCTCGTCCTCGCCGCCCCCATATTGGGCGCGATCACCCCTCAGGTCTCCGCGCAAAACGAATACGGCTTGGGGGTAAACCTCCAGACCGTCCAACCCCAATTGCAACAGGTCTTCTCCTCGGCTTCCAGTCAGTCCGGCCTTTCCTCCGTGCTCACAGTCCCCGCGTTCAACAACTGGTTCCTCTCAGGGAGCGTCACGCTCTCGCTCAGCCTCGGCGTGAACGGGACCACCCTTTACCAGAGCCCGAAGGCCACCGAGAGCCTGGCGCCCTTCCATTCCGGGGTCGTCAGCCTGCCCATCGACATCCCTGCCAGCACGCTACAACAGATGTCTGGCCAGCAGATTAGCGGAGGAGGGCAGATGACAATTCAGGAGGCGGGCTTGTGGACGATCACGGTGAATCTGGGGCAAGGTTGATCTGACTTTGGTGAAAATCCTCAAGGGAGTCGCGTCTGCCGCAGTCAACTTCGTCGGCGTGGGCATAGTGGCCCCGTTCGCCGTGACCTATCTCTCTCCGCTGATTTCGAAGTACATCGCGCTCCCTCCGTCCTTCGAGATATGGGAGGTCCTCCTCCTCTTCGGCGCGGTCTTCGCTGTCACCGGCTTTCTCCAGAGCGGATACTCGAAGGGGGACTTCCCATGGCTGTTCGGAAAGATCGGGGGCGGCTTGGCGGGCATCGGCTTCTTCTACTACCTCTTCCTCCAGCTGCCGAGCTCGGTCGGGTCCGCGGGGGGCGTCGAGAGCTCGGGGCTCTTACTCCTCGTAGGCCTTGCCATCGCTCTCTCCTACGGATACATGGGCTTCGACTTTTGGGACGCCAGGCGAAAGAACAACGCGACGAAGGCAGGGAGGAGCGGCATGGCCGGCGCGACCCCACCGGCCCCGAGCGGCAACTGAGGATTCTACTTCTTCGTCAGCCCGTCGAGGATTTCCTTGGCCCTGTCCATCCTGATCTTCTTCTCTGCGACCAATTGGTCGGCTATCTGGTCGACCATCTTCCCCGTGGCTCCCACGGACGCTGCGATGTTTCAAGTGTTGGCGCTTATCAACCTCAGGCGGATTCTTCGGCGTGACCGGCGCCCAGCTTTCGATTGACCGCATGATTGATCTCTACGTCAATCAAGGTCGGTCGCTTCACGCAATTTCACGCGAGTTTGGACTCCAAAGGAGAACAATAGCAAGAAATCTAAGGAAGAACGGAGTGAGACTAAGATCCTACGAAGAATCAATCGATCTTCTGAGAAGAGTCCGTCAAGCCGAAGTTGAGAAGATTAGAACAATGTATTCGGTGGACAAGCTGAGTTCATTGAAGATTGGCCGTAGGTTGGGGATTAGCGGTTCATGGGTGAGGCAAGTTATGGACAGGTCTGGTATCCCTAGGAGGACTGTTTCGCAGGCATGCATGCGATTCACTAAGGTTGGTTTTTCAGGCGATGAACACGAAAGGGCCTACTTGATGGGTCTACGGGCAGGCGACCTAAATTCTGCTGTCTATGGAAACCAAGTCAGAGTAGCTACCTCGACGACTCATCCGGCAATGTGGCGGCTATTGGTTTCGGCATTCGGAAAGAACGGTCGAGTCAACAAGACGGCTGCGAGGAGCAAACACGGTTTCGGGTGGTTGACCTATGCATATCTCGACAGAAGCTTCGACTTCTTGCTTTCTAAGACTGTTAGTATCCCTAAGGTTTTCCTAGAAAGAGAGGATTTGTTCCTTAGCTTTCTAGCTGGATACGTTGACGCCGAGGGCTCGTTCAGAGTATATCTCAATTCGACTCACAAGGCGATGTCATTTCGTATCAACTCAGAGGACAGACTTCTTCTAAAGGACATTCGTGACGGGCTTCGAAAAATGGGATACCATGTGTATTGGGCGCTCGCAGCAAAACGAGGATTAAACAACGGGAAGAGATATCGCCGAAGCCTATGGTCTCTCGGAATGTTTCGTGAATCCGAAATCATTGACCTGATTCAAAAATTGCCGATTCGGCATGACGAGAAGACAAGACAAGTACGGCTGCTGTCTTGGAGCGTAAGAAGGAGTTGGGACATCGTAGAGCCTCGGGCAATTGCACTCAGATCTTCAATAAAGAATGAAGTATCAAGATTCGTGGGAGAAGCCAAGAAAGTCTATCTCTCGAAGCATTCATTGGCTGGATGATTTCTTCGATAACTCAGCAAACAATTCCTTCGCCCTGTCAAATCTGATTTTCCTCTCCTCAATCATTATATCCGCTATCTTGTCCACGAGCTTCCCCTCCGCGCCTGTGTTCGCTGCAAGGTTCCGCGCGTGGAGCTTCATGTGCCCCCTCTGGATGCCCTCGGAGGCCAGGGCCCTCAGGGCGGCGAAGTTCTGCGCCAGGCCCACCGCCCCCATGACCTCTGCGAGCTCGATTGCCGTCTTTATCCCAAGTATCTTCACGTTGACCTTCGCTGCGGGGTGCACCTTCGCCGCGCCTCCCACAAGGCCCACGGCCATCGGCATCTCCAGCGTCCCGAACAGGTCTCCGTCCTTATTCACCTTCCAGATGGTGAGCGGCTTGTAGGCGCCCGAGCGGGCGGCGTAGCTGTGCGCGCCCGCCTCCAGAGCCCTCCAGTCCTGCCCGCAGGCGAGCGCGACCGCGCTGACCCCGTTCATGATCCCCTTGTTGTGGGTCGCGCATCGGTACGGGTCGGCGTCGGCAAAGGCGTATGCGAAGAGGATGCCCTCGACGACCTCCTCGCCCCCGAGCGCCTCCTTGTCGAAGACCGCGGTCGCCTTCACCAGCCTCCTGTCTGCCAGGTTCGAGATTATCCTGAGGTAGACCTTCCCCCCGCTGATCGTCTCGACCAGGGGAGCCACCGCCTCGGCCATCGTGTTCACGGCGTTCGCCCCCATCGCGTCGCCGCAGTTGACGAACAGCTCTACTATCACCATCGGCCCCTTGAGCGTCTCGATGACCTTCACGTTGAGGTCCTTCGCCCCTCCGCCCAGAGACACCAGCATCGGGTCCTGCTCGTTGGCCTTCGCGAGCAGCGCCTTCTTCTTGGCCATCAGCTTCTTCGCCGCCTTTCGCGGGTCGCGGACTCCCACCGTCTGAATCTGCCCTATCATGATCGGGCCAGTGTTGGTGACCTTGAACCCGCCCTTGACCCTGGCGATCTTCGCGGCGTTGCTCGCGGCCGCCACCACCGACGGCTCTTCGATGGCCATGGGAACGATGTAGTCCTTGCCGTTGACCAGGAAGTTCGTCGCCATCCCGAGCGGGAGGGTCATCCCGCCCACGACGTTCTCGATCATCCTGTTCGCGACGTCGCCGGGCAGCCCTCCCGTGTTGGCGAGGACCTTGACCTCCTCATCGCTCAGCCCTGCGAGCTTCTGCAGGAGCTTGAGCCTGTCCTCCACGCTCAGCTTGTAGAACCCCGGAATCTCGGATCCTCCCTGCATCTGTGCTCTAGGGCCGCTTCCCGGCCGACCATGTATTAAGTCTGAGAACCCGAATCTGTCGGCGGGTCAGGACGTCTGGGAGTCGGCCTGGCGCTGGGAAGGGCCCGGCTTGCCCACTATCCCGCGCGACGACAGCTCCCTCAGGATGGCCTTCAGGTCCTGCCCCCTCCCCACGGCGCTCCTCAGCATTGACACCGCCTCCTTGGTCTCGCCCTGCCGCATCATCCCCAGGGCGAGCCTGAGCTTCAGCTCCGAGCTGTCAGGAGCGAGGGAGATCGCCTTCGAGAACTCCCTCGTTCCCCTCTCTAGGTCTCCCCTCGCGAGCAGCTCCTCGCCCGTCTCGGCGTGGGAGTATGCCTCCTGCACCTTGAGCATCCCCCTTAGCTCCCTCAGGGGCGCGTCGCAGTCCTCCACGCGGAGGTCCAGCAGCCTCCCCTCCCATGGCGTGTTGGTGGGGACTGCGGACACGACCGTCACAGCAGCAGACCTGGGGCCGCCCCCCCTCCTGGCTCCCCTCGATGCCTGCTCTCCCGCCTCAAGTGCGGCGACCATCCTCTCCGCCAGCGGCCCCTTCGAGCTCCGGAACGCGGCCGCCGTCGACCTCCAGACCCTCTTCGCGCCCACGAAGCTGGCCTGGACGCAGAACCCCCTGCCCGCGACGAACCCCGACTCCGGCATGCTGCTCTTGCCCGTGTGCGCCGCGGCGCGGCCCCTCGAGTCGATCACCATCACCTGCCTCACGGCCGGGCGCGGGTCCGTCGCGAGGAGGGACTTCAGCGCCTGGGGCGGGGTCTTCCCTCCCTTCAAGAGGGCCAGCCCGAGCGGACCGTAGGTCGGCTCGACCGTGCCTTGCGCGACCACTACGCCGACTCCAGGCTCGGCCCAGAGCGTCTTCGGGCCGACCGAGAACGACTGTGAGACGACGGCAGCGCCAATCTCCCCCGACCTCCTGTCGGCCGCGACGATTGACAGGGTTCCGCCGAGAGGCATCGGGACCATCGACAAGTCGGCTCGAACACCGAATAAAAGCACTCGCTCCGGCTTCAAGTAAGAATAAAAACCGCTGTTTGCCGGCTGGCAATTCGGCGGGCCGGTCGTCTAGTCTGGTCAGGACGCCGCTCTGACACGGCGGATACGCGAAAAGCGTCGCTAAGGTCGAGAGTTCAATTCTCTCCCGGCCCACCACCCTCTCCCTTGCTTCCGCGATTACGTTTTAACGCTCAGGCGCCGGACCTCCCTCGTTGGACAAAGTAGGCATCCTGGTCGTCTCCAAGTCGCTGAGCTCAGCGGCAATCATCGACACCTTCGCGAGGAGCGAGAGGTACTCCACGGAGTTCTACGTCGCCGAGAAGCAGGTCAACCCGCGCAACTTCAGCCGTGCCAAGGTCCACAAGGTGGTCCCCGACCTCGACGTGGGCGAGGTCGCGAAGTTCGCGCGCAAGCACAGGAATGAGCTCGCCTTCGGCCTGACGGACACCGAGGACTTCGTCACGGCCGGGGGGAGGGACGTCGTGGAGAAGGAGTCCGGGGTCCCCATGCTGTGCGTGACGAAGGAGTTCGCGGTCGAGGCGAGCAAGGCAGACCAGCGTCTCCTCTTCGAGCGGATATGCCCCGAGGCCAATCCCCGCTACAGGGTCTTCGACCCGAAGAAGTACAAGGGCGACGCGGCCGCCGTCGCCGACCTGCGCGACCTCTCGAGGGAGCTCACCGACGGGTTCGTGATTAAGCCAGACGCTCCCGCTAGGGGGGCGGGCGTGGGCGTCTGGGGGAAGGACTTCATGACCGAGGACGAAGCAGTCGAGTTCTTCCTGAACGTCTACTCGAAGGGAAGGGTCGTCGTCGAGGAGCGAATCGAGGGGGAAGAGTCGAGCTTCCACGCCTTCAGCGACGGGCGCCACTTCGTCCCCGCTCCCCTGACACGCGACTACAAGCGAGCACTTGACGGGGACAAGGGGAAGCTCACCGGCGGGATGGGGAGCTACCGCGGCCCCAAGATGGTCCTGCCCTTCCTGCCACCATCCGAGTGGGAGCGGGTCGTCCGCATGGAGCGGGACGCCTTCGAACGCTGGAAGGGAAGGGGCTCGAACCCGGGCCTCCGCGGGATCGTCCTCTACGACGCGCTCATGCACACCCGCGGGGGGTTCAAGATCCTCGAGAGAAACAGCAGGGGAGGGAACACCGAGCAGATCTGCATCCTGACGACGATGCTCGACGACTATGTCGACGTGTGCTACCGCATGATCGACGGCAGCCTCAAGGGTATCAGGTTCTCCAACAAGGCCTCGGTGGTGACCTGCGCCGTCCCTCCCGGATACGGTGGGGCCCCCTCCAAGGGAGTCGGGCAGCCGACGGTAGACCTGGGACGAGCCTACGCGCTCGAGAAGCGCGGCGGCGACCTTCGGGTATTCCCGATGGACCTCAAGCTGGACGAGGCTGGAGAGAGGGCCCTCGTCGGGACCTCCCGGTCGGTGGCGGTCGCGGGGATCGCGCCGTCGCTCGAAGACGCGCACGACACCTCTCTCCTGGGAGTGAGGGCGCTAGGGAGCGGGTTCCGACACAGGGACGACGTAGGCAGCGCAGCCGACGTCGCGAGGAGCAGGGAGCACCTCCAGAGCATCAGGAGCGCGTGAGGAGCTTCCCCGGCCTACTGCACGTAGACGCCCATCTGCTGGCCTATCTTCCTCAGGCGCTCGACCCTGTGCTGCATGGACGGGTGCGTCGAGAAGAGCTCCAGCATCGAGCTGCCCCTGAAAGGGTTCACAATCCAGAGCGACGCGGTAGCGGGCGAGGGGGCCCCGGCCTGACCCTGCCCGCCAGAGGACATGCCCCTCGTCTGGACCCTCGAGCTGATCTTCTGGAGCGCGGAGGCCAGGGCGCCGGGATTCTGAGTCAGCTTCGCGCCGTACTCGTCAGCGTTGTACTCCAGGCCGCGGGATATCCCGAGCTGGACGAACGTGGCGCCGAGTGGCACGAGTATCACCGCCATGAGCAGCGCGAGGGGGTTCCCGTTCTGCCTGTTGTTCCCGCTGCCACCGAACATCATCGAGAACATCGCGATGTTTCCGACGTAGGAGATCACACCCGCCATCGTCGCTGCGACGCTCGACGTGAGGACGTCCCTGTGCACGACGTGGCCGATCTCGTGCCCTATCACCGCCTCGAGCTCGGTCGGAGTGAGGGTCTGGAGTATGCTCGAGGTCGCGACGACCACCGCCTTGCTTGGCCCTCTCCCCGTGGCGAAAGCGTTGGGCTGCTGCGAGCTGACTATCCCAACCCTCGGCATCGGGATCTGGGCCTTCTGGGCGACGCTCTGGACGGCCGCGAAAAGCGTCGGGTTGTCGCTCTGCTGGATTATCCTGGCCCTGCTCATCTTCACCACTATCGTGTCGCTCCAGTAGTACGAG
The DNA here is from genome assembly GCA_963838925.1 of uncultured Nitrososphaerota archaeon. Taxonomy (GTDB): domain Archaea; phylum Thermoproteota; class Nitrososphaeria; order Nitrososphaerales; family Gagatemarchaeaceae; genus Gagatemarchaeum. The sequence continues at coordinate 564,629 of CAWISW010000003.1, forward strand.
ACGAAGTTCACTACGCCCGCGAGCACTAGCCCTAGAAGCATGAAGGCGAGCGGGTCCCCGAAGTAGAGCCCGATGGCGTACCCTACCAGCATCAACAGTCCGGTCAGGACGAAGAAGAGCGCCGCCATGCGTGTGTATAATCCCATGAACCTTGGCACCGAAGAATCTTCGTGGAGCGAGAGACGCGTAAAAACCTTTTCCGAAAGGATTTATAGAATCTGGCAGTAGTTTTCTCCCGAAGATTCCAATGGCGTCAGACGACGACTGGGTCAAGCGGTGGAGGCGGGTCATGCCCTTCGGCCCCTGGTCTTTCCCAGAGGTGGAGGAGATGATGAGGGAGATGGAGAAGAGCTTCATGGACTTCCAAGACATCGAGGAGGTGCCCAAGGACCTCGTGAGGGAGAAGCGCGCCAAGGACGGGAGCGTTACGCGCGAGATCGGACCCATTGTCTACGGATACTCTATGACGGTCGGCCCTGACGGGAAGCCGGTCATACGCGAGTTCGGCAACGTCAAGCCCGGCCCGCACAAGAAGTGGCAGGAGGCGCTCACGGACACGAGGGAGCCCCTGGTGGACGTCGTCGACGGGGACAAGGAGATCCGGGTCATCGCCGAGCTGCCGGGGGTGCAGAAGGAGGACATCAAGCTCACCGCCGAGGGGAAGAGCCTCGAGATATGCGCGGAGACGCCAACAAGGAAGTACTGCAAGGAGCTGGAGCTCCCGGCCTCCGTAGACCTTCAGGGATCAAAGTCGACCTTCAACAACGGCATCCTCGAAGTGACCTTCCAGAAGCGGAAGGGCGGCTCCTCGGGCGTCCGGATCAGGGTAGACTGAGCGGAGTCACCGGTAGGGCCCCCCTTCTTCCTTCTTCAGCCTCGCCAGCGCGTTGAGCGCGACGTCCTGGAAGTCGTTCATCTTTGCGAGCCACCTGGCCAGCTCGAGCGAAGTGATGACGCCCGCTAGCTCCCCAGACTCGTCGATGACGGGGAGCTTCCTCACTCCGTAGTCGCTCATTATCTGGGCCGCCTGCGCGATGGTCGCCGTGACGTTGACCGTTATGACGGGCGTGGACATGATGTCCCTGACGTAGACCTTGGCGGGGTTGGCTCCGACGGCTATCACCTTCTCGATCATGTCGGTCGACGTCACTATCCCGACCACGATGTCGTCCGAGGCCACGATGAGGCACTGCTCGCTCCGCTTGGCGATGATTCCGGCCGCCTTGGTCACGGTCATGTCGGGTTCGACCGCCTCCGGCTTCTTCCTCATTATGGAGTCGACGAGCGCTTCCATCGCATCCGTTCTTGAAGCCGGGCGGGTTAAACGTTTGGAGCGCCCGATTGGGGTTTGGGAAAACGCTTATTACCGAAAAGCATAGAAAATTCCACCATGGCCAAGATGATGTCATGCGAGTGCGGTTGGACTCTCATCACCCCTATGGGCGAGAGCGACCTGAAGAAGCACGCGATGATGCACATCGCGGACGCGCACCCCGGGATGCACGTCACCGATGACATGATGAAGAAAATGATGAAGACTGTCTAGCCGCCAGCCGGCGGCCGCCCGCCTCTGTCTTTCGCGCGGCTTCCCTATCTGGGGAACGCGGCTTCGAGCTGCGCCCTGTCCTCGGGCCTCAGCTCCCATCCGCTGGCGCCCAGGTTCTCCCTTACGTGTTCCGCCCTGGACGCTCGGGGGATCGCGAAGACGTTTCGTCCGGTCACGAGCCAGTTCAGGTCGACCTGCGCTGACGTCTTCGAATACGACTTGCAGATGGCCTCCATCTTGCTCCTCGCTCCCGCCCCTGTCACCTTCCCGTGGCCCAGCGGGTAGTAGCAGATCACCGATATCTTGCTGCTCTCGCAGTAGGGCAGGAGGTCTGCCTCTATGTCTCTGTGGACGAGGGAGTACTGGACCTGGTTGGAGGCGAGCTGGGACTTCTTCAGCGCCGAGTTCGCGTCCTTCATCTGCTGGAGGGAGAAGTTGCTCACCCCGATGGAGAGGATCTTCCCCTTCTCCTTCATCTCCTCCATCGCACCCATCGTCTCCTCTATCGGCACCCTAGAGTTCGGGAAGTGCACCTGGTAGAGGTCCACGTAGGAGGTCTCGAGCCTCTTCAGGCTCTTCTCGAGCGCGCGCACGAGCGCGTCCCTCTTCAGGTGGTTTGGCCAGACCTTCGTCGCTACGAAGATGTCCTCCCTCTTCCTTCCCTTGATGGCCCTGGCCACGAGGGTCTCGGAGCCGTAGAGCTCAGCGGTGTCGATGAAGTTGATCCCGCCGTCGAGCCCCGCCTTCAAGGCCTCCACCTTGGACGAGGCGCCCCTCATCCACCCGATGGACTTCGCCGTCGTTATCCACTGGGGGTCGTAGTACGTCCCCATCCCTATCTCGGAGACCCGAGGCGAGCTCCCCAACGTCTTGTAGTTCAAATTCCGCTACCGCTCCCATCTTCTCAGGGGACTTCTCCTAGCTAAACCTTGTCAGACTACCTTTCTTGATTTCGCCATGTCCAAGACCTCCCTGTGCCCCTCTCTGAGCTCCGGAGGCAGCTTGGCGATGTCGAAGTAGTCGGCCTTGTCGAAGTCGTCCCTCAGCTTCCCGACGCTTGGAATCTCGGCCTCGAACAGGAAGCAAAGGTCCCAGTGCTTGTCCCCGAAGGACTGGACGTCAAGGAGCTTCAAGGCTGTTGGCGTGGCGCCGAGCTGCTCCCGGACGATTCTGATTGCCGCGGCACCGGGGTCCTCTCCGTAATTGATGACGGCACTCGGGAGTGACCAGCCCGCAGCGCGTTCTGGCTTCACCCTCCTCACAAGGAGGAGATGCGTCCCCTTCCTTGCCAGGACGAACGAGGAGATGTGCATGACCTCCTCGGGTTGTGTGCCCTCGGGCTGTGGCACTAGCTTAGCGGTCTTCGGGGTGCTCATCAGCCTCGTGGACGCGCGTCCGCCATATAAGCCGTGAATCCGGACCGGGCCCAATGTCTCAGAGGATTCACGCCGTGCCCCATCGTCTCCTTTTTGTAAGGCCGCGAGGCAGGCTCAGAGTGAAACCATGACGCTTATGAGCGACATCAAGGCCGGATTCAAAGCCAAGGGCTTGGAGTTCGTCTCCATCACAGAGTCGACGAAAGATCCCGACAAGTCGACGCTTACCTACAAGGATGCATCCGGAGCAACCGCCACCAGGGAGGTCAGCATCAGGCTCGAGGACCTCGAGGACACGGTCATGGCGGTGGAGGGCCTCGATCCGGAGGACATCGCGACCTTTCTTCTGGGCAATTCCTAGCAGGCAAAGTCCCAGCAACGGCCCATACTCCCGTCTCTGAAGGGAGAAGTGATGGTGGACCGGAAGGGACTTGAACCCTTGACCTTGGGGAGTGTTGACACTCTCTCCCGCGTGCAAGGCGGGCGTTCTACCGCTGAACTACCGGCCCATCGCCAAAGAGGCCCAAACGACCGCTCTTATCTTTTCCAATCGTATTTGTAACTGACAAACCGATTTACAAGAGCGCCAAGGCACGCTTTATGACTGGAACCGAGTACCCGTAGCGTCTGGATAGTTCAAGAAGTGTCAAGGACCGTAGTCTGCTAGGGCGCTGCAAGTCCTGTAGATTGGCAACGTTTCTTGAGTGAGAGCAATCGGCCAGGCATCCATGTGTAATCTCCTCCAATACCACTTAACCACCCACAAGTACCCGCGAATTTGCGTGTGCCGCACTCACTATAAGCCGCGGGCACGAAAGACCCGATGTTTACGCTTATAGACAGTTAATCAGCCACCTGAGACCCGTGGGCCGGTAGCTCAGAGTCAAAATTCTCCTGACGAGCAGTTTGGCTAGAGCACTCGACTGATAATCGAGAGGTCGAGGGTTCGAATCCCTTCCGGCCCATTCTACTTTCAAAGTGCCACCTCGAGCACCTTTTCCCTAGACTTCGCCCCGCTCACGATGACCACCTTCGACTTCGATACCCCGAAGTGCTCGGCCATGATCTCGACCAGCCTCCTGTTCGCCCTCCCGTCGATCGCCTTCGCGTCCACCTTGACCTCGAAGCTCAGCTCGCCGACCTTGGTGACTCGCGCCTGCCTCGAGTTCGGCGTCACATGGACGTGGATGAGCATCTCTCGAAGGCCACGGCCTGCGCATCCTTAACGTTACGACAGTCACGGGCGCACGGCTTTCGCGCTCTCCAGCAGGGCGGCTCCGACCTGCTTCCCGACCTGCTGGAACCGCAGCTCCTCTCCCGCCTTGAGGACTGTGGCCTCCGCTCTGTCCTTTCTTATCGGGCTGACAACGACCGCTGACTCGTGCGGGGCGAGGAGCCTGAGGCCGAGGCCCTTCAGCGCCTTCTCGATGAACTTGGCCGCGCTGCCAGAGATGCGCGAACCAACCTTGGTGTCGAACGCGAAACCATACTTTCCGGACAGCCCTGCCCCATCGAGCTTCGCAATGAAGTCCTTGATCGGTTTGGACGCGCTGAACGCCTCCGTCGGAGCCCCGATGCAAAGCAGGTCGTATTCCTTGAGAGAGTCTACCTCCACATCCTTCCAGTTGAGGCAATCCGTCTGGACGCCGCCCTCTCCGATTCCCGACTGGATGGCCCGGGCAATCTTTTCAGTGTTCCCGAACCGCGTGTCGTAGATGACGCAGGCTCTCAAGCGCCAGGCCTCCTACGTGTGCGCCGGAGCTGCTTGGAGAGGTTGGCCCGCCGGCATTGGCGGTTTGTCCTCTATCGAGAAGAACGCGACGACGACCAAGACCTGGGCAACGAACAGGAGAAGGAAACCTACCAGAATTATCGTGGTCGCGGCTCCTATGAGGTAGACCAGACCCGCGGTCTCAAACATCCCTACGCCCAGCTTCGAAGAGATCGACTTGTAGCTCCTCCTGACGTAGACGGCCGAGACGAGCAGCATCGCCCAGACGACGGCAAGGCCGATGAGTAAGGAGCCTATGAGGGCGATCCAGTCCCCTGTCGGGACGGTAGACGGGTTGAAGCTGTAGTTGGGCCCAAAGTTGAGGTTGTTGAGGCCCACGAACCGAAGGACGCTTCCTACAACGACCAGCGCGCCCACCACTATCCCTGCGATGGCCAGCCCCACCGAGACGAGCATGTTGCTGAAGATGGACTTGTCGCCGACGATTTGGGAGATGTCCCTTATCGCCACCAGCATCAGGACGAAGCCGACTATGCCGAGAACCGATCCCACGCTAGGAACCGCGGTGAGGAGCACAAAGATCGAGCCGACGGCCCCGAGGGTCTTCGCCTGTGACAGGTTCGGCATCTACTTCACCGCGTTTGTTTGGAGCTGACCAGGATAAGAAGCGGGCATACGATTCTCAGTCCTTGGAATGTCAGGCTTCCGAGCGAGGAGCCGTGAAAGCGTCTTAAGCCGGCCGAGTCGAGAAGGCCTGATGACGGCGCGAGGAGACATCATAATGGATGCTGACCAAGAGAGGCCGAGGGCCATCCTTGTCGAGGACCTCGTGAAGGCGTACTCCCCGGAGATGAGGGCCGTCGACTCGATCTCCTTCTCCGTGGCTTCCGGAGGGATCTTTGGGCTCCTCGGGCCGAACGGGGCCGGAAAGACTACGACGATCAAGATGATCACGGGACTCATCAAGCCGACCTCCGGGTACCTCCGCCTGTTCGGAGTCGACGTGGCGAGGTCGCCCCAAGCTGCAAGGAGGCTAATGGGGTACGTCCCCCAAAACATTTCGGTCGACGGCGACCTCTCCGGATACGAGAACCTCCTGATATTCTCGAAGCTCTCCTACGTCGACAGGGCGGTGCGGAAGGAAAGGATAGCCAGCGCCCTGGAGTACGTCGGGCTGAGCGGGAGGGAGAACGAGCTGGTCAAGCACTACTCAGGCGGCATGATGCGCCGCCTGGAGGTCGCCCAGTCGCTCGTGAACCGGCCCAAGATCCTTTTCCTCGACGAGCCGGCGATAGGCCTCGACCCCGGCTCGAGGAGGGAGATCTGGGCGAGCATAAGGCAGCTGAGGAAGGACTTCGGGACCACCATATTCATCACCACGCACGACATGAGCGAGGCAGACTATCTCTGCGACCGGGTGGCGATAATGGACTCTGGCAAGATAGTCGTGATGGGGTCGCCCGAATCGTTGAAGGAGTCCCTGGGCGGCGACATGGTGACCTTCCAGCTCGCGCAACCGGGCAAGCCGGTAGCCCTGCCCTCAGACCTCGGCCAGCTGGTGCACCAGGACGACTCGACCATAAAGGTCCTCACGCGCGACGGCCCGGAGTCCGCGCCGAAGATGGTCGTCCTCCTCAAGGACCAGGGGATCGGAATCCAGTCGATGTCGATCGACATACCGAGCCTCGACGACGTCTTCCTGAAGTACACGAAGAAGCGGCTCGACGAGCACGGGAGCATAGTCGAGGCGAGGGCGGTCCGGAGAAGCATCGCGAGGTACTCCAAATGACCCTCGAGGAGAGGGTGTCGAGCGCCCTCACGATCGCAGACATGGAGGCGAGGAAGATACACCACGACTCGACCGAGCTCTGGACGAGGCTGGTACAGCCTGCCCTCTGGCTCCTCATCTTCGGGGAGGTCATGAACGGCATCAGGGGCCTGTCCACGGGCAGCCTGTCCTACATCGAGTTCATCACCCCGGGCGTTCTCGCCCAGTCTGTCCTCTTCGTCGCGATCTTCTACGGGATAAACATCGTCTGGGAGAAGGACGTCGGCGTCCTCACGAAGCTCCTCTCGACGCCCTCCCCCTACTCGTCCATCGTCGTCGGCAAGGCGCTCGCGGCGGGCGTGAGGGGCGTCTTTCAGGCGATCATGATCTTCGGGCTCGCCCTGGTCATCGGGGTCAACGTGAGGCTCGACGTGCCCGACGTCGCGGGGGTCTTCGTGGCCATAGTCGCGTTCGCAATGTGCTTCTCGAGCCTCTCCATGCTCCTCGCGTCCTTCCTCAAGACGAGGGACAGGATGATGGGCATAGGCCAGCTGATCACCATGCCTCTCTTCTTCGCGAGCAACGCCATCTACCCGCTCTCAATAATGCCCGCGTGGCTCCAATACGTCGCCATGGTGAACCCCGTCAGCTACACCGTGGACGCGATGCGCGCGATGCTCCTCACGGGGGACTACTCCAACCTCGGAATCGACGTTGCTGCGATCTCGCTCTCGACCGTCGTCTTCGTGGCGCTCGCCTCGCTCGCGATAAAGCGGATGCTCGAGTGAGGGCTAGACAATGCCCATTGCCAGGTCGTACCCGATCACGAACACGCCCAGCAGCACGAGGGCCACTCCTATTGCGATGAAGAACCAGTTGAGGTTCCACCATTCAAGCGGCGTGTAGTTCCTGCCCCGGCCGTCCGGGTTGGCCTCCGTCCCCTTCTCCAGGCCCCTGGCCAGGAACGGGACGTAGACGTGCTCCTCCCCACGCCTCGCGGCGTCGAAAGCGAAGTCGGCACCCCAGAACCCGAAGGGGATGAGGAACGCTCCGAGCAGCGACGAGAAGAGGGCCACAAGGAAGAGCAGGAGGCGGTCCGTGTAGACGACCCACGCGAGGAGGTAGAGGCCGCCCACGAAGACGCACAGAGCGACGGCTAGGAGATACTCGAAGGTGATGTTGAGCTTCTGCGCCATCTGGCGATCATCCCGCTGCCCTTTCGCCCCTGAAGAACACGTGATACCTCACGTAGTGTAGTATCACCCATGTCAGGAAGTAGGCGATGAAGGCGTCGTAGCTCGTCCACCACTGCTGATATACGAAGAGCACCTGGCCTATCAGGAGCCTCTCGCCGAGAGCCCCGAAAGCCGCGAAGACCAGGCAGTCGCTAACGGAGTGCCAGAGGTTGAACTTCCTCGGAAGGTAGAGCGCCCACGCAGCCCCCCCGAAGAACGCTATCCCCATGATCTGCAACGGCACCACCCCGACGTGGAACTCGCTCGTGGTGTACCAGAGCCTCTCGACCCAGCCGGAGTTCTCGAAGATGAAGTCGAAGATGAGGAGGAACGCCCCCACCTTCAGGGCGCTGGAGATCCTCCCGCGGTTCTCCCTCGCCTCGAGCCCGAACCACACGAGCGCGCTCGCCAGGATGACGTACCACGATAGCTGACCCAGTTGGACGTAGACGAGAATCGCCGCGAGAATCACGAAGTAGACCGTGAGGAGCGCCAGTTTTCTGAACTCCCTGGTGCTCGTGAACCTGCCCGTAGCGGTCATCCAAGAGGACGAGCCGAAGCGCTCCGCATAAAAGGGCGACGGGCGATTCTCAATTGTGACACCGAACCCTCCAATCGCCAGCGGGAGATGATTCAGTTCTTGCGCTTGGGAATCGTCCTCCCGTTTAAGTAGAAGAGCGACCTCTCGGACATACGAAGATAGCTTTGCAGTCTACAAGTGAATCCGGAAAGGGCGGTAAGGCGTTGGAAGGCAAGATCGCTCTCATAACAGGGGCGGGGTCGGGCGTCGGCAGGGCGACGGCGAACCTGTTCGCAAAGAACGGATGCGCTGTGCTCGTGGTCGACCTCATCCCCGACAGAGTGAATCAGGTCGTCGCGGAGATCAAGGCTGCTGGAGGGAAGGCGACGGGCATGGCGATGGACCTCTCGCTCAGGGCCGAGGTCGACCGCATGGTCGACGAGGCGCTGAAGACGCTCGGGAGGGTCGACATACTCTGCAACAACGCGGGCATAATGGACGGCGTGAGGCCGGTCGCCGAGACCACCGACGACGTCTGGGAGAAGGTGCTGAGCATCAACCTCAACGCCCCATTCTGGGCGAGCAGGAGGGTCATCCCGTCGATGCTCAAGGTGGGAGCCGGGGTCATAATCAACACGTCTTCCGTGGCCGGACTCTTCGGGGGCGTTGCGGGCGCCGCCTACACGGTCTCCAAGCATGGGCTGATCGGGCTCACCAGGAACATCGCGGCATTCTACGGGACCAAGGGCATAAGGTGCAACGCAATGGTGCTGGGTGCGGTGAACACGAACATCGGGGTTGGAAGCGGCCAGCCCAGCGCCAGCGGGATGGAGCAACTCGGCAAGGTCGCCGCGATGATTCCAAGGATGGCCGAGCCGGCCGAGATTGCCGAGCTGGCTCTTTTCCTGGCATCCGCAAAGTCGAGCTACATGAACGGGTCGTGTGTGGTGATCGATGGCGGCTGGACCGTGTTCTAGCGCCCATCACCGCTACGAGACCTGACTCTGAAGACGCGCTTCAGGACTGAAATCGTCGGATCGGCAGCCGCCTCATCAGGCGGGTTGCATCAGGCTCTCGACGAGTCTCGAGATGTCCACGATCCTGATCAACCTCGACTTGTATCTTGGTCGGATTGAATTGGTCACAAACACTGCCTTGATGCTGCTACCCTCCAGATCCTTCACGGCGTCGCCTGAGAAGACTCCGTGAGTCGCGATAACGCTGACTTCCTTCGCCCCCGAGGCGATCAGCCTTTGGCTCGCTTTGATCACAGTTTTCCCTGTAGAGATCATGTCGTCCACGATGAGCGCCTTCCTTCCCCTGACGTTCCCGACGAGTCTGGTGATTTCGACCTCCTCCATCTCGGGTCTGAACTTCTCCATGTGTGCGAGGGCCAGGCCGTATCTCTCGCTGACCTTCTTGGCTAGATTCATAGCACCCCTGTCCGGAGCTACCACGACCTCCATCTTCCGTATGACTGCCGAAAACAGGTCTATCGGAATCACATCTTCATAGTCCAAGAACTTCCTTATCCTAGTGCTGTGCATGTGAATCACGAAGATTCTCTTCAAGTTGAAGCTCTGAAGTAGGTCAGAGACCACCTTGGAGGTGAGCGCCTCGCCCTTCTTGACTATCCTGTCCTGCCTCGCGTAGGCGAAGTACGGAATGATCAGGTTCACCTTGGCGCCTCCCCTGGTCAGCGAGTCGAGCAGGAAAGCCAGTTCCAAGAGGTTGTCGCCAGGCGGCTGGGTGGAAGCAAGCACCCAGACATCCTTGCCTCTCACATCATCTTCCACTCTCGAGTATATCTCGCCGTCGCTGAACTTTGTCAGAATGAAGACCCCTTTCTTCGTTTTCATCCTGTTTGCAATGTGCTCCGAGGATCCTGTGTAGAAGAGCATCTGCTTTCTCACCGCCGAGAATCGTCTCCCCGCTTTAAGAGCAACCCCTTCGAATCTGAACTCAAGTAGAGTTGCCATGGCAGAGAAGCAGAAGGTTCCTGTGAGGAAGGGGCGGAAAGAGCCAACAGCGATTGCGCCGTGGCGTCCCGAAGACTACCAAAGCAGCATGGACCGGATGTTTGGGGACTTCGAGTCGCGGTTTCAGCGCCTGTTGGCGCCCTTCCCCGCGGGAGGCTGGCTCGGACCGGGAAGGCGCCGGTGGCTGGAGACGCAAGACGTCAGGCTGCCCTACGCCGACCTAATCGACTCCGGCAAGGAGTACCGCGTAGTGGCCGAGGTTCCGGGCATCCCGAGAGAGAAGCTGGACATAACCGTGACCGACCGAGAGATCAAGATCGAAGGCGAGGCGAAGACGGATCTGCGTGAAGAGAAGGAGGGGTTCGTACGCCAAGAGAGAGGCTACTCTAGGGTCTCCAGGAGGCTGGCCTTCCCCGAACCTGTGGTGGCCGACAAGGCCGAAGCAAGCCTCAACAACGGCGTGCTCGAGGTCAAGGTCCCCAAGAAGACGCCCACAACCTTCGCAAGGCGCAAGGTAGCCGTCAGATAGCCGACATGGTCCCGGCAGAGACCGCCAAGGAGTTCCTTAGCTTGGGAGCGGAAGTGAATCCATCAGACGTCCGAAGGGGGAGGAGAAAGCTCCTCGAAGAGCTTGCGAAGGACCTCGATCCTGCCACTAGGGAAGCCGTCACCAAGCTGTACGAGAACTGGAAGGGACAGGAATCCGAAGAAGAGCTCAAGAAGCTGCTCCAGAAGCGTCGTCGTTCCCAACCCTGAAAATCGTGTTGTCTCCTTAAGAGTCCGCGGGGTCAGGTTGTCTCCCGTGTTGGGTGACTAGTGGAGTTGACAGGAAAGGGCGCCGGCCTGAGCGGGATCGCAGTGAGCGACGTGAAGGTCGAAGCACGCTCGGTCACTCTTCCCGGAATATTGGCGATGCCGAAGAAGAATCCGAGGGCGGTCGTCCTGTTCGCGCACGGGAGCGGCAGCAGTCGGCTCAGTCCGAGGAACTCCTACGTCGCGACGGTCCTCCACAAGTCCGGCTTTGGAACCTTGCTCTTCGACCTGCTCACGAGCAGGGAAGACCTGGTCTACGACAACCGTTTCGACATCAACCTTCTCGCTGAGAGACTGACGGCAGCCACAGAGTGGCTGCGAGAGCAGAAGGGATTCGCCGACCTCGATGTCGGATACTTTGGCGCAAGCACGGGGGCCGCGGCGGCGCTGCAGGCTTCGGTCGGAAGGCGGGACGTCAAAGCGATCGTCTCCAGGGGCGGAAGGCCAGATCTCGCTTGGGACTACCTCGACCGCGTCGAGGCCCCCACGCTGCTCATCGTGGGAGGGAGCGACGATGAGGCTGTCTTAGACCTCAACGAACGGGCCCTTCAAAGGCTCAACGCGGCCGGGAAGAGGAAGGACAACAAGCTCGTCATAATCCCCGGAGCCACGCACCTCTTTGAAGAACCGGGGACGCTCGAGGAGGTCGCAAGAGCGGCTGCGGCGTGGTTCCTGAAGTTCACAGGTGGATGCTGAGTGTTCAAAGACAGGGCTGAGGCTGGAAGGATGCTAGCTGGCGCTCTTGCCTTCCTCAAGGGCGATAGAGACGTGGTAGTGCTCGCGATCCCGCGCGGCGGGGTGCCCGTGGCCAAGGAGGTCGCGGACGCTCTAGGCGCCCCGATGGACTTGGTCGTGACGCGGAAGATAGGCGCCCCTGAGGAGCCGGAGCTTGCCGTGGGGGCCGTCACGCAGGACGGCGAGATGATCGTTGACGCTGGAACGATTAGGCTGCTCCGAGTACCGGCCGATTATCTGAAGCGAGAGTCAGCGAGGCAGATCAAGGAGATAGGCAACAGGATGAAGAAGTACCGAGGAGACCGACCCTACCCTGCTTTGAGCGGGAAGACCGTGGTCATAGTGGACGACGGGATAGCGACCGGCCTCACAATCAGAGCGGCTATCCAGTCCGTGAGGGCAAGGAACCCCGCGAAGATCATCGTGGCAGCCCCGGTGGGACCTCCCGACTGCGTGGAGGAGCTCTCGAAGCTCGTGGACAGAGTCGTCTGCCTGAGCACGCCTCAGGACCTCGAGGCCATAGGACAATTCTATGAGCAGTTCGAGCAGGTCCAGGACGAGGTCGTAGAAGCGCTCATGGCTGGCACAGCCCACGCCGGACGGGAAGCGGCCTAGGCTCCCTCGCACTCCCGGGGGCCCGCGCCCTACTGCTTTCCCTGCTCCCAGCGCAGCGTCGGCGAGACCGAGTTCACCTTCTTCACCAGGGCCCTTGTCCTGTCCCTGAGGTCATCAAGAGGGGCGAACTTCCGGACGATCTCACCGTCCCTGATGAGCGGGCTAAGGAGCGGGACGTACCCTCCTTCGGGAGCTTTGTCGCTGGTCGTCACTACGTCGCTCATGGTCTCTGGGTCTCGATACACGTTCTTCTTGCCCGCCAGGTCTCCCCTCTTCGCGCGCGGAACCCATTTCCCGCTGCCATCCTGAATCTGGACTATCTTGCAGCAGAAGTCGATTACCGGGGCAGCAGAGACGCTCGTCCCTATCCCGAACCCGTCCACCCAGTCCCTGAGCTCGACCACGTCCTTCTCGTCGATGCCGCCGGACACGATTATCTTGACGTTCTCACCTCCGCGTAGCTTGAGCTCCCACCTGACCTCCTGGACGAGCTTCCTCATGTCTCCCCTCCTCGAGCCTGGAGTGTCAAGCCTGACGCCGTAGAGCCTGCTCCCGAGCGTTTGTAGGGCGAGTATCGAGGCGAACTTCTCGTCGCTGATGGTGTCGACCAGCACTATCCTCGGGATGTCCTCGGGGAGGGCGCGGTCGAAGATCCTCCACGCCTCGGCTTCGTCTCCGACGCACAGGATGAAGGCGTGGGGCATGGTTCCGCTCGCCTTCCTCTTCATCAGCCTCGCCCCGAGCACGTTCGAGACGCTGTCGAGCCCGCCCAGTATCGAGCTTCTTTCCACGATGGGGGCCAGCGCAGGGTGCACCCTCCTCGTCCCGAAGCCGATTATCATCTTCCCCTCGGCTAGGTAGACGAGCCGGGCGGCCTTCGTGCAGATTCCGCTCGCCTGGCAAAGGAATCCGAGCACCGGGTTCTCGTACACCCCGAAGTCCCCGTAGCGGCCGGTGATCCTAAGGACCGGTTCGTTGACAGCAAGCTCGGGGTCGGTCAGGAACACCTCGCCCTCCTCCATCGCGTCGACGTCGACGGGGAGTCCTTGCAGGAGCTTCGCAACCTCGTAGATGCCAGAGACGACCGCCCACTTGGAGCCGTAGGGGTTCTTCCGGGTGAAGACCTCCATCGTAACCATGGGGTTGATCCCCGCGGACTTCAACGCGTCCCTCGCGTACTCGAAGTAGACGTCGGTCGTCACCCCGCCCTTGATCTCCTCTTCGTTAGGCATCCAGAAGAGACGGTCTTCCAGGTCGCTCTTCCTTGTCGTCGACCGCTGAGGAGTCGAAGAACTCACCCTTCCCGAGCCCGCAGCCTACTTCACGACCAGGACGTCGCACTTGGCGTGGTTGATGACAGCCGTCGAGACGCTTCCCATCAGGAACCTCTCGACTCCTCGCATCCCTCGCCTGCCCACCACTATCAGGTTCACCTTGTACTCGGTGGCTATGGTGAGGATCATGTCCGCCGGTTGGCCCTCTTCGGCCGACGCGTAGGTGTCTTTGAGTCCAGAGCTCTTGGCGATGTCGAGGGCGGTGCTGGTAAGGTCCTCGGCATTCTCCTTCGTCTGCTCGTTGAACCGCTTGTATATCGCTCCGCTTGCGTACGCTGCGTAGCTCACGGTATCTGCAACCACAACGACTCTCAGCTCTCCCTTTGACTGCCTTGCGAGCTCGATCGCCCTGCGGAGCGCCCTCTCGGCGTTTTCTGAGCCATCAAATCCGACCAGAATCCTATCGTAGACTACCTTTTGGCTCAAGCGACGCCTTCCCCCTTCGAGATGATATTCAAGTCAGTCATTGGCCGTGTCTGAGGGCAGCCGCATATTTAACATCCGTAAACGATTCTCAAGATTGATTTCGTGGCGTTGGGAATCGCTTAGCCGTCTGCCTCCTTCTCGCCTCTACTCTATGACGTGGATGTTCTTCCTTTCGCACATGTCCTTCAGGATCTTGGGCCAGACGCTGACGGTGACCTCGCCCAGGTGGGCCTTCTTGAGGAGCAGCATGTATGTCCGGGCCTGCCCGATCCCCCCGCCTACGCTGAGAGGCAGCTCGTTCTTGATTATCCCCTGGTGGTAGGGGAACTTCAGGAAGTCAAGCTGGCCGCTCATCTCTAGCTGCTTCCTCAGGGTCTGAGCATCGACGCGGATGCCCATCGAGGTCAGCTCGTGGCGGCGCTTCGTGACCGGGTTCCAGACGAGGATGTCTCCGTTGAGCCCGTGCATGGGCCTGCCGTCCTCCGAGACTGTAGGAGTAGCCCAGTCGTCGTAGTCGGCCGCCCGCATCTCGTGCGGGAAGCCGTCCTTGAGAGTCCATCCGATCCCGATGATGAAGACCGCCGGATGCTCCTGGAGGATCGCGGTCTCCCTCTGCTTCCGAGGCAGGTCGGGGTACTCCTCGAGTATGTCCTCGGCGTGGATGAACTCGATCTCGTCCGGTAGGCTCTGGTACCTGTCGGTCGCGAGCTGGGGGAACTCCTGCTGTATGTGGTTCTCGGCTCCTTTCAGGACCTTCCATATCTTCCTGACCACTTCCTTGAGGTATCCGACGTCCCGCTGGTCGGCAGTGATCGCCCTCTCCCAGTCCCACTGGTCCACGTAAGCGCTGTGGTCGTGGTCGAGGAAGTAGTCCTTGCGAACGGCCCTCATGTCGGTGCAGAGGCCTTCGCCCGGCTTCATCCCGAATTGCTTCAGCGCGATGCGCTTCCACTTCGTGGCGGCCTGAACCACCTGGGCGTCGACAGGATGCTTGTCGCGGTCGTTCGAGATGTGGAACTGCACCGGCGTCCGCGAAAGGTCGCGGTCGAGTAGGTCGTTCACTCCGCTCTCGGC
This sequence comes from uncultured Nitrososphaerota archaeon, assembly GCA_963838925.1. GTDB lineage: Archaea > Thermoproteota > Nitrososphaeria > Nitrososphaerales > Gagatemarchaeaceae > Gagatemarchaeum. Next base: position 579,782 of record CAWISW010000003.1, read on the forward strand.
GTCCACTATGAGCGGGACTTGGACCATCATGAGGTTCAGCTCCCTGCAGAGGTTTCGCTCGATGTAGTTTTTCACGTCGAAGACCGCGCTCTGCGTGTCCTTCGGATTCAGCAGGGAGGAGTAGTCGGCCGGGAGCACCTTCTCCAGCTCCTCGTACGAGCCTATTCCAGGGCCTGCCAGGTCGGCTCTCTTGGCTTTCTCAGACAATTCGCTCGTAGCGGCGGATGCACGGCGCGGTATATTGATTTGGGATGCCGGCACCGACTCAAGGCGCCTCAGGATTGCCAAGCTTGAGAATCGTGCCTCTGCTTTTTAAGACCGCAACTCGCTCCGCGCGACGAAGATACAATTGTCGCTAATCGATGCGCCAGTGAGAAGCGCCATGACCAAGAACGTCAAGACGGTCGAGGCAACGAAGACGCTCGCAGACTGCGTGAAGTCGATGCGGGATGCAGACATCGGGTGCATGGTCGTGGTCGGGAAGGACCAAACACCCGTCGGAATATTCACCGAGAGGGATCTGGTGAACAAGATTGCGGAAAAAGGTCACGCAGTCCTTAGCCAACAGATGGCGCAGGTCATGAACAAGCCCCTGACGATCATCTCCCCGGTTGCGACGATCTGGGATGCGGTGACGCTCATGGGGCGTGCCAACATCAGGCGGCTTCCGGTGGTGGAGAACGGCCACTTGGTCGGAATACTGACTGAGAGGGACGTGTTCCGACTCATACTGGCTCAACAGAACCTGCTGTTGGAGACCGTGTCCGAGTCCCTTCCTGCTGCCACCAGAGAGCAGGTGAGGGGAATAGCCGGTCGCTTCGGCCTTGAGAGACCCCCCGGCCGAGCGAGCGCTTGATCGAAGCTCTTTGAGAGTAGCAACATCACAGCCAAGTTACCGAGAAGTGGTCGCCTCGAGAGACCAGCGGGGCGAACGGCGTCCCTGTCCCGGCGTAGAACTGCGAAAGCCACTCGTACAGCTGCAGCCTCATGTCCTGGATGTAGACGATTACGCCCTCCAGGCTTATCACCGCGACGTTGAGGATTACGGCGACGACCACGCCGGCGGCTCCGTATGACAGGACGCCGCCCACCAAGCTCCCCAGCAGCGTGGTCGTGATCAGTAGTACCCCAAGCCGAATGTAGCTGAGCGTGTTCAGGAAGAACTCGAAGGGCTTCGCTACCGATTCAAGGAGGCCCTCGCCCAACCCCCTTGCCGCTCTCCGCAGACTTCGAGTTGACAGATATTCGCGAACCGGGTGCCCCACCACCATGAAGAGCAACGTTGCGACTATCACAGGCAGAGACACGCCTGCAGTGACCGCGATGGGGACGCTCAGACCCAAGAGATTATTGAATATGGGCGTCGGCGCGGTGCTAGTAAGCAAGACCCCGAAGTTCAGGCCTGTTCCTGCCACGGCGAAGCCGAACGGAATGAAGAAGGCGTAGAGTACGATGGTTGGGAGCCTATCCAGGAAGGCGTCGAGGTAGTTCCCGGCCCTCTCTTGGTTGACAAAGGCGATCGAGTATCCGCTCGCCAGATGGAATGCGCCGATTAGTATCGCCACCTCAAGAAGAAAGGGTATCGACGAGAGCGTGAAGCTGGCGCTTAGGGCAGGCGGGAGAGGAATCACCTTCTGCAAAGGCGACTGGAAGGGCACGCCGAAGAACGACCCCCTGACGAAGCCGAACACCGTCGTCGAGAAGCTGAGGATGAAGATGAGCTCTCCCCAAGCCTTGTATGCAGTCCGGTAGACCAGATACAGCCCGAAAGCGAGCAGCGCGATGCCGTGGCCCACGTCAGCAAACATCACACCGAAGAAGAACGGGAAGACAAACGCAAGGATAGGGGTCGGGTCGACCTCTCCATACTTGGGGAGGCCGCGCTCGAGCGTGAGGCTCTCGAAGACCGAGACTAGTCGAGGGTTCACGAGCAGAGTCGGGATGTATGCCACATCTTTGCCCTGCGTCTTGACCGGCTCGGCTGCGACGAGGTAGCTTCCCATCGAGTCCTTGAACGAGTCAAGCGCGTGCGCGGGGACGAATCCCTCGGTCCTCAGCTTCGCGTCCTCAGAGGGGTACACGAAGATCCTCTGGAGGTCGCTGAATACCATGAGAGACGCTTCCTGGATAGCCAAGAGGACTTGCGTCACCCCCCACTTGTCGTCCGACTCGGTGAACAACGAGAGGTTCTTCTCGATTATCTCAATGTACTCCTCCAGCACTCTCACGAGTTCGTCTACGTCGTGCGCTTCGAACTTCTCGACCTGCTTCCCTCGGTTGGCAGTCTTGAACAGGCCTTCCCCGAGCAGCTCGCTGGCCTGCGCGTAGATCTCGTGAGCCTTGGAGCCCGTCAGAAGCAGGCCGATGTCCTGTACCATCCCTCCCTTCCTTGACGGGTGGAATGCGATGAACTTGATCACCTTCGCCATCAGCCGGCCCGCCTCGGACTTGGGCGCCTCCAGAGTCACCCTGACGAGACGAGCCACCGCCAACTTACAGCGCCTTCAGGATTGCTCTCAGCGTATCACGAGTACCGCGCACCCGGAGTACTCTACAAGGCCTGACGCCACGCTCCCCACGAGGATCCTCCTCGAAGGTGTAGTCCCACGAGTTCCGGTAACGATGAGGTCTGCCTTCATCGTCTCCGCATAACCGAGGATTGCGTCCACGACGGAATACGCACCCACGACAATCTCAGTCTTGACGCCGATTCCGTGTCTCGCGGCTATCTCCTCAACATCTTTCATCCACTTCTTCGCGTTCCTCCTTGCGTTCGCGTAGTTGTCGGCGAGCCCTCCCTGCAGCTCGAATTGCGGGGCCGGCACGACGTGGAGAGCCAGAAGCTCCGCCCCGTCCTGCCGAGCGATGCGCGCCGCGTGCTCCGCTCCCCTCAGTGACACTTCCGAGCCATCCACGGCGACCACAATCCGAGTGAAGCCTTTCTTGCCTGTCGACGGCGCAGACATGCGTGCTTCCATCGGCCCTTTCGTATTTAATCAGGCGGTGGCTTTCTCAATCGTGAGAATGGTCGGTAGGAATCTGGAATCGCTCTCCTCGCCTTAGGACGCCAAATTAAAGGCCAAAATAGTCTGCCCTCTAGGCTGCATAGCAATGAGCTCCGACAACGAAGAGGAAGAGGCGGTCGTCCAAGAACGCGAGGTGACCGCAGAGCCTGACGCCAAGTCAGTCGAAGAGGCGGAGGAAGAAGTCGACGAGCTCGAAGAAGAGGTAGAGGAGGAGACCGAAGAGAAGGAGTCGGAGAAGATCGAAGACAGGCTGGACGAAAAACAGAGCGGCAGCAGCACCGCCGCCGCAAGAAGGCGACGAAGCAAGAAGAAGGCCAAGCCGAAGCCGAAGAAGCCTCCTCAGAAGAAGGTCAGACGCGGGTCCAAGACAAAGCGCCGTTGATCGGCGCAGTTCTCAAATCTGAGAATCGCCTTCGCGCGTTATATATTAGAGAACGCACGAAGAATCCCATGTCTGAAGCAGAGAAAAAGGGACCAGAGACTCCTACCAGCAAGGGAGTGTCGAGAAGACAGCTCCTCACAGGGGCGGTGGGCGGTCTCATCGTAGGCGCAGTGGCTGGCACAGCGATCGGTTCCCTTGGTTTCCCCAAGACCGTCACCAAGACACAAACGGAAACATCTACTTCTACGACAACGTCCGTTTCTCAACCATGGCTCCCGGCTTCATGGGACTACGTCGCGGACGTGGTCGTCGTCGGCTTCGGCGGGGCTGGAGGAGTGGCGGCATTGAACGCTAACAAGGCGGGAGCCAAGGTTCTCATTTTGGAGAAGGCGCCCCAGGCTTATGCGGGGGGGAACACGAGCGTTTCGGGTGGAAACATATTCACGCCCTCGCCTGTAGCTGATGCGGTCACCTATCTCAACGCAATGGCGGGTCCGTATCCAATCCCGCAGGACATGGTCCAGACATGGGCGCAGCAGATGAGCCAGAACTTGGCCTCGCTCACAAGCCTCGGCGCCACTGCTTATCAGCAGGACACCTCAAGCGAGGTTCCGTCAGGATACGTAACTGCGCCCGCGAGCTTCCTCCCCGAGTTTTCAGCGCTTCCAGGCTCGGACTGCGCGCACGAGATTTGCTGCGGAGCTGCTCCCGGCCGAGGCTTGGACTATTTCAATGATGTCGCAAGCCTCGTCCAGAAGGCCGGAATACAGGTGCTCTACCAGACTCCGGCAACCGGTCTGGTTCAAAACCCCCAGACAGGGGAGATACTGGGAGTGATAGCGACCACCGCCACTGGAGGCACGGCCACAACCCCTGGCACGAACGGCGGCACTCCAATCCACGTCAAGGCCAGCAAGGCGGTGATCCTGACCCTCGGGGGATATGAGAACAACCCTCAGATGCTTCGCGATTTCTGTCAGCTCGCCAATGGTGGTCCGCACGGAACTCCGTACAACACGGGAGACGGAATACCAATAGTGCAGAGTGTCGGTGCAGCTCTCTGGCACATGGACAACATATCGGGCTCTGGATTTGGCTTCCAGCCCACTCCCACCTCGCCGTTCTTCGGATTGTCGATGCCTGCACAAGGGTACATCTACATAGGAGCCGACGGCGCGCGGTTCGTCAACGAGAACGTCTCGAACCACCACGGCAAGATCCCGTTCAACTATGTGGCCAACCCCACGGTCACGGCGAGCACCACCTGGATACCATACCCGACGCCATTCCCCATACAGGTAATCTTCGACGACACAACGAGAGCGGCCGGTCCCATCACGCCTCTGCCAAACCCCGCCAGTCTGGGTTGGAACGTGGTCCGTGGCGTATACACTTGGAGCAGCGACAACAGCGTCGAGATAGGAAATGGCTGGATTACGAAAGCGGCAACTCTTCAGGAACTGGCTCCCCTTATCAACCGAGACCCCACCCAACTATCGAACGTGGTCGCCCAGTACAACAGTTACTGCGCAGCGGGCGTCGATGCGCAGTTCGGGAGGCCCAAGACAGACCTCATACCGATTCAGACTGCGCCGTACTACGCGGTCAGTCTGCAGTTCCATATGTTCAACACCCAAGGCGGTGCGAAGCGAAACACAAAGGCGCAGGTGGTGGACGCCGAGAACAACCCGATTCCGAGGCTCTATAGCGCGGGAGAATTCGGATCCATCTACAGCTGGGAGTACAACGGCGGCGGCAACCTAGGAGAGACTGTGGCCTTCGGCACCATCGCGGGCCAGACCGCGGCACAAGAGACTCCCTGGGGCTAGGTAGGCGGCCGAGGGGTTGAACGATGAGTGCAGGCCGTGACCAAATCAAGCAGAGAAGGATTTGGACGGTTTGTCCTCGTCGTCGCCGTCCTGTCTCTACTAGCAGTGGCTTTTGAAAGCACAGCACACACAGCGGCCGCCGTAACGACCGTCACTGCATACAAGGCGCAGGTACCGGTCAATGTTACTGCGCCATATCAGCCGAGCGAATGGAGTGACACGCTACAGTTCTCCGAAAAAAGCTCGGAGATGGCGGTAGCCTTCAAGCAGAACGGTACAGGACTTCTTTTCATGATGAGATGGAACGAGTCATCCACCGCTTGCTACGACACCTACTGCTTCGGCGGGATTGAGCTTGGGTACTTGAATAACACGGAAGAGATGGGAACACCCTCAACACCCACCATCATGATTCTAGTCAGTCAATCCTCTACCAACCATGTAGACGAATTCGTCTCCACGGGAGACCAGACCCCAAGCGCGGTTGAGGGCTACGGCTACAGCACACAGTCGACCTGTGGATTGGATGTCATCAGCAATGAGTACATCGCGACATGCTATCGCCCGTTTGCTCTCCACAATGCCTCGCCCTACGACCCTTTTCCCAGCTTGGTAGCAGGCTCGCCGATAGAGATCGCATTCGCTGTGGGTGAATTCACAGTCCCAGGACTCCACGACGCTAGCGACATGAGCACCTACGTCCTACAGATTAGCAACTCACTATACACCGCCACATCAACCGCGTCATCTTCTACGTCTTCTTCCACGACAGTTGCCGCCTCAAATGAGACCTCTTCGTCTTCGACGTCTTCATCCGCATCTTCCAAGTCGTCTTCGAGCGAGACCACAACTTCCACGACCAGCATAATCACGACTTCCGCTCCTTCGACGCCGAGCGCCAGCGTCTACGCGGAGGAGCTCGCGGTCATCGTCGTGGGATTCTCCGTCTTGATGCTGGTCGTCCTGACAAAGTACAGGAGTAGATGAGAGTCTTGGAATTCGCCGGAATCCAGATGCTGACGTGGCACGACTTCGTCGTGGAGCTGCACACAGGGGTCGTCGTCTTCGTGATTGTAGCGATAGTCCTCCGCCTTGCCGTTGACGCCGGACAGAGGGGGAAGGTCACAGCGTCGGCGCGGGTCCAGGAAATCCGCCAGGGCACCGACTTCGTCGCGTATTTGGGCGCCATCCTCGCCGTAGTCTTTCTTGCAATCTCAGGGATCACCGGCTATCTCCTTCTCCCATATTCGACCCTTAGCGGTCAGTCCATCTACCTCAACAAGGCCTTTGTGGCATTGGCCGCCCTCTTCTTCTGGGCGGCATTCGCGTTCCTCCGCTACTGGTCGGGCACTACGATGTGGCAGAAGAGGGGGCTGTACGCTCTCGCCGTCATAACCGCGTTCTTCGGTCTCCTATTCACCACGCTGGCTGGCTCGATCGGCGCCGAGCTCACGATAGGCCAGTCCGTGCTCACCCCGGTCTACAACGCCTTCTCGATAAACTTCAGCCAGCTGACCCTTCAGCCGCTTGACGTGGAGGTCACGGCCGTCCTGGTCATCGTGGCCATCGTTATCGTGGCCTTCCTCAAGCCGTCACGAAGAGCCGCGTCGAAGCCTCAGCCGGCCCCGTAGTACTGGACGACTCCCACCGCGCCCGTTTCAGCGCCAACTCTCTCGTTAACACATTTGTTTGATATTCGCACGGAAAAGTAGCTAAACGTTAGGGAAATGTTCACTAAATTTATATATCATTACGCAGAAAGAGGTGACGACTTAACAAGATGTCCGAATCTGGCATGCGACAAATCGAGGCGATATTGAGGAGCGAAAAGTTCCCCAACGTCGACATGGCGCTGAGGGATTTGGGAGTGAGCGGAGTCACAATGGTGGAGGCAAAAGGGAGAGGAAGAGACAAGATCATCACGACCTCCTTCATCAGGGGCAAGTGGACCTTCACGACTGACGTCATCCACAGAGTGATAGTCAACGTTGTCGTGGACGCCGGCGACGTCGACAGAGTCGTGGACGCCATAGTCAAGGCCGCAAGCACAAAGAAGGTCGGAGACGGGAAGATATTCGTCTACCCGATAGAGAGGTCGATAGACATCAGCACGGGCGAAAGCGACGACCACTCCCTGAACACCGCCCGGGGCACGTCAAAGAAGTAGAGAACGGTCTCAAGGGAGTCGGTCCCTCTTCAGTAGCCGACCAGGTCAGGTAGAGAGGCCGACCAGCTTTGACGTCTCGACCCACAGAAGGCGAGCTTTCTCCTCGTCGTAGGACTCGTCAGAGGACTTCTTCGCCGACTTGTCATCGAAGTACTCGCCGGTAACCTTCTCGACCTCAGGCGACGACGCAAGGAAGATCGCGGTCTGCGCCCCGTCCTTAGCGCTCTTCAAGAACGGCCTCACCAGCGCGGGCGGGACCCTCCAGATGCCGGTGGCGACGCCTCCCGGGTGCAGGCAGTTGGCGGTCACCCCCGTCCCTCGGAGCCTCCTGGCGAGCTCGTAAGTGAACATGACCAGGGCCAGCTTGGACGTCGAGTAGGCGCCCCACCCCGAGGGGGTCTCCTTCTTCTCGATCGCCGCCAGGTCGATGTGCCCGCCGAAGTGTGTCACGGAGGAGACGTTGACGACGCGAGAGGGAGCGCTGGACTTCAGAAGCTCAAGCAGGAGGTTCGTGAGCAGAAACGGGGCGAGGTAGTTCACGGCGAAAGTGGTCTCGAACCCGTCAGCCGTCCTTCCTGAGAGGCTGAAGACACCTGCGTTGTTCACCAGGACGTGGAGCTTGCCGTACCTGTTCCTCACCTCCGCCGCGAGTCCCCGCACCTCGGCGAGGGATGACAGGTCGCAGAGCAGGAGGTCGACGGAATCGTTCCCGCTCTTCTTCGAGATCTCTCGCCTAGCGGCCTCGCCCTTCCTCTTGTTTCGACAAACCATCACCACGGTAGCATTCATCTGGGCCAGCGCGAGAGCCGTCTCCCTGCCCATCCCTGAGTTCGCCCCGGTGACGATGCAGGTCTTGCCTTCGAGCACGAAAAGTCAGAGGTCGCACTTCCCTTTAAGGGGATGCGGGCGGAGGCGAACAGAAGCGCCTCCTTGACACGCGCGTATCTAGTGCGCGTGGCCGTATCTGTGCGGGTCCTTGTCGAAGGCGGCCTTGCAGCCAGCCGAGCAGAAGTAGAACACAGCGCCGTCGTGCTCGGACTTCAGCTTCGTCTTCTTTTCGTCCACCGTCATTCCGCAGACCGGGTCCCGCGCCATTGCTCTCTGGGCGCTCGATCGCCAAACCCCACTATATGAAATCTAAGTTCCGAGTTCGTCACTTGCCGGGTTTAAGTCACCCCACAGGTCTCGGCCATCGATGGCCAAGGATCCCATCTGTGGAATGTTCGTCGACGAGTCCTCAGCGGAGCTGAAGGCTCAGGTCCGAGGCGTCACCTACTACTTCTGCAGCGAGAGCTGCATGCGCGAGTTCCTGGCACCCGAGGAGGAGCTCCGGAAGCTCAAGGTCGAAGTCGCGTCGGCGGCGCTGCTCTCCATCCCTATACTCCTCCTCACCTACGCGTCCCCAATCCCGCTGCAGGCCTCGAACTACCTCCTCTTTCTCTTGGAGACGCCCATCCAGTTCGTCATCGGATGGCGCTTCTACAAGGGGACCTACGACAGCATCAAGAACAAGATGGGAAACATGGACGCGCTCATCGCGCTCGGCACCTCTGCAGCGTGGGCCTACTCGTCGGCGGTCACCTTCGACCCCGGCCTCTTCCACACCTCCGGCGTCTTCTTCGACACGGCCGCGGTGATAATCACCCTGGTCCTTACGGGGCGCCTCCTCGAGCACCTCACGAAGAGCAGGGCCTCCGCCTCGGTGAGGAAGCTCCTTGAGCTGCAACCCACGATGGCCCGCAGGATTGGCCCCGACGGCTCGGAGGCCGAGGTCCCGGTCGAGCAAGTCAGGGTCGGGGACGCGTTGGCAGTCAGGCCGGGCGAGAAGATACCGGTGGACGGGATAGTCGTAGAAGGAACGTCAGCGGTGGACGAGTCCCTGATCACAGGCGAGAGCGTCCCTGCTGACAAGGGGCCGGGCGACGAGGTGATAGGAGCCACCATCAACAAGTCGGGCCTCCTGAAGCTCCGGGCGGAGAGGGTCGGCCAGGACACCGCCCTCTTTCAGATCGTCAGGCTCGTCGAGGAGGCGCGGGTCGGAAGGGCGCCCATCCAGCGGCTCGCAGACAGGATCGCCTCTTATTTCGTCCCCTTGGTAGTCGCGGCCGCGGCGGTCGCAGGCCTCTCGTGGTATTTCTTCGGTCACCTAGGCCTCGACTTCTCTATGCTGGCCTTCGTGTCCGTCGTGGTGATCGCGTGTCCCTGCGCCCTAGGCGTAGCCACGCCCGCCGCGCTCCTGGTGGGGACCAGCGTGGGGGCTCGATGCGGCGTCCTGATCAAGGGCGGAGAGTACCTGGAGCGCGCTGCGAAGGTCGACACCGTGGTCTTCGACAAGACCGGCACCCTTACCGTTGGGAAGCCTTCTGTCACCGACGTCTTCCCGTTTGGCGGTCTAGCTCCGGAGGACCTCCTCCACCTCGCGGCTTCTGCCGAGAAGGGCTCGGAGCACCCGCTCGGTGAGGCAATCATCAACGAAGCGAGGAGCCGCTCTCTCAGCGTGTCGGAGCCCCAGGGCTTCGAGGCCTTCCCTGGAAGAGGCGTCAAGGCGACCGTGGGAGGGCGCAGCGTCCTCGTGGGAAACAGACTGCTGGCGGCCCAGAGCGGGCTCGACCTCTCCGTCGCCGAGCCTGCGCTCATCCGGTGCGAGGAGGGAGGAAAGACCGCAATGATAGTGGTCGTAGACGGCGAGGTGAGAGGGGTCCTGGCCGTCGCCGACACGCTGAAGCCTTCGGCGAGGCGCGCGGTCGACGCCCTCAAGGGAATGGGCATCGAGGTGGTGATGCTCACCGGCGACAACAAGCGCACCGCCTCTTCGATCGCCCGAGAGTTGGGCATCAAGAGATTCGTGGCCGAGGTGCTACCTCAGCAGAAGGAGGCTGCAATCGAGTCCCTGCAGAAGGAAGGGAGGGTCGTCGCCATGGTGGGCGACGGCATCAACGACGCGCCCGCTTTGGCGCGGGCTGACGTCGGGATGGCGATCGGAGGGGGCGCAGACATCGCAAAAGAGACGGGCGGGATAGTCCTCATCAAGGACGACCTCATGAACGTCGTGGTGGCTATGAGGCTAAGCCGCAAGACGCTGTCGAAGATCCGGCAGAACCTCTTCTGGGCCTTTGCCTACAACGTCGTGCTGATCCCCATCGCCGCAGGAGCGCTGGTTCCGTTCTTCGGGGGCCAGGTGTACGACGTCCTGCCCTTCCTTGCCGCTAGCGCGATGGCGATAAGCTCGGTAACGGTAATCGGCAACTCGCTCCTTCTCTTCCGCTTCAAGTCACTCTGAGGAAGACTCTGCCAACTCGCCTTGGCCGGAGATCTGCGCCAGAGTCTTGCGGCTGACCGCCGAGAAGTCATGGTCGTTGGCGTCGTATCCGGGCTTGGAGTACCTGTCGCGGTGCTTGATCAGCAGCCACGACTCCTTCCCGCCGAACCCGCTGGTCCTGACAAGGGCGAAAGAGCCCTGGAGCTTCTTCCCGTATAGCTTGAACTTCAGGTTGCCCTCTTGGAGGCTCTTCTCAGCGACCTCCTCGGCCTCCTCCTTCCCGAGGACCTCCCTTCGGACGCCCTTGCTCACCTCGACCTCCGGGTTGTAGGTCCCCTCGTCCCAGATCATGACCGGTCCCGCGCCGTAGTTGCCCTCGAGCACTCCTTCAAAGTGCCTGTACTCGAGCTGGTGGTCCGAGGTCGGCATCGCGAGGCGCCTCACGCCGCTATCGAGCGTCGGGCCCTTTGGGATCGCCCAGGAGGGCATGACGCCTCCGACCTCGAGCCGGAAGTCGTAGTGGAGGGCCGTCGCCTTGTGCTTCTGGACGACAAACGCGAGCCGCCCCTTCGGCCTTCTCGCCCGGGCCTTATCGTCTCGCCTTGATTTCATTTCGTTTGGCTAGCTCGCAGCGGGCCTCTGGTCGCCCTCGTTCAGGAACCGCTTGATCCCGGTGCCGAACATCAGCATCATCAGCCAGAACCCGACGAGCAGCGCGACGAGGGCGTAGCTGCTGTAGAGGTTGAGCGCGATCAGTCCGGCGGCGATTATCGTGGCGCCGACGAAGTTCGAGAGCCCCCACAGTATGTTGGTCCTCGGAGAGGACTTTTGCCCGAAGGGGCTCCTGAACACCTTCCCTGCCGCTCCGAACGTGAAGTGGGGCACGCCGTTTCCCAAGAGAAACCCCAGCACGAAGTACCAGATGAGGAAGAGCTGCACCATTGCATGCACAAGATTCGGTCTTCCTTATCTGGATTATGCGGCCGAGTCGCCAGCGAGAGCCTCAAAGGTCCTCCCTCGCACTGAGGGACCTGCCCGCGGCCGACAGCAAGTAGTTCAGCATGAGCACGGTGTAGGCGAGGGCGACGCAGAGAAGGCCGACCGCGAGGGGGACGAACGACGAAGGTGGGAGGGCGCCGGCGACCGGCCCGGCGACCAGGACGAGCGCCATGATCGGGGAGACCAACAGCAGGTTGATGATCGTCTGATAGAGGAACCTCTTCACGTCGGTGAGGTCCTGCCCCTGCGACAGCAGGAGGTCGTCCGACGTGCTCTGCCCGTACCTCGCGGCGAAGTACATTCCTCCCGCCATCATTATCGCCGCCACCTCGAGTGCGCCCGGCAGCGACAGCCCAACCGCGAGGAAGGAGGTCGGGTGCCCAAGGTCGCCCAGAAGGAGAGGAGCGCCGACCGCCGCGGCGACCGGGGAGAGCAGGAGAAGCAGCGGGGTGACCCTCGCCCGGTAGGCCTCCCTGACGTATCTCGCAAGGTCGAGCGAGGACGTCTTGATTATCCACAGCCTCTCCTTCTCCAGCCACCTCGCCGCGCTCCCCGACCCGAAGGAGCCGATGATGAAGAGGATGAACAGGAACGAGGTGGGCGAGGACTGGAAGACGCCCGAGAGCGAGTAGATGACCATGAACCCCGCGAGGAACAGCGTGTTGATCAGCATGCTCCGCATCTCCTTAGTCCTGCTCATCATCACCCTCTCCTTCGACCTCACCACAGCCCACACGGTCCTCCCACTGGTCTCGAGCCTCGAGGTGACCTTCATCCCCTTGTCCCCGGCCCCGGTCGCCTCCTGGTCCTCGAGCTGGAGCACCTCGTAGAACTGACCCCTCGACATCCTCACCCCCACCGCGAGGAGGCCGACGAACCACGCGGCGAGGGCAGCGACGCCTAGCCCCGTCCCGTAGCTCAGGCGTTCGCCGCTCACGAGGCTGTAGCTCACCTGTGCCGCGAGCCCGCTGGGAAGCACGCTGACGACCTGCCCCAGCGACGGGGGAGCGCCGGGGATGAGGAGCGTGAGGGGTACGAGGCTGATCGCGACGACCGCGGCCATCAGCCCGTTCCTGAAGATCCTCAGCCGGGGCGCAATCCTCGAGTTCAGCGAGAGCGTGATGTCGGCGCTCAAGAAGAGGCCCATGACGAAGAACGAGAGCGTCACCATCCCGGCCAGGACTGCGGAGGAGACTGGCGTCCCGTACGACTCGGCGAACCTGAGGTAGAGGACGAAGATGGGCGGGAACGACAGCAGGACGGTCGTCACGGAGTTCATGAGCACCTTGGCCGAGAAGACCTCGCTGGGTCTCACCGGGGCGGTGAAGATGTAATCGACGTCCGCCGAGGAGACGGGGAGCCCGCTCCCGTTGAACCCGCTCTGGATCAGGCCCACGAGGAAGAGCGCGAAGAGTAGGCTCAGGCCGGTGTCCGAGATGCTCCCTCCGAGGTTGAACTTCGAGGAGAACGAGAGGAACGTCCCTCCAGCGAACAGGACGAACACGACCCCGAAGGACTCTCCGACGAGCATCCACACCGCGACGGCCCTCGTGAGCCGGCCCTTCATCCAGTACCGGACGAGCGTGAGCACGGTGCTCCAGCTATTCAACCGGGTTCAACTCTTCGGAGCTACGCCGTCTCCGCGGTGAGCTTCAGGAAGACCTCGTCGAGCCTCGCGTCCTTCCCAGCGTCGGCCATCCTGCGGAGGCTCTCGAGGGCTCCCAGGGCTATGATGCTCCCCCTGTCGATTATCGCGATCCTGGTCGCGTGGTCCTGGGCGATCTCCAGGTTGTGAGTCGAGAGGAGCACCGTCGTCCCGCTCTTCCCCTGCGCGGCGATCCAACTGTTGACGAACACCTGCGACTTGGGGTCGAGGGCGGTGAGCGGCTCGTCCAGCACGAGGACCTTCGGGTCGTGGAGCGTCGCCGCGATGAGCGCGACCTTCTGCTTCATCCCCTTCGAGAGCGTGCCAAGCAGCGTATCGGCCTTCTCCTCGAGCGAGAACGTCATCAATGCCTCCGAGATCTTGTCCCTCAGCCGGTCGTCGGGCACGTCCCTGATCTTGCCGAGGAACCTCAGGAACTCGCTGACGGTCAGCCCCGTGTAGAGCGAGGGGTTCTCGGGGAGGTACCCCACGTTCCTCTTCGCGGCCTCCGGCTCCTTCGCGATGTCGCTCCCTCCGACCCTGACGCTGCCGCTCGTGGGGCGCAGGATCCCGACGACTATCTTCATCAGCGTGCTCTTGCCCGCGCCGTTCGGCCCCAGGAGGCCCAGGATCTCCCCCGCTCCCACCTCGAGGGAGACGCCGTTCAACGCCACGACCTTCCCGTAGACCTTGGTGAGGTTCTCGATCTCGATCTTGTTCTCTGGCAGCATCTCCTCCTCCTTGCTATGTGCGCAGGTCAGACAGAAGTTCGCCAATCAAGGGGCGTGTGCTCTCCTCTGGGGCTTGGCTGCTGCTAGCGGCTCGCCAGCGGCTTGCCGGATGCGGGGGCCGCGACCCTCGTCTCGTTGAATATCTCCCCAAAGGCCCGCTCGAAGTATGCGAGGGACCTTTCGAAGGTCGCCCTGCCCTCCTTCGTGATCTCGTAGACCGAGTTTCGGCCTTTCGGGCTCGCCACGATGAGTTCGCGGGCCGCCAGCTCCTTGAGGGCGGGGTATATCGTCCCGGGGTTCGGCTTGTCCCCCCTGCGGTTCCCTATCTCGGTCGCGAGCTCCTGCCCGTACATCGGTCGCTTGGACAGGAGCCAAAGAATCGTGAAAGAGAGCATTCCTCTCATGTCGCACATCTCCCCCGGATCTTCTTCCTTCACTCTCTGTGACCAGCATCTAAGGTCACGTCCGCGATTATAAGGATATGGGGTGACCAATAGAGGGACGACAGGACGGTCGCTCGAACTGCTTATAGGGCGCAGAAGGGCAGTTTGACGAGATGCCGAGCATCGACGTCGGCGGCGTGTCGCTCTTCTACGAACGCGCCGGCAGCGGGGAGCCGGTCGTCTTCGCCCACGGCATCCCGACGGACTACCGCGCGTGGGGGAGCCAGGCCGAGGCCTTCTCCAAGAGGTTCTCGACGATAGCCTACAGCAGGAGGTACGCGGCCCCTAACCAGAGGGCGGGGGACGTCACCGACAGCACCGTCGGCGCAAACGCGGCCGACCTGAAGGGGCTGATCGAGAGGCTCGGGTTGGGGCCCGTCCACCTCGTTGGCCATTCCTATGGCGGGTTCGCGGCTGCCTATCTCGCGGCCGACCACCCAGACCTCGTCCGCACCCTCGTCCTCGTGGAGCCGGCCATCGCGACCCTCCTGGTGGAGGACCCAGACAGCTCGGGTCAGATGCTCTCGCTCCTCATCCGAAGCCCCTCGGTGGCGCTGTCCGCGAGGCGCTTCCAGACGGGCTCCCTCGTGCCTTCGCTGAAGGCCCTCGACTCGGGCAAGGACGAGAAGGCGATTCAGCTCAACGTCGACGGCATCCAGAACAAGATTGGAGCCTTCGCCTCGATGCCGGACTCGACGAAGAAGATGATGCTCGACAACGCCAAGACCATCGCCGAGCTCCGGACAAAGCTCCCGCCGTTCAAGGCCAGCGCCGGCAAGATCTCCTGCCGGACGCTCGTCGTCAACGGCCAGGACAGCGCCGTGTGGCTCCGGCGCATCGGAGAGCTCGTCGCGCGCGCCGTCCCGAACAGCGAGGCCTTGTCGATAGCGGGCGCCAGGCACTTCCCCCACATGGAGAACCCGTCCGAGTTCAACTCGAACGTCCTCAAGTTCGTCTCGAAGCGCGAATAAGCGCGCCCGCCCTACGAGGAGAGCTTCTTCCTGATCTCGTCGGGGATGGCCTTCGCCTTGCCGTCGCTCCCTATGAACACGTGCACGGTGTGCCCCGTGCAGAGCAGCTCCTTCCCGGGCAGCTTGGTGACCACGTAGTCTAAGCGGACGCTCGACCTCCCGACCTTGGCCGCCCGCGCATTCACGACCACCTCGTCGTCGTACCTCGCTGACGCCTTGTAGTCGGCGACCGCACGGACGACCGGGGTGTGGAAGCCCATCTTCTGCACCTCGCTGTAGGGCAGTCCGACCGACCTGAAGAGCTCCGTCCTCGCCACCTCGAACCAGACGAAGTACTCGGCATAGTAGGCCACCTGCATCGCGTCCGTCTCCGCGAACCTGACGCGGACCTTCACAGAGTGCTCGGCTGGCATGCGCCCGCTCCGTGAGGCGGGCTTCGGCTTTTTACATCCTCGCTTTCCTCGGCCGCCCGTCGGGCCGGGGGACAACCGCGCCCTAGAAGATGTCCCAGGTCTTCAGAGTGGCCTTTGCAAGGAGCTCTCTGTCCAGCTCGACCCCGATGCCAGGGCCGCGGTTCGGCCTGACCGTCCCGCGTTCCATGACGAAAGGGTTCTTGACGAGGTCCTTCTCGAAGTACCTGTCGTTGGGCGAGGTGTCCCCGGGAAAGTCGACGCTTCCTTGGGCGGCGAGCGCTACGTTGAACGCCCTCCCCACGCCGGTCTCCAGCATGCCCCCCACCCAGACGTGCGCCCCCATGCTCCTCGCGTTCCTCGCGATCTCCATCGAGGAAGTCAGGCCGCCGACCCTGCCTGGCTTGATGTTGATGACCTTCGCCGCGCCGGAGCGTACGGCCTCCTCCGCCCTCTCCAAGCTGGTCACTGACTCGTCCAGGCAGATGGGCGTGGAGATCTCCTTCGCGAGCGCCGCGTGGTCTGCGATGTCGTCGAACGCGAGCGGCTGCTCCAGGTACTGCAGCCCGAACCTGTCGATTCCCTTCAGCTCTGCCAAGTCCCTCCGAAGCCCGAAGCACCCGTTCGCGTCCGCGCTCAGCGGGATCTCAGGAAAGTCGTCCCTGATCCGCCTCAGCCTCTCGAGCGCCGTCTCCCTCTCGATTTTCACCTTGATCCTCATGTATCCTCGCTCAATCGCGCTCTCGATCAGGGACCTCACATGCCCCTCGTTGCCTAGCCCGATGGCGACGCCGGCCTCCGCGTGCCCCCTCGAATCTCCCAACTGCAGGTCGAGGGGTCGGCTGCCAGACTTGGCCATGTAGTCCCAGAGGAGCATCTCGACGGCGGACTTCGCCATCACGTGACCCTTCACACGCCACACGGCCTCGCGGAACTTCCCAGGCGTGGGCGGCTCAGCCCGAATCTCGCCGGCGAAGAGCTCCCTGATGGCCCGCAGCGCGGTCCCGTTGTCCTCCCCCGTGAAAGACGGGGCCTCGTCGGTGATGCACTCGGAGAGCGCCTCAATGCCGCCGTGCTCCAGCCGGAGAATCAGCGCGTTCCTAGCTCGCATCGTGTGGGTGGAGTCGGAGAACGGGGAGCGCAAAGGCATCCTGACGAGGCTTACCCTGAAGCTCAACCTGGGGGCTCGGTCATCCCTCCGCGCTTTAACGTTTGGGCTCTCGATGTCCTGCAAACGCTTAATACCACTGAGCCGTGGTAATCGGAAAGCAGGAACGAGCATGCCTCCCCATCGAAGCGCCTCCTTGTCGCTCGCCGAGCCCCTCCAGCGCTCGCTCCTCCAAGAGTGGGTCGACCGCTCGATCTCTGAAGCCATCTTGGAGGCCAGGAAGAGGGGCGCGCCCGTGCTGCACGTCAGCCGCAGCAGAGTCGAGTGGGGGCTGCCTCTTTGCGCGTTCGATTCTTCGGTCGAGGACGTCAACTTCTTCGGAGGCCGCGAGGCGACCGTCTTGGGGGTCGGGACCGCTGAGGTGCTGGAGCCTGGCTCTCCGAGGCTCTTGGGCAGCGGGGCGACGAGGAGCCTGCTCGGGCAGGGCATCGTCTCGACGGAGGACGCCTCCAAGATCGTGGTTATGGGGGGCTGGGGGTTCCCTCCTCGGCGCGGGCAGAAGGAATCCGGAATCTGGCGCGACTTTCAGCCGTCTCGCTGGGTCATCCCCGCGTTCACCCTCACCGCCAGGGGCGAGGACGTCGAGCTAGCGCTTTCAGTCCGTGCAGCGCCCTCCTCCAAGGAGGCGCCGCTGCGCGCGCGGTACCGTGCCATGGTCGCCGCGATGCGGCCGCTCCCGTCCAACGAGACCGGCAGACCTCCTGCCGCGGAGGCGAGCATTCCGAAGGTGGCTAGCGCGAGGAGCATACCTTCTCGAAAGAGCTGGGTCTCTCTCGCTCAGGATGCAATCGATTCCATCTCGAGGGACGAGCTGAAGAAGGTCGTGCTTTCGCGCGCCGTCTCCCTCACTTTCCACGACGACGTCCCTGCCTCCGCGGTCCTGGAGAGGCTGATCTCGCTCAACCCCGACTCGACGGTCTTTGCCGTGAAGAGGAGAGGCTCGGTCTTCCTCGGAGCCAGCCCAGAGAGCCTCGTCTCGGTGAAGAACGGGGATGTCGAGGTCGACTGCCTCGCTGCCTCCACGCCGAGGAGCAGCGATTGGGAGAAGGACGAGAGCCTGGGGGCGCGCCTGCTGGAGGACTCAAAGTCCAGCAGGGAGCACCAATTCGTCGTAAGGGCGGCGGTCAGGGCGCTCTCTCCCATCAGCTCGAAGGTCGATGTCCCCGACGAGCCCGTCCTGAAGAAGCTGACGACGATCCAGCACCTCTACACTCCTGTGAAGGCAAAGCTGCTCGACGGGAAGGACGTGTGGGACGCCGCGCAGGCGCTCTGGCCGAACCCCGCCATCGGAGGGGAGCCCAAGGACAAGGCGGTGGCCTGGATCCGCAGGTTCGAGGAGCTGGGCAGAGGCTGGTACTCGGGCGTTGTGGGCATTCTGAGCGCGAGCCTCGACGAAGCGAGCATGGTGGTGGGCATCAGGTCTGGCGTGATCAGGGGAAGGCAGGCGGTCATCTACGCGGGCGCTGGGCTCGTCGCCGGCTCGGAGCCCCAAGAGGAGTTCGAGGAGACAGCCTGGAAGCTCAGGACAATGGGCAGGGCGCTGGGAATGCGCGATGGCGACGACGCCATCGGCGAAGGGTGACCGCAGACGAGCGACTTCGAGGCGTACGCGCAGTCATTCGTCGACGGGCTGATTGACGCCGGCGTCAAGAACGCCGTGATCTGCCCAGGCTCGAGGTCGACGCCCATCGCTATCGCGTTTGCAAAGAGGGCGGGCGACGTCAAGCTGTGGGTCCTCTACGACGAGAGGTCTGCAGCCTTCTTCGCCCTCGGGATGGCAAGGAGCTCCTCGCTCCCGGTGGCCATCGTCTGCACGTCTGGAACGGCGGCCGCAAACCTCTTTCCCGCTGTCGCCGAGTCCAAGCTGGCCCGCGCCCCCCTCATCGCGGTGACGGCCGACAGGCCCCCCGAGGCGCGAGACTTCGGCGGTGCCCAGACGATCGACCAGGTCGGCCTCTTCACCTCCCACGTGAAGTGGTCTCAGGACATGCCCGTTGCTGCAGACTCCGACTCCCTCATCCGTTACGCCCGCCTTGTGGGCGCCCGCGCGTCGGACACCGCGAGGTCCGTCCCCCAAGGACCAGTCCAGGTCAACTTCTCGTTCAGGGAGCCCCTGGTGTCAGGCCCCTCGTCTCCTACGGGAGACGAGCCACGGAGCGGGGCCGGGATCACCGTCGTCGGCGCCAAGTCCTACGCAGATGATGAGGAGGTCAAACGCGCTGCCGAGAAGCTGAGGGCTCATCCCAAGGGAATCATTGTAGCCGGGCCCGGACACTACAGCGCTCCTTTGCGCGAAGAGCTCTCGAAGCTCTCCGAGCGGCTGGGCTGGCCCATCGTCGCGGACGTCCTCTCCAACCTGAGGCAGGACGGCGCGCTCCGCTCGGGGCTCGTGAGGTCATACGAGCCGCTGGTCCGCAGCGCGGGCTTCAAGGCGAACAGGCCCGAGTGCGTCGTGCGCCTGGGCGGGGTCCCCACCTCGAAGGAGTTGAACTCCTTCTGCCAGGGCGTCCCGACCTTCCTGCTCGACGACGGGAACGGGTGGCGAGACCCAGACTTCGGGGCGTCGACCATGATATTCGGCGACCTCGAGCACTCGGTCTCCTGCCTGAGCGACGCGCTCGCGGGCTCGCGCGCACCCGCCTCGGACTGGCTGAACCTCTGGCTCAGCGCAGGGGCGGACGCCGAGGCCAGCGCGGAGTCGCTGATGGGGCCGATGGAGGAGCTGTTCGAGGGCAAGCTGTTCCACCTGCTGTCCAAGAACCTGGACCCCTCATCTCCGCTAACGGTCGTCGTTGGGAGCAGCATGCCGGTCCGCGACCTCGACTACTTCTTCCTCCGCGGCAGCAAGCACGTCCGATTCCTAGCAAACCGCGGTGCAAACGGGATCGACGGGGTCGTTTCCACCGCCATGGGGGTCTCAGCCTCGGAGGGCAACGTCCTCCTGGTGCTGGGAGACATCTCGTTCTACCACGACATGAACGGCCTGCTGGCCTCAAAGCTCCACAAGCTCAACGCGACGGTCGTGGTCGTCAACAACAGGGGCGGCGGGATCTTCTCCTTCCTCCCCCAGCACTCCCTCCCCAAGGGCCTCTTCGAGAAGCTCTTCGGCGAGGCGCACGACCTCGACTTCTCTGGCGTCAGGCTGATCTACGGCGGCGAGTTCACCCGCGTCTCCGACTGGGACTCGTTCAACCGCGCGCTGGCGTCCGCCATCAAGGGAAAGGGGCTCAAGGTCATCGAGCTCATGTCCCCGGACAGGGAACGGAACCTAGAGCTGCACAAGAAGGCCTTCCAGGCGCTCTCCTGGTCTTCTTCCGCAACGAGGGAGGTGCCGCGGTGAGATGCCCGAGCTGAAGGCGAGCAGAGGCAGGCCGGAAATCTGGTACGACACCTTTGGGAACCGCTCCGACGACCCGCTCGTCCTGCTCCACGGGTTCACGGGGACGCACCACACCTGGGACGCCCTGCGCGAGCGGCTCGGTGCGGCCAACCTGCTGATCCTCCCAGACCTACCGGGCCACGGCAAGTCGGGCGTCTCTTCCTCGAGCGCCGAGATGGGCGTGCAGGCGACCTCCGACGCCGTGGCCGAGGTCGCAAGGCTCGCCTCCGGCGGGAGGAAGGCCGCGCTCCTCGGGTACTCCCTGGGGGGCAGAGTCGCCCTCGACCTCGCCTGCAGGCACCAAGGGCTCCTGAGCTGCCTCATCCTCGAGGGAGCCTCGCCCGGCATCGAGCGCGACGACGAAAGGCGTGCGAGGAGGGCCGAGGACGAGGCCCTGGCGGATGAGATAGAGAAGCGAGGGGTCGAGTGGTTCGTCGACCACTGGCAGGATACCCCACTCTTCGCGACCCAGAAGGAGCTCCCCGCGCCGATCTTCGAGGGGATAAGGCGCGACCGCCTCTCCAACTCCCCCCACGGCCTCGCGATGAGCCTCCGCGCCGCTGGCGTGGGAGAGATGGTCCCCCTCTGGAAGTCGATGGAGGCCGTCAGGATACCTGTACTCATAGTGGTCGGGAAGAGAGACAAGAAGTACGCGGAGAGCGGCGAGGCCATGCGAAGGAGGATACCCGGAAGCGTCGTGGCGGAGGTGGAAGGCGCTGGGCACTGCGTCCACTTGGAGAAGCCCATGGAGTTCGCGGTCTTGGTGGAGCGGTTTCTCAAGGACCGCTCCGTGATGTTGCGGGCGGCGGAGGAGTGAGCCGGAGCCATGCCCGCGCGTGTTGCGATGAAAAACAACGGCAGAGAAAAGCAGCGAAAGGCGCCGGGCGGCTGGGAGACGGTGAAGGAGTACGAGGACATACTCTTCCAACGCAGAGGGGGGATCGCGAAGCTCACCATCAACCGGCCCAAGGTGAGGAACGCGTTCAGGCCTGAGACCCTCTTCGAGCTCTCAGACGCCTTCTCCACCGTCCGAAACGACCCGACCCTCGGCGTGGCCATCTTCACCGGCGCCGGGGACAAGGCGTTCTGCTCAGGAGGGGACCAGAGGGTCAGGGGTCACTCGGGCTATGTGGACAAGCAGGGAGTCCCCCGTCTCAACGTACTCGAACTCCAGAAGCAGATCCGGAGCCTCCCGAAGCCGGTGATCGCGATGGTCGCCGGGTACGCCATCGGGGGCGGGCACGTCCTCCACCTCGTCTGCGACCTCACGATCGCCGCCGACAACGCGGTCTTCGGACAGACCGGCCCGAAGGTGGGCAGCTTCGACGCCGGATTCGGGGCGGGGCTCCTCGCGCGAATGGTGGGGCCCAAGAAGGCGAAGGAGATCTGGTACCTCTGCAGGCGATACGACGCGCAGGAGGCCCTCGACATGGGCCTCGTGAACACGGTCGTCCCCCTCGCCCGCCTCGAGGAGGAGACCCTGAAATGGAGCGAGGAGATACTACAGATGAGCCCGACCGCCATCCGGCTGATGAAGGCGGCCTTCAACGCGGACACCGACGGCCTCGCCGGGCTACAAGAGCTCGCAGGGGACGCCACGATGCTATACTACATGACGGAGGAGGCGAAGGAAGGGAGGGACGCCTTCCTCCAGAAGAGGAAGCCGAACTTCAAGAAGTATCCGTGGCTGCCTTGAAGGAAGCACTAGGCAGGGAGGGACCGCAGGCGCCGGACTGGCTTCTTTGGCGGTCAGGCGTCTCCCCAGAGGCGCTGGCCGTGAAGGTCGGGTCGCTCGAGTGGTCCTACGGGGAGCTTCAGAAGCACGTGAGCACCCTCTCCGCAGCCCTCCTTTCGAAGGGGGTCGAGAGAGGGGGCAGGGTGGCCCTTCTCATGGCCCCCTCCGAGCGCTACATCGCCATCGTGCACGCAATCGCGAGGGTCGGGGCGGTCGGCGTCCCCCTCAACCACAGGCAATCGACGCCCGAGCTGCTCGCCCAGCTAAGAGACTCGGCTCCCTCTCTGGTGGTCCATGACGGCTCCCTCGGCGACAGGACGAAGGAGCTCAAGGCTGCCTCCCCAAGCGGCAGGGGCAAGGCGAAGGGAGCAACCCATCGGCCCCGATGGGTGCTCGCGGCTGAGCTCGCGCACGGAGCGGCCTCGGCTCGCGCGAAACGGATCCCAGGCGACCAACTCGACCTCGCCGCCCCGCACGCCATCATCTACACCTCGGGCTCGAGCGGGGCCCCGAAGGGCGTCGAGCTCACGCTCTCGAACCTCATGTGGAACGCGATATCGGTGGGGTTCCGGACAGGCGCATCCCCCAAGGACAGATGGCTGCTGTGCATGCCCCTCTTCCACGTGGGAGGGTACGCCATCATCTTCCGCAGCGTCCTGCACGGGAGCGGGATGGTGTTGCACCCCAAGTTCGACCCGAAGCTCGTCTCTAGGTCGCTCGACGTCGACGGGGTAACCATGGCCTCCTTCGTCCCCACGATGCTCGCCGACCTGCTCGAGGCCCGAGGAGGCAAGCCCTTCGACCCGAGGGTGAGGCTCATCTTCCTCGGTGGCGGCCGCCCGCCAGCCAAGCTGGTCACGGCCATCAGGGAACGCCGGCTCCCAGTGCTGTTGACCTACGGCATGACGGAGACCTGCTCCCAGGTTGCCGTCTCGAACGCCTGGTTGTCCTCGGATGGACCCGCCTACAAGCCGGTCTTCCCCAGCGAGGTCGCCGTGATGAGGCCGGTGAGAAATGCCCGCCCGTCCTTCGCGGAGCCAGACGAGGTCGGCGAGGTGGCGGTGCGAGGGCCGACCCTCTTCAAGGGCTACTGGCGGAAGCCGAAGCTCACTGCCGACCGGCTGAGGGGCGGGTGGTTCTTCACCGGCGACCTCGGGAAGCTCCAGCGCAGCGCGTCGCTGCACGGACGGACCGCGGGCGGGATCGTGATACTAGGCAGGAGGGAGGAGACGATAGTCAGCGGAGGGGAGAAGGTCTTCCCGGCAGAGGTCGAGTCGGCTCTTCGAGACCACCCCGCGGTGAGGGACGCGGTGGTGTTCGGCGTCGACGACGAGAGGTGGGGCCAGAGGGTCGTGGCTGTCGTCGAGGCCAACTCGGAGCTCCCGAGCGGCCGACCAACAGCGTCGGAGCTCAGCACCTTCCTGAGGGAGAGGGTGGGTCGCTACAAGATACCGAAGGAGTACCACTTCTTGGCAGCGTTTCCCCGCACCCACACTGGCAAGACGAGGAGGGCGGCGGTCCGTCTGCTCCTCGAGGGCAGGGTGGGCCAAAGCTGAAGCTGGGCCAGTTCGTCAGGCTCATCCGCGTACCTACCCTCGCGGCCACGGCCGTCCCCATGATGGTCGGCGGCGCCCTGGCAACCAACAGCGGGAGATTCGGCCTCGCGAGCTGGCTCGACATCCTGCTCGTGGCGCTGCTCATGCAGATCGCGACCAACGCCCTCAACGAATACGGCGACTACCGCCACGCGGTGGACACCGTGCCCTCGGCTGGGTTCGCAGGGATAATCGTCTCGGGCGAGGTCCGCGCGAGCGAGGTCCTCTACACGGCTTCAGCGTGCTACGGGCTGGCCTTCGTCCTCGGGATACTGCTCGTCCTCGAAAGAGGGGTCGCGCTCCTCGTCCTCGGCGTCGTCGCCATCCTGGCGGGCGTCCTCTACTCCGAGGGCCCCCTCCCGGTCTCCTCGACCCCGTTCGGAGAGGTGCTCGTAGGCGTGATAATGGGGCCCATCGAGGTGGTCTCCGCGAACATCGCCGCCTCGGGAGCCTACGCTTCGCTCTCGCTCACCTACTCGATCCCGGTCGGGCTGATGGTGACCTCAATCCTCCTCGCGAACAACCTTCGGGACGTTGACAAGGACCGAGAGCACGGGCGCAGGACGATTGCCGTCATGGTCGGGAGGAGGCGCGGCTCGATCATCCTGCTCGGTCTCATCGCCTCGGCCTTCCTCTGGTCGGTGCCCGCGTTCCTCATCTACTCCGCGCCGACCTCCGTCTTCCTGCTGTGGCTCGCGCTCCCGGTCGCGGTCAAGGGCTGCGCGGAGCTCATGGAAGGAAAGGCTTGGGACAACTCGGTGACGGTGGTGGCGAGGATCCACGTCCTCGTCGGGCTGCTGCTCGCAGTTTCGCTTCTGAAGATCTAGGAGGGCAGGGCCGCTCTACATCGCGTCGAGGGCCTTCGCGTCTTCGTCGGCGACCTTGACGAAGGAGTCCTTGGCCCGCCCCTTGATGAAGAAGCCCATGGCCCCGAACTCCATCTCAGCCCAGTAGTGCATCTCCGTGCCCGTCGGGACCTGCTTGAGCTCGATGGTTATCTTGCTGCCCTTCCCGTCGCCCTCAAGCGTGTCGACCACGAACTTGTTGTTCGCGCTGTCCCACACCATCGTGTTGACGGCCTTCAGCTTCCTTCCCATCATCTCCATCTGCTGCTCGAGCTTGACGGTGTTGCCGTCCCTGCTGATTATCTTGACGTCCTTCACAAAGTCGGGGTGAACCTTAGGCAGGTTCTCCGGATGCGAGTAGTATTCGATCGCCTTGCTGAGGGGAGCCTTCGTCTGCTTGACCACGTCGTACTTGGTGGGCATAACGTTTCTCCGCCTTTCGCATTATATAACGAGTTGGCCGCTGGCGCTCGGGCGACCGCGCTGACGCTGCCGAACCACCAAGAAGGAAGCCCCCCGCGACCTGGACGGAGTCGGTCGTCGGCCTGCGTAGCCGATTGAGCAGAAGTGGTGTATATTACACACCAGCTTTAAATAACGCACTGATTCGGTGCAGAACGATGTCCAACAATGTGGAGTCCGCTCAGCAAGGCTTCGTCGTAGCCGCGAAGACGAGCGATGTCGTTGAGGGTTCAATGGTCGGTTTAACGGTCGCTGGCAATCAGATTCTGCTCTCACGCATAGGCGGCATGTTCTATGCGACGGATGCGATTTGCTCTCACTTCTACGGCTACCTACCAAAGGGCGCGCTCAAAGAAAACATCGTGATTTGCCCCGTCCACAAAGCCCAATACAATGTCCACACAGGGAAGGTCGTCAAGAACGTCAACGGGCTGTTGAAGCTCGCCACCGGTCGGCAAGCCACGGACTTGCGCATCTATGAAGTCCGCCTTGCAGGCGACAGCATTCTAATCAAGGTCTAGTCAGGATCGACTGATTCACTCGATTTCAAGGCGACACAACTTTGGTGCTTGCGTATTGGGGTAACCGCTCCCATCGCAAACCGGCGAGAAGGGAAAAGAGGCCAGTGGATTGTCAAAGATGAGCGCCAACCATTCGCGGTTTGACTCCCTGAACGGCTTCATCAGGAAGAGGCGTCGGGTGGTTATCATGGTCTGGGTGCTTGCCCTAGTGCTCTCGGCTCCGCTCATCGCGAGTTTCTTCTCGTCAATCTCATTTAACGTCGCCAATGGGGGCGCCGCCCTCACCGTCCCGAACTCGGAGTCGGAGAGGGCCCAGACGATAGTCAGCGCCCAGTTCCCCGCGAGCAACGTTGCCGCTGGTGCAGGTCCGATAATCGTGGTGTTCCAGAACCAGGACGTCTACTCGAGCTCTGTCAAGGCGGACATCCTCTCGCTGAACCGGACGCTCGGCTCGGACTTCAAATCGGCAGGCTTCACGGGTGTCGTGGGCCTTTACTCTGAGGAGGGAAGCCTGCTAGATTCTACGGTCCCGGTCTACCTGGCCCAGATAGCGCAGATGCCTGGCTCCGCAAATGGCACGGTGGCGTGGGACGCCGCTGTGCAGGTCTTCGTCAACGAGACCTCAAGCGCGTTCGCATCATCTCCGCTCTTCACGGTAAACGCCTCGTCGCTCTACGGCCTTCTCTCCGGACTGAACCCCAGCAGCACCCCCAGCCAGGTCCGGGCATCGGTCGCAAACATCCTCTCGGCAGGCAGCCTCGCAGACTATCCCTACAGGCTCTCATCTTCCATCACGAAGGACTTCGTGAGTCCCGACAACAGGACGATGATCTTCCAACTGGGCTTCTCGTCAACGCCCAACGCCAGCGTTATCACCCAGACGCGAGCGGCGGTGCACAGCTCTAGCCTATCTCAACTCGGGACCATCTACGTCACCGGTGCTCCGGTCCTGACGGTGGACTTCGCCAACACCGCCCAGCCCGCTCTGGGCGACAGCATCGTGCCCGGCATTGCCATTTCCCTTCTCGTCGCCGGGCTTCTGTTCCTCTCGCCCGTGGCCGCCTTGCTTCCGCTCCTGATCGGCGGCCTCGCGGTCGGGATATCGCTCGGCGCGGTGTATGGCCTTGTGGTCGTAGTCCAGCAGGGCCAGATCAATTTCGCCGTCCCGTTCCTCATGATTCTGACGATGCTGGGCCTTGCGGTGGACTACTCCGTGCTGCAGCTGAGAAGGACGAAGGAAGAGCGGGCCAAGGGCAAGTCCCTGGAAGAGAGCGTGGCCATTTCCGTGAGGTGGGCGGGGCAGGCCATCCTTACTGCGGGGTCGACCGTGGTCGTGGCCTACGTCGTCCTGTCGGTGACCAACGTGCCCTTCTTTGGAAGCGTGGGGACGGCGATCGCCATCGGGGTGGTCATCCTGCTGGCGGCGTCGCTCACGCTGATGCCGGCTCTCGAGCTGATGATGGGCGACAGGCTCTTCTGGCCGAACCGCGGAAGGCTGACACGGCAGAGCCGCATCGGCAAGGGTCGGTTGGAGAAGGTGGCCGAAGCGACCATGCACCGAAGGGTCGCGATCGT
This sequence comes from uncultured Nitrososphaerota archaeon, assembly GCA_963838925.1. Lineage (GTDB taxonomy): Archaea > Thermoproteota > Nitrososphaeria > Nitrososphaerales > Gagatemarchaeaceae > Gagatemarchaeum. Next base: position 606,924 of record CAWISW010000003.1, read on the forward strand.
AGTGGTGTTCACGCTCTTGGCCGTGGGTTCGTTCTACGTGGCCTACGAGACGCCAACCGGGATCGACATTACGAAGCTGATCCCGAACTTCGAGAGCAACCAGGGACTCACGGCGATTACCAACAACCTCGGAGGGTCGGTCGTCGCGCCGACACAGATCGTCGTGACGTTCCCGTCCCCAGTCGTCTACGGCCAGGACCAGTTCAACCAAACCCTGCTCAAGCAGCTGGATGCGGTCTCGTCGACCATCTCGAGTTCCGGCGGGGTAGCCAGCGTCAGCGGCCCGACGCGGCCCTACGGCGCTCCGTTCAACTATACCCACCTGGGGGTCCTCTCGCCTCCGGTCAGGTCGCAATACCTGATCGGCATCCTTTCGCAGATTGGGAAAGACAACAGGACGGCGCTCATCACGGTCGGGCTCTCCGTGTCGGCGCAGAGCTCGAAGGCGGTCTCCGACCTGACGGGTATCGAGGCGGCCGTCAGCGGCATCCCGCTCCCCGCGGGCACCACGGTCTACTTCGGCGGGTCCACGCAGTCCACTGTCGACTCACTGAACCTCATAAACGGGGTTCTCCCTCTGGTAGTGCTGATCCTTGCGCTCGGGGTGTTCTTCATCCTCTTCGCCCAGCTGCGCTCCGTCTTTACGCCCCTGCGCCTGATCTTCACCATCCTCTGCAGCGTCGCCTTCGCCCTGGCTTTGCTCTCGATCGCGTTCTACTACCTGCTTCAGACGCCGGTCGTGAGCCTCGCCCCGCTGTTCGTCATCGTCACGATGCTGGGGGTAGGCATAGACTACGACATATTCCTCGTCACCAGGATCAGAGAGGAGGCGGTGGCCGGGATGTCAGACCGCGACGCAATCAAGACGGCGGTGAGCAAGATATGGGTCACGCTCGTCGGCCTGGGCCTGATACTGTCGAGCGTCTTCGCGTCTCTGGCAGCGAGCGGGATAGGCCTGCTCGAGGAGATAGGGGTCAGCGTCGCCTCTGCCATCATGGTCGATGTCGGGCTGGTCATCCTGTTCTTTGTGCCCGCTCTGATGGCGATTGCGCAGAAGTACAACTGGTGGCCGACAAAGATTGAGCGGGCCGAATCCTCCACCTGAGAGAATCTCCGACTTGGAATCAGAGACGCTCCCATATCGTGACACAAGATGAGTTCCGTCAATCAAGAGTGGGTACTCGAACACGTGAGCAAGCTGGGTGGGCAGGCGCAGGTCAGAGAATTATACTCGGCCGCACAGTCGGAGGGTCTCCAGGAAGAAGAGTCGAGAGCAGGCGGCAACATCTCGAAGAGGCTAAGCCAGCTGGCAAAATGGGGGCTAGTGATTAAGGTCAAGCGCGGGCTCTACCGTCTGCCGAGCTATCGAGGTGTGTGAGTGCGGCCAGCGACAGAAAACGGAACATCAAATGAATGCTCATTCGTGCTTGTGCACATGGTAAAGGAGGGGGAGGCTAGAAAGCGCTATTGCCCTGCCTCTTGTCGTTAGCGAGTACGTGACTCTCACGGGGCCCCTACTCATGACGCTCCTTGTCAGGACTCCGTGCCTCTGAAGCATCCTGAGTTTGTCCGTCAGCGTCCTGGAGCTTATCCCTTGCAGCAGATCCCTCAACTCATTGAACTTGAGGTCCCGCATATAGAGAAGAAATATTATTCCTAGCGACCACCGCTGAGACAGCACATTCAGGATAGCCGACACGCGCCTCATTTCCCCCTCTATCTCCTCGAGGCTCCACTCATTTTTCTCTGTTGTCTGGTGTTTCGAGATTGTGCGAGTGAGGTTTGCGAGGAAATCTTCCGTCAGCCGTGCCACTTCCTTCTCGAATGCTTTATGCGACGTAGACATCACGCACGTGCGGAATGCGCTCTTACTTGCTTAAAAGATTACGACGGCCTGCTATCAAGTGTATATTGCACACCACCTTTAAATAAAGCACTAAGGGAAACCGCCCTAAGCGAGGGAGAGTCGGATTGCCGGAGCGCAGATTTGCTTTGATTATTGCCGGGTTCTTATTCCTGATTATTGGAACCGTTTTCGCGTTGCAGGGCGCCGACGTCTTGAAGGGGAGCGCGGTCATGAGCGGAAATTCTGCGTACATCTATGTCGGAGGCGTGCTTGACGTCGTTGGACTCGTCCTGATAATCGCGGGCGCAACGCGAGGATACAGGCCGGCCTCTGCCCGGGCTGGTTTAGACCCCACCCAATCCAAGACTTTGAGCTCATCAACCTAGGCGTAGGTCATTGGCCGCGGAAAAGCCGGTTTTCAATCAGTCTTACGCGAACAGGGTGCTCGTACTCTTCTCGCTGCTCGCGGCGTTCGTCCTCTACGTCGACATAATGCTCACGCCGTCGCTTCCCAGGATCGCCTCCGACTACAACGTGACCATCGCGGAGGTGAGCCTTGTTATCTCGCTCTACACCGTCTTCGGGACTGCCGTTAACCCCGTGATAGGGAAGCTCGGCGACATCATGGGGAAGAAGCGGGTCCTGATCTACGTCCTGGTGATCTACTGCGCCATGGTCGCGGTGACATCCTTCGCCTCGAGCTTCACGGTCCTCCTGGTCTCGAGGACCGTTCAGGGAATCGGGCTCGGGATATTCCCGCTCGCATTCAGCTTGGTCAGGGAGGAGTTCCCGCGCGAGCTGGTCCCTCGTGCCCAGGGGATACTCAGCGCGATGTTCGGCGCCGGGGCCGCCTTCGGCCTCCCCATCGGCGCCCTGATCGCGAACTCGTACGGGTGGCAGGCGAACTACCACATCGCCCTCCCATTCATCGTGGTCCTCACGGTCCTCATCTTCTACACCGTGAAGGAGTCCTCGGTCACGGACCCCAACGCGAAGCTGGACTATGTCGGGGCGACCTGGCTGGGCGCAGCCCTCGGCGCGATAGTCCTGGGCCTCTCCGAGGGATCGACCTGGGGGTGGACCTCCCTGCCGGTTCTTGGCATGGTCTTCGGCGGCTTCTTCTTCCTGATACCGCTCGTCGTCTACGAGAGGAGGGTCGCCGAGCCCATCCTCAACCTCAAACTGCTCGCGATCAGGAACGTCATCGTCGCCAACGTGGTCGGAATCACTTCCGGAGCAGCGCTCTTCATCGCCTTCCAAGCGATAAGCTTCCAGCTCGAGCTGGCGCCGCCCAGCGGATACGGCTTTGACATCCTGACCACCGGGCTCTACCTTCTTCCGCTAGCCGTCGCGATACTGATCGTCGCAATACCTGTGGGCCGCCTGACCCCCAAGTACGGGGTCAAGCCCTTCCTGTACCTCGGCAGCGTCCTGGGTGCGTTCGGGTTCCTCTTGATCTCCACCGCGACGACCGCAGCCCAGATAGCGGAGTACCTGATCGTCGCGTCTGCAGGCTTGGGGATGCTGCTGGTCGCGACCCAGAACCTCCTCGTCCTGTCGGTCAAGAAGAGGGAGATGGGGCTCGCCACCTCCCTGAACACGGTCTTCAGGAACATCGGGTCGAGCCTCGGAGCGCCTATAGCAGGTTCGCTTATGACCACGTTCGTCGTTGCTTACGTCATCGGCGGCCAGACCATCTCCCTCCCGACCCACACCGCCTTTCACTACGCCTACTACATCGCCGTCGTGGGATTCATGGTATCCCTTGTGATCGCCATCTTCGCCCAAGAGGTTATGGGGAAGAGGGCCGTAGCGCCGGTCGTGGACAAGTCCGCGGAGGCCCCAGCCGTTTGACCCGGAGCTACGAACGGATCCTCCTGGCCTACGACGGTTCCAAGAACGCGGAGAGCGCGCTTGCGAGGGCGGCTTCCTTGGCGGAGGCCTGCGGCGCGCGGCTCGCCATAGTCGTGGTGGTCCCTCCTTCAGCCTACGAGGAGACCGTGCAGAGCGGCAGGGAAGTCCTCGGAAAGGCGGTCGCGAAGGCCAAGCGGACGGTCGGCGACGTCACAGGGGTTCTGAGGGATGGACAGGCCGCGGACGAGATACTCACTGCCTCAGAGGAGCAGGGGGCCGACCTGGTGGTGATAGGCAGGAGGGGCCTGTCGGCCGCCCAGCGCCTTCTCATGGGAGGCACCTCGTCCGCGGTCGTCGCACACTCGAAGTGCGACGTCCTCGTCGTGAAGTGAGCAGAAGGCCGTCATCTCCAATCAACATAATAATCTCTCCCGGAGACGCTCGCCCGCTTAGCAAAACTTGGTCGACGAGACAAGATTCATCCCGAAGACGATGACGACGCAGCATCCCGACAACGCGAACACGCCCCCGTGGACGTCTTCGACAAACGGGGTCATCGAGGGAGAGACGGAGCTGGACGAGGCCTTCATCGCGTACAGCAAGCTGGCCTGCAGCGAGGTCATGTGGGACTCGGAGGGGAAGGACGTCGACACCAACGTCGTCAGGAAGCTTCTCAGCAAGTACCCCGACTATTTCATGGACAACGTCTTCGGCCGAGACATCTTCCTCACCTACCGCATCCCGAACCCGCTGGTGGAGAAGGCCGAGAGGAAGATAGTCACCCAGACGCTCCAGTCCATCCCGCTCCAATCAGACGTCGCGAGCGCGTTCTACGAGAAGGAGACGGTTCCGGTCTCGTCCGTGATACTCCCATTCACCACGAAGGGGGCGGAGCTCCTGTGGCTCGACAGGTGCTACGGCAGGGCGATAGCGGGCATCGAGGACGTCAGCCTGGGCGGCACCATGAAGGTCAAGGACTGGGTGGGTCACTTCCTCCCCAAGAAGATCGACGCAATCCCCCTCGTCGAGGACGCCCCGAGCCTGATGACCATGGACAAGATCGTGGGCGAGTACATCACGACGGTCAAGCCGAAGATGATGCGCGTCTTCATCGCAAGGTCCGACCCCGCGCTCAACTACGGCCTGATCACGGCGGTCCTCCTCTCGAAGGTGGCCCTCGGCAAGCTCTCGCAGGTCCAGAAGAAGACCGGAGTGAAGATCAACCCGATACTGGGCGTCGGGACGATGCCCTTCAGGGGGCACCTGAACCCTGACAACATCGACAACTTCCTCCTCGAGTACAGGGGGCTCTCGACGGTCACCATCCAGTCGGCCTTCCGCTACGACTATCCCAGCGACGTGGTCGAGAGGGGCATCGCCTCCCTCAACCAGCAGCTCCCGAACGGGGAGCTCGCCCAGATCGACGAGGACCAGGTGACGCAGGTCGAGAGCGCCATGAAGAAGCTGATACCCGTCTTCCAGGCACGGGTCGAGATTCTCGCGCCTCTGATCAACTACGTCGCCTCGTTCATCCCCACGAGGAGGGCGCGCAAGCTCCACATCGGGCTCTTCGGCTACAGCAGGAGGGTCAAGGGCGTGACCATGCCGAGGGCGATACCCTTCGCGGCCGCGTTCTACTCGCTGGGCATCCCGCCCGAGTTCATCGGAGCGCAGGCCCTTCGCTCGCTCACCGACAAGGAGCTCGACACCGTGAGGGAGTGCTACAGGGGAATCCAGTTCGACTACCGCTTCGCTGGGGCGCTCGTCTCCTGGGAGACAGTCCACCTCCTAGTCGACAAGTACGACGTGATGGCGAAGATCACCCAGATGAACAAGGAGAAGCTGAAGACCGCCCTGAGGTACGTGATGGCGGACCTCTCCACCATCGAGGAGACCCTCTCGCTTCCTCTCGGCCCGTCCGACAACAGGTCGAAGAAGCACGAGAACTTCGTCAACACGTTCATGATGTCCGCGATGGACGGCGAAAGGTCCAGCGCCTCAAACGCTTTCATAGAGGCGGCCAAGCTCAGACGATGCCTGGGCTAGGTCAGTGTTGACGGGATGACAAAGGAGAACAAACGAGCGCGCAGCGGCGGCGACGCCCCGCCCCGGAGGGTGACCCTGGGGCTCGTCCAGATGTCGATGGACGACGACCAGGACGCGAACATCTCCAAGGCCGTCGCGATGGTAGGGGAGGCCTCGCGCAAGGGCGCCTCGATCGTCTGCCTCCCAGAGCTCTTCGCCTCGCGCTACTTCCCACAGGAGAAGGGGGCCAAGCCGCGAGCCGAGCCCATCCCGGGCCAGACGACCAAGCGCCTATCCGAGGCCGCCCGCGACTCCAAGGTCGCGCTCGTGGGAGGCTCGCTCTACGAGAAGGCCACGAAAGGCCGGTACTACAACACCTCCGTGGTCTTCAACGAGAGCGGCAGGCTGCTCGGGAAGTACAGGAAGGTCCAGGTCCCGCAGGACGAGTCCTTCTACGAGAAGGACTACTTCTCCAGCGGGGACTCGTACAGCGTCTTCAAGACCGCCGCCGCGAGGGTGGGCGTCCTGATCTGCTTCGACCAGTGGTACCCCGAGCCTGCGAGGGTGAACAAGCTCATGGGCGCCGAGGTGTTGTTCTATCCGACCGCGATCGGCAGGGTCGACGGCATCGACGAGACCGAGGGCGACTGGAAGGGCGCCTGGGAGGCAGTCCAGCGCGGGCACGCGATATCCAACAGCATCGTGGTGGCCGCCGCCAACCGCGTCGGGAGGGAGGACCGGATGAGCTTCTGGGGAGGCTCGTTCGTCTGCGACCAGTTCGGGACCGTTCTCGCCCGGGCCGGTGACAAGGAGGAGGTGCTCCTCGCCACCTGCGACCTCGACCTGGGCAGGCAGGTCGAGGAGGGCTGGGGGTTCTTGAGGAACAGGAAGCCCTCTACCTACCGCAAGATCACGGGCTAGGGAGACCAGCGTGTCCAAGAAAGGAGAGACGCCGTCCGGGTTAGGCTTCTCGATGCCGGCCGAGTGGGCCAAGCACGACTCCACCTGGCTATCCTGGCCCAAGAACCCCCTGACCTTCCCGCCGAAGGTCCTGCCCAAGGTCGAGGCGGCGTACGTTGAGATGGCTGAGGCCCTCGCGAAGGGCGAGCGCGTGGACATGCTCGTCGACGACGAACGCGCCGAGGAGCACGTGAGGTCGATGCTGTCCACCAAGAACGTCGCTTATCACAGGATCAGGAGCGCCGACGTCTGGATGCGCGACTACGGGCCGATCTTCGTGAAGAAGGGGACGGGCCGGGGACAAGTAGCGGCCACCAAGTGGGAGTTCAACGCCTGGGGAGAGAAGTACGACGACCTCCTCATGGACAACGCAACCGGGCTCGAGGTCGCGCGGTCGACGGGGCTGAGGGTCTTCGAGACGGGAGTGGTGCTCGAAGGGGGCTCGATAGACGTGAACGGCAGGGGCGCCCTGCTCACCAGCGAGCAGTGCCTCCTCAACAAGAACCGCAACCCGCGCCTCGGGAAGCCCCAGCTCGAGCGACTTCTCAGCGACTACCTGGGCGCAAAGAGCGTCGTGTGGCTGGAGAAGGGGGTAGCAGGTGACGACACCGACGGCCACGTCGACGACGTCGCGCGATTCGTCGACGAGAACACCGTGGTCTGCATGTCGGAGCCGGACTCCGGAGACGTCAACCACGCCGTGCTGGAGAGGAACTTGGAGATCCTTTCCAACCACAAGGACGACGAGGGCCGCCGCCTGGAGGTCGTGCCGATCAGGATGCCCCGGCAGGTCGAGGTGGACGACGGGCGGCTGCCCGCCAGCTACGCGAACTTCTACATCGGGAACTCCGCGGTCCTTGTCCCGGTCTTCGGAGACGCGAGGAGGGACAGCGCGGCCCTCGAGACCCTGTCAGAGTACTTCCCGGGCAGAAAGGTCATGCCTGTGAATTGCAAGGAGCTCGTCTACGGCTTCGGGGGCATCCACTGCGTCAGCCAGCAGCAGCCCGCCTACTCAGCCTAGCGGAAGCCCCAACTGCGCTTCACCAGCGGCGTCACCTTCACGTAGGAGCGGCCCCCCTCCTTTCCGACCTCAGCGACGCCCCTGACCTCGAGCCCGCGCGGCCGCCACGGGCTGACCGTGACTACGTCGTCTATCACCAGAGCCACCCTCTCGTTCTCGAGCAGGTTCCGGAACTTCAGGCTCTTCTCCAAGTTCCACCCTGTGAAGTAGAAGGCCATCCCGTCGAACTCGTACACGACCGGGACCACGTGAGGCTGGCCCTCCCTCGATGCCGTCGCCACCCTGGCTAACCGACTCTGGGTAAGGAACGCGACCTCGTCGTCCGTGAAGGAGACAGGCTTGGCGCCGACGCCGTTCTTGCTAGCGAGGCCCCTGCTCCTCATGGGCATCGCTTGGGCCGCGGCCGGCTAATATGTTGGGCAGTTGCGCGATTGTGAGTAGGTCTCGCCGGCGCTACTTGACCTTGGCGTCTTGAGCGTGCGGCTTTTCCCACTTGACCGCCCACTCGGCAAACTGAGCCAGGATCGCGTGGAGCTCCCATCCCTTCTTGGTGAGCGAGTACTCCACCCTCGGGGGCGAGTCGGGGAAGACCTTCCTCTCCACGATGCTCTGGCGCTCGAGCTCCGAGAGCCTCTCGGTCAGGCTCGTCGCGCTTATCCCGGATGTCCTTCTCTTCAGCTCGTTGAACCTCGCCGGCTCCTTGAGCCCGAGGCTGTGGATCACCGGCAGCGTCCAGACCTTGGTAAGCTGGTTCCAAGTGGCGTGGACGACCTTGCATCCGTCGAGAACGTCCTGAGCTATCTGATTCGTCTCAATCAACTAACACGCACCTATCTAGTAAGTATATGTTACTAAGTATATAAACGTGATTGCGCGCACGCTACCCACCACTCTCCACGCAGAATCCTCTCGGAGGCCTTCAAAAGTGAGAATTCTTCTAACTTTACGTCTGACTTCCAAGGAGAATGCTCAAAACTCCAATTCCACTCTGCGAGGCCTAATATTCTCCTCACACCCATCCATGTGACCAGTGAAAGAGAGATGGACCGAAGAGCGTTCCTCAGGCTCTCCGCGGCGACGGCCGGCGTGGCCGCCCTCTCGGTCTACGGCTCCGGCCTCCTCAAGGTGGTCAACGCCTCGACGTCCACGGCGACGACACCTTCTCCCGATCCAACGGCCCCGATGCCCTCCCAGCTCCAGATCCCCCACCTCCTGCGGAGGGCCGGCTTCGGAGGAGGTCCAGCGGAGCAGGCGAAGTACCAGGCGATGGGCTACGACGCGGCTGTCCAGTACCTCCTGAACTACAGCCAGATCGACAACAGCGCCCTCAACGCGGTGACGCCCAACATCAGGACCTCCTACTCGGGCACAGTCCCCACCGGGCAGAACGAGGAGAACAACCTCGCGACCTGGTGGCTCAACAGGATGGTCAAGACCCCGAGGCCCCTCGAGGAGAAGATGACGCTCTTCTGGCACAACCACTTCGCGACGGCGATCTCCAAAGTCCAGAACGGGTACCTGATGTACCAGCAGAACCAGTTCCTCCGCGCCAACGCCCTGGGGAACTTCCACGACCTCCTCACGGGAATAACCTGGGACGGCGCCATGCTCGTCTGGCTGGACGGGGTGATGAACCTTGAGAAGAACCCCAACCAGAACTACGCCAGGGAAGTGATGGAGGTCTTCTCGACAGGGAGAGGCCCCTACACCCAGAACGACGTGATAGAGGGTGCGGCGGCCTTCACAGGCTTCTCGATCAACTCAACCGGGCAGGGAGTATACAACCCGGCCAAACACGACAACAGCGTCAAGACCTTCCTGGGCCAGACCGGCGCCTTCGGCCCGCAGGACATCATCGACATCCTCGTGGCGCGCCCCGAGACGGCCGCGAACCTGTCGACCGAGCTCTTCCAGTTCTTCGGCTACCCGAACCCCAGCGCCGACATGATACAGAGGCTGTCCGCGGTCTACTTCGACAGCGGCTACGGCATAGGGTCGATGGTCGAGGCGATACTTACATCCCCCGAGTTCGTCTCGAACCAGGCGTACCTCGCGAACGTGAAGAGCCCGACGGAGTACATCGTCACGGCCCTCCGCTCGCTCAACGCGACGTCCACCCCTAACGCGCTCATCGGGACGAGCAACAACCAGGGGCAGCTGCTCTTCGATCCCCCCAGCGTGTTCGGATGGCCCATCGGCATGCTATGGATAAACACCGGCTCGCTGATGGAGCGCTACAACTTTCCCATCAACGTCCAGACCACACCGGAGAACAGCGCCAGCGGTCTGAACCCCTCGCAGTACTTCGGGAGCGGGAACTCCCTGAGCACGGGCGTCTCATCAATCGCCAACTCCCTCTTCCCCGACGGGCTGCCGACCAACGTGCTCTCCGAGATCCAATCCGCGACCGGCACATACACCAATGCAATCCTCATGACCAAGGAAACGGTCCGCCTCACGATGGCGAGCCCGTTCTACAACCTGAATTAAGGTGAAATGAAATGAAGAACGCCCGAAGAGACCTGTTGAGGCAGCTGGCCGCGAGAGTGGCCGGCATTCCTTCCGTCACGCCGCTTAGCCTCGGCCCCACAGTGGTCGAGGCGACGGACGCGAACCAGGCGGCGACGGCGTCGCTGCAGAACGCCTCCAACAAGACCCTCGTCGTGATCCAGCTGATGGGCGGGAACGACGGGCTCAACACGGTGGTCCCCTACGGCCAGCCGGCCTACCTCCAAAACAGGCCGACCATAGGCCTGACGTCGAGCGAGATCCTCCCCATCGACGGAGACGTCGCGCTCAACTCGCAGATGTCGGGCCTCATGAACCTCTACAAGAGCAACCGCGTCGCAATCATCCAAGGCGTCAGCTATCCGAGCCCCAACCTGTCGCACTTCGAGGCCACCGCGATATGGGAGAGCGCGTCGCCCGAGCTCCCGTTCTCGAACGGGTGGCTCGGCAGGTACATGGACGTAGCCAACCAGCTCGAGTCGCCCGCCACCGCCGTCAACCTGCAGGAGCTCGTCCCCCAGACCCTCCTCGGGGTCACCGCGCAGCCGCTCTCGTTCAACACGGTCGCGGGCTTCAAGATCGCGCCGCTGACCAAGACCGACATAACGAGCACGGCCTTCATCCAGCAGCTCAACGAGACCGCCTGCAACGCGTGCGGCGAGTACAACGCCCTCGTCAACCAGATGATGCAGTCGGGGCTGGACGCCATGTCAGCCTCCGCGGTGATACAGGCCGCCGCGAGCAGCTACAACCCGCAGGTGACGTACCCCACAGACGACTTCTCCCAGAGGCTCAAGCTGGCCGCCGGCATCATAGTCTCCAGCCTCAATCCCAAGATAGTGTACGTGACCCTAGGCGGGTTCGACACTCACGGGAACGAGAGGGCCGTGCAGGACCCACTCCTCAAGCAGCTCTCAGACGGCGTCAGCGCCTTCTACAACGACCTCGCCGCGCAGGGGCGCGCCAACGACACGCTCATGATGACCTTCTCGGAGTTCGGGAGGCGGGTCATAGAGAACGGGAGCAAAGGGACGGACCACGGCACCGCCCTGCCCCAGTTCATGATAGGCGGGTCGGTGAGCCCCGGCCTCTACGGGACATATCCCAGCCTTACCGACCTGGACTCGTCGGGCAACCTGCTCTGGAACATCGACTTTAGGCAGACCTACGCCACGGTCCTCCAGGATTGGTTCGGGATCCAGCAGACCGAGGTCCTCGACTCGACCTACGAGACCCTGTCAGTCGTCTAGCCGAAGCAGGTAAGGCTCGCAGCGACCATGAGTCACAAGATGCTCGCAAGAAAGTCGCCCGGGGTCGCCGGGCGGCTCTCCACCGTCGCCCTGATAGCCGGGCTCGTCCTTCTCCTCCTCGCAGGCGCATTCGCCGCGGACCTGATCCTCCAGCCGACCTCGGAGGCGTCAACGACCAGCAGCACGCGGTCGGCGTCATCCACGCAGGTCACCACTCCCACCTCCTCGTCCGAGGGAGAGAGCACGTCAATCAGCACCAGTCTCGCGACCTCCTCTAGCACCCAGGCGACGTCCGCCTCGACGACCAACTCCCTCACATCAACGACCTCCTCGACCCCCTCGGAGACGAGCACTTCGGCCGTCACCACGTCGACAGCGACGCCAACCAGCAGCACGACGTCGACGAGCACGACCTCGAGCAGCTCCACGAGCTCGGCCACCACTTCCTCGACGAGCACCATCTCCACCACCACGACGACGACCTCCACCCAGCCCGGCACGGTCCAGATCGTCCTGCCCGTCGACGTCGGGAACAACGAGTCGCTCAACTTCACTCCGGCGAAGGTCACCGTAGTAATCGGTGTGAACAACACCATCGTCTGGAACGACCTGGACTACGTCCAGCACACGGTCCAGTCCGTGGTAGTGCCGACCGGGGCGACTCCCTGGAAGTCCGGGATCCTCAACGAAGGCCAGCTATTCACCGTAACCCTCACCGTCCCGGGGAACTACAAGTACGACTGCTCCATCCACCCGGACTGGATGGTCGGGACCATCAAGGTAGTCCAGTGACCATCCGCATCGACCCGAGGAACCGATTTTAAGGGGCCGGCACCGCTCCCGACCATGCCCGCACCCCGCGGCCAGACGCGCCCTCCTCGGGTGAATCTGGAAGCGAAACAAGCCCTCATCGTCGTCGACATACAAAGGGACTTCTGCCCTGGCGGAGCTCTACCTGTCGCCGACGGGGACAAGATAATCCCTGCCGTCAACGAGCTGGCCCACGCGTTCGAGAGGGCGGGCCTGCCCGTCTTCTTCACGCGAGACTGGCATCCGAGGAACCACGTCTCGTTCAAGGCCTACGGAGGGCCGTGGCCGCCCCACTGCATCCAGAACACTCAGGGAGCTAGGTTCCACCAGTCGCTCGCGGTTCCCAAAGAAGCGGAAGTGATAGACAAGGGAACCCTGCAAGCCGAGGACGCCTACTCGGGATTTCAGGGGACCGACCTGGCGCAAAGACTTCGCGAGCTTCGCGTGAAACAGATCTATGTCGCTGGGCTCGCGACAGACTACTGCGTCAAGAACACGGTGCTCGACGGGGCAGCGGAGGGCTTCGAGACCTACGTCATAGCCGACTGCGTAAAGGGAGTCAACGTCAAGCGCACCGACTCTGCAACCGCCCTGCGTGTCATGCTCTCGCGGGGGGCCATCCGCACGACGAGCGGCCGAGTTTTGAAAAGCCTGGGAATGCGAGTGGCGGTTTCGGCCTAGTCCTCAGGAACCCAGACTCACGACTAGCGGACTATCGCCCGCATCGCGAGGTCTCCGGCCCGCAGAACCATCGCGTCCTCGCCTAGCCCGCCCGCGAGCTGGATCGCAGTGGGGAGTTCCGACCTCCCAGGGTTCGAAGGGATGCTGAGCGCTGGGAAGCCGTTGAGGTTGAAGACCTCGGTGTTCTGCAGGAGCAGGCGCCTGAGCCTCCCCGCCTCGTTGCCAACCACGTCCGAGAGCTTCGGAGCGACCACCCTGGTCGTGGGCGTAGCCAGCACGTCGAGACCCTTCAGGAGCTGCCCGAAGACCTTGATGCACTCCAGCCTCACCAGGTTCCCACCGAGATAGCGGAGCTGCCCGAGCCTCATCCCGCGCCTAAGCAGGGTGAGGACGTCCTGGTTCATGTGCGAGGCGACCCTCTCAGACTTCACGAGCTCCCCGTAGAACCAGGCGGCCTCCTTTAGCTGGATGTACCCCCTCGCCTTTGTGAACCTCTCGTAGCCAGAGTCTGTCGGGACCTCCACGGCGACGAAGTCCCCCGACGCCTCCATCAGGTCGATGGCCTTCCAGAAGCTCTTCGCGACCTTCTCCTCCGTCTCCTCGAGGAAGTGCTGGGTCAGGACGCCGACCCTGACCTTCCCGCCCTGGCGGCCCGGCTTGCGCGGCCCGGGCGCCCCCCCAAGCTGCTCGAAGGCCCTGACCATGTCTGGCATCGTCTTCGTCAGCAGCCCCGTGTGGTCCAGGGTCGCGCTCAGCGGGAGTATCCCCTCGAGGCTAAGCGACCCGAGCGTGGGCTTGAAGCCCATAATCCCGCAGAGGGCGGCGGGGATCCTGATCGACCCGCCGGTGTCCGTCCCGAAGCCCAGGACCGCCCCCTTGGAGAGCGCGACCGCGACCGCCGAGCCGCCGCTCGACCCGCCCGCCACCCTCTCCACGTCGTGCGGGTTCCTCACCGGCCCGAAGTAAGACGCAGCGGAGGTCCCTCCTAGGGCGAGCTCGTGCAGGTTCGTCTTGCCGAGGGGGATGCAGCCGAGCCCCATCGCGTCGTCGACGACCTGGGCGTTGAGGCTCGGGACGAAGTCCTTGAAGTAGTACGTCGCGCCCGTGGTTGGGAACCCGCCGAAGAACATGTTGTCCTTTATCGCCAGCGGTATCCCGAAGAGCCCGGAGGCGCCTTTCCCCTTCCCCGGGCGGAGCCTCCCGTCGAGCGCGCGCCCCCGCGAGAGCGCCATCCCGCTGTGTCCACCGAAGACCGTGATGAAGGCGTTGAGCCGCTCGTTGTATCGCCCAATGTTGTCAAGCTCCTCGCCGACCCGCTTCTCGCACGTCGTCCTTCCTTCGTTGAGGGCATCGTGATACGCCGAGAACTCAGACTCGAGGATGCCGGATTTCGTAGCCCTCGAACCTCTGCCGGCCTATTAATCCGTATTCGATTAAGAAAAAAGGGTAGGAGGCAAGGCCGAAATCTCGGCCTTCCCCCGGTGGATGCCTATCGCTTCTGTCCAGAGTGACCCTGGTCGCCCTGGTTAGACTGCGGATTGCTGGTGCTCGGGGTTGGGAACGGAGGAGAGACTATCGTGCCCTGCCCGGTCTGGAGCACCAAGGTGCTCTGGCCTGGAGTTGACGATGTGTCGAAGATCTGGAGAGATACGACGTATGTCCCCGTCTTGAGGAGGACCTGGTTCTGTATCTGGCCAGCGCCGTCCTGCCCTGTCACCATGCTTCCCAGCGCGTAGTTCGTCCCGTTAGCGACGAGCACGACGTTGTACTGGGTCACCGGCTTCGCATACCGCAGAATGACTTGGACGTTGAAGACGCCCCCGACCGAAGTTATCGATGCGACGCACCCTCTGCTGTCCGAGAAGGAGATGCTTCCCTTGACGGGCTGGGTGGTGGGCGTGATCGGGAGGACTAGCCTACCGACCGTTGCCGCTGTCGTTGGGGGAGTGCATAGCGTGTAGTTCGCGGTTGTCGTGGTCGAAGTCGCCGTGGTCGTGGCGGTCACCGTACTCGTGACCGTCGTGGTGCTGCCAGTCGAAGACGTCGATGACGTGGAAGTCGTGGACGTCGAGTCCGTGCTGTCTGCCAGCGCGATTGGCGACGCGCCGGCTGGTGCGATGGATGAAGATGCTGGTTGGTTTTGCGCGTACGCGGCGATCCCGCCTGAGAGCAGGACGAGCATCGCTGCGACCGTCAGAATCTGGAGTTTGCCTGTGCTTACTTGCATGTTACATCGGAGATGTACTGTCCGGGACGCGATATAATGAGCCGCATCCTGGAAGTGGAATTCCACAATAGTTGCATGTCTTAACAGGAAATCGTCTGGATTATGGCCGTAGCCCGGCTAACAGCACTGGGCAGGCTCGCCGCCCTGCGCCTCGAACCTGAATTCCACGTACGAGTTGGGGGGCAGCCCGAAGATCGACGGGCTTACCTGACCCCGGAGCTCGTAGGTGGGCGCCGTGGGCCCCCAGGACGCGATGTAGTTGCTGTCGTATTGGTGCGCCCACACCGTGTCGTTGTCCTCCCATGGGAGGATGGCGGAGTGCCCGCTAATCGTCATCGAGATCTGGTTGGTGGATATCGTATAGTTGGTTATCGATATGAGGTCGCTCTGGATGACGTTCTTGCCCGAGAGGAAGGTGAAGAGTATCGAGCCGTTCCCGCTCTTCGCGGTCAGCGTCGCGTTGTAGGAGGCCGTGACGCTCGCGGTGGCGTTCGAGTAGCCGCCTTCGTTGACGAAGAGAGTCCCGAAGAGCGTCCCGTTGGACGACGGGGACAGGGCCTCGTAGGCGACCCCGATGAAGGCGAGGGAGATTATTATCGCTCCGACCGAGAGAACGAGGAGCCACCTCCCGCTCACCTTGCGCGCTGGGACCAACGGAATCTCCTTGGCGCCAAATTGCCTAGCACATTAATATTCCTGAGGCTGCGGTTCCGGCTTCATGCCGGGTCAGGCCAAGCGGGCCGGGCGCAAGGCGGCTGGCGGGTCGGCCCGGTCGAGGACGTGGGAGAGGAGTCGAGACCATCAAGGCTACGTGAGGGAGGCCGTCGCCTCGGCCAAGGCGCCTCCCAGGTGAATCGACCAGAACTTCGCCCTCTTGTTGAGGAAACCTGACTCAGATGGCTATCGGCATATCGGCGACTACCTAATGTAATGCCAGAGGCACACCCGGCTCCGAAGCAGCCACAACCCCAGACGGCCCAGGTCTCCAAGTTCAAGAAGATCGAGTGGTACGCCACCCACCTCGTCAACGAGGCGGTCTCTAAGGAGAAGGCGGGGAGGTACGGCGACGCGATAGTGGACTACCTTCAGGCCGCGGACCTGCTCCTACTTCTGGCGAAGGGCACCCAGGACTACACCCCGTGGAAGGCGTTCAGCGACAGGGCGATTGCCTGCCAGCAGAGGGTAAGGATCTTGATAGCGAAGCGGAAGCTCGCCGAGGAGGCCGCAGAGGCCGCGCCCAGAGCCCCGGCACCCGCACCGGCTCCAGCTCCGACCGTCGTCGCCCCCAGCACGACTGCGATAGTCCCGGCAGCCCAAGTCAAGGTTTAGATTAAGCCGGAGAGGGCCGAGGCCCGATGCCCCTCGCCGTGACGGTGGTCTCGAGGAAGGGCTGCCACCTCTGCGAAAGGGTCGTCGACGCCCTGAGCTCCATGTCCCCCAGATACGACCTGGAGGTGCGTGTGCTCGACATCAGCCACGACGCGAAGCTCATGAACAAGTACTTCCTCATCATCCCGGTCGTCCAGGTCGGCGGGAAGGACGTCTTCGACGGGAGGGACATGACGGTGGACGCGGGCTTCGTGAGCAAGCTCGAGAAGGTCCTAGAGTCGCAGGGCCAGCCTTAGCCCGGTCAGCCTGAGAGGAGCTCTATCCAGATCCCGTCCGGGTCCTTGACGTACACCTCGGTCCCGTTCGACTCCTTGGGGGAGACCGCCGAGGTCGCGCCGTTCGCGATGAGCGCCTTGTATGCCTTGGCGGCGTCCTTCACGACGAATGCGAGGTGGTCCATCTCCTCCCCGGGGGCGTATTCGATGTAGAACCTGGTCCCGCGCGGGTACCAGTTCAGTTCGAGCGTCTGGTCTGACCCCTTCCCCCTGAGCTGGACGAACTTGCCCCCGTGAGGCATCGTCCCTTTGTTCACGACCTTCATCCCCAAAGCGTCCGTGTAGAACTCGAGAGACTTCTTCAGGTCCCTGACCCTTATTCCGGCGTAGTAAAATCGGAACTTCATCAGGCCCGAGAAGACAGGACGTTCGAATAAAGGAGTTTGGGGGCTAGGTGATCTCAGAGCTTCGTCGTGGCCGGCTGACCATAGTTCTTGGCGACGCTCCTTCTCCACATAACCAGCCCGACCGCCGCCAGAATTACTATGACGGCTGCCACGATGACGTAGGTCAGCGAGCCCAGCCCTCCGCCCGACGAAGATGAGCTGCTCGTCGTGGTCGACGTGCTGCTCGAGGTCGGCGACGAAACAACCACGGTCTGAGTGACCGTGGTTACAGTCGTGCTGCTCGAGGTCGTCGACGATGTCGATGACGTCGTAGAGCTTGTGCTCGTCGTCGTGCTCGATGTGCTGCTCGTCGACGACGAGGACGTGGTCGTAGTCGCCGTCACGGTGACGCTGCCCGTGCCCGAGCTCGCCGCGTTGTTCGAGTCACCCGGATAGGACGCCTTTACCGTCGCGCTTCCCGCTGTCGCTCCAGTGACGTTGAGTGAGCAACTCGCTGCTGAGGAGATGCTGCACGTGGGCGTTGACGGAAGAGTAACAGACCCGGAGCCGCCCGGCTGATTGGAGAATGTTATCGTCTCACCAGCGACCGAGCCCTGGGCGCCAATCACCGTCGCCGTGCACGCCGAGGTAGCACCCACCGCGATGGGTGAAGCGCAAGACAACGAGGTCGTAGTGTTGACCAAAGGCTTCACGTAAGCGAAAGTGGTGGTCATGGTAGCAGATCCACCAGGCCCGCCCCAAGTGGCGTTGACGTTGTAGGTGCCCGTCGTCCAGTTTCCTGTGCCTCCAGGGCGGGTCACGCTGCTGTATGCTCCCGTGTTAGGATCTGCCGGCACGCTATTGATGTCGACTACTGCTCCGCTTGGACCCTTCACCACGATCACGACACCCGTGCTGGGCCCAGGCGCGGGCGACACGACTCCGCTGACTGTGATAGGCTGGGTGCCGGAGTAGCTGGCGGCGTCGGTCTGGACGGTGATGGTATAGGTCACAGCGACGGCAGGCACGACGAAGAATACAAGCGCAAAGGCAACGAACGCCAATAGAGGTGCCTTTCGAAGATGTTTGCTCAAGGCGCTAGTTCCTCCTAGGCCTGACAAGCAGACGACATAGGGTATAAGTTTATGGATAGAGTGTTCCACTTTCCGGGCATTCTTTTAAGACAGGAGAGTGCAAATAATCGGTCTTGCTACGGCCAGCGAGCCATCGCATTCAGCCTTTGCTCCTGCTCGCCCTCCTTGTGGCGTCGCCGCTAGCCTCGCTTGCCCTCGTTTCGCAAGCGGATGCGTCGCCTCAATCTTCCGCCCTCCCGTCTGAGCATGGAATCTCCGTGGTCGGCGACGAGATAGTCGTCCAGACCTCGACCGTATCAATGGTCTTGAGCATCCCGGAGAAGGGGGCCATCATCAACGTCACGGACGCCCTCACAGGCCAGTACCTCAGGCTCAACCAGAGCATCACGAACTTCCTCTGGGGAGTGGACAACTTCGACACCATCACGACGAGCTCGATGGCTGACCAGTTCAACTACACGATCGTGCAGGAGTCGAACTCCACCGATCTCCTCCTGGACTGGCACGTGCCGGCCCTCTACGAGGTGCACGCGCTGGTGGAGGCCAGGTCTGACGGCTACATCGGGATGAAGCTCAACGTCACGAACCTGAACTCCGCAACGGAGATCAGGCGCGTCATCTTCCCGTACATCGGCGGGATACAGAGCATGGGCGCCAGCTCGGGCGACGACCTCCTCTCCATCCCCGAGAGGGAGGGCTACGTCATCCAGAACGTCACGCAGTCGGTCGTCGCCGACCCGACCACGCTCGAGTACCCCGGCACCCTGAGCATGCAGTACGTCTACTTCTACGAGCAGGGAAGGGGCGGGATTTACCTCGGCATGCAGGACAGCCAGAGCAACTACAAGGGGCTCGAGCTCCTGAAGGCCGCCCCGGACGCGTACAGCTTCGACTGGTACCAGTACGCCGCCAACATCACGCTGGGCAACAGCTACCAGATGGGGTACTTCGCCATGTTCAAGGGGGTCGCGGGGGCGGACTGGTCCGCCGGCGCGCAGGTCTACAAGGAGTGGGCGCTGAAGCAGTGGTACGTCTCCGCGGGGCCCATCGCGCAGAGGTCGGACATCCCGACCTGGGTGAAGGACCTCGACCTCGTCTGGGGGACAGAGGAGTACGCGACCAACCAGACCAACGACCAGGTCTATCTCGAGGGGACCAACTCGTCGCAGATGGGCGCCTTCATGGGCCAGGTGAGGAGCATGCTCCCCAACGCCAACATGATGCTCTACTGGTTCGGCTGGAACCAGGGCGGCTTCGACAGGGGATACCCGGACTTCTTCCCCCCGCGCGACGGGTCCCAGGCGTTCCAGCAGGCGATCAACGCCACGCACGCCCTCGGCATCAAGGTCATGCTCTACTTCAACGGCAGGCTGGTCGACGTCTCGACTCCCGCATACCAGCAGAGCCTGCCGTACTTGACCGTCGACCAGAGCGGCGCCCCCTACATCGTCAGCTACGACAACGGGACCCTCACCGGGGCCATCCCCTCCCCTACGACCTCGTGGTGGATCGACCAAGTGGAGAACTTCACCACCACCGCGGTGAAGGACTACGGGGTCGACGGCGTCTACCTCGACCAGAACACCGTGGCCGGCCCCGTGCTCGACATGTCGACGACCAACGGCCACTTGCCGGGGGGCGGCTCGTGGTGGTGGCAGGCGGAGAGCAGCCTCCTCGAGGGAGTCCGGACCTCCATCAGGCAGTACAACCCTCAGGCGATAGTCTCCTCGGAGAACGTGAACGAGGTCTACCTCAAGGACGTCGACGTCTTCCAGAGCTACGACTATGAGTACGACTTTGAGAACCTCTACCCTCAGGGGTTCAGCGCTCCGCTCTTCGCCTACGTCTACCACGGATACGAGCTCCAGTTCACCGGCTACCTCCTCCCATTCGGGGTCTCGGACTACGCCGAGGGTTCGTACCTGCACGGCATCTCCCAGTCCATCGCGAACGGCTACATCCCGGGCGTCAACACGGGGCTGGCTCCCTCCGACGTCTGGTGGTTCACCAGGACGACGAAGAGCGTCCTCGAGACCATCGTCAACACGAGGGAGGCCTACAGGCAGTTCCTGACCTACGGGACGACGTCCCAGCTTCCCCCGTTCCAGACGAGCTCCTCCTTCTTCTTGGGCGCCCCCGTCTTCGCCAGAAACCTCACCGCCCCCTCGATCACGAGCGGGGCCTATGCCCTCCCGGACGGTCGGGAGGCGATCGTCCTGGCAAACATGGCGGGAGGACGCCAGACCGAGTCGGGCACATTCCCGGACGGCTTGGCTCAGGGCAGCGAGAGCTACCTCGTGACTGAGGCCCTGGACAACAAGACGACCTCCGTGTTCGTGATGAAGGGGTCTGCCCCATTTAGCGTGACGATTCCGCCGCTATCAGTGGAAACCCTCACGCTGGAGCCAGAGCCCACCACGACGATCCTGACCCCGGCGGCGCAGAGGGGCTCGAGCGCCGCGCCCCTCTACCCTCTGTTGTTCTCTTCCTCTTCTGTAGTTCAGAGCATAGGGCTCGACTCCACCGAGAGCCCCTCGTCCGCCACCAGCGTCGTCTCCGGCCCGTTGAGCATCTCCATCGACCAGCCTTCGGGCCACGGGTTCGTCCACCTCGTCCTCCCCAACGCCCTCCTCGGGCTATCGACCTCGGAGGCGGGCGCCCCCGGCGCGTTCCTCGACGGGACCCTCGCGAACGCGACCGTCTTCCAGAACTCGACCACGACCTCCGTCCTGATGACCTATGGGAGCGGAGACCACGAGATCACGATCGACGGGCCCGTCCCCCAGGCGCCGGTCCCTGCCACGGCGGTCAAGCAGTCTTTCTTCTCCAGCCTGACGCAGCAGCTTCACCAGAACGCGACGACGGCGCTGGGAGTGGGTGGCCTCCTGGTCGCGATTGGCGTCGCAGCCGTGGGCTCCTTCACCGTCACGCGGCAGGACAGGCGAAGACTGGGCGCGTGAGACCGTATTCAAGCGCGAATATTCCAATCAGTGTCTCTAATATAGTAGGAATATACCCCAAGAGAATAATGCGAAGCCTGGTCGTAGTAGCCACAACGTCTGCGGGAGCGGTCAACAAGTTCCCGAAGAGCTCACTTACCGAGGCGCGGAACCTGAAGGACTTCTTGGAGCAGACCGGGGAGTATGCGAGCGTGGACCTCTACGAGCTCGAGAAATCCCTCGGGCCCATGTCGCAGTGGGCGAAGCTCGAAGAAGTCGTCGAATAAGACGGCGCCGACGTCACCCGACTATCCGGGTGATCCTGCTTGCTATCTGTCCCTCGACGTGAAGAGTCCAGAGCGCCTCCGGGACGTCGACCGCTATGAAGAGCCACGATAGGAGTATCACCTCGACGGCGACCACCGCGAGGCCCTGTATCCACTTGCCGATGCCCAGGTGGACCGAAAAGTCGTTCGAATCTCCTGTGAGCATGATTGTGAAACACCTGTCTGCCACGATTATGTCGCGCAGGAAACCGGCCTTCTGCGCCTGGATGACGCGGCCGAGCGGAGGGCTCGCATACTGGGTCTTGTACCCGTCTGCCTGAAGCTGCTGCTGGATCTGCGACGCCAGCTGGTCCAGGTCCTTGTTCTTGTTCTGAAAACGCATGACTTTCTCTGAAACCAAGGTCTATCCTTTGCCGCGGGCACCGTGTGACCTTATACAGGTTTCCTAAGATTCATCGACGAAGTCGCCTGAGAAGGACGAACCGAAGCGAGACTTCAGCTAAAATACCAAAGCGGCGGTTCATCTGCCGAAGGATGAGCTCGGAGAAAGACCGGCAGCCGGATGGAGGGCCCTCGTCGAGCTCGCCCGCGGGGCTTTGGCGCCACTACGACTTTTTGAAGCTGTGGTCGGGCGAGACGGTGTCTCTGGTCGGGGACCAGTTCACGGCCCTCGCCTTCCCCCTCACGGCAGTCCTCATCCTGCATGCGTCTGCCGGCCAGATGGGCATCTTGCAGGCCCTGGGCACCCTCCCGTTCCTCATCCTCGGTCTCGTCGCCGGCGTCTGGGCTGACCGGTACCGGAGGCGGAGGCTCATGATAGTGAGCGACGTGTCCCGCGCCCTCCTCCTGCTCAGCATCCCCGCCGCATACCTCCTGGGAGGGCTGAGCGTCTACCTGCTCTACGTCGTCAGCTTCGGGACGGGGATGTTCACCGTCGTCTTCGACGTGACCTACCAGTCCTACCTCCCCGCTCTCGTCGAGAGAGACCAGCTCATCGACGCCAACGGCAAGCTCCAAGCCAGTGCGTCGGTGGCGTCCGTCGTAGGTCCGAGCCTGGCTGGCGGCCTGATCAATTTCGTCGTCGCACCCTTCGCCATCCTGATTGACTCCTTCTCGTTCGTCTGGTCGGCGGTCTCTCTCAGCTGGATCAGGAAGAAGGAAGTGCCGGTCGCAAGGGACTCGCGGAGGCCAATGGTGGAGGAGATCAAGGAAGGCCTCGCGGTCGTACTGCACAGTCGCGAGCTCCGGGCGATTGCGGGCTGCACGGCCACCTTCAACTTCTTCTCGAGCATGATAAGCGCGATCTTGATCCTCTACGCGGTCGACCGGCTCGGGCTGACCCCCTTCCTGATTGGCGTGACGATCGCCCTCGCGAGCCTTGGCTCGCTGCTTGGAGCCCTCATCACGGCGAGGCTCGGCAAGCTCGTCAGGGTGGGCTGGCTGATCATACTGTCGGTCGCAATCTCCTCGGCGGGATGGCTCCTCGTGATCCCCGCCGTCCCGCCATACGGCATCTACTACTTGGTGCCCGCTTATTTCATCGTCGCCTTCGGAGGGGTTGTCTACAACATCAACCAGCTAAGCTACCGACAGGCCCTCGTCCCGATAAGGCTGCAAGGGAGGCTTAACGCGACGATGCGCTTCATCGTCTGGGGCACCCTCCCCGTCGGCGCGCTCATGGGGGGTGCAATCGGGCAGGTCTACGGCCTCTACCCTGCCCTCGTCGTGGGTGCTGTGGGCGGGTCGCTCTCGTTCCTGTGGGTCCTATTTTCTCCCGTTCGTCGTGTCAAGAGCATCCCGACCGCAGAGGAGATGGTGAAGTGAGATGAGAGGGCCAACGCAGCCACCCAGAGGATGGCAGAGACGAGCACGGGCAGCCAGAACCCCGGCTTCGAGGTCTTGTGGTGGAAGACCCATCCGCCCACAAAGATCCCGACGAACCCCCCGAAGAGCGCTATCAGCCACAACGTCCTTTCCCTGACTCTGCTCCACCCTCCCACCGCGAGAAGCTTGTCGACGCCCATAGCGGCGAAGCCGAAGATGCTGACCAATCCAACCCACTCAATCAGCAGCGACGAACCTGGACCCAGAGGCATCCCAAGACGTCGAAAGCCCGCGGGCGATAATAACCCCACCTTGGCCGGAGGCTAGAGATATAGAGAAGGCAAGCGTTCGGTGAATCTGGGCTCTGACTTGCGATTTGGAACCAGCCGAAGCCTGTCCACGGTCGTGGCCGTCGTCGGGTTGGCACTCATAGGGCTCGTCCTCGTGGCGGCCATCCGCGGTGGCTCAACTGTGAGCGCCACCACCACCGTGAGCAGCTACACGGCCTCCGGCTCGACGGCGATGAGCTTCGCGGTGCTGGACCAGAGCGCGAGCTACGGGATCCCGTCCTACGACGACCAGGCGGTCCAGCAGGCGGACCTCTCGATGCTGCTCTCGACCGGCGCCCAGTGCGTCAGGGTCGACATCGGCTACGGCCCGTGGCTCTCCAACGACCAGGCCACGATATCCCTGATCACCTCGGTGGTCAACTCGATAAGGAGCGCGGGGAGGTGCCTGATCATCGCGGACGCGAGCTCGGAGAGCTATCGCAACGGCGGGGGGCTGCCGTGGAGCCAGTTCAAGGTGGCCTGGGTCTCAAGGGTGCAGACGCTGGCTGCCCTCTACCACCCTGACTACTACATCGTGGTCAAGGAGCCGGGGTGGTACGTGCCCATGGTCAGCGACTCGTCGACGAACCCAGAGTTCCAGAACATGAGCGACTGGGTGGCCCTGACCCAGAACCTGACGTCGGCGGTCCTCTCCTCCTCGCCGGGGACGAAGGTGGGAGTGGCGATAGCGGCGGACAGCCTGAACTCCGACCAGGCGTCCTACACCGCCTACCTCAACCAGGTGCAGGCCATCCCGGGGCTCTCCTTCATCGGCTTCGACGTCTACACGTCGACCGGGCAGACCGCGGCCGAGACCTACCTCTCCCAGAACCCTCCCACGAAGGACGTCTGGATCTCGGAGGCGTGGCGCGCAGACGGCGCGCAGATCTACTACCCGGTCAACGCCCAGCCCGACGCGCAGTGGATGAAGTCGATCTACCAGTTCGCCCAGTCCATAGGCGCGAAGATGCTCATCCCCTTCTACACGGACCTCTTCTCGGGCTACACGGTCCCCACCGACTCCAGCTCGATGGTCGCGTTCTACCAGGGGAGGACGCCGGCCTACACGGAGTTCAAGAACGTGGTGTCCGGAAATCCCTAGCCTGCCGTCTGGTTGCTCCACGTCTCGACGTTGAGGCTTTAATACGCGCGCCCCAGTCCCTTTGCATTGTCTTTTTCTGAAGAAACCGAATACGATGACCAGATTGTGATTGTCGACGGCATAGGGATAACCCACTTCATACCGAGGCGCTCCCCCGCCCAGAAGGAGGCGCCCGCGAAGAAGCCGAAGAAAAAGAGCCGGTAGAGCCCGGGCTAAGGGCTCCCTGCCATTATCCAGACGAGGTTGCCGTCTGGGTCCTTGAACTGCGAAATCTCGCCCCAGGCCTTCTTGGTGTAGTCGATGGCGAACTTCACGCCCTTCTTCTTGAGGTCAGCGACCGTGCTCTTCAGGTCTGCGCTGTAGAACGCGGCGCCGGTGTTCCCCGGCTCGAGCTCTCCCTCGCATAGATGGAGCTTCCACTTCGCCCCCTTTGGCGAGACCGTCACCCAGTGTTCCTCGATCTCGGCCACGAAGCCGAGCTTCTCCTTGTACCAAGCCGCGGACTTTTTGGCGTCTGAAACCATTATCGCCAAGCTGAAGTCTTTTGAAATCATAGCCGCCCCATGACGGGGTGCCTAATCCCCTTTTCGATTGGGGAGAGTCAGGAGAGGTCTGAGGCCTTCAGCCTCTCGCCGTATCTCTCGCGGAAGGCCAGCTCCTCCAGGGGCTTCCTGTTCTTCTTCCCAAGGATCTTCCTCTTCGAGTAGCCGAACCCGAGGACGGCCGCGGGCTTGAGCTCCTCGGGAATCGCGTAGTCCTTGCGCAGCGCGACCTCTCCGACCCCCGTGTAGATGCCGGAGGCGACGCCGAAGTTCCACGCGGCGAGCTCCATGTCCTGGACGACCCGCCCCGCGTCTATGGAGCTCCCCGGAACCTTGGGGTCGATCAGGATGACGACCGCGAAGTCCGCTCCCTCCACCCACTTGCCCGTCGTGCTGTCAGCCGCGAGCCTCCTGAGATTCGCGCGGTCTTGGATGACGACGAAGCGCCAGTGCTGCGTGTTCATCGAGGACGCCGTCAGCCTCGCCGCCTCGAGGATCTTACTCTTGGTCTCGCCCGGGACGCGCTTGGATTGGAACTCTCTCACGTCCAGCTTGGTGGAGATCGCGTCGAAAGTGTCCATTGAGACAGAAAGAACGCCCGCCCTTAGTTAGGCGTTCCGGTCGGCCTTCGCTAGATATTTAACGAGTGAAACCCGTCGGAGTCGCAATGGCCTCCACCCCCGGGCAGCCACCGTCATCGCCGAGCCGGACACGGAGGCTGTTCTACGCGATCTCAGGCATCGTCGCGGTGATGGTGGTCGGCACGATAGGCTTCCACCAGATAGAGGGCATGAGTTGGGTGAACTCCGTCTACTTCGAGAGCATGCTCGCCACCGGCCAGGGACCTCCCATCCAGCTCATGACCGACTCGGGCAAGATCTTCGCGTCGGTGATGGCCTTCGTCTCCGTAGGCTCGGTGATCACCGCGTTGGTCGTCACCCTCGCCCCCATAATCTCGCAGCTCTGGCGGGAGGGATGGGAGAGGGCAGAGAAGGACGCGAAGACCCTGGAGCGAGACCTCTCGGGAAAGAAGAAGGCCGACGAGTAGCCGCGAGCTCGGCGCCTAGTCCTCGAGCCGAGCGAGGAACACGGTCTCCGAGTAAGGCCTCTTGTCCCTCTCGGTCCTGTC
This sequence comes from uncultured Nitrososphaerota archaeon, assembly GCA_963838925.1. GTDB lineage: Archaea > Thermoproteota > Nitrososphaeria > Nitrososphaerales > Gagatemarchaeaceae > Gagatemarchaeum. The sequence continues at coordinate 633,342 of CAWISW010000003.1, forward strand.
CTCCACCGGCCTCTCGAAAGACCTCTCGATGCGCATCCCCGCCTCCTCGAAGATGGACGGGTAGAGGCCGAGCCGGTCGTTAGCGACGAGGAGGACGGCCGCCCTTGGGGCGAGTCCCTCCCTGACGTTGAGGAGGGACTCCGCCATCCCCTTGGAGTACTCTGCCTGCGCCCGCTCTCCCTTCCCTCTGGTCTTCGGCCCTATCTCGAGCTCGTCCCTCCTCTCTATCCCGAAGAGCTCGTACGCGTATCTGTGCTGCTCGTGGTAGTCTATCTGCCCCACGTACGGGGGCGAGGTGAACACGGCCTCGGCCCGCCTGCCGCCGAGCTCGTCCCCGAGCCTGACCATCCTCGAGTCGCCCTCGATCACGAGCGAGGTCGCGGGCTTCCTCGCCCTCTGAAACTCCCCGACCCGGCGCAGCGTGTCGACCGAGTACGACCTCAGCCTTGGGACGATCGTCGTGACCGGCTCGCACGTCTTTCCCATGTGCTTGTAGCAGACGTAGGGAGCCCTGACGGGCTTCTTGGGGGTCGCGAGGTCGTAGTGGTGGACGAGCCTGCACGAGCGGGCCGTCCTGCTCAGGAGGACCTTCAGGAGGTCCTGGTGCTCGTACTCGGGTATGACGTCGCGGAAGAAGAGCATCTCGCGAAGGCTCCTGGGCGCGAACCAGGTCGCGAGATAGTCGCCGTCGTCTGCGCTCGCCCTTGCCAGCCTCGCCCCCTTGCCGTCCGGGTACTCCTTCGCGCTGAACTCCGCGGTCCGCCTCGTGATGTCGGAGACCTCCCTATCCAACTTCGGGACGTCGTACTCAGCGAGCTTCACCCTCGAGATCATCACGTTGAACTCCGAGACCTCGACGCCGACGGAGTCGATCCCCCTCTCGCTCGCCTCGACCAGCGTCGTCGCCGAGCCGCTGAAGGGGTCCACCACCAACTGCCCCCGCTCGAGGTACCTCTCCAGGAAGTAGCCCACCAGCTGGGGTATGAACTTCCCGAGGTACGGGTGGAGCCTGTGGACGTGCTTCGTCCTGTCCCTCTCGGGGACGTCTAGGAACGCTATCGAGGTGTCGCCAATCTTCAGCGCCTCCATCCTCGACCTGACCCTCTCGTTCCAGCTCTCGACGTAGCCGAGCAGCTCCCTCCTCGAGACCCTGAGCCCTCCGCTCCCCGCCCGGCTGACGACCCTCCCGCTCGCGTCGTACCTCCTGAGGCGGTTGTACTGGACGAGGTAGGAGATGTTGCTCGGCGTCTTGCCGACTAGGAGCGCCGCGTCGTCCAGGGTGAGCAGGTCCTCGACCAGCGCGCCCCTCTGCGCTCCCGGGGCAGGTCTCTTCGCCAATGGCTTCCGAGCCCAAAGGCCGTGTTTTCTATTAATGCCTTCCGCGGCGCGGTTCTGACGCGTCTTAGGGAGAAGAGGCCTTCAGGCCTTCATGTGGTGCAACTTGGGAGATGACGCCTCATCGTAGGATAATTGAACAGGAAGGCCGTTCGGGCAAACATATTTCCGGATGGACACGCCAAGGACCGATACGAAATGAGAACTCGAAGGTCTGCAATCGGAAAGGGGGTCATTACCATGATTGCAGTCGCAGTCATAGTCGGAGCGGTGGGGGTCATCTCGCTTTCGCCGCGGTCGAATGTCTCCACTTCTTCCAATACTCCTTCTCCTGCTTTGTCCGGCATAGCGCCGTATATCGGGGGGCTATCTGCACAGAATGTCTCTTGTTCCCTCGCAAGCGGCGTTTGCGCCTTCACGATAGTGAACAACAGCACCACGCCACTGGAACTGGAAGACTTTTGCCAAATGACGGTGATAGCAGCCGTCAACGTGACCTCCACAACGACCTACACTGCCGGCAGCGAATCGGCGACCACGACCTACATCAGCTTCGGAAATGGGTCGACCTCGACAGTGATTTCCACACCCAACAGCTCTGCCACCGCGTCCACGGCCATCGTGACCCTAACGGAATATCTCAACATCAACGGCACGATTAGCGGTCCCGCCGCAACTGGTATCCCCGCTGATTCTCAGGCCGCCGCCACTTGCACAATGCCCACCACGCAGCTCGGCCACGAGACGGAAGGGTCGGTTGCCGATGGAGGCCTCCAGGTGAAGATCATCGATTCTGTTGACTCCTACCCGGCTGGAACGGAGATACGCTTTGGCTTCGAAGGCACGTGGAGCCACTGAAGCGGTCTTTCCATCTCCGGAGTTGCACCACCAAAAATCCTCACGGGCCTATCTCCCTAAGACGCACCAGAACCCGCGGCGCGCTCAAGGTCAGCCCCCACCCAATGCATATACTCCGACCGGTGAGTGGGGACTGGCAGCTTGGGCCTGCGACGGGACCTCTCCTACTTCGACCTGATGAACATCGTCATCGGGGCCATCGTCGGCAGCGACATCTACGTGATCCCCGGGATCACCGCAGGGCTAATCGGACCCTTCGCCATCGTGATCTGGATAATAGGCGGGGCCACCGCCATGGTGCTTGCTATGGTCTTCGGCTACTGCGCGTACTACGTCCCCAACGTCGGGGGCTCGTACGCCTACGTGTCCACCGCCTTCAACAGGTTCTACGGCTTCATAGCCGGGTGGAGCATGTGCATCGCCGAGATAGTCGCGCTCCCCGTGTACGCGATCGTGTTCATTACCTACCTCCAGTACTTCGTCCCCGTCAACGCGGAGGAGCAGCTTGTCATCAAATCCCTCTTCGTCCTCGCCTTCGTCGCGATAAACGTCCGAGGCGTGAAGGCCGCCGGCAGGCTGAACGACGTCCTCACCCTCGCCAAGCTCGCCCCTCTGCTCCTCATAATCGTGCTCGGCTTGGGCTCGCTAGCCCTCCACCCCAAGCTCGTCGGCAACTACACGCCGTTCGCCCCCTTCGGGCTCAACAACTTCGGGACGGTCATGGTCCTGGTCTTCTGGGCGTACGCGGGGTTCGAGCTGGGGAGCCTGCCGTCGAGCGAAGTCGTCGACCCGAAGAGGAACGTCCCCCGGGCGCTCATCGTGGGGATGGCCATCGTGGTGCTCTTCTACGTGCTGACGAACGTCGCGGTCTTCGGGCTGGTCGGCTCGGCCAACCTCGCGAAGAGCGCGGTTCCGCTCATACTGGTGAGCACGGTCCTCCTCGGCACCTTGGGATCCGTGATAACGGGAGTCGGCGCCCTCGCCTCCGTCTCCGGGACTGACGAGACCGAGGTCATGGGGACCGCCCGCCTGATCTACGCGATGTCGGCGGACGGGTTGCTGCCCAAGGCGCTCGCGAAGGTCCACGCGCGCTTCAAGACCCCGCACGTCGCGATCCTCCTCGAGGGCGGGATAGCGCTCGTGCTCTCGCTCTTCACAGGCATAGCCCAGCTCATCTCGTTCGCCGTCTTCAACCTCGGAGTGTGCTACCTCCTCGTATGCCTCGCCCTGGTCGTGCTGAAGAGGAAGCGCGAAAAGGGCCTGCCAGGGCAGGGTGTGATCCCCTGGCTCGGCGCGGCAATCAGCATCTACCTGCTCTACTCCACTTCCCTCCTCGACAAGGTGCTCGGGTCGGCCTTCGTGCTCCTCGGCATCCCCATCTACCTCTTCTTCTCAAAGGCGAAGGTCCGGGAAGTCGAAGCCGAGCTCATCTCCGATGAAGCGATCCTCCAGGCGGAGCTCGAGAAGCAGCACGGCTTCCTGGCGAACCTCGTCAGGCTGACGAGGGCCGCCTATCGGCGCCTCAGTCGCAGGCCGAAGAAGTGACTTCTCATGGAGGGGAGATGCAGAGGGTTTTTCTCGCCGCTTCATCGTGTCCGTCTCACATGCTCAGCTCGAGGGCGAGGCTAGCCGTCGCCATCCTAGCGGTAGTCGGGATCGCCCTGGCGGCCGTCGCCTTCCTCTCGCTCCCCGGGACCCAGCAATCAGGACAGCCGAGCGGCTCCGCGGTCACCGCCGTGGTGACCGCCTCCGGCGGAAACGTCACGTTCACGCAAGGCCCCGGCACCGCCGTCTCCTCGCCCTCGTGCGCCGGGTCGACCGAGACCTACGGGAACCTGACGTGGAGCGTCAGTCCCTGCGTCTCCTACGGCTTCCCCTCGGCGCCCCTCAAGAACGCGACCCTCGACTCGCAGCAGGTCCTCGCCTTCATCAAGGGGGCCTACGAGTACCACCTCGTCTACTTCGCGTTCAGCAAGGCCTACGCGAACGTGATGTACGCCATCCTGAACGTCACCGGGAGCCAGGTCGTGACCGGAAACTGGACGACAGGGTACCAAGTGTCATACGTCGGGGACAAGCTGCTCAACGTAACCGTCATCCAGGTGATCCCATCCCACTACCAGGTGACGCACCTCTCGTCGTACTCTCTCCCGGACAGGAACTCGACGGTGACCTACACGCCGCAGCAGCGGGACGCAATCCAGGTGGCGCTCTCCGATCCCAAGTCGAAGTCGCTCATGGTGGCGGCTCCCTACTACGTCGAGTTCGTGGGGTCGTCTGGCAACGGGACGCTCGTCGGCACCTACTTCATCCAGCTCTACCAGGTCGACGGCACAGGCGTCGTGGGCGCATTCGTCAACCCGTCCACCGACTCGGTGGTCAGCACTTACTCCGAGCAGAGGATCTCTGGCGAGTGCTGGCCCGGAGGCATAGTCATCACGGACCCGTGGGACGCGACGGGCTACAGCGGCTGCAGCGGATAGTCGCTGCGATAGGCCTCGTTATCACGGTTGAGAATCGCACTCATTCTTTAAAGCCCAGGGGCGCACTGGAACACCCGCTATAATGGCGTCAACGGACGACTCCGGAGAAAGGAAGCTCTCCAGGCGTCGCTTCATCAAGTGGGCCGGAGGCTCGGTGGTCGCGGGGACTGCCGCGGTGGCACTCGGGGGTGCCGTGGGCGGTCTTCTGAAGGAGAAGGCTCCCTCGTCCTCGCCTGCGCATCAAGCCTTGTCAGGCCTGGCTCCGAGACCGCCTGCCGGGTCCGGTCTGCTCCCCGACAACACGTTCTCGATATTCTGGATCACGGACACCCAGTTCCTGTCAGAGTCGAACCCGGCCCTGTACAAGATGTTGTGCAACTGGATCGTCAGCAACTGGGCCGCGTTCAACGGGAAGATGGTGATCCATACCGGAGACATCGTCCAGACCGGGGCAGTCCAACAAGAGTGGGTGAACGCCAACGACGCGATGTCCATACTGATGGCGAATGCCATACCTTACTCCTGGTGTGCGGGGAACCACGATGACCTGGTCCAGGACGACGCGACCTCGGGCTGGATGGGGAACCAGTGGGCCTCAGCCCTCAACCCCTCGGTCGTCAGCAGCCTTGTGAACGGGCTGCCATACACCCACTGGGTCGGAGACTACCACGATGGGATGAACACGGCGGTCAGGTTCTCGGCAAACGGGTTGGACTTCCTCGTCGTGAACGTAGAGTGGAACGCGCAGCCTGACGTGCTGAAGTGGGTCGGCGGGATCTTGGACGATCCCGCATACGCAAGCCACCGCGTCATAATCGCGCCGCATGCCTACATAGACGCGTACGGGAGCACCGAAGACCCGAGGTGGGGGCCCACCTTGAACGACTTTGTGAGCGGGCTGGGCCCGCTGATGGACAAGCACTCCTCCAACGTGTTCCTGACCCTAAACGGTCACTTTGCCACGGACTGCGGCTACAACACGCCCGCCCCCGTCAACAACCGAAACCAACTGATGTTCGACAGGCAGGATTGCACGGACAACCCTGGCGACCCCACGGGACGGGGCGTCGACGCATCGACTGCAACGACGAGCGACACGGACAAGGTAGGGGGCGCGACGGTCACGGTCCTCACCTTCGACACAGACAACAACCGGATCAGGGCAAGCACGTACGACATCTACCCGGGCAAGTGGAGGGCAGGTCCCAGTGAGGAGTACTCCGTCGTCATGTTCCCGAACGACACTGCAGTGAAGAGACCGGTCATAGCCGTGTGACGGCCAGTCGTCCGTCAGATGACAACGAACGCAAGCGCTCGCCTCTGAGCACAGCCGCTGCGGACCTCGTCGCCGACCTCGTGGAAGAATTCTAGAGTCCGGGTCGCCGTCTCAAGAGGTCGTCAGCGTCAGGTCGAGGGAGCCGACGGTGAGGCTGAGGTTGGGAAGCGTCACGTAGAGCATGAAGTCCACTTCGTTCCCGTTGTTCGCGACGGTCACCGGGAAGGGCGGGCTGACGCTCGAGATCGAGAAGCCGATCGTCGAGACGAACGCGGAGGTCACGGTCAGGTCTGGGACCACCTCCAGGACGATGTCGTCCGTGTTGTAGGGGGTTATCTCCACCTTCACGGGTATGATGTCGGTCGAGTAGTACAGCTCAGAGCTGTTGTTCTGGATGACGGCGGCGACGAAATAGTTGCTGTTCGTCGAGTCGGCCTTCCACGTCGCCTTCACCGCGGCTATGCTCGAGACCCAGCGCGAGGGAGAGGGCAGGTCGGTCACGACCACGTCGACCCCCTGGCCTGGTATCTTGTACTCGAGCTTGGCGGGATTGTCGCTGTTGGGGACTTGGAACGCGACCTGACCCGCCGCCTGCGTGCCCGTCGCCAGCGTGGCGTTGGGCAGCGGCGTCCTCACCGCCTTGTCAGGCGTCGCTTGGTAGGAGGCGCCGCCGCTCCCGACCAACGTGAAGTATGATCCTGCAACGGGGTGGCTCGCGCTGTCGCTCCCCGTCAAGGCCACGTCGTAGATGTAGACGGTCGAGCCGGTCTGCGCATCCACGGTCGTGTTGTCGACCGTCGTCCTGGTGACCGAGACGCTCACAGGTCCGCTCGCGGACGCAGTGAGGAGCCGAGTGCTCACGGCCTGCGTCGAGGTCCCCAGTGTCTGCACCTGGGACGTGGCTCCGGACGAGGTGGTCGCGTTGGGGCTACCCTTCAGGACGTAAGCCCCGATGAGGCTGGCCCCTATGACGACTACGATGATTATGACCGCCGACATCAGGCCGTGGCTCTTGGGCTTCTGACTCTCGCTACCCATTACGGACGAACCCTCTCCTTCTCTCCTGACCAGCCGGTTGGCGAACTGCCTAGAAGGGGGGCTTCTTCTTCTTTGGTACCAGCGCAAGTGGCGACGGCGGCATGCTATCTCGGTTAGCCGCAGTAACGTCTGGAGTCTAGATAAACGTTAGATTGGAGGACGGGACCTAGTCGCAGTTCTTGCACCTTATCGGAGGGTAGAAAGGCATCACTCCCATGGGGATGCTGTAGACCTCATAGAGCTCTGGCGGTATTTCTTTCGGGATCTCTTTCGGCATGACTCTAGATGCGTAGATTGGATAAAGGCGCCACTCAAAGCGGAGAGGTCTGGGGACGCCGGCGGCGGTAGACCTGCAAGCACAGCACCAAAGCTCCGATTACCACGAACGGCGAGAAGATCAGCGGATTGGTGGTGACCCCGCCCCGGGTATTCAAGGACGCGGAGGTCATTGTGGCCAACCCCCACTCGAGCGCCACGAAACCGACGACTGAGACGGGGCTCACGACGAAGCCCTTGCCAAACAGCCCGAAGAGGAGCAAGACCGCCCCTGCGATCGACAGGACGAAGACGACCGGATAGGCGAAGTTCAGGCTGGTAAAGCACGGCGTTCCTCCAGATTGCAGCGAAGGGTTGGGAGGGCAGTTGAGGAGCTGGAAAGGCGTGAACCGCGGCATGGCCGCAAAGAGGGCGAAGTAGCTCGCGCAGATCACAGCCGCCCCGGCCATCGTGAGATTGAGAGACCGGACCAATGCTATGATCCCGTGACGAAGACGCTCAGGCTCGTGATTGGGGCGGTGTCGTCCCCGTTGGGCCATAGGTAGAAGGTGTAGACCCCGCTCCCGTTCGCGGCCTCGAGCTGGGCAATCGAGAAGACGATCTCAAAGTTCCCCGAGCTCTGCTGCCACGTCTGCGCGTACGTGAAGTTGCCCACCTCGCAGATGAACCCGGTGGGGCATGGGGCGAGCACGGCGGCGACCATCGTCCCCTCGTCGTAGGCCCCCTGGTACTGGCACGACGCCGGCTCGTTGACCTCGTTGTACTGGAGGCACGAGGCCTTGGGGACGAGTTCGCCCACCGGGATGCTGGCGGGCGTGGCGTCGTAGTAGACCGTCATCTCGGCCCCCGACCCGCCTCCCGTCCATCCGGTCAGGTCCTGCTGCGTCGTTCCCTGGAACGTCACCGTGCTCCCCGAGAGCTGGAGCGAGGACGACGTGAGGTAGTTGTCCTCGAAGTCCTCCACGAGGTACGCGACCTGAGACGTGGAGTTGACGGCCACGCCGATCGAGACCATGTTGTGCAGGGGGTCGAGGATGTTCTCCCGGTGGCCGTTGCTGCAGCATATCGAGTCGTTGTTCATCATCTGCCACTCAGAGTCGTTGATGGAGTTCTCGATGGTCTGGAGGGTGCAGGGGAGGGTCCTCTGCCACGAGGAGTTGCTGCACGACGCGTACGCTATGTTCTCCGCGACGCCCCCGGTCCCCCCGAGCAGGGTGTAGCGCATGTAGGGCTTGTATCCCTGAGGGTCCCAGTGGCTGAAGTACCCGTAGTAGTCCATCGAGTCGGCGTGCTGCTGCCCCGAAGGGACTGCGCTCAGGTCCACGGGACCAAGCCCGTTCGAAGCCCTGTCGTCGTTGATCAGCCCCAGCGTGAAGTTCGCGAGGACGCCGTAGTTTGACGGGTACCCGATGGTAGAGGAGTTCCCCACCAGGAGGGGGCTGGCCGGTGGCGAGCCTCCAGAGAGGGAGGTCTGCGAGCTCCCCTGGCTCGTCGAGCTCGCGCCTTCTGAGGAGAGGCTGGAGGATGGGGAGGCCGCGACAGACGACGTCGTCGACGTGCCGCCAAGGTTCACGGTAAAGTCGTTCTGATAGTACAAGGTGGCTGCCAATCCCACGACGATGACGAGCATTATCGCCACGATCGCGCCGGTCGTGACTTTGCTCATGGGCGGCCACCCTTGCCCGCAGACCCGCGAGCCAGCAGGACGGTCACGCAGAGAGACACCACCAGCGGGATCAACGACCAGAACACGACGTCGAGGATCAACTTCAGCCAGTCCACGCTCCACGGGTTGTATTGCGGCCCCACGATGAGCCTGTAGAGCCACGGGAGCGGGAACCCGTACCATACGGCGCCGACAAGCCCCGCCGGCGTGACCTCAACGAGCCCTGTCAGCAGCGCGACGACGACCCCCACGGCAATCGAGACGACGATCATCAGGGCACTAGACCGCATCTTGGGCAACGCCTCGGCGGCCGTGCCGATTCTGGCTGTTAAACTTGCGCGTCAGCTCGCCCGGTTTGACCCCGAGACCGCGTAGGCCACCGCGTTGTACATCATGCTCGCGAACCCGCCGACCGCCCCGAGGACCAGGAACAGCTTCCCGACGGGGTCGGTGACCCAGAGAACGGCTGGCCTGACGAACGCGGGCAGGAGGTCGGGGAAGTGGGCGAAGTCGAGCGGGAAGACCTTCAGGAACCAGAGGGAGGTCACGAGTATCAGCGCCCCCTGGACCGCGTCGAGCGGCCTCACCGGGTTCCTCCTACCCACCGCCGCCCTGGACAGCGAGACCAGCGCGCCCACGACCCACGTCCCGTAGAAGAGGGTCTGCTCCAGGGTGCCGAAGCCCGACGTGAAGAACCCCGTGCCCTTCACCTGGTTCTCGATGAAGAAGAGCAGGACCAGGAAGGAGATGAGCACCGAGACAAGCTCGCCGAACCTCTGCCCGGGGTTCAGCCTGTCCCTGTCCGCGACCGACCCGTACCTGCCCCACCTGATGTTCGACTGGTGCCACCAGCCCGAGACTCCCGCGAGCATTATCAGGGCCCCGAGCCCCATCAGGACGAGCGAGGCGAGCAGGAGGTCGAGCGCGACGTAGAAGATCCCGCCGAGCCCCGGGATGAAGAACGCGAAGAACGAGACGAACACGAGCAGAAGCCAGAGGACGAAGCACGCTACGCCGATGAGCAGGATGACCAGGCCGGGAAAGATTCGGCCAAAGTCGATCCTGATGGTCATGGCCGGCTACCTTTCGAGCAAGACCTTTACTCTCGAGTCCTTCATCTTGACGTCCATCAGCTCGGTGACGCCCGATGCGGGCATCTCGTTGAGCATCTTCTCGAGGTCGGCGAACATGGAGAAGTCTACGTCCGCGCCCCACGTCTCCTCCCTGTTCTTCTTCGGGATGAGGGTCATCATCCTGGGGACCCACTTCGCCAAGGCCGCGGGTATCTTCACCTCGGCGTCGGGGACCGCCCCCTCGGCGGGCTCTCGCGCCTTCCAGACTAGAATCTTGATGTCGGCCATTGCTATCGAGATATTGGGCGCCCGAGGATACTTAAGGACGGGCTACGATTATCAGGCGAGAGAATGGCAACGTGACCTGAGCGTGCTAGCGTGGGCCTAGGCAGGGCTCAGGACCGACCTGACGAATTCGTCGTACTCGCGGTCCCGCTCCCTGACCCAAGCTCTGAGGAGGCCGCCTGTGCCCGAAACGCCAGCCTCCTTGAGGAAGGCCGTCGCGACGTCCCAGTCGTGGATTGCGCCCAGGGCGTCCTGCCACTCCTGGAGCCTTGCGACCTCCGGCGAGCCCGCCTCTGCCGTAAGCTCGAGGGTGTAGCGCAGCTTCTTGGAGTCTATCCTCATCTTGTGCAGCTCCTTTAGCCTGGCCGGGTCCATTATCACCAAGGGCAGCAGCGCGTCGATGTCGCTCGAGAGCCTGCCCGTCACCCTCCCGTGCCTCTTCTGGAGCCACTTCTGCGTCACGCCCTTCGACCTCACCGCAGGCAGGGGCAGCCTGCGCGCCGAGGCGACCGCCTCCAGCATGTCCTCCGCGAGCTTGGGCCGCTTCCTGTCGATCTTCGCCAGGAGCTGGGCGCCCCCGGGGCCCTTGTGGCGCGACACCTTGCCTCTCGTCACGTCGAGGTCGCGGACCTTCGCGCTGCGCTTCATCAACTTCCTGTGGCTCTTGAGCAGCTCCCTCATCTCGGGGCTCTTGCGGATGCTCTTCGGCAGGACGTCCACCCAGGCTTCGTATCTCCTCATCGCCGTGCGCGCGTCATGGACGGCCTCCTCGTCGGGGTCCTTGGCGAGCAGATCCAGCTTTTGCGAGAGGGACTCGCCGGCCTTCTCGTACCCCTTCAGGAACGCGCCCTTCTCCATCACGGTCCCCTTGATGCGGGGCGCGAGCCTGGCCCTGGCGTGCGAGAGAACCGCCGACCTGCCGCTCAACGTCCGCAAAGGCGACGGCGGTGGTATAAGAAAGGGACAGCGGCTCACGTTTATCTTGCCCGGCGACGCCTCGGGGCCGCCTTGTCGGACGACGAGCTCGTGGATGTCTACGGCGACGACCTGAAGAAGGTCGGGGTCGCGACGCGCTACGAGGCACACAGGAAGGGCCTCTGGCACTTCAACTTCCACTGCTGGGTGGTGACCCGCAGGCAGAGGGGTGCGCTGCTCTTCCAGGTGCGGAGCGAGTCGAAGCCCTCCTTCCCCGGCCTCCTCGACAGCACCGTGGGCGGGCACTACAGGGCGGGCGAGCGGTCGGCTGACGTCGTCCGCGAGATCGAGGAGGAGCTGGGGGTTAGGGCGGAGCTGAAGGAGCTCGTCCCCATCGGAAGGAGGGTCGACGTCGCCTCCTATGGCGGGGTCCCGAAGAGAGAAGTCGCGGAGGTCTTCCTCCTCGATAGCGAACGGCCGCTTGGGGAGTACAGCATCGACCCCGCAGAGGTCGCGGGGCTCGTGGAGGTCCCGATAGACGCCGGCCTGAGGCTCTTCTCGGGCCGCGTGAGGAGGATCTCGGCCAAAGGCATGATGACGGACCCGACTTCAGGGCGGTTGAAGGACGTCAGGCTCAACCTCGAGCTGAGGAGCTTCGTCCCCAAGATGGACTCTTACTACATGAGCTTGTTCATCGCGGCGAAGAGGCACTTGTCAGGCGAGAAGTACCTCTCGATATGACTCTCGACCCCGGCGGAAGCCGATACCGGCCGCCTCCCGGGGGACTTCAATATTGGACGCCCGATGTGCTTTTAACCACTGAAAAAATGCCGGGAGACTAGGCAGCCTTTGACAAGCCCCGCGGAATCTGCTGAAGTTCAGTCGGACGTCGACGGCGTCATCGGGCCTGCGGTCGCTCCGAAGCTCGAGTACGAGCTTCTGATAATCATCGGCATACTTCTCGCCCTCCTCATGGGCGCGCTCGACAACTTCGTCGCCCTCACGGCGCTGCCCACGATCCTCCTCCAGTTCGGCACCCCGAACAGCGGGACGTTCGTCATCAGCGCGTACGTCATCACCTCGACGGCGGGCATCCCGATATTCGCCAAGCTCTCGGACATCACGAGCAGGCGGAACGTCTTCCTGGGGGCGCTCATCATCTTCATGGTCGGCTCGGCCCTCTCGGGGCTCAGCCAGAACCTCAGCGAGCTCATCGTCTTCCGCGCCGTCCAGGGGCTCGGGAGCGGCGGCTTCTTCCCCGTCGGCATCGCCATCGCGGCCGTCGTCTTCCCCCCGAAGACGCGCGCCAGGGTCATCGGGGCCCTCTCAGGTGTCTTCGGCATCGCGGTGGTCGCAGGCCCGCTCATAGGCAGCGCCATCGTCCAGTACACCTCCTGGCGCTGGGTCTTCTACGTGAACATCCCCGTCGGCATCGCGGGCTTCGCCCTGGTCCTCGCGACGCTCGACCCCCTCCGCCCAGAGATCGTCCGGAAGTTCGACGTCGTCGGGGCCGGGCTCCTCGTCGGATGGGTGGCCGCGGTGATGTTCCCGCTCTACCAGATAGTCGACAGCGGGTGGGCGTGGACCGACGTCAGGACGGTCGGCCTGCTCGGGCTCGGGGCGGCGCTCGTCATCGCCTTTTCGCTCTGGGAGCTCCGCGCAGAGAACCCCCTCGTCCCCCTGAAGCTCTTCAGGCACCGCGTCATGTCGGCTGGAGGCGGGGGGACGTACTTCATCGGCACGGTCTTCTTCCCGGTCGCGACGTTCCTCTCGCTCGTGGTCGGCGTCGTCCTCGCGCCGGGCTCGGGCTCCTCGGAGACGGTCAGGGACATCCTCTACTTCCTGGTCCTGCCGCTCGTCGTGGGCGCCGCCCTCGGCGGGCAGCTCCTGACCCGCCTCTCCTACCGGACGGTCGCCGCGGTAGGCCTCGTCATCGGGATGGTGGGGATGGCGGGCCTGGCGGGGCTCTCGACCACCACGCCCCTGTGGAAGTTCGTGTTCGGCTTCATCCCAGTGGGCGGGATCATCCTGCCGCTTATCCCCATGGGCTTCGGTGTCGGCCTCACCTTCCCGGTCTTCCTCCTCGCAGCGCAGAACCAGGTGAAGATGGCCGACGTCGGAGAGGCAGGGGGACTGATACAGTTCCTCCAGTCCCTAGGGGGAGCCGTCGGCCTGTCGGTCTTGGCCTCCTTCCAGGCGACCCAGTTCGCCTCTCTCGACCCGTCGCCCAGCCCCGCCTGCCTCTCCACAAGCCCGCCGATGCCGACGTGCGCGAGCTACCTCGGCGCGCTTGAAACTTCGCTGATCAAGTCCTACGACCAGACCTTCCTCGTCATGCTGGGCCTGCTCGCTGTCGCGTTCGTCTTCGTGCTCTTCCTTAGGGGACGCCTGCCGAAGGGGCCTGCCAAGGACGCGGCCGCCGCGGCCGGCCCCACCGCAGAGCATGCGCCAAGAACCCCGGCACCAGCTCCAATATCGCAGGCCGGAGTGACGGTCAAGGTCCTGCCCTCGGCAGGCTGACCGGGCCAGGTCGGCCCGCGACCCGCGCGAAGATGGGTCACAGAAGCGAAAGGCCGTAGAGGAGGAAGAAGACGACCAGGGTTCCGATCAGCAGGAATATGACGAAGCCTGCGACGGCCAGCTTCTTCCAGTCCGTCTTCCCATGATCCCTGCCCGGAGGACCGTAGGTGATCCCCCTCTCAGGGCTCTCGACCTGCGCGGTGGCCGAGGGGACGTAGAGGGACTGGGTCTCGTGCTTGTGGGTGGTGCCGCAGCGCCGGAGGTGCCTCTCGTAGTGGCTTTCGCTGATGAACTTCCCGCACTTTGGGCACGTCGGCAAGGCGAACTCACGAGCGGGCGGAGGCGTATACGTGTTTCCAAGGCGCCAGCCGAAGTCAGGAGCTCGCCGGACCCGATCCCCTGCAGAAAGCGGTCGCTTGGAAAGGCGTAAAATCCATGGAGACCACCCGAGGGACATGGAAAAGCCGCCTGTGCCTCGTCGAGCGATCAGGCAGAGAGGCAGGCGCCATTCGAGGACCGTCGGATTCGTGCTCTACCAGTCCCTCTACGCGCCCATGATCCTGCTCAGGACGATATCCAAGCAGCTTGTCGTCCTCGGCGGAATGTTCGCCACTGGCGCGGCGGTGTTCTCGTACTACGAGCACCTCCCGCTGTTGGACGCGCTCCTCGCGTCGGTCTCGACAATCACGACGATAGGGCTGTACGTCCCCAACGGCGGCAACTTCCTGACGCTCAACAGGACGGAGGCGGGGCTCCTGATAATCATGATAATAGTCTCGGTCGGCGCCGCAGCCTCGATCCTACAGGGGACAGTGAACACAGTCGTTAATGGGGACCTCGCCAGGGGAGAGGCGGAGCGGAGCCTGATCAAGAGGATGAAGGACCACGTGATCGTCTTTGGATATGCGCACCTCGGCCGCTACGTCGCGGACAAGTTGGGGGAGCTCGGGCTGGACTACGTCGTGGTGACGCACGACCCGGCGATCTACGAGAGCCTGACCAAGAGGAAGGTGCTCGTCGTGCTCGAGCACGAGAACAGGCCAATCGTGGCCCTGAAGGAGGCAGGCATCGAGAGCGCTTCGACCATCATAGCCGCCCACGAGAAAGACCCTGACAACATGCTCATCATACTGAGCGCGAGGCGCCTCAAGCCCGACATCAGGATCATCTCGGTTGTGCACGACGAGCAGCTGATAGAGACCGCTAAGAACGCCGGCGCCGACGTGACGATACCGTCGTCCGTCTCCGTGGGACACCTCCTGGCCCTCTCAGCGACGACCAAAGACCTCGTGGGAATGGTCTTCTCGGAGAGCGTGGGCACCAAGGAGATCGCCCAGTTCTCGGTCTTCAAGTCTTCGAAGCTGATAGGCCAGACACTGCAGGACATCACCGGGCTCGCCCATGTCATGGGCATCGTAAGGAAAGGCGACCTCATTCAAAACGTCTTCGATCTCAACCTCCGGATCCAAGAGGACGACACGCTCCTTGTGTTCGGGGACCCGGCGGGGCTCTACGAGCTCGAGAAAGAAGCAGAGGCCACATAACGAACTTCGGCCTACCCTGGTCGGCTTCGTCCTCGCGGACGAAGGACGGCGATTTGCTGTTGTGACTCTCAGCGACGCGGCCCGGAATTCCGCGGACGTCAACCAGGCGCAGAACTGCCCCCGTCGCTATGGATCCTTGCGGAATCACCGCCGCACAGGAAAGTTCGCCGGCCGCTACTCCGCGCCGACGAATCCCTTGCCCCCGTTGGCCTTCTGCCACCCGTCGACGGCGAGAAGTATCGCGATCACAAAGCCCGCGAGTCCGGCTGTGAGGATCCCGAGGATGATGTCTAGGACAAGGACCAACAAGACGAACAAGACCGTCGACATCCCCAGTACCTTCCTCTTTCCCAGGTACACGTAGCCCAGGCCGAAGATCAGGTTGAGGAACGCCGCTATCCACGGGTTCTTGTGCGTGCTCTGGCTGGAAGGAGGCGTGCTCCGGCTCCAGGGAGTAGGTTCCGCCGAGGTCTGTTGGCGGGCCGCCGAGAGATTGGCCCCACAGCTAGAGCAGAACGCTGCACCGTCTGCGTTCTGTGCTCCGCACTTGGCGCAAAACACAGGAAGCTGCACACTCGTCCGGATATAAAAGCAAGAGCGGTTCCCTAACGGCGTTCTTTGCGACTGGGGCTGGCCTCCTCGCCAGCCTGCGTCAGTCCACACGACTCGCAAGACACACAAGCGGACATCCGGCCCACCGCGGTGCTCGGATCGCCCAGATTCGTCTCGAGCTGGTCGTGAGACGGATTCTGCCTTCACAACCGATAAATGCGCTCGGCGCCTCTTTGGACCTAGTATTGGCCAGCAGCCTCCGCTTCACCAGACGCCCGGGCATCGCAAGGAACCTCGCCATGGTCGCGGTAGCGGTGCTGGCGGCCTCGGTCGTCGCAGGGGCCGCCGTATTCTCCATGTCGCAGACGCCCTCCCCGAGCGGAAGCGCGCCTTCCTCAGTCTCCGCGACGACGTCCTCCTCGGCGTCGACTGCCGCCACCTCGACGAGTTCGCGCGTCAACTTGTTCTCGACCACGACCAGCTCGGGGTCGACGTCGTCCAGCTCCATTCCCTGCCTGCTCAACAGCACGGGCACGTCCAGCATGGCCCAGCTCAACGCCACCGTCCTCGCGCTGGTGGGGAACCTTACCGGCCTCTTCAACCAGGGTCAAGGGAACGTGACGGTGGCCCAGCTCTTCGGGAACTTCTCCCAGATGGCCGTGTCCTCTGAAATCACCGGGAACCTCAGCTTGGCGACCAGCTCGTCCTACCAGGTGGTGGCTCGTCCCATGATAGGCTCCCTCGAGTACTACGAGGTGAACTTCACTCTCAGCACGGCAGGTTTCAACGACTCCCAGGTGATCATGTTCGCCCCCAACGGGACGGCCACGAGCGTCAGCTCGCCGCTCCTGGGCAGCTTCACGGGGGCCTCGGCGGCAGCGATGGGCGAGGGCGACGTCTCGTCCTTCCTGATCCAGCTCCACTCGAGCTCCTACGCGGGCGCCATCCAGTCTGACCCGAGCGTCGCGGTGCTCAACTCGACGACGGTCTCCATCGGGCCGACGCAGGTCAAGATGACCTACTACACGCTAAAGTCGCTCCCCCTGACCTATTGCGGGACCACCCTGAGCAGGCTCGTCGAGGGCCTGGGGACGGTCCAGAAGACCGGCCTCACCTTCTTGATGTACGGCCAGGCGCAGGTCACGGAGCAGGGGACCACGATGGGGGTGACGACGAGCGTGGAATCGCTTACGCTCGCGGGACCCTAGGTCTTCACGCAATCCTACTGTCACAGCAGCGAAAGGCCGTAAAGGAGGAAGGAGACCACCAGAAAGCGCAGGTGCCCGGCACAGCCTCCGCGGCCAGCATGATTGACGGCCCGAACCGCAGCCAGGGCCACACAGATTCCAAATCCACACGGGATTAATACTTCCCGGGCGCATTCTGGGCGAGACCACTTGGTTTGCTGCAACCGGAGGCGGGGCGCAGCTAGGGGCGCGTGGGCGTTCATGTTGGCCGCCGTGCTGGTCGCCACAGCGGTCAGCGGCGCGGCAGTCTACTACACCTTTGGGCACTCTTCCTCAGCCATCGGCATAGGCACCCCTTCCGACGCCGGGGTGACCGGCGCCCCTCCCGATTCTGCGCCCGGAAACTTCACCGCGCTCGCAGGGCAGGTGGCGGTGACCGTTGCCGGACTTGCTGCCGACGACTTCATGGCCAACGGCACGACCTCGAGTTTCACGTGCGGGTCGTCACCGTCCGGGGCCTACCTAGTCCTCACCGACACGAACACGGGGAGCGACGCCGTGGCCTCCGTCTCCATCTCCTCGGTGGGAGCGGTCACGGCCTTCACCCCATCAGGCATGTGCGACATAAGCGCCGCGACCACCTACATCGTCTTCCCCGCGACCTCTCAGATCAGCCCGGGCCCGGAGTCGGGCCAAAGCTACGAGGGGTTCGTGAGCATGGCGGACGGCGTGCCGATAACGTTCGAAGGCACCTGGCAATAATCCAGTCAGTCAAGTCGGCCTGAAAGAGGCCCTTCGGGCAGACCGCATTGTACTCGCAGGCCTTGCACTTGCCCACCCCCGTGCTCGAGATGGCCTGCCGCTCCCCCCAGGGGGTATCCATGCTTCTGGATTATGCTGGCGTGCGCCGCGTGACCTCAAACACTCAACACTAGCCCGAACGCTCTTGAAGCGGTGGTCCGCGCACATTCTCGGGTGCGCCTTATAGCCCGGCCTCGCCTCCCTCCCCGCGCATTGAAGGGCGTGATGGCGTGGCTCACCGAGGAGGACCAGCCGGCCGTCAGGTACCTCGCGATGCGCGACCTGCAGGACGGCAGCGGGGGAGACCTCACGGAGGCCCGCGCGGCGATACCGACTAGGGGCTGGGTCAAGCAGATCCACGAGAAGCGCCTCCCCGGAGCGTACTGGGTCCACCGCGAGGACCTCTACAGGCCCAAGTACTTCTCGACCAACTGGATGCTCCTGGCGCTCTCAGACCTCGGGGTGACGAGGGAGGTTCCGTGGGTGGCCGAGTCGGCGGAGATGTGGAGGGACACTTTCGCCCGGCCCGACGGGGGCTTCGACACGCCCGGCTCGGACACGAGCGAGCTCTGCCTCGTTGGGAACACGGCCAGGGCCCTCGTGAAGTTCGGCTACGAGGACGACCCCAAGGTGAAGGGGGCCTTCGAATGGCTGGTCAAGAACCAGAAGCCCAACGGGGGCTGGGACTGCTTCGGGAGGGACGGCGTGATCGACGGGTGGGAGGGGATGAGCGCGTTCGCGGCCCTGCCCCGGGGGAAGTGGACGCGCGGGATGAAGGAGGCCGCGGACAGGGGCCTCGAGTTCTACCTGGAGCGCCGTCTCCTCAACGAGGGCGGCCGGTACGACCCATGGCGCAGGCTCCACTTCCCCTACCACTACTACTACGACGTCCTGGTGGGGCTCGAGTTCGTCACAGCCCTCGGCAAAGGGGACGACCCGCGGGCGGAGCAAGCCCTCCGGCTGCTCAAGAGGAAGAGGCGGTCAGACGGCCGCTGGCTGATGGAATCGGTTCACCCTGACGTCCTCAACTCGGGGAGGCTGCCGAAGTACTATCTGAAGCGCAAGAAGGACCTGAGGCCCTTCTCGCTTGAGCGAGCGGGCAAGCCGAGCAAGATGATAACGCTGAGGGCGCTGCGGGTCCTGAAGCGCGTGGGCGAGCCGGTTCCTAGCTGAGGCCCCGCTTAGCCCTACGCGTGGCTCGTCCCCTCACAGTGGTCGAGAATCGTCAGTAGGTTTGCCAGGATCGCCAGCTCGGACTCGACATCCTCTCTGGAGTGCTCGATTGCCTGCATGACGCGCCTTGTTACGGCAGGGACCAACCGGTCCGCCAGCTCGCAGACTCGAGCGTCGTCCTCAGCGGTCATCGTCTCCGCATTCTAGACACGTCAAGGGTTTCGTTCGCCCACTTCTCGAACGCCTTAGGGTCCTTTAGAAGCCGGTCGATGAAGCGCCTCGCGCTCTCCAAATCCTCTTCCGGCTGCGCCCGCCTTGCCTTGACCATGTCCTGCTAAGATGGTAGGGTGGCTAATAAGCGTCGACGAGGACTGTGGTCGCGGCGAGCTCATCTTTCCAGGCAGGACATCGTTCAGGCAGACCGTGGATGCTTATTAGGCTCCGGCGATTGCAATGCCGACGGCCTAGAGGTGCAGTCCCTGGACAAGCCGCTGACCAAGAAGGAGCTCCAGAACTTGGACAAGCTTCTCCACGATGACGCGGCGTTCGAAAGGATGGTCGAGCGGGCCGTCAGGGGTAGAATGCAATCGGGACGAAACGCAAGAAAGTCTGCCCGAGAATCTTGACAGGCTTGAGAGAGTCCTTCGAAGGCGGGTCATCCGCGCGCCCGTGCGAGATCCCGAGCGGCTGTTTGACGAGCTCGACGACCTCAACTTGGTCCTTGAATTGAAGGACAGAATCAAGAGCAACTTACCTTGAACGTTCTAGGGGATCCCACTCGGGCAAGCTCCCGACTTCGAGCAGTCTTTGGAGAGGCCGAGCAAGATGATTACCCTGAGGGCGTTGCGAGTCCTGAAGCACCTCTGCGAGCCGATGCTAGATTGAGGTTGGGAGGCCCCCTTCCCTCATGCAGGCGCTCTGTCAAGGATCACTTTTCTTTGAAATAGCGTCGACACGGTAACAATCACTTCTTGGGGACGAGACCCCACCCGCCTCCGGCTCCGGCGACTCGACGCCCCCTGCTCAGTCCGACGACAATTCCGACACGACGAGCCCTCCGCCGTCGAATGGCGGCTCGAGCCCGCCGAGCAGCGACTCGACCTCGGCGACCACCTCGCCCCGCCTATCCATTTCCCCAGTTCCTTAGATTGGAACTGTAGCGGCCGGTGGGCGCTTTTTGGAGAGGCGACCTTATATCGAAGACAGAGTATGGAAAACCGAACTTCAGTGCCAGACCAGACTCCCGAGTCTGACGACGAAGCCATCCGCAGGATCGACGAGCTGCTGAAGGACCCCAAGAGACTGAGAGAGGCCATCGAGTCTCGCATCGACAGGGTGGTCAAGAATTGGCCGAAGCATTGAACGACGACATCCAGCGTCTCTGCCGGCTCCTAATCGACCACAAGAAAGTGCTCGCCCACAGAGCCCTCATAGCTTGGGAGCGAAGCCCCGAGACTTTTGGTGAAGAGATTATCGCCCTCAACAGCATCGATGAGACCTTGCGCAACAACCCGCTTCTCAGACCGGAGTCGAACAACCCGTGAATCCATGTTTACCAGCAGCGGCCCCACGCAGTGACACGACTTGGAGCTCCCCGACGACGAGCTGGTGGATGTCTACGACGACGCCCTCCTCCAAGGCACGCGGTCGTTATGAGAGACGTAGATGAGCACGGCACGCCACACTGCCTGCTAGACTTATGCTGATCAATGCCCTACGTGGGCGCTTTAGTCCGTACACGGCCTGAACGCGAGGAGTCTGTTGAGGTGGTTGAGGGGCCGCGATGAAGGATTAGCAATCGGACCATCATCCCACATGGAATGACGGGAACACGATGTGGTCTGAGCCCCTCGATCCTTGACCCTCAGGCTCTCATAAGAGCGTTCTGAGGGTGGGCGCATCGGTCTCCGCGCGCGACCACGACGGGCAGGCAGAACTGGCCGCCTCAACAGCGATTCAGTTGGTCAAGTGGGCTTGAAGAGGCTCTTTGGGCAGACCGAGCAGTACTCGCAGGCCTTGCACTTGCCCACGCTCGTGCTCGACGTCGCCTCCCTCTCGCCCAGCCAGTACCCCCGCTTCTCCATCACGCTCGCCTCCGCCGCGGCCCTGTCGTGGGAGAGGAGGTGCACCTTCATCGCGTTCCGGTACTTGGCCTCGAGCTCGGCCAGCTTCCCCGACTCCAGGTGGGTCGAGACCCTCTCCATCCAGAGCCCGCGCTCCTCCTCCGTGAGCTCCCCCGCCCTCAGCCTCACCAGGGCGAGCCTCAGGCGGGAGCAGTCGAACCCCATCAGCTCCAGGAGGAGGCCGTAGATCCGGACCTGGTTCATCTGGTCGGGCCAAAGGGAGGTCGGGTCGCCCCTCGTGGTCTTCAGCTCGACGAGCCAGAGCGGCCTCCCCTCAGACCACACGATGTGGTCGGGCTCGCCGACTATCCGAAGGCCGCCGACGGTCGCCCAGACCCTCAGCACCGCGTAGCTCGGCTCCTTCCTGCTCACGAGCTCGGCGAACTGCCTCTCCGTGATGGGCTCCTGCGGGATGAGCTCGTCGTGCAGGTCCGTCCCCGCGTCCTTCGCCTCGGTGGGGACCTCCCCGAACGCGAACTCGTTCTCGACCTTGTACTCGCAGTAGAACTGGCCGGCTATCGTGGAGACCGCGACGAAGCTCGCGTCGTGGCGGAAGTTCTTCTCGCCCGATAGCATGAATTCCTTTTCGCGTCTCCACAAGGAATCCCAAAATGCAGCCCGTCGAGCGGCGTCAGTCAATCTTCTTCTTTAAGGATAGAGTTGCGTCAACCGTCCCCTAATACAGATATCTTACTAGCAGGGTTGAGGAGGATTGCTACCGCCGCGGCGGCCCTCGCGCGGTCTGCAGAATTAGACATCAGACCCCCAGCACGGCCTGGAGGATGCCTGCAACCGAGGTCGAAGCGACCAGCGAGATGACAAGTTGGTTGGTCTGTGGGTCGACGATCACGTACCCAGAAAGTTTCAGCGACGAAAACGCCCCTGTGAAGCTTGGGGACTTTATGTTCACTCCGGTAAGGTTGAGCGTCATGTTCAGGTCGGTGCTCCCCTGGGCGGCCGGGTTCATGGTTATCTGAATGCTGCCCGAGGTCGCGTTGAGCTTCGTCGAGCCGTCGGGACTGCTGTAGTTGAAGTTCTGCAAAGTGAGTCCGATGTTCCCCGTCGTGTTTGTAGCGACGGCCGCGAAAACGGGATTGGTCATCAGTCCCGCAGGAATCGCGGTCCGCTCGTTGATGTGGTCGACGGGGACCTGCCAAGTGAAGCCCAGGAATATCAGCAGTATCGCGACGACGGCGACCGCCAAGCCGACAGTCTTGCGCCGAGTGAGATGCAGACCACGCGGGTTCGATGGCGCCGCAGTTGTTGACAAGATGGCCGCTCTCGCAAAAAGAGACCTTCCCTATTGAAGATTTCCATCCATTAGCACGGAGACCCAGGAGGAGGGGACGCGGCGTCTTGACTTGGCCTTCGGGTGACCGTCGTCTCTCAGGCCGCGGCCTGAGGCTTGACCGATGATGACGCCGCAGAGATTAGCGCAGGGAACGCCTTCGCCACGGCGGCGATACCCAGTGACAACACTCCGGCAGCCGACGCGGCTGCAGAAGTCGACGTGCCGGGATAAGACGCTGCAATCGACCCTGATGCGAAGGCTAGGACGACCGCAATCGCGCCTAGAGCGCCCAGAAGCAGATCTTCAGTTGTCCGGGAGTTCTGAGAGGAAAGCCCTGCGTCAGCTGGACTTTTCTTCACCTTGTCCAACATCGCGCTTACCTTCGCGGTCAAGGACAAATCCGCCAGAGCTTTCACCACGAAGGCAGACCCCGTAAAGATGAGAAACCACTCAACGTCGTTGCCTACTACCGCTGTGGAGGGAGTAGACTTCCCGAGGAAGACGGTGAGAAGGGTGGGTATGATTCCCGCCAAGGTCAAGCCGAGGAGGGACAAGTCCCCCAGAAGCTCGTACGTGTCGATCTTCGGCGTTTGGTCACCCGGCTTGCCCTTTCGTACGAGGCTCGGATACTTTTCCTCGAGTTTGTCAATGGGGCCTCTGACTCTGTAGTGCACCGTGGCTATCAGAGACGGGATGGCCTTGCCAAGAGCCGCAACCACAAGGGCTCCCTCACCAAGATACACAGCCGTCGGAGTGGCGGCAGTAAGAAACGAACTGAAGCTCCCGGTCAGGAGCGAGCTCATCGTACCGACGAACCCTCCCACCGCCAGGAAACCGTCCTCACATGAGGTTAGGAACGCAACTCTGTTGTCGGTGGATTCCGACCTCTTGCCAGTATGCTCCTTCGTCTCGAGAGCGGAAGCCATCTGCTCACGGATTTAGGTGGCGGAACGAATGTAAGGTTTTCGAGTTTGGGGCAGCGACGGCCGGGACGCAGAGAGGCAATCCTTCCTCTACAATACCTAGATTGGAGATTCTGGTTCCATAAATATTCGGATAATCAAGAAGATTCAATTTAGTGACTCGTGTTGACAGCTTCTGCTCATCCCACCTCTGCATTTCTGGGACTCCGCCTAAAGCCAATCCTAATCGAGCTTGAGAAGGAGATCCAAAACCTCGAAGAGAAGACGTCTCCCTACAAGACATACGCAGCATATATTCAGCGAAAGGACAGAGCGGAATGTCTGAATGAAGTCAAGTCACTTTTGAGAAGGATTCACGGTTTGCGCTCTCGGACATTCTTTGCAACTTGGAGGAATCGCACGGTGCTTCACTCTCTGCAGTCTAGGACATACGCTCTCAAGAATTTCCTCGAAGGTTATTGTTCAGAGTATGCGAGCGCCGAGGTCAATCGGAGGAAGGCGTTCTTCGACGAAGCTAGATTGGACGAAGAACAAAAAACCGCTGTAGTGAAGGACGAGTCCCACCATCTGGTCATTGCGGCGGCAGGTTCAGGCAAGACCCGAACTCTAACAGCGAGGATTGCCCTTCTGATTGAACGAGGAGTACCGCAAGAAAGAATCCTTGCTCTCACATACACCAACGCGGCTGTGGCCGAAATGACGTCCAGACTCAACTCCCAATACGGCATCAAGGCTAACGTGAACACGTTTCACTCCTTTTGTCATGACTTAGCCAAGGAATCACAGGACTTCAGAAGCGGGGTAGCGGGAGCAAAAGAGCACCAGTTCATTCGTCAAGCCGCTGAAAGGCTAGCGTCCAATAACAAAGATTTCGCGCTGAAGATGCTCAACTTTGCCGAGGAGTTCAAAAGAGCCGAGGAGAAGAAACAGCAAGAATTTCCGACCGCAGAAGAGTACTACAAGTACCTACGCCATCAGGAATACCAGACACTGAACCTAGTGCCTGTGAAGTCGATAGCTGAATGCGAGATAGGTAATTTTCTCTTCTTGCACGGTGTGCGGTTCGAGTACGAGGCTTCTGCGAAGTGGGCCGACAGAAGTCCTGCGTTCCGAGACTACCAACCCGATTTCTTTCTGCCCGACTACGGTCTCTATCTGGAGCATTGGGCCAGCGATAGAAAGGGGAGAGTTCCGGATTGGTTCTCGGACGGTGGCTCGGGAGACCCCTCGGAGCGATACCGGGAGGGGATGGAGTGGAAGAGAGACCAGTTCAAGAAGCAGAATCGACGACTGGTTGAGACCTTCCACTATCAAGTCGCAGAAGGTGATCTTCTACGCAACCTTAGGATGCAGCTGGAGGCGAATGGTGTCATGCTCGCCGACCTCCCTATGGACGAGGTCATCAGACGAATCGACGGGGAAATTCGGCGCGATCCGCTTCATGAGATTGTCTTGTCCTTCATCAAGCGGGGGAAGACCAACGGGCTAGTGCCGTCCGACATTCAAGCCCGGCTTGAATCCGGCAACTGGACGAAGAAGCAGCGGGATTTCGCTTCCCTGATGGTGCTCATCTGGATAGAGTACGAGAACCTCCTCAGGGAGAGCAACATGCTTGATTTCAATGACATGGTGACTCTCGCCCTGCAGGTGGCTCGGAAGAAGGGGTCTGATCTGGCGAAGCAATATCCTCACATCCTTGTCGACGAGTTCCAAGACATCACCGACCCTCAACTCGAACTGATACGATGCATCTCATCTGGGTCCGGGAACGGCGGAACCTTGTTCTGCGTGGGGGACCACAGACAAAACATCTTTTCTTTCGCCGGGTCAAACGTCAAGAACATCCTCGAGTTCGATGAAAGCTTCCCAGACTCGGAGAGGACGCTGTTATCCACCAACTATCGATGCCCAAGCAACGTGGTCAGAGCTTCGAACCAGCTGATGGTCAGCCACCCAGGTGAAACGCCGGCAGTCCCAATGTCAACCGAGGTTCGTCCTATCCGTCTGATTCAGAAGAGCGACAATCTTCAGTACGACAAATGGGAGGCGCAATCGGCAAGAACGCTGCTGAACGAGCTTCTCGAGACGAAGAAAGACGATGAGGACATCTTGGTCCTGGCTCGATACAATTTCCGCTATCAAGACTTAGATGTCTTTTGGCGAAGACGCTAAGCGCGGATTGGCGTTCGCGTCCATTCACGGAGCGAAGGGGATGGAGGCAGACTACGTTGTGCTTCTGGGGTGTGTTGGAGGCTTGTTCGGATTTCCCTCGGCAATCTTGGATGACGAACTCCTGGACATCGTGAGCAATCACAAGCAGGACACGAACGAGAAGCTGGAGGAGGAGAGGAGGCTGTTCTACGTCGCGCTGACTAGGTGTAGGAAGCAACTGTATATCTTCACCTCAGAGGTAGACAGGTCGCCGTTTCTTGCCGAGATTGACGAGCTTCGACACCGCGACGACGGCTATTGCATCAGGTCAGGTCATAGAATCCCGTTCAACAAAAGGGATCCGCTGTGCCCTAGCTGCCGTCGCACGTGGGATCGGTACAAGAGGAAGAACTATCCCGAGAAATGGTGTCACTCTTGCGGGGAGCCCGCTGAGACTTCTTTTGCCAGACCGTTGTGCATAAGATGTTGGCGGAAATCCAGATAGAACCGAAGTCGGTGACAAATAAATATCGGTGGATCCCTAAAAATGGTCATTGGCCCATTTCGAGGGAATCACGGATGAGAAGGGAAGGGTCAGGTTCGACGACATGCCTCCTGGCATTTACACCGTGACGGTCGAGGCCGAAGGCTCCGAGCCTGTCGAAAGGAAGATCCAAGTGAAGTCTCCTGAGGACGACGTATCACTCAACATAAACCTGAAGCCAATAACCACTGGTTTCTTGGCTCTTCAGAACAAACGGCTCAGGGCGCTAATTCTGTCCTCCACGGACATGCTAAGAGTGGGCGCGTACGTCAGCGAGAGCGAACGGCTGATCAAACTTTCGTCGCCCGGTCTCAGGAAGTACGCCACAAGTCAATTCGAAAAGACGAGTGAGTCGGCCAGAAGGAGAATCGAAGAGCTGCGAAAGCTCGAGTCTTCCGTCTCGGTCGGAATTGGCCCAACTGGACTGAAGTTCTCTAAGAGAGTGAAGAAGCGGTAGGGCATTCGGTCGCATCGAGCCGAGGCGGAAGCTGGTTGTCTTCTCAGAGGCCTGACGGAAGGTTCTAACGTTTGGTCTTGGGCGCAGGTTGAGCTGGGCCTGCCAGCTCTGATAGCTCTATTTTTGCCAGTATCTCTGCGGCCTTCCGAGCCAAGGCGGGGTTCTTGCTGCCATGGTGCCGGCTCAATGCCCTTTGGAATCTTTTCACCTCATTACGGTGGAGCTTTCCTCTAAGTGCCGTATACTGATACCCTTCCTTGATGCTGGCCCAAGTACCCAGCTGAGATTCCAGCCTCGTCAGCCACTCAAACAGATCAGCGGCGGCTTCAAGCCTCGATTCTAGCACGATGGACTTCAATTGGCCGACCCGTTTGATTGCCCCCGCGTTCTGCTGCAACACTTCCGCCGCAGATGCCCATTTCAGCGTTGGCGTACTGAACCCAA
This sequence comes from uncultured Nitrososphaerota archaeon, assembly GCA_963838925.1. Lineage (GTDB taxonomy): Archaea > Thermoproteota > Nitrososphaeria > Nitrososphaerales > Gagatemarchaeaceae > Gagatemarchaeum. The sequence goes on from CAWISW010000003.1 coordinate 660,257, forward strand.
TGGTGAGGGTCCCCTGTGCACCCCCTTCTTCAATCTTGACCGACAGCCGGGCGAGTGTGGCTTCAAGTCTCTCCTTCCATATCTTGCATCGCGAGGAATCTGCATAGGCCGAGTAGGTTGTCAGGGCACGGAGGCAAATCCCAATCGCATCTGACGGTTTTTCGCTGAGCATGGAGTCTAGGTTGATTTGCTGGTCTATTTCTTCGACCTTGTCGATGTGGCTGCAGTCGAGGAAGTATTGCAGTTCGCTAATCCAGTAGTCTGGGACCTCTTGGCCCTCCATTTGCCTGTCTAGCCGATTTCTCTCCACTTGATAACCGAGTCTGACATATGGGAAGAATAGGGTCTTCAGATAGGGCAGGACTTTCTCGAATTCGTAGGGCAGGCAGATGGTCCGTCCGGCAAGCTCGGAATCTACCGGAAGCGAGAGGCCTAGTTGGTTGGGGCTCTCGTCAAGCACAACTCTCCGCTTGTCGTAATATCTCAGGCGAGTTTGGTAGACGTCGCGGCAATCGGGGCCCACCAGAATAAGAATGAACTGTCGATTGCGGCGAGCCGCGTCCCAGAACACGCGTCTTATGTGGTCATCCCTGAACGAGTATCCTGCAACGGTAACGTTGCCGACGGACTCGAGCCGATTCTTGAGCTCCATCAAGAGTTCCTGCAGGGGTTCTTCATATTCCCACTTTCTCATGGGGTAAAGGATCAGGGTCTCTGCAGTCTCTCCGGTGATTAGCTCAGTTCTGGCGTTGAGGCTCGTGACCGGAATCTTCACGTAACTGCCCGTGTCGGTTCGATACCACATTATCGACCCATGGAGCTTGTAGAGTCTCACGTCCACATCGGTCCGCTCGAAGTTCTTTCTGTTCCACTCGAAGTCGAACCCGTCCACGTACCTCTTCTTGTTGACATTGCAGAGCTGCTCGACCGCGATGTCGTAGTTGACGGAAAAGACATCTAACGGTTTGCCTCCTTTCTTGAAGCCGAAAAGAGGCTGCAGATAGGCGACTTTGCCAGGCGCTACCTCGCCTTTCTTCCGGATAAAGTTCCTCAGTTTCCCGCTCAGAATGCCCACTTCGACGGGGTCTAATGACTTTGATTCGGGGAGCCTGAGGAACCTAGCGAGGACGTCTTGGTCCAAGTTCGCTAGTCGCTCCATCGTCTCCAGGAGGAGCTCAACGTCCGCCCCGCCACTGATGCCTTCTTGCATGCCTCTCCAATCGCGGAGTACTCGAAGAATGTCCTCAAGGACACGCGTCTCGTGTTCATCGCTGAGAGTCGACTTGAACGCCTCTACGAAACCGAAGGTGGTTGGCACGCCTGCGGCAACCGATGCGCCCGCACCCAAGAAGAAGATCTCGTCGTCTGTGTTTTGGCCGGACAAATGACCACTGCTTCTGCCCAAGGTTTCCATCCTTATTATAGCAAATGCGCTAGGCGCTATGGCGTCTAATTGCGCGAGCCGTGTGATTGCAGCGAGGCCGACACTATGCAGTCCTGGATTCGTCTGTCCTCCTGCCTAGCTCACTGAGCACCTTCGAGAGGTCTAGGTCTTTGGACTTTGACGACTCGATGGTCGAGATGAGTTCATCCATGGGGGATTCGCCTTCAGAATCTTCCACAGGGCTAGCGTTCAACCCCAGTATATGCGCCATATGGCCCATGGCCTCAGCTCGAGGTGCTTGACAAGCGGCAGATGGAACTTCCTTGTGGTCCCGGATTGCAGGTCTGCATAGAGCGGAACGGGGTTCGTCAGGGAAACCACGCACTCGCCGAGGAGTTCCATCGGGCATGCCTCTAGGCGGCCGGGTCTATGCCGCTCTTCACCAGATATCTGATCAAAAGAAACTCAAGGCCCACGTCATCTTCATAGTTGACAAGAATGGGAAGCTTGAAGGCGAAATAGCCGGGCCGGTAACGATTGGTGCTTGGTATTTGCCAAGAATGAGGAAGAAGGAAGCTGCTCAGATAGTTCAGGATTACCTCAAAGAAGAATATCCCCACAAGAAGATTCAAGTTGAAGACATCAAGCTGTATTCTAGCAAGAAGGCAAATGAGCTATTGTTCAAGCTCGAGAACAAGTGACCTCATGGGGGCATAAATTGTCGTTACGAAGATGTTATCAGCGTGACGTTTCCATTGCTGGAGGGCAGCCTATTGAATCCGGTGGAGAAGTACTTCCAAGATCTCCGAGATATTAGGTCAACCGGCGCAGCAGTGCCAGAAACATCGTACTACGGTGCTCTTGAATCTCTTCTAAACGAGATTGGACGGACAATGAACCCGAAAGTAAGGTGCGTCATTAACATTGCGAACAGAGGAGTCGGGATTCCCGATGGGGGGCTGTTTACTGAAAGTCAGTTTCAACGACTAGACTTGGGGAAACCGATGGGTGGACAGCTTCCTGAAAGAGGAGTTGTCGAAGTGAAACCGACTGGCGACGATGCTTGGGTGACGAGTTCCGGAGAGCAGGTCACCAGATATTGGGGTGAATATGGCCTCGTTTTGGTTACCAACTACAGGGACTTCGTTTTGGTTGGTAGAGACTCCCAAGGCAGAGCAGAGCGACTCGAAACTTACCGCTTGGCGGACACCGAATCGGATTTCTGGGGAATGGTCGCACATCCAAAGAGAGCGGACAAACAGCAAGGTGAGCGCTTAACCGAATACCTGAAACGAGTCCTATTGCATGCCGCTCCTATCACTTCTCCCGAGGATGTAGCATGGTTCCTTGCCTCCTATGCCAGAGATTCGAGGGCGAGAATCGAAGGGGCAGAACTACCATCACTCAACACAGTGCGTCAGGCTTTGGAGGATGCGCTTGGGCTCAAGTTTGAAGGCGAAAAGGGAGAACACTTCTTCAGGTCAACTTTGATACAGACTTTGTTCTACGGTGTCTTTTCTGCCTGGGTCTTATGGAGCAAAGACCTTTCACCCAATGACAACTCATCGAGGTTTGATTGGCGAATAGCGGCGTGGTCTCTGCGAATACCAATGATAAGGGTCCTCTTCGAGCAGATTGCAACACCGCAGCTTGGCTCCTTGGGTTTGGTGGAGCCTTTGGATTGGGCTTCTGCGGTTCTTAACAGGGTAGATCGGCCGAGGTTCTTCAGCACTTTTGATCAAGGCTATGCCGTCCAATACTTTTACGAGCCATTTCTAGAGCAGTTGGATCCAGAACTCAGAAAAACATTGGGAGTGTGGTACACTCCTCCAGAGATTGTAAAGTACATGGTTGCAAGGGTAGATACAGTTCTCCGACAAGAGCTCGACATTCCCGATGGCTTGGCGGACCCGAGAGTGGTGGTCCTTGATCCATGTTGCGGGACAGGCACTTATCTGATTGAGGCAATACGACTAATCGCGCGTACTATCAAAGAGAAGCATGGAGACGCTCTAGCGCCTCAGGAAATCAAGAAAGCCGCAATGGAAAGAATCTATGGTTTTGAGATTCTTCCGGCGCCATTCATTGTAGCGCATTTGCAAATGGATCTCCTCCTTCAGCAGCTTCAAGCACCGTTCCTGCAAGAAAAGTCTGAGCGCGCGTCAATCTACCTGACGAATGCGTTGACGGGTTGGACGTCCCAAGAGGAAGCCTCGCACCAAGCGTTCTTCCCCGAACTTGAGAAGGAGAGATCCGCCTCAGAAGGCGTAAAGCGCGCGAGACCTATTCTGGTCGTGCTAGGAAACCCGCCATACGATGCGTTCGCTGGGGTGAGTTCCGCTGAGGAAGACCACGTAGTTGATTTGTACAAGGAAGGTCTGAACGAACCAGTAAGCAGAGGTGGATGGGGAATCAAGAAGTTCAACCTCGATGACTTGTACATCCGTTTTTTCAGAATCGCAGAGCGGCGCATCGTTGACGGAGAGCCGGGCTACGGGATAGTCTGCTTCATCTCAAATTTCTCCTTCCTCAGAAGAGACTCTTATGTCGTTATGCGTCAAAGATTTGCGAAGGAGTTCGACTCAGTTTGGCTTGACTGCATGAATGGTGACAGCAGAGAGACTGGGAAACTTACTCCGGACGGCGGCTCTGACCCATCGGTTTTCTCAACGGATTATCATCCTGTCGGTATTCGTGTGGGTACAGTCATCTCCTTGTTCGCTCGGAAACCTCAAAGGAGCGAGAAGATGTCCATTCGGTATCGAGACTTTTGGGGAGTCGCGAAGAGAGCAGACTTGCTGAAGAGTCTTCAGGTTGCAGACTTTGATAAGCAGTACGAGCAGATTCAGCCCTCGAAACAGAATCGTTACTTGTTCCACCCGACGGCCGAAGGGGGAAGATACGAACACTGGCCCAAGCTCACAGACTTGAGCAGAGAAGCACCGATTAACGGGCTAATGGAGAAACGAGGAGGAGGGCTTATAGACATTGATCGGACCAAGATTGAGGAAAGAATGCAGAGATACTTCGACAAGAATGTCGATTGGGACACATTCGTGTTAGGGAACTCCAAGCTCACCGAAAATGCAGCCGGATTCACAGCAAAAGAGGTCCGTCAGAAGCTGCTCAATTCCGAGCAATATCAGGCCGAACGAGTGGTGCCATACGCTCTCCGACCGTATGATACAAGATGGTGCTACTATAGCAGCGTGAATCCCTTGTGGAATAGGTCGAGACCCAAGCTTTGGGGCCAATATCGGAAAAAGAATGGATTTGTAATGTCACGTCCAACGGGGGTGGCTAGTCCTGAAGGGATTCCTTTCTTTTTTACGCGGCTACTTGGCGATAACGATTTCCTACGAGGCCATGCCTACTACATCCCGATTAAGCTCTTTCAAGATGAGGGCGATGGCTCCACACTCTTTCCCAAGGCTCAATCTGGGCTGGATTGGGAGGCCAATCTCTCGCCCAAGGCAATCAGCTACCTTATGGATTTGGGAATAGCAAGCCTCGAAGATGAAGACTCCGCAAGTCTTGTTTGGATGCACGTACTTGCGATTGGTTTCTCACCTAGTTACTTGCTAGAAAACGAAGACGGCATCCGTAGAGATTGGCCAAGAATTCCTATGCCTCAATCAAAGGAGCTACTTGCGTCCTCTGCTCTCATGGGCAAGAGGATAGCTGACCTTCTGGATTCCAAATCGGTCGATGGTGTGAATTCAGGCCAAATCAAGCAGGAGTTGAGTATCATCGGTTCTGTTTCGAGAAAGGATGAAGGGGCAATCGATTTGAACGCCGGAGACCTTGATGTCACCGCGCATTGGGGAAGTATCGGAAAGGATGGTGCTGTCATGCCGGGACCTGGGATTGTCGTCTGGCGAAACTACGCTGAGGATGAACTCAAACAACTGGCGAATGGCGCCATCCTTCTTGGAATGTCATTGAGAGAGATTACAGATCTCCTCGGGCCGAGAGTGCTAGATGTCTATCTCAATGAGAATGTCTTTTGGAGCGGGATTCCTGAAAAAGTGTGGGGCTTCACCATTGGTGGCTATCAAGTGCTAAAGAAGTGGCTTAGCTATCGAGAAAAGAGAGTCCTTGGCCGAGGACTCAGCGTAGATGAGGCACGCGAGGTTACAGTGATCGCACGCCGCATTGCGTCACTCGTATTGATGCATCCGTCGCTGAATGAGAATTACACGCTGAGCAAGAACTCTGCCGTCGACTGGCTAAATACTTCTGAGAGCATTGGCGCGAGAGACTTGCCTTCATCACTTGGGGCTATCTCCTAATCCGCGCTCAACATCGCCGTGTAATGGATTCGACCTCTGTGTCGAAAAAATGTATTCTCTCTCCATTTACCACCGCTGGGTTGTATCATGTTTAGGTAATCCAATTATGGGACGAAGAATGGTGCTGTTCGGATTCTGGTTGGTCGGCTATGCTCTGGGCTTCTTCGCTTGGCTTGTGAGGGCGCCAGTCATCACTTGGGTCATGACCCTCGGTATCAGCGCGGACGTGGCAGGCGCGATGATCACGGGGTTCGCGAGTTCCGTCGTGATGCTGGTCGGAGTTATGCTCTGGAGCTTTCTGTCTAAACAGTAGCTCCGCCATTATCCACTAAGCAATTCGCCAGCTTCAGAATCGCATCGAGCATCCATGGAGATGCTCTAATCCAGTTTGCTTCATCTATTGCCAGGATGTCGCAGGAAATGGCAACCCCATCGCACGTAAAACATTATAACTATACGGAGGAGGGAGCGTTTTGAAAGCAGGAATAGGCCATGCCGAAGTTCAAGTCCACGTCTGAAGCGCTGAAGATCGTCCACAACCGTGAGCAGTTGAGGAACATGGGCATCATCGCCCACGTGGACCACGGTAAGACCACCACAGCTGACTCTCTGCTCGCGGCCTGCGGAATGCTCTCCCCCTCGGTGGCCGGCCAGGCGCTCGCCCTCGACTACATGGAGCTCGAGCAGCAGAGGCAGATGACCATCAAGGCGGCAAATGTCACGCTTTACTACGAAAAGGACGGGACGCCCTACGTCATCAACCTCATCGACACTCCGGGGCACATTGACTTCACTGGGAAGGTCACAAGGTCGTTACGGGCCGTAGACGGCGCAATCGTCGTGATTGACTCTGTCGAGGGAATCATGACTCAGACCGAGACTGTAACCCGTCAGGCGCTCGAGGAGCGCGTCCGGCCGGTCATGTACATCAACAAGATCGACCGCCTCATCAAGGAGCTCCGCCTCAACCCGGAGCAGATGCAAAAATGGCTCTTCAACATCGTCGCCGACTTCAACCGCCTCGTCGAGACCCACGCGGAGCCCCAGTACAGGGAGCTCTGGAAGGTCAAGATACAGGACTCGATGGTCGCGTTCGGCTCGAGCAAAGACAAGTGGGGCTTCAACTCCGACATCGCGAAGGCCACCGGGATGGGCTTCAAGGACATCTACGAGGCCTACACGACCGGCGACCCCAAGACGCTGGGCGAGAGGATGCCCCTCCACGAGGCGCTCCTCGGGATGGTCGTCAAGCACCACCCGCCGCCGCACGTGGCGCAGGCCTACCGCATCCCCAAGATCTGGTCGGGCGGCGACCTCAACAGCGACGTCGGCAAGGCCCTGCTGGCCTGCGACGAGAACGGCCCCATGGTCATGATGGTCACCAACGTCGTCGTCGACCCGGCCGCCGGCCTGGTCGGCGTGGGCAGGCTCTTCTCTGGTCAGGTGAGCAACGGCGACGAGGTCTACCTCCTCAACTCGAAGCGCGAGGGGAAGATCCAGTCCGTCCAGATATTCATGGGCTTCCAGCGCGAGATAGTCGACACGCTCCCCGCGGGCAACATCCCGGCCATACTCGGGCTCGACATTCGCTCCGGCGAGACGATCTCCACGCGGAAGGACGTCCAGCCCTTCGAGAGCATCCACTACGTCTCCGAGCCGGTGGTCACCCAGGCCGTCGAGGCGAAGCACCCGCGCGACCTCCCCAAGCTCGTCGAGGCCATGCGCCGCCTGAACATTGAGGACCCCAACCTCATCATCACCATCAACCAGGAGAGCGGGGAGACCCTGATGGCGGGCATGGGCGTCCTCCACTTGGAGATTGCCACCACCATGCTCCAGCGGCAGGGGCTGGAGATAATCACCTCGGAGCCGATCACCAACTACCGCGAGACCATCAGGCAGCCGGCGGGGCCGATAATGAGCAAGTCGCCCAACCGCCACAACAAGATATTCATGAAGGTCGAGCCGCTCGCCCCGGACATCGTCGAGATGATCCGAAAGGGGGAGCTGAGCGACAACACCGACAAGAAGACGGTGGTCAAGCTCCTCCGCGACCACGGCTGGGACTCGGACACGTCGCGGACGGTCGTGGAGATAGACAACAAGGGCAACATGCTCTGCGAGGAGACGAAGGGAGTCCAGTTCCTGGCGGAGTCGATGGACACCATGCGCTCCGGCTTCGAGGACGTCATGACGAACGGCCCCCTCGCCTACGAGCTCTGCAGGGGGGTCAAGGCGACGCTCACCCACTACGTGCCGCACGAAGACGCGGCCCACAGGACCTACGCCCAGCTCATGCCGGCGACCAGGCGCGCCGTCCTCGGCGCGATGCTCCTGGGCAACCCCACCCTCCTCGAGCCCGTCCTGGGCATAGAGGTCAAGGGCCCCTCCGACCAGATTGGCGCGATCACGGGGGTCATCAGCGGGAAGAGGGGCAAGCTCATCAACATCGAGCAGCGCGAGGCGCTCACGATCGTGGAGGGAGAGATCCCGGCCGCGGAGACCATGGACCTCAGCCAGGAGATGAGGGGAGCGACGGCGGGGAGGGCGGTCTGGAACACCTACTTCAAGCTCTGGCAGGCGGTCCCGACCAACCTGCTCCCGGTGCTCGTCGCACAGATCAGGAAGCGCAAGGGCCTGCCCGAGGAAGCCCCGAAGGCCTCCGAGTTCATCGACAACGAGTAGCAATCAGAGGGGGTTCAAGGTTCCTTCCCGTCTATCATATAGATTTATATGATACCGAAGCTCGTCCGGAGTCCGTGACTACGCAGTCGGCAGGCTCCCTACAGGAAGGCCACTGGCCGAACCTTCAGACGCTACTGATGATTGAGAAGGCCATAAAGGAGGCCGACATTCCGCCGAAGAGAACTGCGCTCTGGAGGTCGCTGCCGAGAAGACCGATGTACCAGACCTTCAAGAAGGCTATCGATTACCTTGATGCTTCCGGGAAGATCATGATCGACAGAAATGACAGAGTTGTCTGGGTGGCAGCCGAGAGCCCCAAGCTTCGAGCGCTCTTCGACAAGGCCGTCCCGCTTCGCTGAAGCACTCATGATCAATAGTGAAACCTTCGCTCGTAGCTCTTGTGGTCAGGAAATATCTCAATCACTCTGATGACGTATCTGTCTCCCTCTCGTCTGATGGTGTAGGAAGCTCGCATTGCCCGGTCGATTTCATATCTGAAGAGATTCACGATGTCTTCGTAGGCCGGATGCTTTGGCCAAAGGCCTCTAGGAATGTAATCGCCTGCATCAACCCTTTCTTTCAACGTCTCCAACATGCCTTTGACCTTCTTTCTCGTTTCGCCCTCGGGAAGGGAGCCTAGCCAATCGAGGCATCCCTGATCTAGGCGTACCTCGATGTTCCGAGGCTTAGGCTTCGAAGGCAATCAATTACAAGAAATTGAATTCTAAACATAAGCATAACCGAACGTTCGGCTCAGAACTTCCGAGTTCATCGACAACGAATGATGTTGTGAGTTGGTCCCTGGTTTTCCTTGTTCTCGGGCCGTAATTCCTGCTGAACCCTTATTACTCCAGCGTGGACCAAGGGGCTCATGCGTTTCCTTGTCATGGAGAAAGTTCGTGCCGGAGTCCAGATTGACATGAAGGACTTTGCGAAGTTGGCGGTAGACGACCTTCAGTACAAGCGGAAGCTCGAGAAGGAGGGCAAGATAATCGGCGGGCCATTCCTTGATGTCCTCGGGGTGGGCTACGTCTTGGAGACCAAGAGCATCGAAGAATTGGGCGAGATCTTCTTTGGTTCTCCCTCCAACCTGATGATGGACAGGGAAGTCCATCCCCTGGGTTCCTTCAAGGACAGTCTTGAAGGAATGAAAGAGATGCGGAAGTAAGTTCTCAGTAGCTCGTCGCGCCTACGTCCAGCTTCGAGATCTTCCCTTTCTCCACGACGAACCGCCAGAACGTCTTGAAGTCTCCCCACTTGTCGGAGTGGTACCTCGCGTAGAAGGTCAGCCCGCCGTCCTCAACCTTGTCTATCGCGATGAGGTAGGCGAGCGAGCGGCCGAAGAGCTCCTCCTCGCACCACTTTGCGAGGTCGCGGGGGACGCCGTCGTCGGAGAACCTGGCCTTCTCGGAGAAGAGCGCGAACCAGCGCCTCTTGTCCCTCTCGTGGAGGGCCGCTATGGCTGAGAGGACGACGGGGTCGCTAATCGAGCTGAGGCCTTTCGGGGGTGCTGGCTTCATCTAGGTCACTGGACGCAGAACTCGTTGCCCTCAGGGTCGAGCATCACCACGCAGTACTCCCCCGGCTCGTCCACTACGCGCTCCTTCGTAGCCCCCAGGGCGAGTACGCGGTCGACTTCTCTGTCCACTTCCTCCTTGCGCAGTTGGATGGACACCCGTGAGCCACTGGAGGCGTTCACATCGATGTGCAACCGGTTCTTCCCGAACTTGGGGGTGTCCATCTGCTGGAAATAAATGCGCGGCCCCTTCCCCATCGGGTCGACGATAGAGCTGGCGGAGTTCCAGTCCTCCTCCGGGACGCCGTTCGCCTTGAGCCACTCCTCCCACGTGCCGAACCCCTTGGGAGGTTCCTGCTCCTTGTAGTGGAGCACCTTGGCGTAGAAGCCCGCGAGGGCTGCGGGATCTCTGCAGTCGAAGACGACCTGCACTCCGTGCGCCACGTTGGGCAATAGTGCGAGTCTCGCTAATATGATTTTTCAGGCTCTCCTCGCTCATCGGTGCGCTTATACGCGCCCCTAGGTGACCAGCGGTCGTCTTGGCCGCAGCTAGCAACCGTAACCCATACGACACCTACAACTTCATGGTGGAGGTAGCGGGCGTCACTCAGCCGACCACGGGGCTGTTCACGGAGTGCATCCTCCCGGTCGCATCCATCGACGTCGTCGAGTACAGGGAGGGAGCGGACCCCATGAACAACGTCCACAAGCTTCCCGGCCTCGTTCGGTACGGCAACCTCGTGCTCAAGCGCGGCCTCGCCGACTCGATGGCCCTGTGGACCTGGTTCACCTCCTTCGTCAACGGGACGGGGACCCCGACGCCGATCACCGTGACGCTCTTCGACAGGGCGAAGACTCCCGTCATCAAGTGGAGCTTCAACAACGCCTGGCCCTCGAAGTACGAGTCGCCGCCACTCAACGCCAAGACGAGCGCGCTGGCGATAGAGACCCTGGAGATCGCCGTGGACAGCGTCGTCGTCTCGGGCGCGACCTCCCAAGAGACCTAGTCGAAGGGAACTGGCACGGACCGAGGACCTTCTAGCGCGGGAGTCCCGAACCAGGCGAGGCCGAGGGTCATCCTCGACGTGGACTTCGACAGGGGGTTCTTCTTCTTCGTCCTCAAGAACATAGGGGACGAGCCAGCAACCAAGGTCGTGACCAAGATAGGCGGGAAGATAATCGGGCCCGACGGCAAGAAGGTCCTCAACGACCTGGCCATCTTCCGCAGCCTCGAGTTCATCCCGCCGGGCAAGGAGTTCCGCATCCTCGTGGGCTCCGCTGCGACCTACTTGGCGACCAAGCAGCCAACGAAGTTCGTCGCCGCGATGACCTACTCAGACTCTAGCAACAACAAGTACGAGGAGACCATCAACCACGACCTCTCGATATACTCGGACCTGCCGCACTCCGTCGAGCGCGAGTGAACGCCGCCCTCTCCTAGAGCCGCTAGTGCTTCAGGGGCTCTAGGGCGGATATCGCGACAGGGGGAGTCTTCTTGAAATCGTCCCACTGCTGCTTCGTGAGCTTGAAGAAGTCCGCGCCGAAGACCAGGGTGAGGCTCTGCCCAATGTCGGGGCGCCCCTTCGGGAACTCGACGATGAGGTGGAAGCTCAGCCCGGGGTCCTCGTGGAAAACCACGACCGAGCTGATCTCCTTGACGAGCTTCTCCGCCGAGTAGGGGGTGCTCAGGAGCTCGTTCTCCAGCGTGTCTATGAGCACCTTGTACCCGCCCCTCGCGTGGTGCGTGGAGCCCCTCAGCTGGGTGCCCAGAGGCGGGAGCTCGTAGCTCAGCCCGTATGTCTTCGCGAGCCGGTCGAGCTCGGTGGTCTTGAGGAAGTCGACCAGCCCGGGATGGTCCCCGGTGGTCCCGTTTCGGGGGGCAAGGTGGTGCTCCGTCCTGTGGTACCTCACGGAAACCGCGAGGGGCTTGTTGATGAGGGGCGAGGTCCCGGTCTGGCCGTAGATCACGCGGTGGCGGACATAGTCGGGGAAGTAGCCGAGGGTGACGTCCCAGTCGTCGAACGACCTCGTGAAGACGATGTCGTGGCTGCCCCAGTCCTCGGTCTTCTTTGCGGGGTGGAGCCTCACCTCGTCGGCGGTCTCGTTGACGAGCCTCTCCAGCCTGTCGGTGAGTATCTTCCTCCTCATCAGCCTCTCCGCCTCGGCCGGAGTGGTGTCGAGGACGCCGAGCATGAGGTTGGTGAACTCGTCAGACGTGACGGGCTTGGGCGCCCTCATGTTGGTGACGATCATGTCGATGACCTTGGTGGCTATCGCGTCGCGCCCCGTCGCAGCGCCGTTCCCCTTGGAGCGGACTATCATCGCGAGCGCCCTCTTCCTCCCCTCGTCGGTCTCCTCCGCCGCGGTCGGGTCGAAGAACGCGTCGAAGCCGTCCATGATGCCGAGTAGCGTCTCGACGACTTCCATGATGGTTTCGGCTTTCGCTACGTGCAATTTATCCTTTAGGAGTGATTCTTCCATGAGAGGAGCGTCGCTTGGGGCGCGCCGCTATCGATTACGCGAAATATGGCGCGCGTGTTTATTAGCTCCGCAGGGAAAACGAGGTCTCGTCGATGGTCTACTGGTACGTCTACCTCAGCCTGGCCGTAGCGGTCACGGTCTCGTTCTGGGCCTCGCTCCTCGAGGCGACGTTCCTGACCGTCCGGCCGCTCTCCTTGACCGCCTCGAGCGAGGGCGGGAACGTCAAGGCGAAGAAGGCCCTCAAGATCGTCGAGGAGAAGACCAAGCTCGTCAGCACAACCACCCTGCTGTCGACGTTCGCGGACGTCATCCTCACCAGCACGACGGGTCTCATCCTCTCGAGCGCCCTCGGTCCCGGCGGGTGGGTGGTCGCGGTGATCGTCGTCTCGCTCGTGATAATGGTCTTCCTCAACCTCCTCCCGAAGGCGATAGGCATCGAGAACTCGGTGCGGATGGCCCTCTTCCTCTCCCCGGGCACCGGGGCGCTCCTGACCATCCTCTCGCCCGCAGCCGTCCCCCTCACAAGGCTGTCCAAGACGCTCTCGCAGGCGGTCGTGGGCAAGCCGGCCTACGAGAAGGAGGCGCTGGTCGACGAGTTCGAGAGCCTCCTGATAATGCTGGAGAAGGCCGGGGAGATCGAGCCCGACTCCGGCAGGATACTCAGGTCTGCGCTCGCGTCGTCCAAGACGACCGCCGGCAACCTCCTGACGCCGATCACCGAGATAGTCGCCGTGAACGCCGGTTCGGACGTCAGAGAGGCCCTGAGGCTCATGGGCAAGTCCAACCATCCCCACCTCCCAGTCTACGACTCCAAGACCAAGTCCTACCTCGGCGCCGTGACGTTCCGCTCGCTCTTCAGGGCCTTCAACTCCGAGGGCATTAGCGACGGCGTCAGCCGCTACATGGTCCAGCCGGCCAAGGTGGACGCGTACGAGACCGCGGCCTCGGTCATGGACAAGATGCAAAAGGCCGGCGTGACGATGGCGTTCGTCTCCGAAGGAGGGACGCTGATCGGGATGGTGACCGTCACCGACATCCTCGAGGTCATACTCGGGACGAAGATAAGAAGGGAAGCGCACTCAGAGACAGCCTAGGGACGGCGCGCGTCCCGAAGTCAGATGAGGGAGGCTATGAGGACGGCGACGATGCCGGTGAGGAATATCCCGTCGAACTTCCCCGCGCCGCCGATGCTCGCGACGTGGGTCCCTCCCCTCGCGATCTTCCCGAGGTTCGAGAGGTCGGCCCCTATCAGCGTGCCAAGAGTCCCCGCGATGTAGGCGGTGACCACGAGGTTGCTCCCCGCGAACGGGAGCGAGAAGAGGACGGCGGCGATTGGCGGGAGCAGGGTCGGCGCGACTATCCCCACCCCCTCGACGTACTTCGCGACCATGTGGACCGCTAGCGCGGTCAGGAGCGTAGCCGCGAGGGCGCCGAGCCAGATCCCCGGGTGAGCGTTCACGAGGAGCGCCGAGACCACGAGCGGGACCAGGCCTCCCCCGACGTTGAGGGCGATGGTGGTCGAGACCTCAGTCAGCGCGTACTCCGGGATCCTGTAGGTCACCCAGAACGCCCTGACCTCCCGCACCACGACGGTCGGGCGCACGTCCTTGAGCCGCCAGATCGGGATGTCGACGTAGCTGCCGATCAGCGTTATGCCGAGGATGACGAGGAACTGGAGGCGCGTGAACCCGGTCTTCTCGAACGCCACTTCCGTCACGAAGAAGAAGATGAACGCGGCGACGACGAGGAAGGCAAGCGCAAGGATGTAGTCTACAGGCGTATACTGCCTTCTGTAGACCGCGCGTCTACTGCTCGACGTACCTCGCCCCTCGCCCGGGAGCTAGATGTGCGCCTTCAGCTCTTCGACGTCCCCGCGAGGCGATTGCTCCGCGAAGATCTCGGCCTGGAACCTCTGCACCTTGACGTCTGGGGTGAGCCAGGCGTCGGTGAGAAGGCCAGCCTTCTCGCACGTCAGCGACAGGAAGTCGTCCGGGGTGAGCGCCATGTCCGTCGCGACCTGTGGAAGCAGTAGACCGCTGCGTCCCAGCCCGGTGACGATGAGCCCGTCCGTTCCTATCCTCACGTGGTCGGGCAGGTCGATGGCGTTGCACTCGAGGAGCTCAGGCTCCGTAAGGGCGCTCACCTCCACCTTCAGGGAAGCGAGCTCCGCCGGGGTGACGCTCGCGAACCTCGGGTCTCGGGTCGCCGCCCCGACCGCCGCGTGGACCACCGCACCCAGGAGCGGCTTCACGGGGTAGGGCAGCCCGATGCAGCCCCTGAGCTCCCCCGCCGAGTCCGTGAGGGTGACGAAGACGCCCCTGTGGCTCCTCAGGAAGCCGTCCTCGCCCGCCGGCCACGATGCGAGCTCGTCGTCCCTCGGTGGCCTGCCATCGGTCACGGCCGTCTCCACCGTCTTCCTCGCGATGGAGACTAGGTGAGCGCCCTGCTCTAACGAAAGCGTCATTCTTCTTGCCCTAGGAGGCTTCTCTAGGACCCATCCGATAAACCCTTTTGCTGTGGAAGGGCGCCTTCGAGCGTTTCATTCTCCTTAAATCTCGTGCCCGCTTCTCAGCCAAGCGATGACACTGAGGAAGCCCGCGGTGGCCGGAACCTTCTACCCGGCGGGGGAGGCCGAGCTCCGCGCCGCAATCGAGAGCTCCTACCTCCACAAGCTCGGCCCAGGGAAGCTCCCCTCCACCGGGATCGTCGAGGAGGGTCTGAAGGCGTGCGTCTGCCCCCACGCGGGCTACGCCTACTCCGGCCCAGTCGCCGCGCACAGCTACCTCGACATCTCACAGCTGAGCAAGCCCGAGCTCGTGGTCATCGTCGGGCCCAACCACTACGGCCTGGGGAGCGGCGCGGCCACCTACGGCGAGGGCGAGTGGGAGACCCCCCTGGGGAAGGCCAAGGTCGACAAGGAAGCCTCGGATAGGATCGTGAGGCTGACCGGCTTCGTGGACATAGACCCCGAGGCCCACAGGAAGGAGCACTCCATCGAGGTCCAGCTCCCGTTCCTCCAGCACCTCTACGGGGGCTCGTTCAGCTTCCTGCCCATCTCGCTAGCCTACCAGGAGAAGGCCATCGCCCGAGACCTCGGGAAGGCGCTGGCGGAGCTCCTCAAGGAGGCGGGCGAGGCGGAGGTGAGCGCGGTCCTCATCGCCTCCTCCGACCTGACCCACTACGAGCCCGCGGCGCAGGCGAGGGAGAAGGACACGATGCTACTGAAGCACGTCCAGTCGCTCGACCTGGACGCGTTCTACACGGCCCTCGAGAGGAGGAACATCACCGCCTGCGGGTACGGCGCCATAGCCTCGGTGATGGAGGCCTGCAGGATCCTCGGGTTCGCCAAGGGGCGGGTCAACGCCTATGCGACGAGCGGCGACGTCACCGGCGACAACGACGCCGTGGTGGGTTACTCGTCTGTCTCGTTCCAGGAGCGCTGAGCCGGTGCGCGGCAGGAACCGCGCGACTCCGAAGAGATTGAAACATCCAGCTGTGGATTCTGACATGAGAAAGTCGGTCGCAGAGATTCTCGACAAGCCTGTTTCGGAGCTCGCAGACAAGGCCAACCAGAAGACACTGGCACTCTGGGCCGCAGACTGCGCAGAGCATGTCCTCACATACTTTGAGGATAAGTATCCTAAGGACGACCGACCTCGAAAAGCCGTCGAAGCATTACGGACGTGGGCAGCCACAGGCGTGTTCAAGATGGCTGACGTGCGTAGGGCTTCGCTCGCGGCTCATGCTGCTGCTCGTGAAGCGAAGGAGGATGATGCGGTTGCTGCTGCCCGCGCCGCAGGCCAGGCGATGGCGACCGCGCATGTTCCCACTCACGCTATCGGCGCCGCTGCTTACGCCATCAAGGCCGCCGCTGCCCATTCCAACAACCTGGGTGACGGCATCATCAAGGAACGCAATTGGCAATTGCGACGCTTGCGTCGCATAGCGAATGCGGAGTGCGGGCAGGGACATCCCTTATAGGGATGGGCACCCCCTCGAAGCCGAACGGACACGGTAGAGAAGGAAGGTATCCTCTGGCATCCTGTCGGGGACGGCAGGATAGTGTGCGACGCGTGCAACCGGAGGTGCTCAATCCCCGAGGGCTCCCACGGGTTCTGCTACGTGAGGAAGAACGTCGGGGGCAAGCTCTACCTCTCGGTCTACGGCAAGCTCGCCGCGATGCAGATCGACCCCATCGAAAAGAAGCCCTTCAACCACTTCCATCCCGGGACGCACGTCTTCACAGTGGGGACAATTTCCTGTTCGTGGCATTGCACTTTTTGCCAGAACCACGCGATCAGCAAGGAGACGGATGTCTACGGAGAAGATGTCCCACCAGAACAAGTCCCCCTGCTTGCAGAGGAGAAAGATTGTGAAGGAGTTGGCTTCAGCTACAACGAGCCGACGATTTTCGTGGAGTATGTTATCGACGCCGCAAGGGAGGCCCACAGGATGGGCAAATACACGGTCTTCGTCACCAACGGCTACGGAACGGCTGAGATGGTCAGGGCCATCAAGGGATATGTCGACGCGGTAGTGGTCGACTACAAGGGGAACGGCGAGGAGCTCTTCCAGAAGCGGCAGACGATGACCGTCAGCGCCGAGCCAATCAAGCAAACACTGTTGGAGCTAAAGGCGCAGAAGATCCACACGGAGCTCACAGACCTAATCATCCCGCAGTTCGGCGAGGACCTCGACGAGGCCAAGAGGCTCTGCGACTGGCTCTACGACAACCTCGGCCCAGACGTCCCGATCCAGTTCACGAGGTTCCATCCTGACTACAAGATGCTCGACGTCCCTTCCACCCCCAACGAGCTCCTGCTGAAGCACCACGAGATCGCCACCAAGGCAGGCTTGAACTACGCCTACGTCGGTAACGTGCCCGGGAGCCCTCAGGAGCACACCTACTGCCCGGGCTGCCACGAGGTGGCCATCGAGAGGTACGGATTCATGATAACCGGCTGGAACCTCGACGACGACTACCACTGCAAGACGTGCGGCTACAAGATCCCCATCGTAGGAAAGAGGGCCGAGAGGTTCCGCTACCGGGGGATCGAGTCGTTCTACATCCCCAACCCGCGGTGAGCGGGACTAGGGAACGGTGGCTCTAGCTGATGAGGACGATGTACTTGCCGCGCTCTAGCGTCTTGGACTGGCTTATGCACGATTCCTCGGAGAAGCATATCTCGAGCTTGGGGTTCTTGTCCTTCGCAATCTCCTTGATCTCTTCCTCGCTCAGGCCAGACTCGAGCAGAAACCTCAGGTAGTTCACGTCGTGCCTGAGGGTCTGGTCCTCCTCTTCGGGGTTCATATTCCGCCCTTTTCGTTAACAAACGAACTATTTCCATATAAGTCTTTCCACAATCTGTTCTGGTATCGACATCTGCGAATGCCATTCACTCACGCCTTGCCGCCTGCGAGGCTCGTTCGTTCATCTCCCTCTGCTGGACGAGTTGCGCATCGAGGGAGACTCGGGTCCATCTTCGACTTCCAGTCGAGCCTCGACGGAGACGAGCGACGCAAGAGCATCTAGCTAGTCGCGGACTTGGCCGGAATTCCGGTCTCGCTCCCATCTAGACTTAAGAACCAGCCAAGAGGCCCGAGGCCCAACGCGAGGACTGACGCCACAAACTGTCTACCGACAAGTCTCCCAGCAGGGCGAAGAGCAGAAAGTCTGGGGCCACCGCCTTTTCGAGGCTGGGCGAGCTCGTCGTCAAGAGGCACAGGCTCGTCGTGGTCTTCTGGATAATCGCCCTGGTCGTCCTGATCCCCGCGGTCCTCAACGAGGGGAACGCGCTCTCCCTCTCGCAGGGCACCACGTCGGGCAACAACCTGGAGTCGGTGCAGGCCTCGAACATCATCTCGGCGCAGTTCGCCAGCTCCGTGCCCACCAACAGCCTGATCATAGTGGTGACGGCCAAGAACGTCACGACGCCAGCCGTCCAGGACACGATCAACAGCCTCGTGTCCCAGATAGGGGCGGACAAGAGCCTGGTCGGGGTCCAGAGCGTTACCAGCGTCTACTCGGTCCTGTATCCCGTCTTGAACGGCACGGGAGGACCTGCGCACATGGTCCTGAACCAGACGCAGCTCGAGTCCCTCGCCGGGGGCGTCGCGTGGAAGCCCTCGCGCTACTCCCTGGGTCCCCGCCTCGAGTCCGTGGTCTCCTCCTTCGTCTCCCCGAACGCCAACACCACGCTGATCTCGGTGAGCGAGAACGAGACCTCCACGGACAACGTCCTCGCGATCCGCTCGATCATCTCCGGGATGGGGCTCTCCAACGGGCTGACGAGCGCGCCCCCCTCCTCCTCGGGGATCTCAGCGGTCCAGGTGACGGGCGGAGACGCGATCTCGCACGACTTTGGGGGCTCGACGACGAGCGACCTCGGCATCATCCTCCCCGTCACCATCGCCCTCCTGATAATCGCGACCGGGCTCTTCTTCAGGTCGGTCGTCACGCCCTTCGTGGCGCTCACCAGCATCGGGGTGGCGCTCGGCATCTCCCAGGTCTTCGTAGTCCTGGCTGGCACGTTCATCGCGAAGGTCGACTTCACCATCCCGACCATCCTCCTCACCATCGTGATAGGGGTGGGGACCGACTATAGCGTCTTCATCATCTCGAGATATCGGGAGGAGCGGGTGAAGGGCCTCCCGGCGAAGGACGCCATCGTCACGTCGGTGACGTGGGCGGGGGAGAGCATCACCACGAGCGGGGCCACGGTCATCATCTCGTTCCTCTCGCTCACGTTCACCTCCGTCACCTTCCTCAAGACCATGGGAGTCGTCGTGGGCCTCGGGGTCCTGCGTGGCCCTCCTGGTCGCCCTCACCCTGGTCCCCGCAGTCGCCACCATGCTCTCCGAGTCCCTCTTCTGGCCCACCTCAGGCAAGCGGTTCGCAGCCCACTCGAAGGGGGTCCTCTCGAGGCTCCAGAGGCGGTCGGGCTACTTCTCGAAGAGCGGCGCCTTCTCGGTGAAGCACGCAAAGGCGCTCATGGTGGTCGCGCTGCTGGTCTCGCTCCCCGCCCTCTACGTGTACCTCGGCACAACTCCGACCTACGACTTCCTGGCGGGCGCCCCCAGCAACCTAGAGTCGGTCAGCGCCTCGAACCACCTCACGTCGGGCTTCGGAGGAGGCAGGCTGAACCCCTCCTACGTCGTGGTCTCCTTCGCCCAGCCGCTCAGGAACGGCACCGGGTTCGACGCGTCCGAGATGGGGGTCTTGCAGGACATGTCCAGCTACATCGCCTCGATCCCGGACATCGCCAACGTCACCGGGCCGACCATGCCCTACGGCCACGCCGTCGACTACTCCTCGGCCTCGATACTGACGGGCACCGACCCCCAGGACGCGCAGACGAGGGCCGCCATGCTGCAGGCAATAGGGAAGGACAACACCACAGCGCTCATCACGATAAGCTTCAGGATCGACCCCTCGTCCACGAAGGCGCTCGACGACGCCCAGGCTCTCCGCAACTACCTCCACGCCAACTATGACGGCAAGCCAGGCGTCGTCCAGGTGCTCCTGGGAGGCGCCTCCGGGTCGATAGTGGACACCAGGCAGGTCTCCACCGACCAGTTCAACCTCGTCGTCCCGCTGGTGGCGGTCGGCGTCGCCCTGATCCTCTTCATCGTGCTCGACTCCCTCGTGCTACCGATCTTCGCGCTCATCTCCGTCCTGATGAGCATCATCTGGACGCTGGCGCTGACCGAGGTCGTCTTCAAGGGGCTCTACAACTACGACCTCCTCTTCATCACGCCCCTGTTCCTTTTCGTGACCCTTCTCGGGCTGGGGATGGACTACAACATCTTCATTCTCACGAGGGTCCGCGAGGAGAGCCGCAAGGACAGGAACAGGAACGAGGCCGTCATCCGGGCCATCGAGAACACGGGGGGCGTGATCTCCGCGGCCGCGGTCATACTCGCCGGCTCCCTCGGAGCCCTGATGCTCTCGGGCGACCTCCTCCTCAAGCAGATAGGGTTCGCGTTCTCGTTCTCCATCCTGGTGGACGCGCTCTTCGTCCGCACCTACCTCGTCCCCGCCGTGATGTCCTTCCTCGGGAAGTGGAACTGGTACAACCCCGTGCCGGTGCTCAAGAGGTCCCGGGAGCTGTACAAGGACACCGACGCCTGAACGGCCAACGATGCAGAATCAGGTCTGGGGGATCGGCTTCGCCGGCTGGACTTCGCTCGGGCGGAACTCCTTCATGAGCCTCTCGCAGACCGTGCAGACCGAGACCTCCCTGGGGAAGTCCTTGAACTTCACCGACCTCAGCTTCCAGATCGGCCTCCGCTTGCTCGCGGACATCCTCGCCTTCTCGCGCGCCTCGAGCTGGAGGTCGTAGTAGAACACGCCCGCGTCCCTGAGGTAGTCGATGCCGTCGACGAGCTTCAGGCCGCTGAGCCTCGCGATGTAGCCTAGCCTCTGGTACTCCACGTCGTGGAGGTCCTGCTCCCTCTTCAGCTTCCGGTTCGTCACCTTCTCGAACTCGTTCAGCCTGGCTGCTATCGAGGCGCGCTGCGACTCGTCAGCGGTGATCCCGCTTATGCGGATGGGGGCGCCCTTCCTCACCGCGTAAGAGACCTCGTCCAGCTCCCGGATGGTGTTGCGCCCCTCCTCGAGGAGGTTCGAGAGGAACTGCATGGACTTGAACTGGTCGGCGTTCTGGAGGACGAACGCCAGGTCGAACTCCTTGAAGGCGTCCTGTATCCCCTCCTTCCACTTGGCCGAGTTCGCGACGAGGGCGTCCCTCGCTGCCTTGGTGGCGGCTATCTCCTGGGAGATCTTCACCTCGTCCTCGGTGTCGCCGCTGAGCGCCGAGCCGATCTCGCTCGACGTCCTCCGGCATATCCAGCACGTAGCGTCAGGTGAGGCCGTCTCGACGGCTGTTGCTTCCTTCGGCATTTTGGGCTCGCCTTGGCCGTAGGACATGGTGAGATAAGCGTTGTATCTCCCCCAAGCCAGCGGGGAGGCGACAGAAAGCGCTACTAATCACCGGCCCTGCGCCGGTGGGGCTGCGAGCCAGTTGACAATCACGGTACACGTCGCCGGTCACCTGAGGGACCTCACAGGCAAGTCCGTGGACCTCGAGCTGGAAAGCGCGAGGGATGTCCTCGACGTTATCGAGCAGCTCGACGTCAGGATACCCAGCATCAAGGACAGGGTCCTCGACGAGCACGACAAGACGAGGCGCTTCATCAACATCTACGTCAACGACGAGGACGTCAGGGGGCTCGAGGGGGAGGCGACGAAGACCAAGGATGGAGACGTTATCTACATCCTCCCCTCGGTAGCTGGTGGGAAGGACAGGTTGTCACCCGGGGAAAAGGAAGCATGAAGCCGCGGAGCCTGGTCATGGTCGGGACGAAGAAGGGGGCGTTCGTCTTCGAGTCGCTCGACGGCAGGAGGACCTGGAAGTCGACGGGCCCCCACTTCAAGGGCGTCCCGATCTACCACGTCACCCTCGACCCCCGGACCAAGGTCATGTTCGCGACCGTCAACAGCGACTTCCAGGGCCCGAGGCTCGCAAGGAGCCGGGACAACGGCCGCACTTGGAAGGAGATGAAGAAGCCGCCAAGGTTCGCGAAGGCCTCGGACTGGACCGTCAAGCAGCTCTGGCACGTCGAGCCGGGTGTCGAGGAGGAGCCCGACGTCCTCTACTGCGGCGTCAACCCCGCGGCCCTCTTCAAGAGCGACGACGGAGGCGAGACCTGGGCGCTGAACCAGGGGCTCTACGGGCAAGAGACCAGGCCGAAGTGGAACCCGGGCGCGGGAGGGCTCTGCCTCCACACCATCCTGGTGGACCCGAGGGACCCGGACACCTTGCTGATCGCCATCTCCGCGGTGGGGATACTCAAGAGCACCGACGGCGGGGAGTCGTGGTCGTTCAAGAACAACAACCTCCGCGCGGACTTTTCGCCCAACAAGTACCCGGAATACGGGCAGTGCCCGCACCACCTCGTCCGCCACCCCTCGCGGCCCGACGTGATCTACCAGCAGAACCACTGCGGCCAGTACAGGAGCCAAGACAACGGCGAGACCTGGAAGGAGATGGTCGGCAACCTGCCTTCGCGCTTCGGCTTCCCGGTCGCGGTCGACTACAACGACCCCAAGAGGGTCTACGTCGCCCCCGAGGAGTCGGGCGATGCCCGCCTGCCCCCTGACGGAAGGTTCCTCGTCTGGGCCTCCGACGACGAGGGCAGGAGTTGGACCTCGCAGGGAAATGGCCTCCCAAGGCGCTCGTACTTCACCATCTTCAGGGAGGGCATGGACACCGACGAGGAGGACCCCTCCGGCGTCTACGCTGGGACGGGTAACGGGCAGCTCTTCTTCAGCAGGAACGCGGGGAAGAGGTGGACCCTCATCGCCGACGGCCTTCCGCCGATCCTCTCAGTCAACGCGGCTAGCGCCTGAGGGCTTGCACCACCGGCAACGTTTATCCGTAGAAAGCGCCCTGGTGAGAAAGTTGGCGAAGAAGGCGCACGCCAGGCACATCCTCCCTGCCCTCATGCTCTCGCTCTTCTTGCTCTCCATGATCGTCGGGCCTGCGTTCGCAGACGCCTCCTCGACCAAGGCCGGGCCGTCGGCTGCCGCCGACCCTCCGAGGCAGGTCGCGGTGGGGGTCTACGTCAACGACATCGGCACCTTCGACCTGACCACCGGGTCTTTCGACGCGGACTTTTACCTGTGGTTCCGATGGCAGGGGAACTGGACGGTCGGGAACGACAACGCCACAGTGACGTCGATGATCGCCACCGCCCAGGCCGCAACGACGGGCAGCCTGTCAGGGCTGGCCCCGCTCTCCTTCCCCTACCACTTTGAGTTCATGAACAGCGAAGGCCCGACCCGGACCCTCATCTCCGCGCAGCCAAGGTACAACGGGACGTCATACAACTTCCTGCAGTACAGGATCAGGGGGACGTTCCACGTTCCGGTCGAGCTCAGCGAGTACCCGCTCGACGAGCAGACGCTCTCCATCCAGATGGAGGACAGCTTCTACGCGAACACCACGCTGGTCTACGTCCCGGACTCCGGGAGCGTGCTCGACCCGAGCGTCACGACGAGGGGGTCGATACCCGGCCTGAACTTTGTCACAGGGTCGTTCCAGACAGCCGTGGTAAGCCATGAGTATGACACGGCCTTCGGCTATCAGGTCGTCCCAGGCGGCAACACGACGAGCGACTACTCAAGGTACATCGCCCAGTTCACCCTCAGCAGGCCCTTTGCTGCCTCGGTCACATCGCTCCTCCTGCCCGTAGGGATAATCATCGCGCTGGCGGTCGTGTGCTTCTTCATCGACGCCGAGAAGTTCGAGGAGAGGCTGGCCCTCCTGGTGACGGCCGTCCTGACGGCCGTCCTGCTCCAGGTCAACTTCGCCTCCACCGTGCCTTCCGAAGGGCAGTTCACGCTCGCAGACAGGGTCATGCTCGTCGTCTACGCGGTCCTCGCAGTGGGCGTGCTTGTCGCGGTCCTCGAGAAGAGGATAAAGAGAGAGCAGCACCCGGAGACGATCCTGTGGCTCGACAGGTTCACCCTCGTCATCATACCGGTGGCGACGGTCGTGGCTCTGGTGTTCCTGATCTCGCCGGCGTGCGCGCACAGGACGTGCCAGCTGCTGACCGGCTGAAGCGGCGGGGCCTCGGAGAGCTTTAACGCCGCCCGTCGCTAGGAGGGGCGGGCACCAGCGTTGGCCAACGTCAAGATTCGGCACAGCAGGCTCTCTCGCAACTCGAGCCTAGGCATGATCGGGCTCGGGGTGATCACGTTCCTGTTCGTCAGCGCAGGCGTCGGAATAATCCTGATGATCGTGGGGCTCGTCATGTTCTGGTTCTACCGCCGCCAGACGAGGGCCGCGGTCTCGGAGAGCGGGCCCAAGGTCGAGAAGGGCGCAGCCCTCTAGCTTAGATGTTCTTTCCTGACCTTTCGTGGAGCCGCCAGATCTCGTCGTTGGGCGGCCCCTTCACCACTTCCGCCTTTCCGCCCCTGGTCAGGACGACCTTCCCCTTCCTGAAGCGCCCGATGGTCGCGATGCTCGAGCCGACGGAGGCGGTCGCCTCTGAGACCCGCTCCTCTTTCCCCCTCTCTACGGCTACGATGAGCGTCCCCGAGCTGATGAGCTTCAATGGGTCTACCCCGAGCACTGAGCGTACCTTGCGCGTCTCCCTCGCGACAGGGATGTCCTCCTCGTCGACCTCGAGCCCGAGCCCTGACGCCGTCGCCATCTCGTAGAGGGCCCCGAGGACTCCTCCCTCGGTGCAGTCGTGCATCGCGTGGACCGCGCCCGTCCCGTACGCGCTCACGGCCTCGTCCACAACGCTGAGCTTCTCGAAGAACTTCCTCGCCGCCGCCACCGTCCCCGCGTCGAGCCTCTTGTTGAAGCGGCCGTCGGCCCCGATTATCGCGGTCCCCTCCACCCCCGCGGTCTTCGTCATCATCAGGGAGTCGCCCTCTCGCGCGCCCGCCGCGGTCACGTACGCGTCAACCACCGCGAACGCGGTCGTCACCACTATGGGCCTGTCGAGGCCGGGCGTGAGCTCCGTGTGGCCCCCGACGATGGTGATGCCGAGCCCCTTGGCCGTCCTGTGCATGTCGGTCGCGATGCGCTCGACGTCCCCCTCCGTCGCGCCCTCGGGCAGCAGGATTATCGACTGCATGAACTCGGGCCTGTTCCCGCTCGTCGCGACGTCGTTGGCGCTAACGTTCACGGCGTACCACCCCGCCCTCTCGCGCACGCCGGTGATCGGGTCTGACGAGACGATGAGGTACCTGCCCCTGGACTTGGGCCCGCCCAGCCTCACCACCCCGAAGTCCAGGCCCAGCGAGGGCTCAACGACGACCCTCTTGGAAGACGCGCCAGTCATCCCGAAGAGGTACCTCGCCATCACGTCGGGCGGGAGCTTCCCCAGCGAGAGCCTCCCCTGCTTTTCCTTCTTCAAGTCTAAAGACGACGAAGGGGCTTACTGCCCCTTCTGCTGCTCCTTCAGCCACTTCGCCGCGGCGCTGTAGACCGGGTTGTTGCTCAGGTCTATGACGGGGATGATCACGCTCGTCTCCTTGTAGGTGAGGCTCGGCTTGTACTCTAGCATCTCCGAGTACCCCACCCATAGCCAGTGGACGCGCCCGTCGAGGTTCTCCTTCGTTATCATCTCGTTCTGGGGGAAGGTCTCCCTCCACATCACCAGCCCCTCAGCCCACTGGAAGTTGGGCGCGATGCTCCCGACCTGCATCCCGGTGCACCTGAGCCTGATCATGTCGTCGAGCGCGAAGCGCTGGTGCTCGTGGACGATGAGGTCCTCGTAGGGCTTGAACGTGATCTTGACCAATACGGACGGGACGCTCCGGGCGCCCGGCGCTTTTAACCTTCTCAGCCTTCGAGAAGGGAGCGGTGCAGAAGTATGGGCGCATCGTAGAAGAGCGCTATCGCGATCGCGTCCGAGGCCCTGTAGCCGCGGAGCAGCATCTCCTTGCCCCTCCCGACGAACTGGAGGTCAGACCTCAGGACGCTCCCCGACGGGTACACCTCGATCCCGGCGAGGTGGAGCCCCTCCTTCTCGGCGAACTCCTCGATCATGTTGTAGACCGAGGGTATCGAAGAGCGGTCTCCCTTGTCGAACCGCGACATGTGCATGGCGGTCTCCCCGGAGAACGCTCGCATAGTGAAGCTCTCGTCGGTCTGGGCCTTTAGCAGCACCAGCCCCTCGAGCCCGTCCTCGTCGGCGAACCCCACCTCGGCGACCTTGACGACGACGAAATCGGTGACCTTCGTCTCTGCCATGCCGGGCTAAATGTGCGAGGCCTTCTAGATAAATCCTTACGGCGAAGGCGGTATCTCTTTCTTCAGCGCCTTGATCGTCTCCTCCGTCATCGAAAGGCCCTCGCGCACTCCCGCCGTCCCGCCGTACTTGATCCCAACCGTGATCATGTTGACGTACGCCTGGAGCTCCTTCATCTTTGGCATCGTCTCGGGCCTCTCGCGCGCCAGCCTGCCCACCTCGTTGTTGAGCGCGAATATGTCCTCGAAGGACTGGTCCTTCGCAGCCTCGTCGCCGGCGATGGCCATCTCTGCCGACGACCTGACCTTGGAGAACGCGGCCTCTATCCCGTCGACGCTACTTCTCATGCGATACGCCCGATGACGGACCACCCAGGGGAGCGCGAACGCCCCGACCTCCTCGCTTCCTCACTTTGCTTGCTGAGGCTGCTGGGGCTGCGGCTGGGCCTGGGGCTTGTTGACCTGCTTGTTGACGGCGTCGGCAAGGTAGTGTCCCTTGACGGTGACCTTGACGTCCTTGACGCCCTTGACCTGCTGGGCGTAGTTCTTCATGTCCTGCGATATCTTGAGGGCGAATATGGGCGGGCAGTAGGGAGTGGTCGCGTGGTACTCGATGTTGACGTTCCCGTCCTGGACCTCCAGCTTGTCGATGAGGTTCATCTCGACGATGGGCATCCCGATCTCCGGGTCCACGACCTTCGCGAGCTGGCGCTGCACCTCCTTCAGGTCTACCTCTTCGACTGCTGACATAACAGGAAAGAAGCCCTTTCGGAGTTATTTAGAGCTTTGCGGAGGTCGGGCCTACCCGTAGATGCCGCCGCGCTCGCGCCTCACCTCAGGGAGGCCCTCCTGCGGCCCCTCGCGCTCCATCTCCTTCGCGCGTGCCACGAGCTCCTTCAGGTCGAGGTGCAGGCCGAGCATCTCCGAGAGGACGCCGATGATGGTGATCAGCGACTTTGGGTGCGGGCTGGGCTCGCCGTGGTCCACGCCTAGCTTGAACCCCCTCATCCCGTACTCCTCTGCCATCCCGACGAGCAGGTTCGGGAAGAACGGGCCCGGCTCGCTCTTCGTTATCGTCACTCCGAGCCCCTGAAGCTCGGTGATGCCTGCCGCGTCGGAGGCGAAGCCCACCGCCTTCAGGAGCGAGCCGGCGGGGACCGGCGACTCCGACCACCTCGCGCCGATGGAGACCATCTCCTTCGCCCCCAGCTGGCGCGCGAAGGAGAGTATGCTGTTGGCGTACTCCTGCTGGTAGTCGAAGGGGGACCCGTCGCCCGCGACCATGATTATCCGCTTCCTCCCGGCGAACGAGTAGAATGAGTTCGAGTTGAGGCGCGCGACGCCGTCGGGCTCTATCGCGACCGCGGGAGGGAGCGCAGACGAGTAGAGCGTCGCGAACTTCTTGAACCCGACCTTCTGCATGAGGAACTTCGAGAGCTCCCTAGCGTGAGAATAGAGGGGCATGTACTGGGGAGCCATCGTGGACAGCGAGACGAGGAGGACGGACTCCTCCGCGGCGGGCATCTCGTCTACCTCTAGCCTTTCCCACATCTGGAGAACTACGGACGGACGAGCGCCGCGTCGGATAAAAGAGCATCGTTGCGAGACGGCTTCAGCGCTTCGCGGCGACCATGTAATAGCGCCCTCCCCAAGTCTTCAGCTCGACCCTTGTTCCTAGGCAGCGGGAGAGCTTCGCGCTCGTGAGCGTTGAGCCTATCTTCCCGGACGCGACCACCCGCCCCTCCCTGAGGAGGAGCGCGTGCGTGAACCCCGGTGGCACGTCCTCCGTCCTGTGCGTCACCTCGATGAACGTGGGGCCTCCCCTCTCCGACAGCAGGGGCGCGAGGCCATCCAGGAAGCTCTCCCTCGACGCGATGTCGAGCCCCTCGCATGGCTCGTCCAGCACGAGGAGCCTCGGCCTCGGCATCAGCGCCCGCGCGATCGCGACCTTCTGCCTCTCGCCCTGCGAGAGCTCCGCCATGACCTTCCCACGCTGAGCCAGGCACCCCATCGCCTCGAGCAGGGACGCCGCCCTCGCCACGTCCCCCGCCCCGACCTTGCGCCAGACCCTGGTGGAGCCGAACTTCCCGCTCACGACGAGGTCCATCACCTTCTCGTCGCCGCCTATCATCCAGTCGAGGTAGGAGCTGACCAGCCCCGTCTCCTCCCTCAGCTCGCGGAGGTCCGCCTCTCCGAACCTCCTCCCCAGGACCGAGACCTCGCCGCTCGAGGGCCACCTGTACCCGTTGATGATGCTGAGGAGGCTAGTCTTCCCCGCCCCGTTGGGGCCCACCACTACCCAGTTCTCGCCCGGCATCACCCTCCAGTCCACGTGGCTGAGCACCCGCTTGCCGTCGAGGAATAGACTCACGTCTTCGAACGAGAGGACGGGCGCGCGGCTTGGCATCCTTAGGAACGCCTCCGGCCGCCGCGGCCGCTTTAACCTTAGTCTCGCCATCGCCCAAGAAAGCAATAACAACGCCGCCGGGGAGGACGGAAGGGCACGTTGGATCTCATCGAGCTAGCGAAGTCCCTCGTCGCGTTCAGGACGGAGATCCCGCCCGGGAACGAGGAGGGGTGCGCCCGGTACATCTACGACTTCCTGGCCGACCTTCGCATCGACGGGGCGGAGCTCAGTCTCGACAGGTTCGAGGCGGGGAGGGCGAACGTCGTCGCAAGGTTCGGGCCGAGCGAGCCTGGCCTCCTGCTCGGAGGGCACATCGACGTCGTCCCCGCGGGCGACGAGTCCGCCTGGTCGCATCCGCCTTTCGAGGGTGTCGTGAAGGGAGGGCGCCTCTACGGCAGGGGCTCAGCGGACATGAAGACGGGGCTCGCGGCGATCCTCAAGGCGGTCGAGGCGGCCTCGAAGAAGAAGATGCGCCGCGGGCTGACGTTCGTCGCCACATCGGGGGAGGAGGTGGGGTTCGAAGGCCTCAAGGCGCTCTATGCGCGCAAGCTGATCCCCGAGGGCGCGGCGAGGTTCGGCGTCATGGGGGAGCCCACGAGCCTGCGCCCGATCAGGGGCCACAAGGGGCTGGCCGACTTTAGAATAACCGTCAAGGGGAGGAGCGGCCACGCGAGCAGGCCTGACCTTGGGGTCAACGCGATAGAGAAGTGCGCGAGCATCATCGGCGCCCTCTCGACCTGGAGCCGCGGCCTGGGAAAGAGCCCCGACCGAGACCTCGGAAGCACGATCGCGACGGCCACCATTGTCAAGGGCGGGACCAAGAGCAACGTGATACCGGACTCCTGCGAGCTGATCGTTGACTCGCGGTGGATCCCCAAGCACGGGACGGCCTTCGTCGAGAGGGGCCTGAACTCGGTGATCGCCTCCCTCAGGAGAAATGACCCAGCCCTCGACGCCGAGGTCGAGCTGATGTACGACAGCCCGGCGCTGAAGCTCCCCCGGGGCCACCCCGCAGTGAGGCTCGCGGAGTCGATAAGCGGGCTCAAGTCCGAGGTCGCGCCCTACGGCACCGAGGCCGCGCTGTACGCGATCCACGGCGTCCCCTCCATCGTCCTTGGCCCCGGGAACCTGAAGCAGGCCCACATAGTCGACGAGTTCGTGCAGGTCTCCGAGGCCAAGAAGGCCCTCTCCATCTACTCGAAGTTGATCCAGTCGGTCTGCCTGGCCTAGCGCGTCAGACGAAGACGAACGCGCTGCCTATCGCGTACAGAATCGCGGCCGCGGCCGCCCCGATGAGCAGCGTCTCGAGCCCGCTCCTCAGCGCCTTGCGCTTCACTATGCGCCCCTTCCATTCTCCCGCCCCGAACAAGAAGATCAGGGAAACGACGGCCGAGACGGTCACGGCGAGCGACCTTCCCGAGACCAGGTAGTACGGGACCAGAGGGACGAGCGCCCCTAGCAGGAACGAGAGCCCTATCACAGCCCCGAGCTTGTAGGGGTTCTGCAGGCTATGCTCGTGCACGTGGAGCTCGTTCGTGAGCATGTCCTCGAGGAACTTCTCCTTGTTGGTGAGCAGCCTCGCCACCACCATGTCAGCCTCCTGCTCCGTCAGGCCCTTGTCCATGTAGATCCACTTCAGCTCAAGCTTCTCCTCGTCCGTCTCGTTCTCCATCTCGTAGGCCTCCCTCGCCGAGTCCGCCTTGAAGAGGTCGTGCTCGGACCGCGCGCTCAGGATCCCGCCGAAGAACATCGAGACCGTCCCGGCGAGCATCGCGGCGAGCCCGGCGAAACGGATGAGCGAGTCGCTCGAGACGGCGCCGCTGAACCCCGTGAGGAACGCGAGGTTCGTTATCAGGCCGTCTGCCAGGCCCAGGGCGGAGGCGGATATCAGCCCCCTCCCCGCTATGTGCGGGTGCCTCTCCACGTACGCGTCGTGCACCGTGGTCTGCGACTGGCCCGAGCCGCTGGGCTGGGCGGGGGACTGGGCCACCGAGACCGGGTCGTGCTCATCTGGCATCCGGAAAACGGGGCCTCCGAGCCCCTCTGACCTTATAGGCGTTTGCCGGGCGTTCGGCTTATAACGCTCCGCCCGGGGGACCTGCTCCTGCATGTCGCTCATGGACAGACGGGGCGAGTACAAGTGGCCGAAGACCGCGCTCGCCGACGTCAGCATAATCCTGGACAAGGGCGTCGTCCCGTTGGACGAGAGCGTCGGGATCACCGTGGGCTTCCGCGTCGTCGGTGGGCTCAGGGAGTCGTTCGCCCCCAGCGTGTGGACGATGGCGTGGGAGGACAACGACAAGCTCGTCAGGCTCATGATGGACAGCACCGTCTCGGCGGGGAAGAGGCTGGCCACCACCGGGAAGGAGGTCAGGAGGGCGAGGTTCTACTGGAGCAGGGACCCCGACCTTCCCTACAGGATCTGGGCGGCCGTGGTGCACGAGGACGGAGGGGCGCCCATCATCCCCGTCAGCGTGGAGGACGCGCGCATGAAGTTCCTCGACGTGGTGAAGAGGTTCGAAGTCCCGGCCAAGTCCCTCGGAAGGGGGACGCACAGGCTCGTCGCCAGCGTCAACGTGGCCTGGGGGCGCAGGACGTACCTCGAGAAGGGGAAGACCTCGGGCAAGTCCAAGCCTGTAGAGGTAAAGATAGAGTGAGCTCCGACCCCGCCACCACGACCTCCAAGGTCGACGTGGAGTGGGTAGAGGACAACCTCTTCCTCGGCAGCGACGAGGAGGGGCACGCCGTCGTCTTCGACTCGTCCCTCTCGGCCTCGCCCTCGAAGAAGGGGGCGCGCACGAGGGGCATCGGGCCCATGAAAGCGCTCCTGACGTCCCTCGGCGCCTGCTCGGGGATGGACGTCACCGCGATCCTTCACAAGCGGAGACAGAAGCTGGACTCCCTCAGGGTGGAGGTCACGGGGAAGCGCCCTCAGTACGGCCATCCGAAGCCCTACACAGAGATCCACCTGAAGTTCCTCGTCAGCGGACCCGCGCTCGAGGAGAGGTACGTGAAGGAGGCCGTGACCGACAGCGTCACGAAGTTCTGCAGCGTCGCGGCCACAATCGACGGGAAGGCGAACGTGACCTTCTCCTACGAGATAGCCCGGCCCTAGGTCGTCAGCACGATCTTCCCAAAGTGCTCGCTCTTCTCCATCCGGACCTGCGCGTCCTTCGCCCTGCTCAGTGGCATCGCGATGTCCACGACGGGCCTGAGCCTCCTCTGCTTGAACAGCTCGAGCACCCGGAGCAGCTCTCCGCTGCCTCCCATGTAGCTCCCGAAAATCGTGATCTCCTTGGAGAAGACGTACCTGAGGTCCGTGACCGCGTCGAACCCCGTCGTGGCGCCGCACGTGACTATCCTCCCGCCCCTCGCGACAGACTTTACGCTCTCCTCCCACGTCGCCTTCCCCGGGTGCTCCACCACGACGTCCACGCCCCTCCCCTCGGTGTACTTCCTCGCCTCCTCTGAGACCTTCTTGGTGCTGTGGTTCACCGTGTAGTCGGCTCCCAGCTCCACCGCCTTCCGCAGCTTGGGCTCGCTCCCCGCGGTCGCCACGACGTTGGCGTTGAACGCCTTCGCTATCTGGATGGCCGCTATCCCGACCCCCGACCCCGCGCCCAGCACCAGCACCGTCTCCCCGGGCTGGACCCTCGCCTTGGTCGCGAGCATGTGGTATGCGGTCAGGAAGGACAGCGGTACGGATGCGGCCTGGACGAAGTCCATCCTCTCGGGCTTTGGGAGGACGTTCCTCGCGGGGACCGCCACGAGCTCCGCGTACCCCCCGTCGGCCTCGTTCCCGATGATGGAGTAGCGGCGGCACTGGTTGTCCATCCCGCTCAGGCACTTCTCGCACCTCCCGCACCCGACCCCCGGGCTGACGATGACCTCCATCCCCTTCCTAAGCTCCTTCTCATTCGGCGAGACCTCCTCGACCACGCCCGCGATGTCGCACCCCGGGATGTGGGGGAGCCGGGGCTTGGAGTAGGGCGGCCCTATCCTCCCCCAGATGTCGAGGTGGTTCAGCGCGCAGGCCTTCACCCTGATCAGGGCCTGGTCGGGGCCGAACAGCACCGGGTCGGGCGCGTCCTCGTATTGCAGGACCTCAGGCCCCCCGTGCTGGTGGAATCTCACTGCCTTCATGCGTCATTCCCGCCGGACCGCTCCCTTATACGAGATATCGTCCCGCGCTCACTCTGGCGGGCGGATGCGCGTGAAGAGCAGGCCCAGCCCGAACCCGCCAGCGACGCCGAAGACGTGCGCGTAGTCGTTGACGCCCGGCCCCGAGCTCGCGATCAGGATGAAGACCGCGTAGACGAGCGCCAGCGCTATGTTGGCGAGGTTGTGGTTCCTCGCCGCGTATGAGCCCACGAGCCCGAAGATCGCCCCCGATGCCCCTCCTGTCTGGACGTCGAGCGGGATCAGGAAGAGGGAGACAGCGTTGCCCAGCAGGCCCGCCCCGAAGTAGATCGAGAGGTACTCTGCCCTCGAGTATGAGATCTCGTTCAGCCTCCCGAAGTAGTAGAGCGCGATCATGTTGAACCCGATGTGGAAGATGTCGAAGTGCACGAACATCGACGTGAATATCTGCCAGTAGTCTCCTCCGAAGAACGTGCTCCCCGTCTGGGTCAGCGCCGCGTAGAACGGCTCTCCCCCTATCTGCATCACGACGTAGACGACGACGTTCGCCGCCATCAGCGAGTAGGTGACCGCCATCGAGTACTTCTGCCCGTACTGCATCGGGGAAGGGAACATCAACGCTCTTTTCAGCCTCGGATTACTTTCACTCTGCTCCCCCAATCACGGTTATATAGAATCGGGGACAAGATTTTCTTCTGCGATGAGCTTCCATCACTCTCTTTTCAAGAACGAGAGCGTGCTCGTCCCAGAGTACGTCCCCGCGACGATACCGCACCGCGGGGTCCAGATGAGGGAGCTGGAGGCCTACTTCCAGGGAGTGGCCGAGCGCCCCGAGAGCTTCAGCCAGAACGTCCTGCTGTACGGGCCTGTCGGGTCGGGGAAGACTCTACTCGCGAAGAAGCTCGGCCTGGCGCTCGAGAAGAAGGCCGCCACGTACGGCAACCGCGTCAAGTTCCTGCACGTCAACTGCCGGATCGACAGGTCGCTGGTCGCGATATTCAACAAGGCGCTCCGGAGCCTCGGGCACGTCTACCCGTCGAGGGGGCTCAGCTTCGAGGAGCTGACGCAGGCGCTCTTCGAGGAGCTGAGGAGGGACAGGGTGCACATGGTGGTGGCCTTCGACGAGGTCGACGCCCTGGTCGAGTCCGACCCTTCCTCGCTCTACACGATAACCAGGATCAGGGAGCTGGCGCAGGACGCCCAGGCGTTCTCCTCCCTGCTGATCTCGAAGACGCTGGACTACGTGAAGATGGTCGACCTGAGCACGCTCAGCTCGCTGCAGTGGAACGCGATATCGCTCGACCCGTACTCCGCAGAGCAGCTCTACGACATCCTCCTCTCCAGAAGCCAGCAGGCCTTCCGCGAAGGGTGCGTGGATGACGAGCTGCTCCAGATGGTCGCCGAGCTGGCGAGCATCTACGGCGACGCGAGGTACGCCCTCGACCTGCTCCACAGGGCGGGCACGCTGGCGGAGATGTCCGACTCTGACAAGGTGATGCCGGAGCACGTGAGGCGCGCGAAGGCCTCCCTCCCCCCGCAGTTCAGGAAGGAGGAGCTCGTCTACCTCGACAAGCACCAGCGCGTCATGCTAATGGCGATTTCGGGCATGCTCCAGAAGAGCGAGGCCCCGTTCACCACCATCGGCGAGGTGGAGAAGAACTACAACGCCCTGTGCGAGTCGATGGGGATAGCCCCGAACCACCACACGCAGGTCTGGAACGACGTGAACGAGCTCGCGAGGAAGGGGATCATCGAGACGCAGCTCTCGGGCAAGGGGTTCAGGGGGAGGACCACGATGATAGGCCTCTCGATGGTCTCGGCCGAGCAGCTGATCGAAGAGCTGCACAAAGAGGCGTGAGAGGGACGGGGCGCGACAACGACAGCGAGAAAGACAGCGCCGCGCCAGCCTAGGCAGGCCCCTCAGGTGGAGGAGCTCTTCTCCTCGTACGGGCGGGTGAAGATAATGGGCATAATGATGGAGAGCAACGAGCTCAACATCTCGGAGATCACGCGCAGGTCGGGGATATCCCACTCGTCGGTGGAGGTCCACCTGGAGCTCCTCGTGGAGTCGGGCCTCCTGACTGAGAAGAGGTTCAACAGGATAAGGATCTTCAGGGTCAACCACTCCAACCCGTACACGAACGCGGTGGGGCGCTTCCTATCGGAGTGGAGGTCGATCTCGTCGGAGTCGTCCAGCCAGGCCGTGGCGAGGGCCTTCAGCTAGTCCTTCAGGTTCGCGTCGAACGTCTTGGAGTAGAGGCCGAAGACCGACTTCTCCGGCGCGTGGTCTGCGCAGAGGCAGTAGGTCGAGACGCTTGTCCTGTCGCAAGACGAGAGATAGGGGCACCCCTCGCAGGCGGGCTTTCCGCACACAAAGCACCTGAGGGTGAGCTCGACGTCAATCCCTGCCGAGCGCAGGGTCATGACCGCCCCGGGGATGTCGGTGCTCGCGTCGAACTTGAAGCCCGTCGACTTTTCGTACACGACTCCCTGCTTCCTGACGAGAGTCGACCAGACCTCGGTCCCAAGGCGAGGGAGGTCGAACCACCCTCCCACGAGAACCTTCTTCTCCGCCACTACCTCCCCGCCTCCTTGACGAGGAACCTGTCGTAGGACTCTAGGAGGTCGGGATCGGCGTCCAGGCCCATCGCGTGTTCAAAGTCCTCCCTGAACTTCTTCCTCGCGCAGAGGGCGAAGACGTAGGGCATGTCCTGGGAGCGCGCGCTCATCCCGCTCGTCCCACCCTTCGAGGCGTACCTAAGCGAGAGCTCTGTGATCTTCTTCGAGTCGTTCCATATGCGCGAGAGGACGGGGAAGGGGAGGTCGTCCTGCGGCGAGTGCTTCACCGCTCTCCCCTTGACAATCGGGTAGAGCTCGTCGACGAAGAGCTTGTCCATGTACCGGAGCAGCCTCCACTCGCCGGCCTTCATCATCTTCCCAATGAGGATGTCTGCGCTCGAGACCACCTCGAGCGCCCTCGCGAGCTCGGGCGCCGGGAGGCCCGACCTGACGATGCTCCTGTGGAACTCCCTCACCTTCTCGAACGGGGACATGGAGATGGCCCTCAGGGCCGCTGCGGCCTCGTCCTTGTCCGCCGCCCCGAAGAACCCGTTGAATGCCTCGCTCACCGTCCGGTCCTGGTCCTTGTAGTACCCCTTCGTCCCCTCCTTCATTGTCAGCAGCGGCCTGCTC
This sequence comes from uncultured Nitrososphaerota archaeon, assembly GCA_963838925.1. Classification (GTDB taxonomy): domain Archaea; phylum Thermoproteota; class Nitrososphaeria; order Nitrososphaerales; family Gagatemarchaeaceae; genus Gagatemarchaeum. Next base: position 696,123 of record CAWISW010000003.1, read on the forward strand.
TGGAGGAGGTTCACGGCGTTCCTCACGTCCCCCGCCGAGTCGGTCACGTACCTGCGGAGCTCCTCGTCGCCGAGCTCCACGCCCTCCTTCGCGGCTATCTCCCTGAGGTACATCTCCACCTCCCTGGGCGGAGGGGGCCTGAACCTCACCGCGAGGCACGAGCTCGCGAGCTTCTTGATCTCACTAGAGTCGGGGTCGTTCGCGGCCATCACTATCGGGTTCTGGCTTTCCTTGACGGACTCTTTGATGAACTCCACCGCCCCTATGTCGGCCCTCCCCGCGAGTCCGTCCACCTCGTCGAGGAAGATCAGCGACCTCTCGCCGAACAGACTGACCGTGCTCATCGCCTCCCCCATCTTCTTTTGGAGCTTGTCCTTCGTCCTGACGTCGCTCGCGTTGAGGTCGATCAGGTTCATGCCGCTCGCCTTTGCGAGCAAGGTGACGAACGTGGTCTTGCCTGTCCCCGGGGGTCCCACAAGGAGCGCCGCCTTGGTCCCGGGCTTCCACTTCTTGAGCCACAGCGCGAGCGCGAGCCTCGCCTCCTCGTTCCCGATGAGGCGGTCAGGCTTGTCCGGCCGGTACTTCTCGGACCACATCCTCCTAGAACGCGCCTCCGATGAAGACAACCAGGCCCAAGAGCATCCCCATCAGAGCGGTCTTCTTGACGGACAGCGCCCCCTTCACGTCCGCGTGGGTCACTATCCTGTAGGCGAGGTAGACGAACGCCGCGTCCGGGAGGACGACCCCGACCTTGTAGAAGACGCTAACTGAGATCAAGAGAAGCGGGAGTACGCTCGTGACCACCGCAAGCAGGAAGAAGACCGCCCCGAGCGCGGCGGCTGACCTCAGCCCGTGGACGCTGGCGTACGACCTCACGCCCCTCTTCTGGTCTCCAGGGACGTCCGCCATCGCCTTTACCACCTCCCTCCCGACGCCAGCCAGGAACGAGGTGGAGGCCATGAAGAGGAGGAGCGAGTCGAGCACCTGCCCGCCCGAGATGACCCCTCCGTAGATGAACGGGATCGCGAGGGACGAAGCGACGACCAGGTTGCCCGCGAGGCCGTACTTCTTGGCCCGGAAGTCGTAGAGCCATGCGAGGAGGGAGTAGAGGGCCACGATCAGGACGGCGCCGACGTTTACGAGCACGGCGGTCGCGGCGAACCCCACGACCAGCATCACGACCGCGATGCCCACCGCCCCGCCCTTCGAGACCTGCCCGCTCGGGAGGGGCCTTGTGGGCTGGTTCACCCTGTCCACCTCGATGTCGTAGTAGTCGTTGACCACCATGGAGAAGGCGCAGATCGCGAAGCCAGTCACGAACCCCATCGCTATCCCGAGCGGCGAGAGAGACGAGGGCTTCGACACGAAGTAGCCCACGATGACCGCGAATCCTATCATCGCGCAGTTGACCGGTCTGATTATCGAGATTGAAGCCTTGAGGTTCAAGGTCGCTGCGCCAGAGAACCCCTACTTGCGGAATGTCGCCTTGGTCACCCTGTAGTAGATGACCTCTCCCCTGCGCTCGATGACCGCGACTATCGCCTCCTTCCCCATCCTCACTATCTGCTTGACCGAGTCCCTGAGGTCCCCCAGGCTCTTCTCGGTCCCCTCGTCGAGCGCGAATATCACGAACTTCGCCGCCTTGGCCGGGAAGTCACCCCTCTCGTAGACCCTGAGGTCGGTCCCGAAGCCGAACCCGTCCTTGACCACGTACCCCCTGCTCCTGAGGTCCCTATAGATGATGAACTTGGTCCAAGAGTCCTTGACCCTCGCCTGGTTCGCCTTTGCCAGCTCCTCGAAGGAGACGCCCTTCCCCTTGGCGTCCTTGAGGGCCATCTTCCCAGAGTACAACAGGTAGAGCGCCTCGAAGTCCTTGAGCCTGATCCCCTTTCCCTGCCGCTCGCCGTACCCGCCCTCCTCCAGCTCGCCGAACCTGTCGCTCTGGTCCACGACGACTGACCCGCTCTTGTCGATGGTGCCCGCTAAGGGGTTGTTCGGCTGCTGTGAAGGCTGCTCCTGGACCTCCATCTGTGGCCCGCGAACCCGCCGAGTCATAATAAGGGTTTCAAGAGTCAGACGCGGGCCGACCTAAGTTCCAACACCGATTTGAAGCCCAAGAGCGCGACGAGGCTTCCAAGCACGATGTACAGGACGCTCACGGCTATCGGAAGGCCCCCGCCCACCTCGAGGTTGGGCTGGGTGCTGATGGCGACCCTGAGCGCGACGCCGAAGATCCCGAGCATCGACGCGCCTGCGTAGCTCCAGGCCTTCCCCATTCTGCAATATCGGATCAAGACTAGGCTGGCCACGATTATCGGTACGACCAATCCGACCGACAGAATCTGCATCTCGAGGGTGCCCGTTGACACCGTGATCAGGAGCGCCAGGACAATTGCTGCGACGAAGATCTCCAGCAGAGTCGTAGCCGCCTTCATGCTGACGGTCAGCGCGTTGTCTGCAGCCAACCTGGTCAACTCCTTCGTTCAGTTACTTAAGGCGGAGCAGGCAGGTCATCAGCGGACAAAGGCTTTAGAACTCGTCGGGCCTTCACGGCCCTTCTTGAAGGAGAGCTTCTTCACGCTCCGAACGGTAATGTGGGACGAGGGGAGGGTCAAGATGATCGATCAGACTCTGCTCCCCGGCCGCCTGACCTACCGCTCCTACGACGACTGGGAGGGAGTGGCCGACGCCATCAGGACGCTCGTGGTGCGGGGCGCTCCAGCGATAGGAGTGGCCGCCGCGATGGGGGTCGCTGTCGCGGCCGTCAACTCCAAGGCCAAGGACGTCGAACAGCTCAGACTAGAGCTCGCGAAAGCCGCCTCGGGGCTCCGCGCGACCAGGCCCACGGCCGTGAACCTCTTCTGGGGGATAGACAGGGTGATGGGCGTCGCGGCCCGCTCGAGCAGTGTCGGAGCCGCCAAGCAGGCGCTGGTGAAGGAGGTCATCATGATGGCCGAGGAGGACGTAGAGGCCTGCAAGAGGCTCGGCAGGTTCGGGGCCGACCTGATCGACGACGGAGACACGGTCATCACCCAGTGCAACGCGGGAGCCCTCGCGACCGTGGGCTACGGGACTGCGCTCGGCGTCCTGCGCGCCGCGAGCGAGCAGGGCAAGTGCGTCAAGGTGATCGTCCCTGAGACCAGGCCGGCCCTACAGGGGTCGAGGCTGACGGCGTTCGAGCTCTCCAGGGACGGGTTCAGCTGCACGGTGATCTCGGACACGGCTGTGGGCTCCATGATGCAGTCTGGCAAGGTGGACAAGGCCGTCGTAGGGGCGGACAGGATCACGAAGGACGGGTTCGTCTTCAACAAGATAGGGACGTACCAGGTGGCAGTCCTCGCGAAGCGCCACGGGGTACCCTTCTACCCAGCTGCGCCCACCTCGAGCTTCGACCTCAAGCGGACGCACGACGAGGTCACCATAGAGGAGCGCCCCGCTCGGGAAGTCTTCGAGATCCGAGGCAGGCGGATTGCACCCAAGGGAGTCCCCATAGCGAACCCCGCGTTCGACATGACCCCGCCCGAGCTGGTGACCGCCATAGTCTCAGACCAGGGTATCATCGACAGCCCAGTACAGGACAACATAAGGGCCGTAATTCGTTAATAACCATAGGAACCAACCTCTCATCGGGCCCGTCGCCTAGCTCGGACAGGGCACGGGGCTTCGGACCCCGGTGTCGCGGGTTCAAATCCTGCCGGGCCCGCTAATTATAAGTCAGTTCTGAGCTTATTCTGTCGGAAAGAGGCAGAATTGCGCCTTTTTTCGAATCAATTGGCGTTTGCAATGAGACAACCATACTTGGTGACGCGGCTCTCAGCCAACCGAACGCAGCAGGATATGGCGGACTGTGTACTCGTTGGTCTTTGAAGGAGAGCCTTGAGTACTCGTCTCTTGCACCATGTGCTCGTCAAGGGTGGCTTTTCTGAGCCAACGAGTGGCCAAGTCGACATACATGTCTCCCTTGTATTGGTCAACACCCTCCGTTACGGTGTCTTGATTTCTGGAATCCGGGATGACCATCTTGACCTTGCTATCTCCAGCATCGTATGCGACGAGTGCGCAGGGAACTCCATCGACAACACTGACTCCCTTCAATTCAAGGCTTACCTCGCCATTCTGAAAAGTAGATCCGGGTTTGATCTCGGTACCGAATTTGACCGAAGCCTGGATGAAAGACGCGGGATGGATTATCCTTTGACCTATCTCCTTGAGATCCTGGATTCCTTTGCCAAACTTCATCGGTCGTAAGTATACGTCGTTGAAGCTATGGAAGTCGATGAAATTGACATATGAGGCATAGCGGGTGCCGAAGGGTAACGCCTTCTCCTGATCGTCTGTTAGATTGATGAATTTCTCTTGCGAGATGCCCCAGAGTGGCCCGCGTTCGTCTCCGGACAATGTCGGATTGAATGTGTAGGTCCAGTTTCTGAGTTGAGGGATGGTAACGGACGGACCGTCATTGGTCTGTAGCTGAAGTTCCGAAACCGTATACTGGTCAACGTTTCCCGCCGGCGATGTCTTCGGGTCGTAATGGAGGTTTAGGACATAGGATTCTGTGCCGACTCTCCTTCCGTTCAGCTGGAAATGGATGTACTTTGTCTCCATGCGGAAATTCTGGACTCCCCTCTTTCTGTCGGAGGATAGGTCAAAGGAACCCTTGAGGTCTACTGTCGCCCAAGTCTCTGTGGTAGTCATTGTGTCGATGATACTATTTTACACCGATACCTGATAATAAGAACTGAAGACGATTCTCAGTCTTGAGAACCGTTGACTTGGGAAGGCGTCAATAATCGACGGCGCTCGTGGCACATTAGAACGGGGTGCTACTTGTCCGACCGCCTCGTTCCAATTCGGGTGAGCTATCCTTCCTGCCGGAATCCACTTTCAGAACCCGTTCAGGGGCGGGCTCTACCGGGCCCGCAACCAATGCCTCTCCCGTGTCGAATTCGAACTTCTTGAGCATGGTAGCGGAAATTGAACATGATTCATATTCATGTCCTATCGGGCGTTTGTGAGTTGGAACCCGAGAAGCCCGCCGAAGAAATCCATTACGGAGACCGACTGATTGGCGCTATCAAATCCATTGAGTGCGATCGGATTGGAGTCATCCTCAGACACTCCGTCAGGGATCAAGGTCGAATAGGCGAGATTGCCAATCCGAATATGGTCGCAGGGCTGACCACTCACGGGCACGACGAATCGAAAAGGTTCGGCCGGTCGCTCCCCAGAAGGTTTCAACCTCGTTGTAAGCTATAGTCCGGTCCCTCGCTGCGTAGAGACTGCAACAGGCATCATGAAGGGCTACTCGCATGTGAATTCCGGTAGCATATCAGACGTTGGAATAGACGATTCCTTAGCCGTGACCCACTTTTTCTCCAAGGACACAAGTGCAATGGAGTCACATAGGGAAAAGGTGGGAGGACTGGGTTTCCTTAGAGAATGGCTGGACGGGAGCCTTCCTGTCGGGATGATGAAATCCCCTTCCGAGGTGAAGCAGTTCGTGGTGAGCAGCGTTAGCAAGGACCTGAGGGCCCGTCAAGCCCCGCTCCTGCGGTTGTGGGTGGGGCACGATTACGGGCTGATAGTCCTGATAGAGACCATCTTTGGCGGACGATTCAAGGAAATCAAGTGGGTACCATATCTGGACGGCATAGTGTTTTGCTTGAGCAAGGAGGGATCTCTCACCGCAACTTGGGACGGCGAAACTGTAAAACTAAACGCTTGAATGCGACTCGGATTGGCCGTGCACCAGTCTCAAATTCTGCGTGCGATGACACGGTCTCGGAATCCATTTTGAGAACCCGTCCAGGCGCGGGTCCAGCCGGGCCCGCAACCAATCTAGTGAGTCCTTGGTTTCATCTAGCCGGATTCTCTGAGACTCTTGCAGCGTAATGCGATTCTAAGACCTATGGCACGATGTGAAAGAAAGGGAATAGGCAAGCAACCTTCTTATCTGCTGCAGCCGTCCGATTTGCTGATCCGAAGTGTCGGGGAGTTCGGCCGCAGAAACACCTGAGGCGGGGACGGTCGTTCTTGCAAGGCTCGACAGAATCCCGGTTTGGTCCTTGCCGCCGTCGTTTCTGGTGATCATCGGAATGGGCTACTTCTTCACCTTCTACGACATCACGGACATCGGGTTTGCGATGCCCGCAATCGCTCCGGCTTTCAATCTCACCGGCTCCGAGACTCTCTTCGTCGCTCTCTCTATCGGTCTCATCGGCTACATCTTCGGCTCGTACCTGATCGGGTCGCTTGCTGACCGGTACGGAAGATTTGACACGATGATTCTGACGATGATTCTAACGGCAGTGGGCTCATTTGGGGACGCCGCGGCCACTGGGATTGTCACGCTCTCAATCTGGAGGTTCGTCACGGGGATGGGAGTTGGTGCGGATCTGAACCTGGTCTCGACATACATCGGAGAGCTCGCACCCTCGAAGATACGAGGCAGGATTTCCGTGCTCACCTTCCTGGTGGGAATCATGGGGCAGGCCGTCACCCCCTTTGCGGCGTTAGCGCTCGTCCCCAACTTCTCATTTGGATGGAGGGCTCTCTTCGTGATTGGCGGGGTAATCGCGGTCATTGCGCTCATCTTTCGGTTCAAACTTCCTGAATCTCCCAGATGGCTGGTGACTCATGGCAAACTCGACGAAGCAGAGAAAGTAGTAGGTCAGATGGAGCGGTTCGCCTCGGCAAAAGGGGTTCAGCTCCTAGAACCCGAAGCGGTGCGCATCTCCTCCGAGGAGGGCAAGTTCCCTACGTCCTACCTGTTCCGCCGTCCTTACTCGGGCAGATTGGTCCTCTTCGTCGGCATTTGGTTTCTTTGGTATATCGGAAACTATGGTTTCCTCGGCGATGCTGCCACGCTGCTTGCAAATCAGAACATATCTATTGGCAATTCGATCCTCTATCTTGCCGTCGGGGCGGTGGGATACCCTGTCGGCGCAGCCATCATGCTTGTGCTTGCAGACAGGATTGAAAGGAAGCTGCTTGTTCTAGGTGCAGCGGTCGTCTGGATGATCGGAATGGTTTCCCTTGGCACTCTTGCCAATGACTTTGTCATCTCCGTTTCTGCCTTTCTTGCCGCTCTTGCCTTGGGGATGTATTTGCAGGTGGCCTACACGTTCACCGCAGAGAGCTTCCCGACAAGGGCAAGAAGCTCTGGTTTCGCGCTGAGCGATGGACTGGGGCACATCGGAGGCGCGATAGGCGCGCTCGCCCTTCCGATAGTGGTCGCACAGTTTTCATTCTTCGTTGGCTTTAGCGTGATTGGCCTCACGGGCCTCCTCGCGGGACTCCTCGCCCTCTTAGGACCTTCGACCACAGGACGTAAGCTTGAACAGGTCTCAGGCTAGACGAACTTGCAAAAAAGTACGATGGTGCGCGTTCTCGTCGCGCGGGAACGCCTCGTCCCGACCGACGGTCCTGCTTAGGGCGGGGCCTGGTGGCGAGCTCGGTCCTTAGCTCACCGCTCTCTTCACGAGCGCGGCGATCCTTGCCTCTTCGGCGGCGGTCAACCTCTTCAGCGCGAACGCGTTCGGCCACATGGAGCCCTCGTCGAGGTTCGCCTTGTCGCTAAAGCCGATAGTCGAGTACCGCGTCTTGAACTTCTGCGCTGGTTGGAAGTGGCAGACGACCTTGTCGTCCTTGGCATAGGCGGGCATCCCGTACCAGAGCCTCGGCGAGAGGGCTGGGGCGTTGGCTTTGATGATAGCATGTAGCCGCTCGCCGATGGCGCGATCCGGTCCCGGCATCGCGGCGATCTTCGCAAGCACGGCACTCTCCCCGTCCGTCTTGTCCGCGTTCAGCTCTTGGACGCGCTCCCTCATTGCGGCTCGTTCCTCGTCCGTGAATCCCGTGGGCTTCCTGCTGGTAGCGTTGGCGCTCTTGGCGGACATCTTCGTGCCCTTGTGCGGGGGTTTCATGGAATTCTGTTCGTCTTCAGAGCTAGATAAATTTCACGAGTTCGTTCCTTGCGTCTCAACCGGCTTCGTTCGCAACCACAGATTCGATTTCGTTCGTTGGCGGCTCCTCGACTAATGTCTCGTTAGAATCCGCTTGAGAACCCGTTCAGGTGCGGGTCCTGCCGGGGCACCTGCTTCACGCCTCCAGCCTCCTGATTACAGCCACACGCATCTTATATCGAGTCCAGAGCTAGCAGGACCCGTGACCGCCAAACCAGGAACTGAATCGGTGGTCACGATTCAACATCTCGTGAAGAGGTATGGTAGCTTCCTTGCTGTCAACGATGTTTCCCTTTCGATAAACGAGGGAGAGATTTTTGGAATCATTGGACCCAATGGCGCTGGCAAGACTACCGCGGTGGAGTGCATATCCGGGCTTCGTGTTCCTGACTCAGGGACTATCAGTGTTTATGGGCTTTCTCCCAAGAAGGACAGGAACAGGATAAGGGAGTTCCTAGGCGTTCAGCTTCAGGAAAGTCAGCTGCCTCCGCGCCTCAAAGTCGGAGAGGCGGTGAGGCTCTTTGCCTCCTTCTATCCGAACCCTCTTGACCCGAACGAGCTTCTCGAGACGCTGGGGATCAGGAGCGTTGAGAATTCCATATTCAAGAGATTGTCTGGCGGCCAGAAGCAGAGGCTGTCGATAGCGCTCGCTCTAGTGGGGAACCCGAAGATTGCCATACTTGATGAGCTGACCACGGGGCTCGACCCGGAGGCCAGGCGCGAGACGTGGGCCCTCATAGAGAGCATCAGAAACCGCGGCGTCACCGTGATACTCGTGACCCACTTCATGGACGAGGCAGAGAGATTGTGCGACCGTCTCGCCCTGATAAACCATGGTAAGCTCGCGGTGCTGGATACACCTGAAGCGATTGCCGCGCTGGCGGGAGGGAACAGGGTGCGATTTGTTCCTTCGCAACCTGTTGACGACAAGACTCTGCTTGCCATATCAGGTGTCGTTGGGGTTGAAAGGAAGGAAAGGTACATCACCGTCACTGGCACCGGCGATCTAGCAGCATCCGTCATCAACTCGCTCGCGAGAATCGGAGTGCACGTCTCCGAAATAGAAGCAAGAGGAGGGAACCTTGACGATGCGTTCGTGAAGTTGACAAGGGACGACGCGTCTGGCGTTTCACGAGGGGCCCAACCTTGACCTCGACGCCGGCTGAATCGAGAGAGAAAGGAACCAGGGGCCACTTTTCCGAACTCCTCAAGGTGGAGGGAAAGCTCGCCCTGCGAGAACCGACATCATTGGTCATGGGAATCGGGGTTCCGACCATCTTGCTCGTAGTATTCGGCCTCATTGGAATGTTTTCGCCGGGGAACGTCTCCGGTACAAGCTACACAGTCATTGAGCTATACGTTCCAACCATCATGGTCATCGGATTCATTTTCGTCGGAGTCTCTGTCCTGCCTAACACCATGGTCAGGTATCGGGAGATCGGGTGGCTGCGAAGAGTCTCAGTGACTCCAGAGGCTCCCTCGAGGCTGCTCGCAGCCCAACTGATCGTCAACCTTGTGCTTGCCTTGGCGGGAATCTTGATCGTCATCCTTGGAAGCGAATTGTTCTTCGGGGCGTCGCTTGACGTAAGCCTTCCGTACTTTGCTCTCTCAGTCGTTCTCTCGATTGCGGTGATATTCTCCCTTGGCTTGCTCGTCGCGGCCCTGGTTCCATCCCAGTCGGTCGCAAACGGGGTGGGTGGGGGGTTGGTCTTTCTACTGATGTTCCTTGCGGGCCTCTGGGTTCCGCCTGCCGCGGTGGGCGGGCCATTGGCGACGATCATGTACTACTCGCCGTCTGGCGCAGCGGCGCAGGCCATGCTTTACTCGGTCTTCAACACCGCCCCGCCATACACCGCAATAGTTACCATGGTCGTTTACGCGCTAGCCTTCTCATTCATTGCGACCCGTTACTTCCGATGGGAATAGCGATCACAACGGGTGCTGAATTGGCCTGCCGTCCGCGAGCACTCATCGCGCGCTCCTGTTCGCGCTTCGACAACGAGCCCATGCACGCAAAAATAGATGGCTTCCCAGGAACCTTCGTGCCGCGAATCGTTGAGGCGACAACGGAGCGTCAGATTGCCTCTGCGGCCGCACTGATCAGGGAGTACGTCGCCTCGCTAGGGGTGGACCTCAGCTTCGAGAAATTCGAGGAGGAGATGGCGGAGTTCCCCAGCGCCTACTCGAGGCCTGACGGCCGGATCCTCATCGCGATGGAGGGGAAGGCGGCTGTCGGAGTCGTCGGAGTCAGAAGGCTCTCCGGCGACGCCTGTGAGCTGAAGAGGATGTACGTCCAGCCAGGCTTCAGGGGGAGAGGGATTGGCAGGATGCTGGCGACGAGAGCCATAGATGAGGCGCGAGGGATAGGCTACAGCCGCATGCGCCTCGACTCGCTTTCCAGGTTGAAGGAGGCGATTGCCCTCTACGAATCTCTGGGATTCAGGACGATAGAGCAGTACAGGGTCAACCCGCACAAGGACGCGGTCTTCATGGAGCTGGACCTTGGCAAGCCCAGACAGCCCGCCTCCAAAACAAGTAAATAACGACCCGAGCCTCTGTCGCTCCGCTCATGGTAGTGAAGACCAAAGGCCAGGTCGCGTCAACGCCCGTCGACAGGGCCTACAGGACGGAGATCGCATGGCTCATCGACAGGAACGACGGCGCGCCCAACTTCGAGCTAAGGAAGTTCACTATCAAGCCCGGAGGGAGCATCCCAAAGCACTACCACACGGATATCGAGCACGAGCAATACGTCCTCTCCGGAAGATACAAGGTCGGGATAGGGGAGAAGCTCCACTCTGTGAAGGAGGGGGACTCGCTCTTCATCCCCGCGGGGACCGTCCACTGGTACGAGAACGACGGGAAGAGCGACGCGGAGTTCCTGTGCATCGTGCCTAAGGTGGAGCAGTACGGCGCTGTCTACCTAGACGAGTCCTCGCCCGCCTCCCAGAAGCGCGGTGCGCCCAGCTCAGGCTTCCGAAAGAAGAAGTAGGCCTGCAGAAACCTGAACGTGGACGCCCCAGAAAGGCATTTTAGGCAGAGTCGGGGCACTCTTCCATACAGTTGCGCTGGGTAAACCGGAGGCCGGCGAGGAGCGCCGGGAAGGTAGACGACCAAATTGCGGACGTCAGTTTCTTTGAGCTGCACAAGGCTGCAATCATAGGACTGGTGATTCTTGCGGTAATAGTCGTTGCAGCCGTTGGCTACTCGGTGCTACCCGACTTCAGCGGAGGCGTCGCCTCGACCACTCAGACCACAGGCAAGGTGACCGCCGTCCAAGCCTCCTCGGCGATCGTCAGCTCTGGTAACCAGGTCGTCCCGCCGGCGACGCGCGTGACGCTCCTAGTCGGGACCACGTCATTCGACACCGTCCTGTCGTGCAGCAACGCTCCCTACAAGGTCGGCCAGACCGTCAAGGTCGCCGACCAGCTCATGCACGACGGTTCGCACAACTACGTGCCAGACCTCGCGTGCGCGGGACAGACCTCGCCTTACAGGGCCCTCTTCCCTGCGTCATCGACGACATCGAGCTCCGCCTCCACCACCACAAGCACTACGTCAACGACCGCCTAGGTAATCGCCTAGCCGTCGCCAGTCGCAAGAACCTCAGAGCTTGATGTGACTCTCGACCGCGTCGCGCTCGGCTCGCGCAGGCATCTCCGGGGCGCTCGCGCAGTGCTGGCACACGGTGAAGGAGATGTCCTTTGAGCTCACGAAGCTCGTCGCCCTGCTTGAGCAGACGGGGCAGTCGATGTTGGTGACCTTCCATCCTCTCTCGAGCCCTCCCTTCCCCATCCAGGTCATCAGCGAGATTAGCGTGTCGTCGCCAAGGCCGTCTAGCTTGATGTGCTTCCCGTACTTGACGACGGGCTCAAGCCGCTCGAACAGCTGCTGCGAGATCTCCCCCTCGAGGACTAGCTTGGTGAGCTCGCCGAGGAAGTCTCCCTTCGTCTCGTCGTCCTTCATCTTGATCTCGTACTTGCCGAGGTAGTACAGGCTGATCATTCCGATCAGCGCGACGAGGCCCTCGGGCGACTCGAAGAAGAGGACTAGGATACCGGCCTGCGGGACGGTATAGAACGGAACGCCCAGGACGTGGCTCGCCTCGATCAGCTGCGGGTCGACGTATTGGTTGTTGTCCCCCTTAGTCCTATAGTAGACCGTGCCATCTGCCTGGATGACCGTGCCGACGACCCTGTGTATCACCACCGGCCTGATCAGCGAGTCGAGGGCGGAGACGCCCGTGTCGCCCTGCACGAAGACTATGATCGTCCCGTTCTTGATCATTCCTTGCGGGGGCTTGGCGAAGACCTCTAAGTCTCCGCTGTGCAGCGTGGGGTACATGCTATTGCCTTGGACTATGGCTAGCGGATAGTTGCTCGTCTGCGTGTAGAGCGGGAGGCCGATGATCACGGCTGCCGCTATGGCGACCACCGCGATTTCCAGCTTAGTCCCGCGCGAGAGCTTGTTCATCCATTATCACGACGATACTATGCTCATCGGCACCTGGAAGTCCGTCCCCTGCGCCTTGCCCCAATAGAGGGTGGACGTGTCGCCCGTGGGTGGCTGAATGGCGACCCTGATGTAGCCGTTGGCAGGGATGCTGACGGCCGACCCCGCCACTCGCAGAATCACTTGCGCCTTTGAAGTGGTCACCGTGGGGGTCGTGCCGCTCCCGACAGTCGTCTGCACCGTCCCTGTTGAGGTGACCACGGTTATCGTGATTGTCATCTTGCCGCTCGCCGAAGCCAGCGCCCACTCGTCGAAGACCCAAGACCCGGCGGGAACGTTCCTTGCGCTCGTGAATTGCGACGAGTAAAGGTAGACCGTGCCGCTCTTCGCGATTGCAGTCGAGCCTGTGGTCGCGGGCTGGGTCGTCGCCGTCACAACCGACGGAGTGGTGCTCGTCGGTGCGGTTGCGCTCTCAAAGTAGACGTTGGTAAGCACCCCAGAGTCCGCCGCGTAGGCCTTGGACGTGACCGTGACCGAGGTCGCGTATGACCCGACGCTCAGAGCGCAGATCAGCACAAACGCGATTAAGAGTTTCATTCGAATGTCACCAGAGCATCCCGCAAAAAGAAAAAAGGTGTGGAGGGGCGAGCTTGAGCTCGCGCCCTACGGCTTGCTTCATCTTCCTACGCCACTGTTACGGTAATTCCCGCTGGTGCGCTGAACGACGTCAGGGCCGTGTCGATGTTGAACGTCATCGTCTGCCCTGCGGTGATGGTGGCTCCGGTGGTCAGAGTCAGCGACCCGAGGGTCACGTATCCGCTCCCGGTGTTCCACTCGACTGTCGTGGTGTATGTGTGCGAGGTCTGCGCAGATGCCGCTATCGTCAGGGTGACTGAATAGTACCAGTCGCCCGCAGTCAGGGCTGTCGCGCACGTCCCGGCGTTAGCCCACGTGCATGGCTGGGCCGATGCGGTCGCCGTCGATTGCACTACTTGGAATCCGTTGCTGGCGGCCGAGAAGCCTCCGGTGACGGTATAGTTGACTCCCGCCTGGCCCGCGAACGATTGCGTCGTGACTCCGACAGAGGTCGCGAACGAACCGACGGCGAACAGCGAGATCACCAGTATCGGCACCATTACCTTCAGCGGCAGCTTGTTCCTCAGTGTAGACATGTGTTGTCGGAATTGCAGTCATCTCTAGAGTATATGGAGCGGACGTATTTTCAGCAATGGAACCGAATGATTTGCGCTCGCCGTTTTCTCCTCTATCCCGAACATTGGGCGGCCGTTTTCCCTAGAAAGTCATAACCTTTAACAGAGGTCGTCCTCGACTTTTGTGGAGACAAAATGGCCACCAAGACAGTGACCGCGACCTTCAGGATAGAGGAGGACGCGTTCAGGGACCTCCAGGAGGACGCGAAGAGGCAGAACGTCAGCGTCAACACCCTCGTCAACCAGCTCTTCCTGAGCTACTCTCACTACGACCGACTCATGAAACGGTTCCAGGTCATCAAGATCCCTGCCTCGACCTTCAGGACGATCTTGGACGGCTCGACCGACGAGGCTGTGACAGCAGCGGCCAAGACCGCGGGGGAGAGCATCGCAAAGACCTTCATAATCGCCAAGATGGGCGCCTTCACGATAGAGAACGTCCTTGAGGGGTTCAGGACCTCGGCCAGCTACATCAACGCCTTCGAGTACAGCGAGTTCCTCGCTCCGGGGAAGATAACGATCACCCTCACGCACAACTTGGGCAAGAAAGGGACGCTGTTTATCGAGGAGTGGGTGCGATGCCAGTTTGCGCTGCTCCACAAGACCCCCAAGTTCATGGTGGACGACCACTCGGTGATATTCGACCTCTAGGCCTTATATAGAAAACACGCCAAACGCCAAAACGAGCGATTGCAATAGAGTGCAATAGAAACTCGTCCCCTTAAATCGGGCAGGCACCCGACATCGGTCTATGAAAGACCAGGCGGACTTCTTGGCCACGAGCATCTTCGCGATAGAGGGAGCGGACCAGCCCGGACAGACCGAGAGGCTGGTGAAGACCATCAAGCGCCTGCCCGGGGTCCACGGCATCGAGATCAACTACCTCCTAGACACGGCCAAGGTCAGATACGACCCCTCAAAGCAGAGCCTGGCTGGCATCAAGGCCGCCCTGAAGTAGCGGAGCCGTTACCTAGTCACCGTTTTCTGCGCATATGTTTATCAGCCCCTTGGGGCCAATTATCGACATGGAATCGCTGGAGAAGCTGGTCATCATCGGCTCAGGCCCCGCCGGGTTGACAGCAGCGATCTACGGGTCGAGGGCCAACCTGAGCCCGGTCATGTACATGGGGAGCGTCCCCCTCGGGCAGCTCATGCTCACCAGCGAAGTCGAGAACTTTCCAGGCTTCCCAGACCCCGTCCTGGGCCCTGAGCTCATGGAGAGGATGAAGGGCCAGGCGCAGCGCCTCGGGGCGAGGATGATCCAGGAGGACATCGTCAACGTCGACTTTGGGAGCTACCCGTTCGAGCTGGAGACGTCCGGAGGCGCGAACGTGCGCGCCCTCTCGGTGATAGTGGCGACGGGCGCGACCCCAAGACGCCTCAACATCCCGTCCGAGGCAAGGCTCCAGGGCAAGGGCGTCTCCAACTGCGCCGTCTGCGACGGCTTCTTCTTCAAGGGCAAGAACGTCGCCGTGGTCGGGGGAGGGGACACCGCGATGGAGGAGGCCACGTTCCTGACGAACCTCGTCTCCTCAGTCCAGGTCGTGCACAGGAAAGGGGAGCTCAGGGCCAGCGCGGCGCTCAGCGACGAGGCGTTCAAGAATCCCAAGATCAAGTTCAACTGGAACAGCGTGGTCACCGACATCATAGGGAACGGGAAGGTGGAGGGGCTGGCGGTCAAGGACCTCAAGACGGGCCAGGAGACCAAGCTCGCTGTCGACGGCGTCTTCGTAGCGATCGGCTACGAGCCCAACACCAAGCTCTTCGAGGGGAAGCTCGAGCTCGAGCCCAACGGCTACATCAAGGTCAGGAACGAGACAGAGACCAGCGTCCCGGGGGTCTTCGCCGCCGGGGACGTCAGGGACTTCAAGTACAGGCAGGCCGTCACGGCAGCTGCCGACGGCTGCAAGGCCGTCCTCGACGCAGAGAAGTTCGTCCGAGAGCACGCGAAAGAACTGACAGTCTGAGCCGTTCTCTCCGCTCAGAATCACCTACAGGCTTTATATCATGGTGGAGGCGCCGAAGCCCAACTGGTGCATTTCGTTGTCACAAGACAGTCCTGATATCAGAAACCAAGTGAACGCGAGCAGGGGTCCGCAGAAGAACCTAGAGCTCCTCATCCCGGGACTGAGGAACTACAGGAAGCTCGACGACCTCCGCGTGGCGGACGACATGCTCCGCAACCAGGTCGCCGACAAGCTCATCCTCGCCAAGTCGAACCTCGAGGGCGTCAGGAAGCAGATGGCCTCCTCGGGCGACTTCACAAACCTGACGAACGTCGGCTCCCTCATCGCCCAGATCCAGCAGATAGCGGGGGAGGTCAGGCACGCCGAGCAGGGATACTCGGGCTGGGTGGCGAGCATCACCATCGACCAGAACAGGCTCAACCAGCTCTACGACAACGACTATGACTTTGTGAGCTCCGCATTCGCGCTGGTCGCCGCCACCTCCTCTCCAAACCTCGTGTACGACCCCGCCAACCAGGCCTCGATAATGGCGCCCCTCGCCAGAGTCGGTGGGGCCGTCTCGGACTTCAAGCAGAAGTGGGGCGTGAGGATGGAAGCGGTAAAGGGTATATTGGTCAAGCAGTGAGCCAAAAGGAGAGATTAGACTATGGTCAGCTTGTTCGGAAAGAAGCCTGCGGCGGGCCCTGACGCCCCCATCCCTGCGACTGGAGGGAGCGTCTTCGGTTCGACCGAGATAAACTGGGAGACCCAGTACAAGCAGGACAACGTGATGTGGAAGGTCCCCCGAAACATAGTGCTGAACGACAACATCGTCGTGAGGGAGGACGAGATCGCGGTGTTCTACAGGGACGGGAAGGTCCTGACGTACTTCGACCAGCCCAACAGGTACGCGCTCACTGACTTCAACGCACCAGTCGTGAAGAACCTCCTGAAGTTCTTCACCGGTGTGGTCCAGCAGGCCGAGGTCTACTACCTCCAGAAGAGGTTCATGGACGGCAAGTTCGGGAGCACACAGCCCTACCAGTTCACGGACCCGACCTTCGGGATCGTGAACCTCAGGGTCTTCGGGGAGTACAGGTGGCGCGTCTCCTCGCCTGAGAACTTCATCAACCAGTTCGTGGGCACATTCAACGCCGAGACCTCCGCGGACGTCGAGGACAGGCTGAAGGAGCAGATGGTCATACTCCTCTACAACGCCCTCGGGAAGATGAAGGCCCAGGGCCTAAAGGTCACAGACCTGGCGGGCAACCTGACGAACGTCGAGCAGATGATACTCGCGTCCGCGCCCGACAACATCGGCCAGTACGGCGTCGAGATCAACAAGATATCCGGCCTCACCATCAGCCTGCCTGACGAGGTCCAGAAGGCCATCGACACGAGGTCGCAGATGCAGGTCCTCGGCGTCAACTACCTCCAGTACCAGGCGGGCCAGGCGATGACCGACGCGGCGAAGAACCCCTCCGGGGTGGCCGGCGTGGGCGCTGGCCTAGGCGTGGGACTGGGCGCGGGAGTGGGAGTCGGCGGGGCGTTCGGCTCCGCGATGATGGGTGGCATGGGAGGCATAAACCAAGGCCCGACCAGGTCATGCTCCAACTGCGGCTCGATAATCCCCCTCAACACTGCGTTCTGCCCGAACTGCGGAGCCGCTCAGGCAGCCCCGGTGCAGCAGCAACAGCAGCCCCCGGCACAGCAGCAAGCGACAGCGGGGAAGTCGAAGTTCTGTCCCAACTGCGGCACGGCGCTCACCGGTCAGGTAAAGTTCTGCCCCAACTGCGGGTCGAAGGTGTAGCGAAGGATGAACTGCCCGAACTGCGGCACCCAGCTCCCTGACGGTGCGATGTTCTGCTACAAGTGCGGCTCCAGCGTCGCCCCCAGAGGAGGCGCGCAGCCCGCCCAGCAGGGCGCCGGAGGAGCGTCGGTTCAGCAAAGGAGCGGGCCAGTTGTGGCCCCCGCTGACGCCACCGCGCTCAAGTGCCCTAGCTGCGGCGCCCCCATATCGCCGAAGTTCGGCGAGATGGTGATCACCTGCGAGTACTGCGGGACGAGCATCACGCTGGGCAACCAGGGGTGGAAGGACATCCAGAAGCACACCATGCTGCCGCTTAACGTCACAAAAGACCAGGTCGAGGCCAAGGTCCAGGCGATGATGGACAAGGGCATCTTCAGGCACCACCTGCACGAGGAGTCGACCCTCGAGGAGATGACCGCCACCTTCATCCCCTACTGGATCATCCCCGTCTCTGCTCGCACGCAGATCGTAGCGGTAGACGAGATGCAGCAGGTGGGCCAGATTGCCACGACCGCAGCGCTGATAGGGGTGATGGGTGGATTCGGCGGTGGCAGGGGCGGAGGCTTCGGCGGCGGAGGAAGGAGAAGGTCGTTCGACATGGCAAGCATGCTCGGCTCGACGAGGTCGTCGTTGTTCGGAGGCTTCAGGGGCGGGATGCTTTCCGGCGGACTGCCCGGGACGATGTTCTACGGTATGGGCATGGGGATGGGCGGAGGAGGCGGGAGGAAGACCTTCCAGCTCGACATGAACTACAACTTCCCCGTGGTCGCGATGAAGGACCTCACCGAGTACCAGCCCAAGGACTACACCTTCGACCTGAGCCAGAGGGTGATATTCGACGTCTCGAAGATAGACAAGAGCATCAAGGTCCTCAACGGCGACATCAGCGAGGACGTCGCCCAGGGACAGGCCAAGACCCTCGTCGACCAGCTCCAGTCGCAGAAGGCGCACGAGGCGCACCACATGATCCAGCAGATTCACACCGACATGGACGTCGCGGAGGGGGAGCTGCTCCACGTCCCGGTCTGGTTCGTCCGCTACGACCACAAGGGCAACAAGATAGTGTTCGTCCTCGACGGGAACTCCGGGGCCGCCATCAACAGCCTCGGCCTCTAGCGCTCAGTCGCCCTTCTTCTTCGTCAGCCGGCTCGCGCCCGCCACCACGAAGAGCGCCAGCGCGAGGGTGACCGGTATCGCTGCCGCGACCGGGAACTCTGGGGTCGTCGACGTCTGCGTCACCGCACCCGAGATCTGGGCGTAGTACGTCGAAGCTATGGGGGCCAGCAGCGTCTGGCTGTTCTGGTTGACCGAATTCCCACCCACGCAGTACAAGTAGCCAGACGCGGCGACGCACGAGCTCGTGTCGATGGGCGTCGGGTACTGGGTCGCGCCGTTCCAGGAGCTCACCCCCAGGGGAGACGACTGCCCGAAGTAAGCGTCGGTGCTGCTGAGCAGGTTGCTGTCGTACCCTCCCACGCAGTAGACGTAGCCGGAGTACGGGGCGCACGACATCGACGCGAGGGACGTGGGGTACGAGAGCGCGGCCGTCCACTGGCCGATACCGGAAGAGGTCAGAGGGGCGTAGTACGCGCTCGATATCGGGCTGTTCTGGTTCGAGCCGGTCTCGGTCTCGCCCCCCACGCAGTAGATGTCGCTCGCATAGACCACGCACGAGGCCCTGTCGACGGCCAAGGGGTACTGGGTCGTGCCCGACCAAGAGCTCAGGCCCGAGGAGATCGAAGCGTAGTAGGTCGAGCTGACCTCGTCGCCGTTCCCGTTGAACCCTCCCACGCAGTAGATGTACCCCGAATACACGACGCAGGAGATCCCGGCCAGGGCGCTGGGATACGAGGCGACGCTGGACCACGACCCGAGGCCTGATGATGACGCCTGAGCGAAGTAGACGTTGCTCACGTTGTTGGGGTAGTCCTCTCCGCCGACGCAGTAGACGCTCGAGGTGGCGTTGACGCACGCCGCGCTGTCGACCGCCGTCGGGTATGCAGGGCCCGCCGACCAGCTGCCTATCCCGGACGAGCCGAGCGTGGCGTAGTATACCTGGTTGTGGCTGTTGCCGCCTCCGCCAAAGCCTCCGACGCAGTAGACCCGGGCCGACACCGCCACGCACGAGTCTCCCGCGAGCGCGAGGGGGTAGCTGGTGGTCTTCGTCCACTGGCCCAGGGTCTCGGCGTGCGCGATGCCCATGGGCGCCGCGAGCAGCACGAGGACGAGGCCGGCGAGGACGAGCTCCCGGGGCTTGACTGATGCCAACGCAGAGACTCCCGCAGGAGGAAGCGTATTAGCTTTGGCGGCTGCGGCGGCCGGCCTTCCCCTTCCTTATCGTGAAGACCGACAGGGTCTCGAAGAAGACCCTCTTCTCCGCCACGGACTCGACCTCGAGGCCGAGGTTGTCGCAGTGGGTGAGGAAGGCTCCCACGTCGCCCTCGTCCGAGAGGAGTGCGACGACCGTCCCCTGGTCTTTGAGCACCCTCAGGGCCTCCTCGAGGAAGGCGACCGCGACCTCCGTCCCGGTGGGGCCCCCGTCGACTGCCAGGTCCTCTATCCGGACCGAGGGCAGGTAGGGCGGGTTGAAGAAGACCAGGTCGAAGACCCGGTCACGGAAGCACTTCGCCCTGTCTGCGAGCACCAGCTCCCATCCCGAACCCAGGGCCAGCCTCGCCTCCTCGCGGCCCATCACGTCGGTCCCGACCGCCAGCCTGAACCTCTTCGCCGCCCCCTCCAGCACCGCGCCGCTCCCGAAGCCTATCTCGAGGCACGTCTCGCCGCGGAAGGGCTCGAGGGAGTCCCGCAGGAGGTAAGTGTCCTCCGCTGGCAGGTACCTGCCCCTTCCTGCTTTGGACGGCAAGGGGAAGGGAGCCCTCGGATCTATTCCTGGAGGTCGCGGTTCGACATTACCTTGTACTCCTCAGGCGTCAGGACCTGGGTGACGTTCTGCGTCTGATAGAAGTACGCGGGGGCTCCGTCAGGGCCGTTGCCCGGGCGCCCGTCGGGGCCGAGCAGCCTGAACACCTTGACCATTACGGGTTTGACTCCCAGGACGGTGCCGTCGTCCAGCGAGTAGTAGCAGTATCTCTCCTGCAAGGGCTTGAATCCTACCAGCTTCCCCTTGGGTGCTTGTCCTTCTGGTGTCATAGGCCCGGGGGATGATTGCCTGCGATAAAAGGAATGGCGGCCCTACCGTCTCTTCAGCAGCTTCGCCGCTCCCGAGCTGAACTGCGCCGCCTTCTTGGGAGCCGCAGCGAGCTCCCCGGGGAGCCCCAGCTCGAGCGCCGCGGCCCGGAGGACGGCCTTGCGCTCGCCCTCCCTGATCTTGTAGCCGAGCGGGAGCCCAGCGGCAAACGAGGCGACCCTCGAGTCCGCGTACGGGAACCTCGCCTCGCACGACGCGGAGCATGCGGCCTCGTCCCTCAAGAAGCCCCTCTCCGCGCACGCCCTGACGTCCTCCGCCATCATCCTCTCAGCGACCCCAGCGCCCTGCGCCGCGGCCTTTGCGTACTTCATGTAGCCGCCGAAGAGCTCGTCCGCCAGCTGGCCGAGGATCATCATCCTCGCCTCGTTCTTCCTCGCGAGCTCGCTGGTCGTCGTGTAGATGCACCAGAGCGCCCTGTCCATGAGGGTCGCCTCCCCCGGGGGCAGCTCGGCCCCATCCAAAATCCTCGCCACCGCCCTCTCGTCGAGGACCGCCGTCTTCAGCCGCAGCCCCAGGAGCGAGGCGGCCCTCTCCGACTGCCCCTCGTCCCTCGAGCCGGGGGCGTACGCGGAGCAGAGCACAACGTCAGTGTGCCTCGAGGCGAGCAGCGCCAGCAGCGAGCTGTCGAGCCCGCCGGAGAACGATATTGCGACCCGCTCCTCCCCGCGCACCCGCTCCTCCACCGACCCCTCGAGGATGGCCGCGAGCTCCTTCGCGGCATCACCGAATGTGAGGGCGCGCCTCGCGTCTTCGAGCTTGGCCGCCCTCCTCACCCTCACCCTCTCGCAGGTCGTCCCGGGAGGGATCAGCTCTCCCCTGCCCCCGAGCAGCCGGTAGTCGCTGGACATGGAGCCCGCGCCCCGCCCCCGGCGTACCACCCAGAGCCCCCTCGTCCCCAGCGCGTCCCTCGCCCCGTAGTAACCGGCCTCTCCCTTTCCCAGAAGCGCGTACTCGCCCCCCGGGAGCTCGCCACCCTCGCGTGCGTAGCCGTGCACCAGCGGGAGGCTCCCTGCTTCCAGCGAGAACGCGAGCGCCACCTCCTTCTTCCCGGAGAGCCTGGAGGCGCCAATCTCCTCGAACTCTCCGCCCGCGCTGACCAGGACCCTCTCCGCGTATCTCCTCACCCGCCGCTCGGCCCCCCGGGCGAGAGCGGGGGCGCCCTCGCCCCTGAAGAGCGCGAACCCGTTGGTCCTCAACGGGCTGCCTCTTCCTTGATCTTCCTCGCCGTGACCGGGCCTATCTTCTCGACGAGCCCGAGCTTCTCCGCGGGCGCGTCCCGTATCGACTTTATCGTCTTGAACCCCGAGTTGTAGAGCGACCTCGCCCTCGCCCTCCCTACGCCGCGGATCTTCGTGAGCTCGACGAGCTCCGCCTTGACGCCCTTCTCCACCCTCTTCCTCAGGAACCCCGCCTCCTTTACGACCTCGTACTTGCCGAAGAGCTTCCCCAGCTCGCTCAGGCAGTAGAGGAGCCAGTCCGCGCTGTCGACCGCCCTGTGGAGGTCCCCGGGCTCCGCGCCGAGCCTCTCGAGGATCGTGTCCTCCTTCTGCTCGTCTATCCACGAGTCGAGCACCATTATCGTCCTCACCTCCTGCAGGATGTCCTCGTACTCCATGAACGACGAGCTCCTCCGCTCGTCGCCCAGCGAGAAAGAGAACCTGTTCGACTCGAGGAAGTCGTACGCCTGCTGGTAGTGCTTCTCCCTCATGGGGAACTTCGGCTCAAAGTCAGGAGCCCTCGCGATCAGGTGGAGCAGCCTCACGGTGTGGTCGGGGCCTGGCTCGAAGCCGCCCATGTTCTTCTTGAACAGGACACCGGTCAGCGGGTCGATGTAGAGCGTCGAGATCCTCTTCCCGAAGCCGGTCGCGTGGAACGCCCTGCTCTTCTCGACTATCAGCTGCTCAGCGAAGAGGTATCCCATCGCCGCGTCGACGTGCCTGGCGACCCCCTCCTTCCCCGTCTGGGCCGCGAGCAGCGTCTTCGAGAAGATGGAGTCTATCTCCTCCCTCGTGATCCCCATCCGGCTGGCTATCACGGCAAGAAGGTGGACGCGCATCCCCCTCTCACCCCCGAGCCTCGACTCTATCGGCTCGGGGCTCGACTCGACGTAGCGCCGCATCGCGTCCTCGGGGCTGTAGCTCGGGGGCGGGATAATCACCGTCTCGCCGTACTCGTCGTACTGAGGCCTCCCGGCCCTCCCGGCCATCTGCCTGTACTCCAGGACCGAGATGGGGGCGTTCATCCCCGCCTCGCCGTCGTACCTCGAGAGGTCAGCTATCACCACCCTCCTCGCCGGGAGGTTCACGCCGGCGGCTAGCGTGGGCGTGCTCGCGAGGACCTTCACTGCCCTCTCCCGGTACGCGTCCTCGACTATCTTCCTGTGCTCGTGCGGCAGCCCCGCGTGGTGGAAGGCCGCCCCGTTCGTCACGATGTCGGCCAGCAGCCTGCTGAGCCCCGTCTCCTCCCCGGACTCGCGGATCTTCCTCGCCGCCTCGCCGCACGCCAGCCTCTCCGCCTCCCCCAGGTACCTCGACGTGAGCTCTGAGGCCTTCGTGGCGAGGCTCACCGCCCTTCTCCTAGTGGAGGCAAAGATCAGCGACTGCCCGCCGGTCGAGACGGACTCTATGGCGACGTCTATCGCCGCGCCGTAGGTGGACCTGACGGTCTCGATCTCCCCCTGGAGGTCGCCGAACCACACGCGCCCGTGGTCGTACACCCCCTCGCGGAGGCGCACCGGCCTCCACGTCAGCTCGACGAGGTCCGACCTCAGCCACTTCGCGATCTCCTCCGCGTTGCTCACCGTGGCCGAGAGCGAGAGGAGCTGCGCCCTCACCCCGCTGTGGATCACCTTGGTGAGTATCATCTCGAGCGTCGGCCCCCTGTCGCCGCTCCCGGCGAGGTGCACCTCGTCGGAGATGAAGAGCCCCACGTCGGGGAGCCACGCTATCCCGTGCCTCAGGAGGGAGTCGAACTTCTCGTTGGTGAGGACCAGGAGGTCGTAGTTCCTGAGCGCCTCCCCCGCCGAGTCGAAGTCGCCCGTCGAGATCACGCACTTCACCCCGAACCTCTCGAGGAGGTTCCGGAACTCCGCGTACTTCTCGGACGCGAGCGCCCTCAGCGGGCTGAGGTAGACGACCTTGCGCTTCTCCTCGACGATCCTCTTGTAGGCTGCCAGCGCGGCTATCAGGGTCTTGCCTGACGCCGTCGGGCTCGCAATCAGGAGGCTCCTCCCGTCGAGCAGCCCGGCATCGACTGCGGCGGCCTGCGGGGGATAGAGCTCGACGAACCCCTGCGAGTTCAGGAAGGTCGTGAAGTCCTCAGGGAGCGGAAGGTCCTTCACCTTCACGGCCGGGCACCCTCCCTCGCCTCGGCAGAGCTCCGCACGAGGATGTCAGGCCGCCTCCCTTCTAGCCCTGGACTCTTCTGAAGAACCCGGGCTTCGACTCGAAGATTATCCCTTCCTTGGTTATCTTCTTGATCAGGTTGTCCACCTCGTCCTCGTTCGCGAACTTGTTGGTCCTCATCAGCTCCTGCTTGAAGACCTTCGCCTCGATAGGCTTCCTGTCCGGGCCCTCCAGCGCCCTCAGGGTGTCCATCACCGTCGCGAGCTTCCCCCTCTCGCCCGCGGGCTGCCCGAGGAGGATGCCGAAGTCTCCCTTCGTCTTGGTCTCCGTGTCGGTGAGGACGTCCTCCACCATCTTGTTCATCAGGGAGATTGCGGTGAGCGCGTCGTCCTCGGTGACCTCTTCTCTAAGCATCAGCCTGGCCTTCGCGCTCGCGAGGCGTATCAGGGACTCCAGCGTCCTTGGGGTCGCCCCTATCTGCCCCTCGGCGACGCTCCTCCTCAGCTGGAGGTAGTACTCCTTGATTCTGTTCTCCGCCTCCATCGTGAGCACCGGCGAGTAGTTCTTCGCGAAGGCGATGTACTTCTTGAGAAGCTCGAACTGTATGGGGGGCGAGTCGACGTACGCCCTCTTCCTGTGGACGTCGAGGATGTGCGTCGCCAGCTTCTCGTCCTGCCCTGGGATTGGCGTGTCCCTAAGGACGAATATCAGGTCGAACCTCGTCAGCAGCGGGATTGGGAGCGTGATGTTGTCGATTAAGTTCTGGTAGGGGTTGTATTTGCCTAGGATGGGGTTTGTCGCCGCGAGAATCGCGGTCCTCGCGTTCAGCGTAGCGTATATGCCTCCCTTGGCGATAGTTACGGTGTTGTGCAGCACGACGCCCGCCGAGGCGAAGTTGTGTCGGGGCTCCACGGTAACGTCATAGACCCATGCGGTCTTCTTCTCGCCCGCATTGGGGACAATCTCGACGTCGGTCACCCTAAGGAAACGCAACCCCATCATGCCTCTGATGAACTGAACAGTTCCTGTGAGCGATGCGAACCTTTCAGTAATCGCACGGCGGGTCTTCTCGAGCAGCTCTCGAACTTGCCCTTCACCATATCCTCCGCGCTCGGTGTACTCAATGGTCGACCTCCGCAGGCCGCACTCGTCAGCGAGCCTCTGCTGCGACCAGCCTGTCAAAGCGCGAAGCCCTTTGACAGTGTCCTCCTCGGGGAGGAGCATGAGAACCTTGTCGCGCCTCGCTTCTATCTTACCAAGCAGTCGTTCTACGGTGGGTTTGGTGATTCCATCGCCTGACTTTAGGTGGCGCCAGAAGGATCCGTCATAGGTCAGTCCGGCGTCCTCAAGGAGTTGTATGAGCGTCTTCGCAACGCTTGTCGGGAGCACGTCATGGCTCCTGTTGTTTCTCCGGCTCCTTGCGACTAGCCTCTGGACCTTGGCGCGTCTAGGGTCCCGCGGGTCCACTACTTTCTGAAGGAAATCTCCCAGACAATCGCCGGTGATGTATACCTTGAAAGAGTCGTTGGACCTGTCGACGTCTATTCTGGACGCGATCGCCAATTTGAGGAGAAGGTCCTGATAGTCCTCCGCAAGGCCGCGGGACGCAGTGCGATAGCACACAGCGTCCGTCTCGACACCACCATCGCCGAGAAATGCAGTCTTGAGGAATTCGTTGACGAGTGCGACTGATGCCCCGAGAATCTTGGCGGGCGCCCTCTTGCTTCTCGCCTTGCACATCATCTCAGGGAAGTTCTCGCCTAACCAAGAATGGAGAGTTGTCGAGACGTACCTAAGTCCGGCCCATCTTCCCTCGGAGATCCTGATTGTTGGCTCGAGGCCAAACTCCTCGAGCATCAGCTCTCTCATCTCAATCAGTAGCCTCTCGTCCAAGTTCGTGAAGTCGACCTCGACAGACGATCCGACGTAGAAGTTGCCCTCCGTGACGAGGTACCCGAGTATCCTTGCCGTCTTGAGCGTCAGTACCTCGGGCTGGATGACATCCTTAGACCGCTTAGAACCGGCGACAGCGGTCAATGGGACAGCCATCGCGGAGTTAGGAATAATTGTCGGGCCAGGGACGAACGCTCGCACCTTCAGGTTCTCGGCCGAGACCGTCGACATCCCCACCCCATCGAAGGAGAAGACGGGGTGCTCCGGAGTCACAACAACGGACCTGCCATTGGAGAAACTCACCTTGACGAAGCGGTCTGGCGCCCGGTGGCGACTGAGGTTTGCTATCGCGGTCTTCTCGACCTTGCCATCAAACAGGTCGACAGAGAATATCTTGTCGGAAGACTTCACTCGGACGATCTCGCAGTCCTTTCCCTCCTCGACCGTGTCCGGATGCGACCGGATCGCTTCTTCGACGTAGTCTCCTATCTTGACCTTTCCACTTGAAAGCAGAATCTCCGTCGAGGGATGGTAGGACTGCTGCTCCATCTGCTCGTGCAGGGCGCTCCTGTCCTCGGGCTTCATCTTATCGAACTCGTCGATGCAGGCAATCCCCTGGTCTGCGAGTACCACCACGCCCGCCTCTAGCATCAGCGTGTTCTTCTCTCGAATCACGGCCGCGGAGAGGCCGGCCGCCGTCGAGCCCCTTCCAGAGGCGAACATGCCTCTCGGCGCGACCTGCGCGGCGAACTTCAGCATCTCGGACTTGGCCACGCCGGGGTCGCCTACCAGGAAGACGTTGATGTCTCCCCTGAGCTTCGTCCCGTCCGGCAGCACCGTCTGCGGCCCGCCCACCAGCAGGAGGAGGATGGCCTCCTTCACCGCCTCGTGCCCTAGTATCCCGGGCGCCATCGACTTGATGAGCTTGGGGTAGGCGTCCGCGCCGGCTGCGATGCTCTTGATTATCGCCTCGTCCTCCTTTGTGATGTGTACCTGGCTGGGCTCCTTCCCGACCACCTCGATGTAGTTCGCGTCGATCTTCGAGCGGAACGACCTGCTCCTGGGCGTCCCGAACGCGAAGTCCTGCTCCGCCCTTACTATCCCGGTCATGATTGCTCTGTCCCCGGGCCTAGCGGTGTTCACGATGTCGCCCTCCACGTCGATGTCGAAGAACCGCGGGAGCTGCCCGGGCGGGAGCTCCTCCGGCAGCTCTTGGACCCTGAGGATCTGGCTGTCGATGAAGCTGCTGTCCTTTTGGTCGAGCTCGAGGTTCCTAGTCTCGTTGCACGCCTCGCACTTCGCCGGCTTCTTGATGCTCGGGCCCTCCTGCAGGACCCGCGTCGTGTGCCCGTCCGGGCAGACGAAGGCCGCATCGACGAGGAGCGGCCGGAGCTCGGACGTGCGCACGAGCATCCCCGCGAACGCGATCATCTTGTCGAGATGGGACGTGTCTACCTTGCGGAGGGGGACCCTGTCCGTCACGCCGCGGAGCCTCACCGTCAGGCTCTTCTTGACCTCGCCCGCGTAGCTGGGGTTCTCCGTGCTGAGCACCTCGAAGGCGGCCGACTTGCACTCCTTGAGCGCCCTGTCCGGGTCCTTCAGCATGCTCTCCGCGAGGTCGGTGTTGTAGTGGATCAGGTCCTCGTAGTCGACGATGACCGACTTCCTGCCGGACGCGGCGAGCTGGGCCAGGATCACCTGGTACTTCCGCTCGCCGTCCTTGTCCTCGAAGCCTCTGAGGAACTCCTCGAAGAGCTCCGACAACCCCCTCGATATTACTGCCATGGTGCTATTGGTCTCCCAGAAGCGCTTTCTTCCAAGCTGCGGATATGGAACTAGACATGGTGAAGAACGCCTTCTCCTCTGGCGTGATCCTGTCGGCGATGGTCTGGACGCTGGCCGAGGAGCTCATCGAGAGGAGCTTGCTCAGCCTCCTGCCTATCAGGTCGTAGCTCGTCGTCTTCAGCTTCTCATAGTCCTCGCGCTTGTACTTCCCCCTCTCCACTCCCACGCGGACCGCCGCTAGCCGTCTGCGCATCCGGATGTAGAAGTTGGCCTCTAGGGGCGAGAGCTGGGGAGACGTGAGAATCTTTTCCCTCGTGAGCGCCTTGAATATCTCGACGTCGAACGA
This sequence comes from uncultured Nitrososphaerota archaeon, assembly GCA_963838925.1. Lineage (GTDB taxonomy): Archaea > Thermoproteota > Nitrososphaeria > Nitrososphaerales > Gagatemarchaeaceae > Gagatemarchaeum. The sequence continues at coordinate 724,082 of CAWISW010000003.1, forward strand.
CTCCTCCTGCATCTCGGCGAGCTCGAGCGCCACGAGCTCCTCGGCGACCCATCGGGGCATCTCGATCCGCTCCCCCTCCTTCGCCTTGTTCAGGACGAGGTCCCCGACCTCCATCTGCTCGGTCGAGGTCTTCATGGTAACCCTCACGGGCGCGAGAAGGAACTCCCTCTCCCTTTGCTCGAATATCTTCGCTACCTCTGTTCCGGGGTCCTCCAATAGAAAATCAACAACTCCTTTCTGTGTTATGGGGACTGCCGAACAAACAATCCCGCATAATTAAGTCTATGCGCGACTTTTAGAGTTCCGACCACTTTCCGATGCCCATTCTCAGCGCTCGGCGATAGGCTAGCCATCCAGCGGCGTTGTCTTCGAAAGCCAGGCCCACGCACTTGAAGAACGTGACCTCTGTCCTGGATGTCCGCCCGCGCCTCTTCCCGCCCACGAGCTCGGACAGCTCGGCCTTGATCGCTCTCTTGGACACCCTCCCCTCCTTGATCGGTATCAGCAGGTCGCCCGCCTCCTCGAGGACCGCCTCCTTCGAGTCGACGAAGATAGACGCCCGAGACACAAAGTCAGAGTCCACCTCGCGGGCCTCCGGCCTGTACGAGCCCATCGCGATGACATGGGTCCCGTCATCGACGGCCGACCCTTTGAAGACCGGGGTCTTCGAGGTCGTGGCGGTTACCAGCACGTCGCTCCCGCGGACGCACGTCTCGACCTTCTCGACGACCTGGGCCTCCACTCTGAGCGAATCAGAGCACCTCCTCGCCAGAGCCTTGCTACCGGCGGGGTCCATGGAGAATATCCTGACCTTGCTTATCGAGCGGAGCTCGGACACGACGCCGTTGACCTGCTGAAAAGCCATGCCCCCGGCGCCGACTATCCCGAGCGTCTTGGCATCCTTCCTCGCGAGGTACCTGCAGGAGAGCCCGGAGACCGCGCCCGTCCTTATCGCCGTAAGGACGCCACCCGAGAGCATGCCCTTAGGTTCGCCAGTCTCTCCGTCGATCAGGATGGTGACCGCGTTGATCGATGGCACGCCTCCCTTGTTGTGCGGGAAGACGCTCACAACCTTCACGCTCCCCTCGGACTCTTTCCTCATCGCCATTGAGGGCATCACCAGCACGTCGCCTGAAGGGGCGGAGAGCCTAGACCTCAGCGGGCTCTGAAACCCTCCTTTCGCTTGAAGCGAAAACGCGCGCGACATCTCATCGATGCACTCTCTCATAGGGCACGCTGAAGCGACTTCGTCTGCGTCGAGAAGGAGTATCTTCAAAGGCTACTGTCGCCCCTCCCGCCCCGCCCCCTTTCTTTTCCTTTCTCTAGTGAGGCTCGAGGGTTCGGGGGGCCAGGTCTATCGGCGTGCGCGTCATTTGGGCGCAGGAGCCGCGACCGGAGCAGCACGCGCAGCGGGCTTCCTGCGACCTCTGGACCTCAGGAGGAACCCCATGAGCGCCACGACCACCACCACCGCCACGACTATCGGAAGCACGCTCCCCAAGCTCACGCCGCTGTTAGCGCCGGTGTTGGGTTGGCTGGATGACGTCGAGACGGTCGGCGTGCTCGTGGTGCTGGTGGTGGCTACCGCGGTGTACTCGAAGGTGGAGCTGAAGGTCGTGGGGGCCGCCGTGCTGTCGGCCACCGCCGCGGTGACGAGGACGCTGTACGTACCGGTGACGTTCCACGCCGGCCCTCCAGCTGGGAACGACGTCGTGAAGCTAGAGTTCTGCGCTGGACCAACGCTGTTCGCCGCCACGACCGCGCCCTTCGGCTGGAGTATCTGGACAAGGATGCCCGAGGCGAAGGAAGGCGCGACCCCGCTCACGAACACCGTCGTGTTCCCGGTATAGCTCGACTGGCTAGTCGTGACAAAGTATCCCGCGCTCGACGTCGTCGAAGTTGTCGTCGCACCGTAGGCGACGGTCCCGTGACTGACGAGGGCGAGCGAGACTCCAGCAAACAGCGCGAGCACTAGCACGACCCGCAGCCTCGTCGTGGTGGGTCCGCGACCTGTGGCACTCAATGTAATCGCTCTCAACACTACTCGCTCCGTAGGTGTCCCCTCAGAGCCCGTCTCTCGTTATAAAAGTTGCCGAGGAGCGGCGCGACCGAACTCCACGGATATATAGTCTGGAAGCGCCCGCGGGGTCAGCCAGTCTCATGTCTCTCGAGTCTCTTATGTGGGTTGAGAAGTACAGGCCCCACAAGATCGACGACCTGGTGAACCAGGAAGAGGTGAAGGAGCGCCTCAAGCCGCTCCTCCTGAACAAGAGCGAGCTCCCGCACCTCCTCTTCGCCGGCCCCCCGGGCTCTGGGAAGACGACCACGGCGCTCGTCCTTGCGCGGGAGCTCCTCGGGGAACTCGCCCGCGACTACACCCTCTCAATGAACGCGAGCGACGAGAGGGGGATCGACGCGGTCAGGGACAGGATCAAGAACTTCGCGAGCTACTCCGACAGGAGGGAGGGCGTGCCCTTCAGGCTCGTCATACTCGACGAGGCCGACGAGATGACCAAGGACGCCCAGACCGCTCTAAGGCGCATCATGGAAGAGACGTCGCGGAACGCCCGATTCATCCTGATCTGCAACTACTCTTCGAACCTCATCGAGCCCATCCAGAGCCGCTGCGCGATCTTCCGGTTCAAGAGGATAGGGCCGGAAGAGGTCACCGCCCGCCTCAAGAGGATCGCAAAGGCCGAGGAAGTGAAAGTTGGGGAGAAGGTGCTCGACGCGATCAGCGCGACCGTCGACGGGGACCTGAGGCAGGCCATCAACCTCCTCCAGGCCGCTTCTGCGGGAGGGACGGAGGTCACGCTCGAGAAGGTGAACGCTGTCACCGGGACCAGCGTGAAGGTGAGGGCCGCCGAGATCATAAAGACCGCGCTGGGCGGGGACTTTTCCGGGGCCAGGCTGAAGCTCATCGAGCTGACCCGTGTCTACGGCATCCCCGAATCCGACTTCCTGCGCTTCGCGAACGAGGAGATAGCGAAGGGCGAAGGAGAGAACACGGCCGAGGCGATAAAGATACTCGCAGAGTACGACTACCGGCTCGCCATGGGGGCGAACCCCGAGGTCCAGATCACCGCGCTGCTGGCCGAGCTAGCGGCGCTCCATGCTGGCGGAAGGAAGGGCTAGATGGACCTCTCCCAGCCCCGCGGGATCCGGGACATCGAGCCGGACGAGTTCGACCAGCACCTCAAGATCCGTCGCGCGTTCGAGGAGGTCTCCCACGCCTACAACTTCAGGCTGATGGAGCCCGGCCCCCTCGAGAGCCTGACCGTACTCAGGGCGAAGAGCGGTACCCAGGTGGACGACCAGATCTACGCCTTCAAGGACAAGGCCGACCGCGACCTCGGCCTCAGGTTCGACCTGACCGTGGGCATGACGCGAAACGTCTCGTCGAAGAAGGGGCTGAAGCCCCCCATCAAGCTCGCCTCCTACGGAGGCGTCTGGCGCTACGACGAGCCGCAGCACGCGAGGTACAGGTGGTTCTACCAGTGGGACGTGGAAATCTTCGGGGACCCGAGCGTCGAGGCCGACGCCGAGGTAATGGACCTGTGCTACAACCTCTTCAAGAAGGTCGGGCTCCAGGACTTCTCCCTCGAGGTGGGGGACCGCCGCGTCGTGGAGGAGTACATCAGGCAGTCCATGGGCGTCTCCTCGGACGAGAAGATGATCGAGATGATGAGGGCCCTCGACAAGGTCCAGAAGAAGACCGAGGCGGAGCTTGCCGAGGAGTACGCGCGTAAGGGCGTGAGCAGGGAGGCGATGGCCGAGCTCCTGAAGTTCGGGAGGACGAGGGGCGCCCCGGACGAGGTCTGCGGGCGTCTCGAGGAGCTGAACCTCGCCTCCACGGCTGGAGGGGGGCTTGTCGCACTTCGCGACTCGCTAAAGTCGAGGGGCGTCAAGGATGTGGAGTACAACCTGAGCATCGTGAGGGGCCTCGACTACTACACGGGGATCGTCTTCGAGGTGGTGGACCGGATGCACCCCGACCTCGGCTCCCTTTGCGGCGGGGGCAGGTACGACGTCCTCCCGAAGCTCTTCGGCAGGCCCGACCTCCCGGCGACCGGGGCGGCGGGCGGAGTCGAGCGCATCGCCCTCTCAATGGGGAAGGCGGGCGCAGCATCCGAGCGCGACCCATCGGTCTACGTGGCCTACACCGAGCCCGCCCTCGCGGAGAGGGCGCTGACCACCGTCTCCTCGCTGAGGGGCGGGGGGATGCGCAGCGAGCTGGGGACCAGGGGGAAGAGCCTGGGCAAGCAGCTCGAAGACGCGAGCTCGAGGGGCTTCGCCTGGGTCGTGATAATCGGGAAGAGGGAGCTGGAGTCAGGGGAGCTGACGCTGAGGAACATGAGCACCCGCGCCGAAGAGAGGGTCCCGATAGACGGACTCCTCGCCCGCCTCAGCAGGGCCTGAACTCAGCTCAGCGCCTTGAGGGGCGACTTTACGCAGAGCAGGACCGCCCTTCCCTCCTCCACCGTCGTGAGGAACGGCACCTGGAGCTCCACCGCCTTGCGCCTGACCTTGTAGAGGTCCTTCCTCATCTTGTTGAGGTTGGTGTTGAGCGAGAGTATCAAGGCGACCTTGCCCTTGCCGATCATGTCGAGCATCGAGTCGAGCGACTCCACCTTCGTCCCTTCCCCGAGGAACGGGGCGAGCGAGTCGATGGTCACGAAGGCAATCCCCGCCTTCTTGAACCCCTCGACGAGGGCTTTCGCCTCGCCTAGCTCCGAGTTCTCGTCCGCGAGGATTATCCCCGTATCCCCCTTCGAGGGGATCTTGAGGCCAGACGCGATGAGGGCCCTGCTCATGGCCTCCGCTAGGGTGTCGCCGAAGCACGCCACCTCTCCGGTGGAGCGCATCTCCACCCCGACCGTCGGCTCCGCCCCCTCCATCTGCATGAACGAGAACTGGGGCGCCTTCACAGCGAACTGCTTGGGCTCAGGGACGTCCCCCATCCCCTCGAGCGTCCCGCCAAGGATGACTGAGGCGGCGAGCTTGACGAGGTTCGTCCCCGTCGACTTGGACACGAAGGGCAGGGACCTCGAGGCCCTGAGGTTGCACTCGATCACCTCCACGTCGTCCTTCACGCACAGGTACTGGATGTTGAAAGGGCCCTTGACGCCCAGCTCCTTGGCGATGGCCCGGGTGTAGTCGCGTATCTTCGCCTTCGCGGCCTTGCTGACCGAGACGGTTGGTATCGTCATTATCGCGTCCCCCGAGTGGACCCCCGCCTTCTGCACGTGCTCCATTATCGCGCCGATGACCGTCGTCTCTCCGTCCGAGACCCCGTCCACCTCGACCTCCTTCGCGTCCTCCATGAACTTGCTTATGGTGACGGGGTAGTTCGGGTTGACCTCGGCGGCCCTCACCAGGAAGCTCTCCAGCTCCCTGCTCCCCCAGATCACCCTCATCGCCGACCCGCTGAGCACGTGCGACGGCCTCACTATCACCGGGTAGCCCACCCTGTCGCAGAACTCCCGCGCCTGCTTCATCGACCTGAAGCTCCCCCACGCGGGCTGTGGGATCCCTATCTTGTCGAGCAGGAACGCGAACCTCTCCCTGTCCTCAGCCCTCTCTATCGAGTCGGCGGTCGTGCCCATCACGTTCACGCCCTCCTTGTCGAGCTCTAGCGCGAGGTCGTTCGGGGTCTGCCCCCCGACGCAGAGGACCGCGCCCATGGGCTTCTCCCTCTCGTAGATGGAGAGCACCCGCTCCGCGGTCAGCTCCTCGAAGTAGAGCCTGTCGCTCATGTCGAAGTCCGTGGAGACCGTCTCCGGGTTGCAGTTGACGACTATGACCTCGTCGACCTTCCCGCTCTCCTTGAGCGCCCACGCCATGTTCATGGTCCCCCAGTCGAACTCGACGGAGCTCCCTATCCTGTAGGGCCCCGCCCCGAGCACCATCACCTTCCTCTTGTCGCTCGGCTTGGCGTCGTCTGTGGAGCCGTTGTAGGTCACGTAGAGGTAGTTCGTCCGGGCGGGCCACTCGGCCGCAAGCGTGTCTATTGCCTTCACCTTGGGGGTTATCCCCATCCTCTCCCTCATCGCGCGGACGTCGTCCTCGTCGATCTCTACAGCGTTGGCGACCTGCTTGTCTGAGAAGCCGAGCCGCTTGGCCTCCCGGAGGACCTCCGGGTCGCGGTCCACGCCCTCCCTCCCGCTGAGCTCTACCCTGCGGTAGGCGTCCACGATGTTCTTGAGCTTGCTGACGAACCAGGGGTCGATGACGCTGAGCCTCGCGACCTCCTCCTCGGGGATCCCGACCATCAGGGCCTCGACCACGTCGAAGATTATCTGGTCGGTGGGGTTCCTCAGCCTGGACTTTAGCACCTCCAGGTCGTCCTCCTCGAGGAGGCGCCGTATCACCCCGTCGTACCTTATGTTGAGCATCCTCGCCGCCTTCTGGATGGTCTCTTCGAAGCCGCGGCCGATCGCCATGACCTCGCCTATCGACTTCATCGCCGTCCCTATCCCCCTCGACGCCCCCTCGAACTTCTTCGTGTCCCACCTCGGCATCTTCAGGACGACGTAGTCGAGCGATGGCTCGAACATGGCGGTCGTCACGCCCGTGACCTTGTTCTTCAACTCCGTGAGGGAGTACCCGAGGCATATCTTGGCCGCGATGTACGCGATCGGGTAACCCGTCGCCTTCGACGCGAGGGCAGACGACCTCGAGAGCCTCGCGTTGATCTCGATCGCGCGGTACGTCTCCGACTTGGGGTCGAGGGCGAACTGCATGTTGCACTCCCCTACTATCTCGCACCTCCTTGCGGCCTTGAGCGAGAGCGACCTGAGCATGTGGTACTCCCGGTTTGTTATCGTCTGCGAGGGCGCGACGACGATGTTGTCCCCAGTGTGGACCCTCATGCCGAGGACGTTCTCCATGTTGCAGACTATCTGCCCGTTGTCGTCCGCATCGCGCATCACCTCGTACTCTATCTGCTTCCAGTGGCCGATGTACTCCTCGATGAGGACCTGGTGAGCCATGCTGAGGTTGAGCCCCCTCTGGACGATGTCGTCGAGCTCCCTCTCGTTCCGCGCGACCCCCCCTCCCCTTCCGCCGAGGGTGTACGCGACCCTCATTATCACGGGGAACCCTATCTCCTTCACCACGGCGCGCGCCTCCTCCACCGAGTAGGCCGGCTTGCTCTTCGGGCAGGCGATCCCTATCCCGAGCATGGCCTCCTTGAAGAGTTCGCGGTCCTCCGTCACCTCTATGCCCTTGATCTGGGTGCCGAGCACCCTCACCCCGTACTTCGAGAGGGCGCCGAGCCGAGAGAGCCCCACCCCGCAGTTGAGGGCGGTCTGCCCACCGAACCCGAGCATGATCGCGTCGGGCCTCTCCTTCTCGATCACGTCGGTGACGAACTCGGGGTTGACCGGCAGGAAGTGGATCTTGTCCGCCATCTTGTCGTCCGTCTGGATTGTGGCGATGTTCGGGTTGACAAGGATGGAGCGTATCCCCTCCTCCCTGAGGGCCTTGAGGCATTGGCTACCGGAGTAGTCGAAATGGCGGCCGTCTATTCAACGGCTTTCGCCTGCTTCTCCGATCTTTATTGCCCCGCTGCCCAGGACTAGCGCGCTCTTCACGCTTTCATGCTTCGAACTCTCTCACCTACCGTGCTCTTCCTCTGGGACAGGATCATCTCTGCGAACCTGTCGAAGACGAACTCAGTGTCATAAGGCCCCGGCGCGGCCTCCGGGTGGAACTGGACCGCGATCGCGGGCCTGCTCCCGTGGACGAGCCCCTCGACGCTCTTGTCGTCCGCGTTGACGAACCAGGGCTTGAGGTCGGTCTTTGAGAGGCTCTTGGGGTCCACCGCGTAGCCGTGGTTCTGGCTGGTGACGTACCCCCTCCCCGAGACGAGGTCCACCACGGGCTTGTTCTGCCCCCTGTGACCGTACTTCAGCTTGTACGTCTCCCCTCCCTGCGACATCCCGAGGACCTGCTCGCCCAAGCATATCCCGAGCACCGGCACCTCCGAGTCGACGAGCCTCGCGGTCGTCTTGACCGTGTCGGCGCACAGGCGCGGGTCGCCCGGGCCGTTGCTGACTATGACCCCCACCGGGTCGTGCTTCATGACGTCGGCGTACGAGGCGTCGAACGGCATCCTCACCACAGCGTAGCCCCTCCCGAGCATGTTCCGGATGATGCTCTCCTTGACCCCGCAGTCTATCACGACTATCTTGCTCTCGGCCTCGCCGTAGGTCTCGGCCTTGCGCACCGAGACGCGCTTCACGTAGTCGACCGAGTCGTACTTCGCGGCCTTTTCGAGGAGCCTCCTCAGCTCCCTCCTGTTCGCCACGTCAGGGCCGGTGGCCAGGACGCACATCATCACTCCCCTCTCCCTGATCGTCGTGACCAGGGCGCGCGTGTCGACGCCCTCGATCCCCGGGACCCCCTGCCCCTCCATCCACTGAGAAAGCGTCTGCACCGACGCCCAGTGGCTGGGCCTCTGGCAATACTCCTGGACAACTATCCCGGTCACCTTGATCCCTCCCGACTCGAAGTATCTGGGGAGGTCGAAGACGTCCTTGTCCTGCGGGCTGGGGACTCCGTAGTTGCCGATGAGCGGGTAGGTGAACGTGAGCACCTGCCCCGAGTACGATGGGTCTGTCATCGACTCGGGATAGCCGACCATCCCCGTGTTGAAGACCAGCTCGCCGACCACGGTCGCCTCGGCTCCGAAACCCTTCCCGGGGAAGAGTGTCCCGTCCTCTAGAAGCAGAACCGCGGGCCTGCTCCCCTCAGGTTTTTCCATAACGCCTCTTAAAGAAGAAAAGTTCCGCTTGTTCCTTTTTTAAAGCCTTTGACCAAATTCAGGGCATCCTCTCAAAATCATGGCCAAGAAGCAAAATCACGCTCGCGCGTTCTCCTCGATCCTCTTCCTCTCCTCAGAGATCAGGTCTGTGAGCGCCGTGAAGGCCTTCCCGACCTCCTTCATCTTCACGACGATGATCGTGTCCGTGTGGCAGCTCACGGTGTCCTCGATGTTGACGTGCCGCCTCGCTATCTGGTTGTAGAAGTTGATGAGGCACCCGGGCGTGTTGGTTATCTCCAGTGGGCTCTGGACGATGATCGCGGCGTAGTCGTCCCCCTCCTCGAGTATCGCCGAGTCGGAGAGCTTGGCCCTGACCTTCTTGTGCAGCTTCTGGTCGAAGATGAGCGTGATGTTGGACAGGCTCTCTGATACGTGAAGGAAGTCCTGCTGGTGGCTCGCGATTAAGGAGCTCACCACCTCGAGCGTCTTCCGCGTCTTCTCGACCGAGATCTTGGAGACGTTTGTCCTCACGTTGACCACGCTGTCCGCTATTATCGCCCTTATCTCGCCGGAGGCCGGGGAGTACGTCCCCTTCAGCCTCTTGAGGGAGGTGATTATGCTCTCCACGTTGACGTCCTTCCCTAGCCGCTCCTTGATCCTGGGCTGGAGCATCCTCGATATCGCGCTGACGTTGGCGTAGTCCCTCGCCAGTGCGTCCTGGATGGAGAGGTCGTAGCTGATCTCGTCCCTGACCGCCGCGATTATAGCGCCCGGAGTGACCGATTTCGTGTCAAGAGCACCCTGAATTGGGACGTTGCTGGCCAAAATCTATAAAAGGATTTCAGAGCCGGTCCAAAAATCTTGAAGCAAAAGATAGTGCTGGCCTACTCTGGAGGGCTGGACACTTCCGTCTCGATAAAGTGGCTCCAGGAGAAGTTCGGCGCAGACGTCATCACGCTCACGCTCAACCTTGGCCAGCTCGAGGACTTTCGCGAGATCGAGGAGAGGGCCTACTCGACGGGGGCGGTCAAGCACTTCCAGATGGACGTCCGGGAGGAGTTCGTCGCAGGCTACGTCAACCCCTCGATAAAGGCCAACGGCATGTACCAGGGGAAGTATCCCCTCGCGACCGCGCTCGGGCGTCCCCTCATCGCCACCAAGCTCGTGGAGGTGGCTGAGAGCGAGGGGGCGTACGCAGTCGCCCACGGCTGCACCGGAAAGGGCAACGACCAGGTGAGGATGGACGTAACCGTGCGCTCGCTCAACCCCAGCATCAAGGTGATCGCCCCGGTACGAGAGTGGAACATGAGCCGGGACAACGAGATCATCTACGCGAAGAAGCACGGGATCAACATAAAGCCGAAGAAGTCGATCTTCAGCACCGACCAGAACCTGTGGGGGCGGTCGATAGAGAGCGGGCCCCTGGAGGACCCGGAGACCGAGCCGCCCGCCAGCGCCTTCGAGTGGGTCTCGCCCGTCGACGCGGCGCCGGCCGCCGCCGGCCACCTCGAGATAGGCTTCGAGAGGGGCGTGCCCGTCTCGCTCAACGGGCGGAAGCTCGATGGAGTGGAACTCATCCGGCAGGTCAACGAGTTCGCGGGAAAGCACGCCTACGGGATTGTGGACCACATCGAGGACCGGCTCGTTGGGATAAAGTCCCGCGAGGTCTACGAGTGCCCTGGGGCCCTCTCTATCATAGAGGCGCACAGGGACCTGGAGCAGCTCGTGCTCACCCGGAACGAGCTCGCGTTCAAGGCCTCCGTCGAGCGGGAGTGGTCATGGCTCGTCTACTCGGGCCTCTGGATGGAGCCCCTTCGCTTCGACCTCGACAGCTTCATCGAGAAGACCCAGCGGAGGGTGACGGGGCGGGTCAAGCTCAAGTTCCACAAGGGCAGCATGAGGGTCGTCGGCAGGTCGTCGCCGAACTCCCTCTACCGCCTGAAGCTATCGACCTACTCCAAGGAGTCGACCTTCGACCAGAACTCGGCGGTCGGCTTCATCGAGCTCTGGGGCCTTCAGTCTCGCACGGCGGCCAACGCGATCGCGCCACGGAAGGGCGCGGACGGGGGAACAACACGTGGACAACATACTAAGAGGAAGCAGAGTCAAGCGCTCTAGCAGGAAGGCAAGCGACTTCACGTCATCGGTCAGCTTCGACGGCCCGCTGAGCCGACACGTGGTGGCCATCAACAAGGCCCACATGCTCTCGCTGATGCGCTCGCGCGAGGTGGGGAAGAAGGAGGGGGTGGCCTGCCTCCAATTCCTCGACAAGCTCCCCGAGCGCATGAAGGTCGACCCCTCCACCGAGGACGTCCACCACTGGCTCGAGCAGAAGGCCGTCGCAACTATCGGGATGGACGCCGCCGGCTACCTGAACCTAGGGAAGAGCAGGAACGACCAGGTCGCGACCGCCCTCCGGATGGAGACCCGAGGCCGGGTGCTCCAGCTCCTCGAGGAGGGAAAGTCCCTCGAGACGTCGCTGGTGCGCGTCATGGCCCGCTACGGCCAGCTCCCGCTCCCAGGCTACACCCACCTCCAGCGCGCGCAGCCGACCACCGTCGGCCACCACATGCAGTCGCACTTCGAGGCCACAGCAGAGGACACCGAGCGCCTGACGCAGCTCTACGGGCGCGTTAACCTCTCCCCCATGGGGGCGGCGGCGTTCGCGGGCACCTCCGTGAAGGTGGACCGGGCCTTGGTCGCAGGCTTGCTAGGGTTCGACGGCCTCGTCAACAACTCCATGTTCGCGGTCTCCTCGCGGAGCTTCGTCCTCGAGACCCTCGCAGACCTGGAGATCCTCATGGTCGACCTCAGCAAGATCGCGGAGGAGCTCATCCTGTGGAGCTCGAGCGAGTTCGGCTTCGTCGAGCTAGGCGACGAGTACTCCGCCACGAGCAGCATCATGCCCCAGAAGAAGAACCCGGTCGTGGCCGAGACCATCCGCGCGAAGTGCGGCTCGGTGATAGGGGAGGCCACGGCGGCCTTCACGATAGCCAAGGCGCTGCCCAACGCGTACAACCTCGACCTCCAGGAGATCACGCCGCACCTCTGGCGGGCCCTCGACGACGCCACCTCGTCCGTCTCGCTCATGGCGGGGATGCTCGCCACCGCCGAGTTCCAGGGAGGGAAGCTCAAGGACGCGGTCGCCGGGGACATGTCGACCGCGACCGAGCTCGCCAACGAGCTCGTCCGGGCGGAAGGCGTCCCGTTCCGCCAAGCCCACCAGATAGTTGGCGAGCTCGTGCGCATAGCCGTCGAGAAGGAGATGTCCCTCGAGGACTCCGCCGACGAGTTCCTAGCCGAGGTAAGCAAGAAGGTGACGGGCCGAGCGATAAAGATTGATAAAGCGCGTCTTCGGGCCGTGCTCGATGCACTCAAAACCCTGATGCTTATCGGAAGCGCCGGCGGAGCGAACCCAAAGTTCGCAAAGCGGCAGGCAGTGCAGAACAAGAAAGAGATAGAAAGACTTAGCATTTGGCTCGTAGAGAAAGAGAACAAACTCAATGAATCCAGGACCAGTCTCCGCCACGAAGTGCGCTCGTATCTGAAACGCGAGGTGAGAAGCTAGCTGAAGACAAAATGTGAAGAGTGCGATGCAGACATCAACGTCCCAGACGACGCCATCGTCGGAGAGATAGTGAAGTGCAAGGAGTGCAGCTCCGACTACGAGGTGGAGTCGATATCCAAGGGCGTCGTCAAGCTCAAGCCGGCAGAGGTCGCCGAGGAAGACTGGGGCGAATAGACTAGATTGAAGCTCGCAATCACCTTCGACAGGCTCCGCCTCGAGGAGAAGGAGCTGCAGAAGGAGGCACAGAAGGCCGGGTGCAAGTCGGAGCTCATCGACGTAAGGAAGCTCTCGTTCAACATCACAGGGAAGAAGATGGGCAACGGCTTCGGCGACGTCGTTCTCCAGAGGTGCATAAGCTACTACCGCTCCATCTTCCTAGCCCGGATCCTCGAGAACTTCGGGGTCCACGTGATCAACTCGACCAAGGTCTCTGAGGCGTGCGGGAACAAGCTGGTCACCTCGATGCTCCTGGCGAAGGCCGGCGTCCCGACCCCGAAGACCTACGTCGCCCTCGATGCCGAGTCCGTGTTCGAGACGGCCGAGAAGGTGGGATACCCCGTGGTCATCAAGCCCTTCACGGGCAGCTGGGGCCGGATGGTGGACATCGCCAAGGAGCCGCAGACCCTCGGGACGATAGTGGAGTACCGAGAATCGATGCAGAGCCCGGTCGAGCACATGTACTACATCCAGGAGTTCGTAAAGCGGCCGCCGCGCGACATCCGGCTCATCGTCGCGGGCGACGAGGTGATCGCCTCGGTCTACAGGAACGCCCCGAAGGGAGATTGGCGCACGAACGTGGCGAGGGGGGGCACCACGACCAGTTTCAGGCTCAACAAGGAGATAGAGGACATCACGCTGAGGGCAGCGAAGGCTGTGGGCGGAGGGATCCTGGGAGTCGACGCAATGGAGTCCAAGGACGCGGGCTACACCGTCCACGAGGTCAACAACACCGTGGAGTTCAAGGGAGCGCAGGTCGCCACGGAGCACAGAATCGCCAAGAAGATAATCGACTATGTGATCCGGGAGGCCAAGAGATAATGGTCCGCGTCGGAGTCCTGGGGGCGTCAGGCTACGCCGGAGGCGAGCTCCTGCGGCTCCTCCTCGAGCACGGCAAGGTGGAGCTGGCGTTCGCGAGCTCGCGGAGATACGCGGGCGAGTACCTGTTCCGGGTCCACCCCAACCTGAGGGGCGTCACCGAGATGCAGTTCGTGGGCAACGACCTCTCCAAGATATCGGGAGGGGCGGACCTGATCTTCACCGCGCTCCCTCACGGGGAGTCGATGAAGTTCCTGCCGCAGCTGATCAAGACCGGCGTGAAGGTGGTCGACCTGAGCGCCGACTTCCGCCTGAAGAACCCGGCAGACTACGAGACGTGGTACGGGTTCAAGCACCCAGCCCCGGAGATGCTCGAGAAGTTCGTGTACGCCGTCCCTGAGCTCAACAAGGACGAGATCAAGGGCGCCAGCCTCTCAGCTTCGCCGGGGTGCATGGCGATCACGTCGATCCTCGCGCTCGCGCCGCTCTTCAAGCAGAAGGAAGTGAAGATAGACAAGGACCACGTAGTGGTGGACGCGAAGATAGCGTCGTCCGGCTCGGGAGGCAAGCCCTCCCTCGCCACCCACTTCTCCGAGAGGTACGGGGTCGTCCGGCCGTACAAGCCCGTCGGGCACAGGCACAGCGGGGAGATCGAGCAGGTGATGAGCGGGCTCTCGGGCTCGAAGGTCACGGTCTCGATGTCTGCGCACGCAATCAACATGGTGCGCGGGATACTCTCGACATGCCACGTCTTCTACGAGGGCGACATCCAGAACTCCACCGTCTGGAAGATGTATCGCTCGCTCTACAACGGCCAGCCGTTCATCCGCATGATCAAGGACAAGCAGGGGCCGTTCCGGCTGCCAGACCCCAAGGTCGTCATCGGCTCGAACTTCTGCGACATCGGGTTCGAGATCGACGAGCGGGGGCACCGGATAGTCGCGATAGGGGCCATCGACAACCTGCTCAAGGGGGCCGCGGGCAACGCTGTGCAGGTGATGAACCTCATGCTGGGCTTCGACGAGAAGCAGGGGATATCCGCCGCCCCGCTCCACCCGGTGTAGTCCATGAGGACAGTCGTGAAGCTGGGCGGAGACATCGTCAAGGGAGAGATACCGCCAGACCTCTTGGCCGACCTGAAGAAGCTAGTCCAGACCAACCAGGTCGTCCTCGTCCACGGAGGCGGGGATGTCGTGACGGAGATCGCCACCAAGCTGGGCAAGGAGCAGCGCTTCGTCGTCTCCCCCGACGGGATGAAGAGCAGGTACACCGACAGGGCGACCGTCGAGATATTCACAATGGTCATGTGCGGGCTCATCGCGAAGAAGCTGGTCGAGATCCTCCAGCGCGGCGGGATCAGCGCGGTCTCGCTCTCCGGGCTTGACGGCGGCGTGCTGCGGGCGACGAGGAAGAAGAAGCTCCTGATCGTGGACGAGCGGGGACGGAAGGTGGCGATCGAGGGCGGCTACACCGGCAAGATGCAGTCGGCGGGCGGGCCGGTTGTCGAGGCGCTCCTGGAGCGCGGGGTGGTCCCCGTAATCTCTCCCGTGGCCATGGGAGAGGAGGCTGAGCCGCTCAACGTCGACTCGGACAGGGCGGCGGCCTTCATGGCGATGGGCGTCCACGCCGACTCGGTCCTCTTCCTGACCGACGTCAAGGGCTTCATGATGGACGGGAAGGTGGTCGAGAAGCTGACCCCGGAGGCCGCGCGCGAGCTCCTCCCCAAGACCGGGTTCGGCATGCAGAAGAAGATACTCGCCGGCGTCGAGGCCGTGGAGGCGGGCGTAGGCGAGGCCATAATAGCGTCTGGGTTCGGCCCAGAGCCTCTCTCAAACGCCCTTATGCACAAGGGCTGCACGGTCATGTCAAGGGCACAGTGATAGAGTTGGCAACCAAGAAGAAGCTCGACATCATAGCGACCGAGGACGCCCACGGCCCTCACACGTACCAGAAGTTCCCCGTGGCCATAGTCCGCGGCAAGGGGGCGCTCGTCTGGGACGACAAGGGGCGCGAGTACGTGGACTGCATGGGCGGCTACGGGGTCGCAATCGTGGGCCACACCAACGACAAGGTCGTCGCCGCGATAAAGCGCCAGGCCGAGACGCTGATAACGTGCCACGGCTCGCTCTACAACGACGCGCGAGCCGAGTTCCTCGAGACGCTCACGTCCTGCTCCCCGAAGGGCCTCGACGCGGCGTTCCTCTCGAACAGCGGGGCGGAGGCGGTCGAGGTCGCGATAAAGATCGGGAGGAAATTCACCGGGAAGAAGGGCCTGATCGCGATGAAGGGAGCCTACCACGGAAAGACCGCCGGGGCGCTCTCGGCCACCTGGAGCAAGAGATACCGCGAGCCCTTCGAGCCGCTCCTACAGGGAGTGAAGCACGTCGAGAACGGCGACCTGGGGGCCCTCGAAAGGGAGATCGACTCGGACGTCGGGGCGGTCATCATAGAGCCCATCCAGGGCGAGGGCGGCATCGTCCTCCCGCCCAAGGGCTTCCTCCGCGGGGTCCGCGAGATCTGCGACAGGAAGGGCCTCCTGCTGATAGCCGACGAGATCCAGACGGGGCTGGGAAGGACTGGGAAGCTCTGGGCGATGGAGAACTGGGGCGTCGTACCGGACATCATGACCGTGGCCAAGGGACTGGCGGGCGGCGTCCCAATAGGCGCCACTGTGACGAGGGCCGACATCCTAGACTCGCTGAAGAAGGGCGAGGCGACGAGCACTTTCGGGGGCAACCCGCTCGCTTGCGCCGCCGGGACGGCCACTCTTCGATACATCTTGGACAACGACCTTCCGGCGATGGCCAAGAAGAAGGGTAAGCTCTACCTGGACAAGCTCAAGGCGATGGGCGAGGAGCACCAGATCACGAGGGAGGCGAGGGGGCTGGGCCTCATGCTTGCCTTCGAGCTCAGGGTCGACATCCAGGAGCTGCTGAACGAGTCCATGACGATGGGCGCGATCTTCACCTACTCCGGTCGCACGATAGTCAGGATGCTCCCCCCGCTTGTCATCACCGAGCGGCAGATCGAAAAGTCAGTCAAGATACTCGGGGATGCCGTCGGAGCAGAGGAGAAGCGGCGCTCCAGCGGCGGTGGCGGCGTTGGATAAGACCGACGAGCAGATACTACAGATACTAAGACAGGACTCGAGGGCGGCGTTCGTCGACATCGCGACCCGGGTCGGCCTCTCGGAGGCCGCCGTCAGGAGGAGGGTCTCGAACCTGGTCAAGGAGGGCACCATCAGGAGGTTCACCATCGACGTCGACGAGCCCCAGACCGCGACGAGCGCCATCACCTACGTGTCGGTCAGCCCATCCGCGCCCACCGCTGACGTCAGCAAGAAGCTGAAATCAGTGAAGGGGGTCGAGACCATCTACGAGACGACCGGCTCCTTCGACATCGCCGCGATAATCAAGGGCGAGAGCATCGCGGAGGTGAACAAGTCCGTCGAGGAGATCAGGAGGCTCGACGGCGTGCTCAAGACAGAGACTACGATAATCCTGCGGACGATAAGGTAGGTCGAGGGAGACCGCCCTTCGCCCGCGCTCAGCCGTCGCTCGGGTAGACCTCGGACACGGGCATGCTAATCACCCGGCCGCCTTGTCCGGCGACGATCACTTCCTGGCCTGCGAATACAACGTTGCCAGGCCCGAGCCCGGCTCCCACATCGGTCGTCTTCAGGAGCGCTCCTGTGGTCGGGTTCAGGACGAACATCATGCCGGCGCTGTTCACAATCGAAAGGTATCCCTCGAACACGTTGGCGTTGGAGGTGTCCGGGCCGGTCTTGAAGCTCCACAGCAGCGCGCCGCTGGACGCATTGACCGCGTAGAGCGTCCCGCTCTCCGTAGGGTCGGAATAGACGATGCCGTTCCAGACAGTGAGGGGCGGGACCTGAATGGCAGGAGGATGCGCGCCCGCCCCCTCATTGAATTGCCAGAGCACTCGACCGTCGCTCGCGTTCATGGCGAAGAGGACTGGCTGCAACAGCCCAGTGCTCGTCACGAGCGTGTACCCTGAAACCACCGTGTCGTTCCAGATGGCCGGCGAACAGTCGTCCAGCCCGCTGTTAGCCGTCGTCTGAGTGCGCCACGAAATCTGACCAGAGGTCGCATTCACAGAGTAAAAGTCGAAGGGATCAGCCGCCCCGAAGTAGATCGAGTCGCCCGAGAGCGCCGGAGATGACATGCTCACGTAGGAGCCCTTCGGGAGCGCCGCGTTCCACTCGTCCTGCCCGGTGAGCGGGTCCAGGGCGTACACGACTCCGTCTCCGTTCGCCCCAATCACCAGGCCATGCGAAATCACAGGGGTGGGCATGTCTTCGCCGCTCGTGGCGTACGTCCACACCACCTGGCCGTTCGAGGCGTTCAACGCCGCTACGTAGTTTGTCCCCGTCCCCCTCACCTGCGGCGAGGTGCTCTCGAAGACCTTGTTTCCTAGGCCGATCACGACGAGGCCGTCGTAGGTTAGAGGCTGGGTCATCATCTGGTTTGGTACCGTTGTCTTCCACACCATCTCGCCGGTCTGCATGTCGATCGCGGCCACCCCGCCCGAATATTGCGCCATGCCCGAACCTGACATGCCCGAGAGGTCTGCTAGCAGCAGCCCGTCGTAGACGGTCGGGGGTGCGATGACGGAGGCGCCCAGGGTCATGTTCAGCGTGGCCATCTCGCCGTCCCAGGTGTAGTTGTACACGTGGGCGCTAGTCCCTTCGAATTGCAGGGCTCCTCCTCCGAGCCCCGGAACTAGCTGAAAGGAGGAATAGTCCGTCGTCTGCGCCGCAGGCATGTCGGATGACGAGGGGGCCATCCAGGGCATGGTGTCGCTCATGGTCGTGGCTGTGCCCGTGGTCCCTCTCGTGAGGCTGAGGGGCAGGACGACGAGGGTGGTCACAGCTAGCAGCAGCAGGGTGACCGTCCACTCAGCCCTAGCGACTCTGGGCCTGACGAAGCTCCGCCGAGGGATGTCCATGGTCAGCGACAGCCACGGCGAGTAGGCGGCCTGATAAATCTCTAGCATCCTCAACCGAAGAGGCGACCCCACCTTCGCCATCACAAACGCGCTTTTCAACCGAGCAAGGGCTTGAGTTTATCACGCCGCTCCGGTAGGAGGGATAGAGAGGATGAATCCTCGACAGGCTCAGGTCGCACTCGCAATCTTGGTGATACTCCCCATGATACTCATCGTCTACTCGGAGAGCGTGGCCGACCCTGAATCGACGTTCGCCTGGATATACGGCGGGCTCGTGATAGGCGAGACCCTGGTCCTGCTCTCGTTTGCAATGCTCCTCGCTCGCCTGTCCACCCGAAATCCTGGCTCCTTCCTGGCACGCAGAGTTCAGCTGCCCCGGCCAGTCAGGGTCATTGCGATGCTGTCCCTGCTCGCCGGGCTTTGCGTCCTCGCGTTCTGGGTCATGGTCGACCTCCTGAGCGGTTACCACAGCTTTCCAGCCTACTCGTTTGCCGCTCACCCCCTCACGCTCGCGATCTACAACGACATGGGGCTGGGCAGCCTGCCCCTTCCCGACAAGAACCGCGCCCTCGGATTGCTGTCCTTCGGCGTCGCGGTGCTGTGTTTCATCGCGCTCCGGGCGGAGAAGGGCATCGGAGTCGCCGTGAGGGACGGATTGCTGTTCTTCGCCGCCCCCATCATGATCGTCTTCGAGCTCGCGCTCTGGTATTTCGCTCCGGCTGAGATGTACTGGCACGCGACCACCTTCGTTCCTTGGTCCCTCGGTAGGTACCTCACCCCCGCGCAGTTCCTTGACGTGACGTACTCGCGCCTCACTTTCGTCTGGGGAGGGAACGTCTATCTCATGAGCAACTGGCTCGTGCTGCTTTCAGCCTCCTCGCTCTTCGCACTCGGCGTAGCGCGCGCCTGGCGCCGAACACACCCGGCGTGAGACGCCGCGCCCTAAACAATCGTTAAATATTGTCGGTCATCGAGCGGTCAAAGGAACCCAGGGTGAGTCACTGACGAACTGCGAGGAATGCGACGCTCCGCTGACGATTCCGAGCGACGCCATCCAAGGAGAGATCGTGAGCTGCAAGGACTGCGGCGCCTCCTACGAGGTAAAGAAGGACGAGGCCTCCGGGCTCATCACGCTGAAACCAGCCGAGAAAGAGCAAGAGGACTGGGGCGAGTAAGGGCTACGCCATCGTTTGCTCTGCTCTACGACGTAATCAGGTGGGAAGAGAAGGCCATCGCGCAGGCTGCGGAGAAGAGGGGCGTCAAGGCGACTCTCGTCGACCTGAAGGAGATGGAGGTCAGCCTGACGGGGGGCGGCTCCGACCCGAAGATCAAAGAGAAGGTCGTCCTCCAGAGGTGCGTCAGCCACTACAGGAACCTCTACTCCACTGCAGCCCTCGAGGCCGCCGGCCACACCGTGGTCAACTCGTTCCGGACCGCCTGGAACTCTAGCGACAAGCTCCTCTGCAGCCTCGCGCTCAAGAGGGCGGGCATCCCGACCCCGGAGACTCACGTCGCCTTCACCGAGGAGGGGGCCATGCGAGCCATCGACAAGCTGGGCTACCCCGCCGTCCTGAAGCCCGCGATAGGGAGCTGGGGGCGGCTCTCTGCCCTCCTCAAGGACCAGGACTTCGCGCAGGCCGTGATCGAGGACAGGGAGTACATGCACCCGAGCTACCAGGTCTACTACATCCAGAAGTACGTGAAGCGCCCGCCTCGCGACATCAGGACGTTCGTGATCGGAGACAAGACCGTCGCCGCCATCTACCGCACCTCAACGGGAGACTGGCGCACCAACACCGCGAGGGGCGGCAAGGCGGAGCCGTGCAAGATCACCAAGGAGATAGACGACATCTCGGTCAAGGCAGCGAAGGCTGTGGAAGGACGCTTCGTGGGGGTGGACCTCATGGAGTCCCCCGACGGGCTCGTCTGCCACGAGGTCAACAACACCACGGAGTTCAAGAACAGCGTGCCCGCGACCGGCATCGACATCCCCGGGCTCGCGGTCGAATACCTCGCGGCGCTCGACAAGCGATGACGTGATTGCCCTGACCCACGGAGCGTCGCCATGACAAGCACGAAGGACCCAGCAGTCCAGTTGTTGATTCAAACGCTGAGCACCTACTCCGTCTCCACCAAGGAGGAGAAGCTCTCCAAGCTGCTGAGGGAGCGGATGCGCCAGATGGGCTTCAAGAACGTCCGGACGGACAGGGCGGGCAACGCCATCGGCGAGGTGGGAAGCGGCCACCCCCACGTCCTGCTGTGCGGGCACATGGACACCGTGCCCGGTTTCATCAAGGTCAGGGTCGAGGGCGACCAAATCTACGGCAGGGGCGCTGCCGACGCGAAGTCGCCGATGTGCGCCATGATATCAGCAGCGGGAGGGGCGGTTCCCGAGGGGGTGAAGGTGACCATGGCGTGCGTCACCAGGGAGGAGGGAGACAGCCTCGGGGTAGAGACGCTCATCGACTCGGGAGGGGACTACGACTACGCGGTCTTCGGCGAGCCGGCGGGGGCAGGGAGGATCACCGTCGGCTATCGGGGGAGGTTCGCCGCTCGGATCGTGGTCAAGACCGACGGCGGGCACGCGTCCTCCTCGTGGGCTCACCCTAGCGCCGTGGACGAGTCCCTCGGGATCATGTCGCTGATCAAGGAGTACGAGAGGAAGAACACCGTCGAGGGCAACCACTACCGGTCCCTCAGCGCCAGCCTCACGGTCATCAAGGGGGGCGCGTACTCGAACGTGGTGCCGAAGAGGTGCGAGATGACCTTCGACGTCCGCATCCCGCCCGGGATGAAGAGTGCGCGCGCGAAGGAGGACATCAAGGCCGTGGTCGACGGCTACGCGATGATGAAGGGGGGGATAGACGCGAAGGTGGAGTTCGACGGCTCGACCGAGCCCTACGACGCGCCTCTCGACTCGGTCGTGGTGAGGGGCTTCCAGCGCTCGATACTCAAGACCCTCGGCTCGAAGCCGGTCCTGACGCACAAGACCGGGACGGGGGACATGAACACGCTCGCGGATAGGATGGGCATCCCCTGCCTCACCTACGGCCCCGCCGACTCGAACCTGGGGCACACCGAGAACGAGTTCGTGGCCGTCCAGGACTACCTCGCCTCGATCAGGGTGATCGAGGGGGCCCTGCGCGAGATAAAGGCCCTCCACGGCCGAGCGGACTGAGCCTCAGCTCTCGACCTTGTACTTGAGCCGGGACTTGCCGAACGCCGAGATCAGCGTCTTGGTGTGCTGCGCGTTCTGGGTCTCGAGGTTGAGGATGACCTCCGCCTTGCCTATCGGGACTCCCTCCCCGACCCGGTCGTGCTCAATGCTGATGACGTGAGCCCTCGACTGGTCTATCACCTCGATGATGTCCTTGAGCGCCCCCGGCTTGTCGGAGATGAGTATCCTGACCCTGAGGAGCCTGTGCTGCTTCTCGAGGACCTTGGTCACTATCTGGTCGAGGAGGTACATGTCGATGTTGCCGCCGCTCACCACGGTGGCGCACTTCTCGCCCCTCGCCTTCACGAGGCCTGCCATGCACGCTGCGACGCTCGCCGCCCCGGCTGGCTCCGCCACGACCTTCATCCTCTCGAGCATGAAGAATATCGCGCTCGCGATGTCCGCGTCGCTTACGAGGACCACGTCGTCCACGTACTTCTTGATCAGCTTGTACGTGAGCTTCCCGGGCTGCTTGACCGCGATCCCGTCGGCTATCGTCTCCTGGGTCTTGTAGGGGACGAGCTTCGCCGTCTTGAACGCCATGTACATGCTGGGGAAGGCCTCTGACTGGACGCCCACCACCTTGACGGAGGGCTTGATGCTCTTCGCGGCCACCGCGACCCCCGAGATGAGCCCTCCCCCTCCTATCGCGACCACGATCGTCTGAAGCTCGGGAGCGGCCTCCATCATCTCGAGCCCGGCCGTCCCCTGGCCGGCGACGACCATCGGGTCGTCGAACGCGTGGACGAACGTCGCGTCCTCCTTCCGCGCTATCTCGCGCCCCATCTCGAGCGCGTCCTCGAAGCCCGCCCCGTGCAGGACCACCCTCGCCCCGTACCCCTTCGTCGCGTCGACCTTGGCGGGCGAAGCGCTCTCTGGCATCACGATGGTCGACTTGACCCCCAAGAGCGTAGCCGCGTGCGCGACCCCCTGCGCGTGGTTGCCCGCCGAGGCTGCCACGACCCCCCTCTTCCTCTCCGAGTCCGTGAGGGAGTGGATCTTGTAGTAGGCGCCGCGCATCTTGAACGACCCAGACCGCTGGAAGTTCTCCATCTTCAGGTACAGGTCGATGCCGGTCAGCTCGCTGAGAGTGTTCGAGCGGTCGAGGGGCGTCACGCGGGTGACCCCCTTCAGGACTGACGCCGCCCTCTCGATCTCCTCGAGCGTGACTTCTTGTTCTTCCATCTGCTATCTCACCAGCGCGGCCGCTCCCACCTTGTCGCTCCACGCGAACGGGTCGCCCAGGTTCCAAGCGTCGTCACCGTAGCGGGTCGAGAGGAGCTCCTCCATGAGCTCTAACTCCTTCCCGCCGGGCTTCGCAGTTTCTAGCGCCAAGTGGCTCTCGTCGGCGAGAGTGCCGACTAGGGAGCGAATAAACGAATCTACGCCTAGCGCCACGTTGGCGGTCTTCGTGTCGCGGCTCCGCGTGTACTTCCTTCCTATCGCCTCCGCCGACGGAGTCGTCAGGGCCTTCACCCTCTTGAGGTCAGCCCCGATCAGTAGCGTCCCGTGGCAGACGAACCCCTTCCTCGACACGTAGGCAGCCATCCCTGAGACCTTCCCCTCTTTCGTGACGACCCTGTTCGGCGGGTCGAGCTTGGCCTCCACCCCGGAGCTCGCCAGGGCAGAGAGGAGAGGCCGCGCCGCGGCGCGGAAGATGGCGTGGGGGCTCGACTCGTACCTGAGCGACCCAGAGTCGACCCCCCTCGCCACGAATAGCGACCAGTTCAGGTTCCCCGGCCCGTTGTAGACCGCGCCTCCGGCGGTGAAGCGCCTCACGACGGGTATCCCGTTGGCCCTGCAGTAGCCTACGTCGGTCTCGAAGCTGGCCAGCTGGGCGCGCCCGATTATCACCGACTCGCTGTTCTCCCAGACCCTCAGGATGACGCCCTCGTTCCTCAGGAAGAGTGCCTCCTCGAGGGCGAGGCTTGCGGCAGGCTCGTGCTCGACCTTCCCTACGCATGCGGGGAGAATAGCCCTGCCTGCGGCTGCCTCGCGATTCGAGCTCGTCAAGTGAGGCTCCCCACGCCTCCCGCGTGAAAAGCGTATTGGCCGCCCAGGATGCCGCGGCATCGGCCGCACCTTCATAAAGCCCGGGAGTCGCGTCGGGCTGTTGGTCAGCTCGGCCTCGCGCAACTCGGGCTTCCGGTTCCTTTCCAACATCGCCCTAGCGGACATCGCTTTCGTCGCCCGCGGAGACTCTCTGCCCGCCATGTTCGAGTCAGCCGCCAGGGCCCTCACGGAGGTTATGGTGGACAGGCGGACTGTCGTCGCGCGGATGAAGCGGACGATAGAAATCAAGTCTCCCACCGTCGACAGGCTGCTCTACGACTTCCTCACGGAGCTCATCGTGATAAAGGACGTCGACTCTCTCCTCTTCAAGGACTTCAAGGTCTCCATCCACCCCGGCAAGGAGAAGCGGCTGACCTGCGAGATGCGGGGAGAGGAGATCGACAGAGCGAGGCACGCCCTGAGGAACGACGTGAAGGCGGTCACCATGCACATGTTCGGGGTAAGGAAGCCGGACAAGAAGGGCGGAAGGTGGGAGGCCACCGCCGTCCTCGACATCTGAGCGCAGAAGGCTTAAGACTAATCAGCAGGCGCGGCCGGCCGAGACGCTCGCCAGCAGATGACAGAAATAAAGAACGCCAAGCAAATCTCGGACGTCGTCTGGGAGATACCCACGACCTACAAAGCCGGGATGAACGTTCCCGCCAGGATCTACGCGACCAAGAAGCTCCTCGAGGCGATGGACTCGGGGGTCATCGAGCAGGTGACGAACGTCGCGATGCTCCCCGGGATCGTGAAGTACTCATACGCGATGGCGGACGCGCACTGGGGGTACGGTTTCCCGATAGGGGGCGTGGCAGCGTTCGACCCTGAAAAGGGTGTGATTTCCCCTGGCGGAATCGGATTCGACATAAATTGCGGAATGCGGCTTGTCCGGACTAATTTACGCGTTTCGGAGGTTAAACCGAGGATTAAGGAGCTCGTGGACCTGCTATTCCGCCTCATTCCCACCGGCGTGGGGGTCAAGGGCTCGGTGAAGGTCAGCCAGTCACAGTTCGAGGACGTCATGAGGTACGGGGTCAAGTGGTGCGCCGAGAACGACTACGGCTGGGACGACGACGTCGAGAAGGTCGAGGAGGGGGGCTTCATCAAGGGCGCGAACCCCTCGAAGGTCAGCCGGCAGGCATCGAGCCGGGGCATAAGCCAGCTGGGGACGCTGGGCTCCGGCAACCACTACTGCGAGGTCCAGGTGGTCGACCCGGCGAGGTTCTTCGACGCGAAGATGGGCAAGCACTTCGGCCTGGTCCACGACGACCAGGTGGTGGTGATGGTCCACTGCGGGAGCAGGGGCTTCGGCCACCAGGTCGCGTCCGACTACCTGAGGGTCTTCGACGAGGCCATGAAGCGCTACGGCATCACGGTCAGGGACAGGGAGCTCGCGTGCGCGCCCTTCTCGTCGAAGGAGGGCGGGGACTACTACGGCGCCATGGTCTGCGCCGCGAACATGGCCTTCGCGAACAGGCAGGTGATAGTCCAGCGCATCCGCGAGGCGTTCAAGCAGGTGTTCCACAAGGACCCCGAGGCCATGGACATGCACATCATCTACGACGTCTGCCACAACATCGCGAAGGTCGAGAAGCACACGATTGACGGCGGCGCGGCGAGGGACGTCCTCGTCCACAGGAAGGGCGCGACTAGGAGCTTCGGCCCGGGGCACCCTGACATCCCTCCGGCCTACAGGGCGCTAGGGCAGCCCGTCATCATAGGAGGCTCGATGGAGACCGGCTCCTATCTGCTCCTGGGGACGGAGAGGGCGATGAAGGAGACCTTCGGCTCGACCGCGCACGGCTCGGGGAGGACGATGTCCCGGACTGCCGCCAAGCGGCAGGTCAGCGGCGCCGAGCTCCAGAAGAGCATGGAGAAGCACGGGATATACGTGAAGGCCGCGACGATGGAGGGCCTCGCCGAGGAGGCTGGGATGGCCTACAAGGACATCTCCGAGGTCGTCGAGACGATGCACCAGGCGGGCATCTCCCTCAAGGTGGCGGCCCTCAGGCCGATCGGCAACATAAAGGGCTGAGCCCTTCTCAAGGTAAGTTAGGAAGGCGTGGCGTCTGTGATCAGCCGATGTAGCCGGGCTTCCCCTCGTCCTTGGCGCCCCTCGCCTCCTCGAGGCCCTGCTCGGCCATGCCTTGGACCTGGCTGAAGATCTGCTGGGCCTCCCTGGCCCTCTCCTCGATGGAGGTCATGTCTATCTTGACTCCCAGTATCCGGGAGAGCGCCTCCAGCACCGAGTGCGATGCGGCCGGGTCGAGCAGGTAGCCCGAGGTCTCCCCGAGGAGCGAGACCCCCTCCATCCCCAAGAGCTTCGCCATCCCCACCATCACCCCGTTCATCCCGCTGATCCCTCCCTCCTTCATGATCTGCACGCCGTTCTGCGATAGCCGCGGAAGGACGTCGAGCGAGGTCGCCGTCCCGAAGACGCGCCTCTCCTTGACGAACCCACCGGTGATGTAGGCCGCGAGCGAGAAGACCGTGCCCGCGTGGAGCCTCTTGGCCTCGTTGAGGACCGCCTCCGCCAGCATGTACTCCCCGTCCGAGGTCGCCGGCTGGGCGTCCGCCGTGAAGATGAGCAGGTCGCTCCCCTGCCCCGTCTCAGCGTGGAAGAGCTCGCCCTTCAGCCTGAGCGCAACCCCCTCGTCGTTGATGTTCACGTGGGGCGGGAAGGACGCAGCGTAGAACTCCGCGACCTTGCTCGCCTTGAACACGGTCACGAGGTAGTCGGCAGCGAGCTTCCCCACGTAGCCGCTCCCGGGGAGGCCGCAGACGAGGACGGGCTTCGACGGCGAGGGGCTAGAGACCGTCTTCACCCGAATCTCGGGAAGGGCCGTGACGATGCCCGACCCGCGCCGCTCCTCCATCTCCCTGTCAGCCCTCTTGCATGTCCATCTTCAGCTTGTCTTTGAGGTCCACGAACCTTCCCTTGTCCTGGACCTTGATCGTGGTCTTCAGGCTGAACCTGATCCCGAGGTTCCTGAAGAGCTCGTACAGCTCTCCCCCGGATATCCTCTCCCTCCCTCCGTTCTGTATCAGCAGCCTCGCAAGCTGGTCGACTATGATCTCGGTCTGACGGGGATAAGCCTGGTACGCGGTCTGGAGCACCTCGTCTCCCCTGTCGTAGAGCGCGTCCAGGACGACCTCCCTGCTGGTCTTGGCCGGCTTCTGCGCGGCCGCGGCGGCGAGCGTGGACGCGGCCGAGGCCCTCTGCGCCCTCTTCTTCAGCTCCGCTAGCTTGCGGGCGTTGATGAGGTTGAGCTCCGCGTCTTCTTCCAAGTCAAGTCTCACAACCGTCTGTAGGCCTAAAAACTTTGTCTCGATTTCACACTGCCCGACCAAGAAATCTGATGGGTCCTTAATAGTGGAACCAATGTTCTGGGCGGTTGACAGAAGGACCGGGTACAAGCGATGCTCCCCCTAAGGATGAGGACCAAGTTCTCGCTCTCCTCCGTACGCCCGGCCTGAGCGTCAAGAACCTAGACCCTGCGACGAAAGAGAAGCTAAGGCTATACATCCAGATGAAGCACATAGAGCAGGGATTCTCGCTCGGAGACATCGCGAAGCTGATAGGCAACAAGACGAGCGGCTACACCAGTTGGTTGACGCGGCAGTTAGGCATCCATCCACGAGGCTTTGAGGAGGCGAGGCTCAAGGGGATTCATGAGAAGGTTAGGAAATACGAGAGGAGGCCTTTCGACGGGACCGACGAGGACAAGGCGTACATGCTCGGCCTGAGGCACGGAGACTTGTCGGTATCGAGGCCTTTTGGCGATGCGATACGCGTTTCGACGTCGACAACCCATCCGACAATGGCTGCGGTGTTCAAGTCTCTCTTCGAACCATATGGACATGTCTATCAGCATCCAAGATTCAAACAAGACACGAAGACATACGAATGGAATCTATCGACTATTCTTGATGGCAGCTTCGAGTTCTTGCTCGAAGACAGGGTCACATCGTGGAATTGGATTCAGCGCAATTTGAACACAATTCTCGCCTATCTGGCGGGGGCATGGGATGCGGAGGGACACGTTGGAATTCTCAAGAACGCTAACTGCACCGCGATAACGCTGACTATCTTCAATACCAACACGGATTTCTTGGGGTTCGTCCGAACAATCTTGATCCAGATCGGCTACCATCCGGTAGGGCTGTATCTGGACAAGCGGAAGGGGACGGTCACTTCGAAGTACAAAATAGAGAGGAAGAAAGATTATTGGAAGTTGGTCGTGGCAATCTTCGACGAAGCTCAATCACTGCTTCGAAGTATGCCAATTCAACATCCGGAGAAGATTGCACGAAAAGAACTGGCGCTTACCTTGCAACGTGGAGATAAATGGGAAGACGTTCGCGGACGAGTCAAGGCTCTTCGGCGTTCTGAGATCCAGGGGCGGGATGATTTCGTCAAACTAGCTGAGACTATGTACTTGCAAACCCATCCAAGACAGGATGAGTCGCAAGAAGATTCGCCCGGGCCGACCGTTGTCTGAGACACTACGGTTGCGTGATCTTGATGCACTGGGTGGGACAGCTGGTCTCGCACGCCATGCAGTAGATGCAGTCCTTCTCCCTCACTGGGTCGGACTTGTCAGACCTCCACGCCAGCCAGTCGGGAGAGTTCGGTGCAAGGACCATGTCCTTGCCCGAGCCGGACTGGCCCGCGTTGAGCGCCCATTCGTAGACGAAGACCGGGCAGACGTCCATGCAGACGCCGTCAGCGCTGCACGCGTCCCAGTCTACCGCCGTGTTTGTGCCGTGGATCCCGTGCGCCGTCGGAAGCGGCTTGCCTTCCCCGTCCATCCTCTGGACTCCGGCCGCTCTCACCTTGTGATTGTTATGCTCCCCGGTGATCGGATACTCGTCGTTCTTGGAGAGGAATGCCTGATCTATAGGCTTCGTCTTGTAACCCATATCGCGCGTCATGTGTGCGAATCATGCTTGCCCCGAACCCACATTATAAATCTGTTCTCGGCGACATCAGTTTGCCGCTTTGAGGGCCTCGTAACTTCCGTCGGGCCTGATCTTGTACACGGTGACTGGCCTGATCACGAATATGCCCACCTCGAGGACTCCTGGGATGGACTTGAGCTCGACCTCCAGCCTCGCGGGGTTCTCGATGGGCGCGAAGAGCGCGTCAAAGAGCATGTTCCCGTTCTCGGAGTATGCGGGGTAGCCCCTCGCGTCCAGACGGATCTTGACGTCCTTGCTCCCCCTCTTCTTCAGCATCGCCATGGCCGGTTCCCTCGCGAACTGGCTCACCTCTATCGGTACGCGGTAGTCGCCCATCCCGAGCTTCTCGACGAACTTCTTCTCATCCGCGACTATCGCAGAGTCTTTGGCGCTCCCGAGAAGGACCTTCTCCTTGAGGAGCGCGCCTCCTCCCCCTTTGATGAGGTTGAGCCTGCTGTCGACCTGGTCGGCCCCGTCGACGACCTTGGCGATCTCGGGGCTCGTGAGGGGCCCCACCCTGACCTTCAGCTCCTGCGCGACCGCCTGGATCTGCAGCGACGTCGGCACCCAGGTAGCCTCGACCCCCTTTTCACGCATGGCCCTCACCATGGCAGGCAGGAGCCGCGCTACCGTCGACCCGCTCCCGAGCCCGACGATGTCGCCGTCCTTGATGCCTGACGCTAGCTCCTTGCCTAGCCTCTCCGAATTGGAAGTCGCCGCGCTCAAGTGCCTTCGTTCTCTTTCCTAGAGTCTATCTGCTCGAGCCTCTCGAGGGCTTCCATGACCTCGTCGCGGATCGCCTTCACCCTCCTCTCTCCCTCGGTGTCGTCGCGCTTCGGGGACTTGCGCTCGACCGCCCTTTCGAGGTCCTCTCCCTGGGTCGAGTGGGCGGAGACGGTCGCAGCGATGGTCGGCGCCGAGGACTTGGCCCTCGCGCCGCTCGCGGCCATCTGCGCCTCCAGGCTCTTCGACTCCTGCTGAGACACGGCCGGGAGCCTCTCCTTGGCCTGGTCGAGCCTGCTCTCGATGTTCTGGATCTTCTCCCTGAAGAGCGTGACCAGCTCGTCGCGGAGCCCTTCGAGCTCCCCCACCTCGACGACCAGCTCCTTGTCCCTCAGCTTCGTCTCCATGTCCCTGATCTGCGTGCTGTACCTCTTCGCGATCATCTCCCTCTCCTCGCGCGTTATCTTGCCCTCGTTCTCGGCCTCGTAGATCTTGGTCAGCGCGGCGGAGAGAAGGTCCCTCTCCAGGATGAGCGTGCGCATCTCCCTCTTCGACCTCTCGAGCTCGTCCGCGGTCACCGTCTTCTTGCGGAGCTGGCCCGCCTCGTCTCTCTGCACCACCTGCACCTTCCGGTTCTTTCCCCTGGGGTTGAAGGAAACGTAGGAGATGCCGAGCCCGGCCGCCCCACCAGCCGCCACCCCGATGATGAGCGTCGTTGGGTCGAAGGACATCTGCGCTGGGATTGGGGGCGGTGGGGATATTAACGTTCGCCGAGTTTCGGGCCGCCCCGCCCTCCCCCTCCAAGGTCCGCACGGCAAAAAGCCTAAAAGGAACTCAGCGCTCGATTTTTCCGACGATGAGGTAAACGCCGTCCCAGTCAGAGGCCCAGATAGCTCCGGGCCAGATGATGAACTCGCGACGATACTGAGTCATCCACTCAACCACCACCGCGGAACCTTTTCAAGAGAGATTCGCTCGGCAGGGAGACAAATGCTTGTCACGAAGGGGGTCAAGGTCCACGCTGACACTCACAGGGTCCTGAAGGCGATAAAGGAGAAGAACCGCAGCAAGAGCATGGACGACGTCATCCGGTCCCTGATCAAGGGCGCGACCGGGAAGAGCGTCGAGCAGCACTCTGCGGTGAAGAACAACACGCGGCTCTCCTCCTTCGCCGATTAGCGTCCTCGAGGCGGAAGACAGAAATAAACTGGCCTGCGAGGCAAGCCAGATGGCGAAGTTCAGCGGCATAGTCGAGAAGAGGCTACTCACGGTCACCGAGAAGGAGAACGAGCTCACGCTCGTCTTTGAGGATAACCGGTTCCTGTTCGTCTCACTGAAGGACGGAAAGCTCCACTCTGAGAGCGTCCCAGAGTGAATCGAAGTCCTTGGCCTAGACTGATATTGCTTCCTCGCGGAAGCCCGACCTGTCGAGCGTCAGCAGGTCTATCCCGTTGCCGCTCATCGCGTCCCTCTCGATTGCGGCCT
The DNA here is from genome assembly GCA_963838925.1 of uncultured Nitrososphaerota archaeon. Lineage (GTDB taxonomy): Archaea > Thermoproteota > Nitrososphaeria > Nitrososphaerales > Gagatemarchaeaceae > Gagatemarchaeum. The sequence goes on from CAWISW010000003.1 coordinate 754,862, forward strand.
TTATCGAAGACACGGTGAGGTCCCGAGCGTCCTTCTCGGACAGCCCCGCCTTGAACCCTGCCTCGATGACTCCAGTCGCCATCTCTGCTCCGGTGCCGACCGAGGCGTACTCGTCGGTGATTAGGCTGCCGAGGGGGTCTAGCACCCAGACCTTCGGCTTGACGTCGACCCCGCCCAGTATCACCTGGGTGAGCAGCGGCGAGAACCTCCTCTCGAACATTATGACAGACGTGAGCTTCGCGACCGCGGAGGCCTTCAGGGTCCTCTTCGCCTCGAGCTCTTTCAGCTTCGCGTAGACGCCGACCTCCTTCACAAGATTCTGCATGTCCGCGATCATCCCTGCGCACACGGCTCCGCAGCTGTCGGTCATCCTGAAGACCTTCTTCCCGTGCTTGCTGATGACCATGTTTCCAAGCGTGATCCTTCTCTCCGCCCCGAGCACGACCCCGTCCTTGTAGGCGATGCCGACGGCCGTGGCTCCGGGGATATACGCGTCAAACGACATTTTGCTGATTACGACCTAACAGTCGCCGTTGGCGCGGTGTTATTAGCTATTTTGTTCGCGACGGGGAGATCGAGAGCAGGGAGGCCTCCCCGACCTCAGAAGAACCCGAACTCCGCGGACGTGAACTGCCTGGCCACGTGAAGGCTTGTCCTCAGGTGCTCCGTCACGTATGGGATCAGCAGCGAGGACGGGGACTCGGAGAGGCAGAGCACAGGCGCGAGCATGTCGGCCAGGTGGACGTCGGCCCTCGCTCCGGAAGCGTAGGCTGAAAGGAAGCTCTCGGCGGCCTCCCTCCCGACCTTCTCGGCGGGCTTCTCGCGGGCCCCTATGGAGTCGCCCCCTATGTAGCAGCCGCCCCCGACCATCGAGACGAGTATCGAGCTCCCAGGAGACACCGAGTCCTCCAACGACACGTGCCTGTCCAGCACCTCGACGCCTCTTGGCCTGAGCGCCGTGACGGCCGCCCTGGCCTGCCTCTCAGCGACCGAGACCGGGAGCTTGCTGCATCTGCTCACCAGCGAGACGACGCCCTGGCCTTCCCCTCCCTCCCTCTTCGAACCGAGCTGGAGAGGCTCGACCGACTCGCACGCCTCGATGTGTATCGCCGCCCTCCCGCCGCCGTTCGGGTAGTAGCCTCGCCTCTCGACCTTTATCGAGAACCCTATCCCAGCCGCCCCCATCGCTGGCGCGACGACGCGGTCGAGGTAGTCGGAGGTCGGGCTCCAGGGGACGTCGGTCCCCCCGATCAGGTCGAGGTCGTATGAGTTCCCCATCAGCGAGACCGCCGGCACGACCGCCTGGAGTACGAGCGGGATGCTCGCCGCCGTCCCCAGGTCGAACGAGCCCCGCGCGGTCCCGACCTCTCCGGGAGAGAAGGTCAGCTCCGTCGAGCCCACCGCCGCGCCCTGCACCTTCGCGGAGCATATCTCGCCGAGTATCTTGATCGTCGCGGAGTGCTGCGGACGGAGCCCCGGGATCCTCCTCCCCGCCCTTATCTTGGTGACGTGGATGGGGACCCCTAGCACCATCGAGAAGCAGACCGCCGTCCTGAGTATCTGGCCCCCTCCCTCGCCGTACGAGCCGTCTACCTCCACGGGGGTGGCTGTGTGGGGAGGCGGTCGATGCGTTTGCGTCGTGACTGTGAGACAGCGGCAAAAACCGCTTAAATACTCACCGAAATCCCGCAACCATAGAGCCACTTGACCGTCGGCGTGCTTGTGGGGAGATTCCAGCCTTTCCACAACGGACACCTAGAAGCGGTGCGCCATGCCCTGCAAGAGGTGGACTTCCTGTACATCGTCATCGGCAGCTCGCAGAGGAACCACGAGCGCGACAACCCGTTCACCGCAGGAGAGAGGATCGCGATGATCAAGGCGGCGCTCGACTCGGGCGGGGTCAAGCCAGGGAGTTGGATGGCGATCCCCATCGCGGACACGGAGTCGCATGCGCTCTGGCCGGAGATACTGAAGACCACCGTCCCGCCTTTCAGCATAGTGTTCACCAACGACGGCTTGACCACGAGGCTCCTGAAGGAGAGCGGCGTCAAGGTCGAGGCCGTCCCATACCTCGACAGGTCGAGCTACTCGGCGACCAACGTGCGCAACCGCATCTTGGAGATGAAGGACTGGGAGAAGCTCGTCCCCGCGCCCGTCGCCGCCATGGTGAAGAGCATCGGCGGGGTCGAGAGAGTTAGAAGCATGATTCACAAAGACCTTGAAGGGGAGGAGTGAGGGGCTAACCGATGACCGCGACTCATCCGACCAAGAAGCTCCTGATGATTCCGGGGCCGACCAACGTCTCCGACAGGGTCATGAACGCGATGCTGAGGCCGATGATAAACCACAGGTCTCCCGAGTTCACCGAGCTCGTCGAGAGCATCACTGAGAAGGGCAAGTACCTGTTCCAGACCGAGGAGCACATCGTCACGATAACCGCCTCCGGGACGGGAGGCGTCGAAGCGATAGCGTTCGCCCTCGTCCGCCCGGGAGACAACGTCGTCGTGCCGGTCTACGGGGAGTTCGGGCAGCGCCTCGCTGAGGCGTTGGAGCTCGCGGGCGGCAACGTGGTCAAGGTGTTCGCGGAGCCTGGCAACGTCCCCCGCCTCGAGGAGGTCAGGGAGGCCATCAGGAGGACCGACAACCTGAAGGCGGTCTACACCGTACACAACGAGACGAGCACGGGCTGCACGATCCCCTACGTCCAGGACCTGGCGAAGGCGGCGCACGAGAAGGGCGCCTTCATGGTCGTGGACGGGGTGTCCAGCATCGGCGGGTACTCGGTCCCTGTGGACGCCTGGGGGGTGGACATGTGCGTCACGGCGAGCCAGAAGTGCATCGCGGCGCCGCCCGGCATGGTCATCATCTCCCTGAACGGGAAGGTGGCGGAGTTCCTGAAGAAGACTCCCCCGACCGTCAGGTACTTCGACCTCGGGAAGCACCTGGACTTTCTGGAGCACGGCTTCACGCCGTTCACTCCCGCGGTCTCGCTGTACTACGCGCTCGACGAGGCGCTGACCGTCCTCAAGGAGGAGACCCTGGAGAAGAGGGTCGCGAGGCACGAGAGGTGCGCCGCCCAGCTCTACTCGGCGGTCGAGTCCATGGGCTTGGAGTGCTTCGCCGACAAGGGGTGCCGCTCGAACACGGTCATCGCAGTGAAGACCCCCAAGGGCATCGATGACGAGCACTTCCGGACCATCCTCAGCGACGAGCAGGGGGTCGTGATAACCGGGGGCTTCGGCCCTCTGAAGGGGAAGATACTGAGGCTGGGGTCCATGGGAGACGTCACCAGCGGGGACATCCAGAGGACCGTCGACGCGATGGCCAAGACCTTCACGAAGCTCGGACACCCGGTCCAGGCGAAGCCGCTCGCCGACGCCGCAGTCCGCCGAACGTAAGCACTAAGCATTTAAACTGACTCGGGACGACGATGGGTGTTTCATAACAAAATGGCATTCGCTAAAGGGACCCTCGTCTACGTGAACTACACCGCCAAGGTGAAGGATACCTCCGAGCCGATAGAGACGACCCTGGAAGACGAAGCCAAGAAGCTCAACATCTACGACTCCGAGAGGAGGTACGAGCCGCGACTCGTCTCCGTCGGAGAGGACTGGGTCCTGAAGGGCCTGGACGAGGAGATCGGCAAGATGGACGTCGGCGAGAAGAAGACCGCCGAGCTCCCCCCTGACAGGGCGTGGGGCGGGCGAGACCCGACGCTCCTGAGGATGGTCCCCCTGCGCAAGTTCGGCGACAGAGCCGACGAGCTGCGGGTGGGCGACGAGGTCGAGATGGACAACCGCGTCGCGGTGGTCCGGTTCATCGGGTCGGGAAGGGCGCAGGTCGACTTCAACCATAGGCTTGCAGGAAAGACGCTCATCTACGACATCGAGGTCATCAGGAAGGTCGAGCCAGGAGAGGACACAATCCGCTCCCTGATGAAGAGGCGGTTCCCAGGAGAGGGCGAGAAGCTGGCCTTCACCCAGGACGCCGGCGATGTCTCTGTGACCATCCCGGACGAGGCCTTCCTCGTCGAGGGGCTGCAGTTCATCAAGAGGGGGATTGCGAACGACATACTCCACTTCGTCCCCGAAGTGAAGAAGGTCACGTTCACAGAGGTGTACCCGCGCAAGGAAGAGGCTGCGAAGGGCAAGGCCAAGGGCAAGGCCGACAGGGCCGAGGGCGCAGAGGAGGAGCCGGTCAAGGCGGACGCCCCCGCGAAGAAGCAAGAAGCGAAGCAGACGGCCTAGCCGACTAGATTACGCCCGTCTTCCTCGCCAGCTGCCCCGCGGACTTGCGGTCTAGCTTCACCTTCGAGAGTATCGTGTAGCGGTCCGGCCTTATCGTGGGCGCCTCGACGAGCGCCCGCTTGATCTCGTCGTCGGTTATCCCGAGCTCCGCCCCAGACGTCGGGGCGTTCACGTCCTTCAAAGCCTGCCTGACCCCCTCCCAGTCGAGACCGTGGAGCGATGCCATCATGATCGTCCCTATCCCGCACTGCTCGCCGTGGAGCCCCTTCCCAGGGCAGATCGCGTCGAGCGCGTGGCTGAAGAGGTGCTCTGAGCCGCTGCAGGGTCGGCTGCTCCCCGCGATCCCCGCGGCGACGCCCGCGCTGATAAGGCCCTCCACCAGGGCTCGCGCGGACGCCTTGTCGTAGGCCCCTATGCTCTTCGAGCCGTCCAAGAATACCTGGGCGCTCAGAAGGGCGAGGCTGGCGGCGTATCCGCCGAAGTATTCGCCCGCCTCCTTGCTCGCGAGCTCCCAGTCCTTGACGGCGGTGAGCTTCGACACCAGGTCGCCGCACCCGGCCGCCTCGAGCCTCTTGGGCGCTGCGGCTATGACGTCGATGTCAGCCAAGATCCCGACCGGAGGCTTCGCTCGCTCCGAGTAATGGGTCCCCGTCCCAGAGATCGAGGCGAACGGGCTGGCGATCCCGTCGTGGGACGCGCTCGTCGGGACCGAGAAGAACGGCGCGTTGATCTTGAAGGCCGCGAGCTTCCCCACGTCCACGCTCTTCCCGCCGCCGATCCCGACTATGCAGTACGCCTTGGACGAGGCCTTCATGACGCGCTCGACGTTGCGCATGTCAGAGGCGACGACCTCGACCCACTCGACCGGCTCGCCTATCGACTTGGTGACCACGCCCCTCACCTTCTCCTGGACGTTCGCCCCTGAGGCGATGACGGCGGACCTCCTGCCTCGAGGGAACTCTATGAAGTCCCCGAGCTCCCCGAGGATCCCATCGCCTATCCGGATCCGCCGAGGAAACTCCATCGTGTGGGAGCCCAGCGGCATCGACTTCGACGCTTGCAACCCGAGGATAAAAACTTCCAGACGGCTAGCCGACGAGTGGGCCTGAGCGATTCAATTCATGCAAAGGTTAATTAAGCGACGCGGCACAACCATTTTTCGTCCTCTCCGAGGACATTCGGCATGCATATCCCACCAATCATCGATACTGATAGAGAGAGAAAATAGAGAATGAACACTTCGACCCAAAAGATACCGGAACAGGCCAGGTACCACGGCACGACCACCGCGGGGCTCGTCTGCTCCGACGGGATAGTCCTCGCCACGGACACGAGGGTGACCGCCGGAGGGTTCATCGCGCACAAGAGGGGGAAGAAGCTCCTACAGGTCGACCGCCACCTCGCGGTGACAATCTCGGGAGGAGTGGCAGACGCGCAGAACGTCGTGGACAGCCTCAAGTATTACGCTAACACATACAGGGTCGAGCACAACCTGCCACTGCCCGTAAAGTCCGCGGCCCGGATCGTCTCAAACATCCTCTTCGGCTCGCGCTACTATCCTTACATCGCGATCGTGCTCGTCGGCGGATACGACAGCACCGGCGGCTCCATCTACAACGTCGACCTCTTCGGGTCGGCGATACCCGACAAGGTGACCGCGACGGGGAGCGGCTCCCCGGTGGCGTACGGAGTCCTCGAGGAGGGGTACCAAGAGGGGATGAGCGTCGCGAAGGGGGTGACGCTGGCGGCGAATGCGATAATCGCGGCTACCCGGCGCAACGTCTACACGGGCGACCACTTCGACATCGCCGTCATAGACAAGGCGGGCTTCAGAGAAGTTTCAGAGCAGGAGAAGGAGAAGCTCCTCGCTCAGTTCGCGGGACGCAGTTAAGTTTTGGCGCAGAAGGCAAACCACGTAAGCCTCATGGGGACGATTCTAAACAGTATCCCAGCGGAGGCTCAGATCACACGGATAGAGTACGAGGGCCCGCGCATCGCCCTGTACACCAAGAACCCGAAGTACCTCCACCAGAACAACTACATCATCTCCGAGATAGTCAACAGCGTCAAGAAGAGGGTCGTCACCCGCACCGAGAAGTCGATCAGGAAGCCCGAGCAGGACGCAAAGTCCCTGCTGGAGAAGGCGATCCCCGTCGAAGCCGGGGTCAACAACTACTTCTTCGACGACGCCACCGGCGAGGTGCTGGTCGAGGCGAACAACCCCCGTGTGCTCTCCCCGGACGTGGGATACGACCTCGGGGAGCTGATGGGGCAGACGGGCTGGAAGGTCAAGGTCAGAAAGGCGCCCAACATCCCGTCCTCCGCGATACAGAGCATGTACTACGCCATGAGGACGGGCAGCGACGAGAGGGAGAAGTTCTACAGGGAGCTGGGCGAGGCCATCTTCAGGCCGAGGTTCACGACGGCGGAGCAGGTCACGATAAAGTGCTTGGGCGCCGGGCAGGAGGTCGGCAGGTCCTCATGGCTCGTCGAGACGTCTGAGAGCAAGGTGCTGCTTGACTGCGGGATATCCCCGGGTGCGAAGAACGCCTGGGACGCGTACCCCAGGCTCGACTGGGCGGACGTCCACCTCAACGACATCGACGCCGTCGTCCTCAGCCACGGCCACCTCGACCACATGGGGTTCCTCCCTGCCCTCTACAAGTTCGGCTACGAGGGGCCGGTCTACTGCACGGAGCCCACCCTCCCGCTGATGACGCTCCTACAGAACGACTTCATCAAGATAGCCCAGATGGAAGGAGGCAGGGTCCTCTACGACCAGAAGGACATCCGCGACCTCATACAGCACACCATCACTCTCCAGTACGGGACCGTCACCGACATCTCCCCCGACATCAAGCTCGTCCTGAACAACGCCGGGCACATCCTCGGCTCCGCGACCGTCCACCTCCACATCGGGGAGGGGGTCCACAACATCGTCTACACCGGCGACTACAAGTATGGCCGGACCCAGCTCTTCGATTCGGCCAGCTGGAACTACCCGCGGGTCGAGACGCTCATCACCGAGGCCACCTACGGCAACAAGGAGGACATCATGCCTCCGCGCGAGGAGGTGGAGATGAACTTCGTCAACGCCATCAACAGCACCCTCGCTAACGGCGGGAAGGTCCTCATCCCGATCCCCGCCGTCGGGAGGGCGCAGGAGATCATCCTCGTCCTCGACCACTACATGAGGAACAAGGTCCTCACGGAGGCGCCGGTCTTCCTCGAAGGCATGATCTCGGAGGCCACCGCCATACACGTCTCCTACGCCGACTACCTCTCCAGGGAGCTCCGCAGCAAGATCCTCGACCAGGGCATCAACCCGTTCGTGAGCGAGTACTTCACGTCGATAGAGCACCCGTCGAACCGGGACGAGGCCCTGAGGGAGGGCCCCGCGGTCATCATGGCCACTTCGGGCATGCTCGAGGGCGGCCCGGTCCTGCAGTACTTCGAGCACATCGCGCCCTCCGAGAGGAACAAGATCCTCTTCGTCTCATACCAGGTCCAGGGGACGCTCGGCAGGCGCGTCCTCGACGGCACCCACCAGGCCAGCCTGCTCGGCGACAACGGGAAGATCAAGATAGTCGACGTCAACGCCAGCACGGAGAAGGTGGACGGGTTCAGCGGCCACAGCGACTACAACCAGATAATCAGGTTCATCGGGAAGATGCGCCCTAAGCTCCAGCAGGTCATCGTCCAGCACGGGGACAAGAGGAAGATAGAGAACCTGGCCTACGTTATCCAGCGCATCTACAGGATTCCGGCGCTAAGGCCGGCAGTCCAAGAAGCTATCCGCGTGTTCTAGCCAGAGAGCGAGCCGCGCCAGATCCTCACGCCGGGCGGCGTTATGACGATCCTCTCCTCGCCGAGCCTCGCGATGTCCCCGCCTATCGAGGTCGCGAACTCGTAGAGCTGCTCCACGACCGTCTTGAGGTCCTCGACGCTCTTCTGCGCGAGGGGCGTGACCCTCAGGATCACTATGGTCCTCTTCGCCACGTCGTCCTGTATCCCAGGAAGGTCCTCGGCGCTGCGGAGCTGGAGCGCCTTCAGCAGCATGCCCCCTCCCTCCTGCGCGGCGCCCTCCCCGGACTCTTCTGTGGTCAAACTCGATTCCAAGCTGATCTTGTCACGCTCAAGGAGATATTCCTGGCTTTTAAACATAAATCCAATATATAGGGGGAGAGGTCAAATTTTCTTGTACGCGTTCCAGTATTTGTCTCCAGCGTGATGGAGGTTCTTGACGCAGTTGCCCTTCTTCAGCTCCGCCATCTCGGCGCTTGACACCGCCGTCCTCCCGACTGCGGCAGCCCTTCCCTTCTTGTCCTCGCGCACGACGACGAGCTTCCCCGCCTCACCCCAGTCGTCGTACTTCGAGATCCCCGGCCTCATCACGTCGGCGCCCTTGATGATGTACTTCACTGCCCCCTCGTCGATCGAGACCGAAGGGAACAGGCCGACCGCGTCGGGGGACCCGACATAGGGGAGGTATCCGCCTCCTCCGCCGCTCACGAAGGTGAACTTCCCGTCGATTATCACGAACTTCGTCTCCTCGTCCGGCTCCAGAATCTCCACTTGGGCGGAACGCGCCACCTCGAGGTGTATCCCGGTGGACCTCTCGATCTCCGCGATGAGGTCCCTCGAGTCGCTCTTTGACACGACCTGTCTCTTCAAACGTCAGGTCAGCGTCGAATACATCAATTTAATAAAGCCAGCCTGCGACGCCCGTTCTCAACCGGTGCCCATAGACACAATGTCAGCGGACATGGCGATCAAAGTGCTCGAGACGAGCGTCGGAAAGGTAGTCCTCATCAAGCTCAAGGGCGGCAAGGTCATCAGAGGCTCGCTCCAGGGCTTCGACCAGCACATGAACCTCTCGCTGGAGTCTGCAGAGGAGATAGTCGCCGACGGCAAGTCGACTTCGCTTGGCACCCTGATAGTCCGGGGAGACAACATCATCATGATCTCCCCACCGCCCGGCTGATCCTCGACACGCCGGCTTAGCAGCCCACGGTAGAACTCTTTTACGCGGCCCCCAACGCCAGCGCTCCAGGGAACCTTGAGCAGCGTCGGGCCCGGAACTCGCAAGATCTCCTCCGTCGCAGTGCTCGGGGCCGGGACGATGGGCCACGGAATCGCCGAGGTCGCCGCCTTGGCGGGGTTCCGGACGGTGCTCTACGACGTCGAGCAGCGCTTCCTGGACTCCGGTATGGACAAGATAAGGTGGAGCCTCTCGAAGCTCGCCGAGAAGGGCACGATCACCGCCGAAAGGGCGGAGAAGGCCGCAGCCGCAATACTCTGCACCACCGACCTGGGGGTGGCCGCCAGGTGCGACCTCGTGGTCGAGGCCGTGCCGGAGAGCCTCGAGCTGAAGAGGGGCATTTTCGCTCGCCTGGACTCCGCCTCGAGCGACTCGCTCCTCGCGACCAACACTAGCAGCATCCCGATCTCGGAGATCGCGGCGGCGACCACGAGGCCCGAGCGGGTCGTGGGAATCCACTTCTTCAATCCGCCAGTTCTGATGCCGCTCGTGGAGGTGGTCAGGGGGTTGAAGACCAGCGACGAGTCCGTGTCAAAGGCGGTCGAGTTCTGCGGGGCCCTGGGGAAGCACGTGGTCGTCTGCAAGAAGGACGTCCCCGGGTTCATAGTCAACAGGATCCTCGGCCCCACGATGAACGAGGCCGCGTGGGCCGTCGCCAGGGGGGAGGCGACCACGCGCCAGGTCGACTCGTGCTGCGTCTACAAGCTCGGCCTCCCGATGGGCCTCTTCGAGCTCGCGGACTACACGGGCATCGACGTGATCTTCGCAGCCTCCCGGACGAGGAGCAGCAGGGAGCCCTCCTCCCTGCCCGTCGCGCCGGTCCTCGGGGAGATGGTCAAGGCTGGGAGGCTCGGCCGCAAGACCGGGGAGGGGTTCTACGCCTACCCCGCAACCGGGCCTCTCTACGCGAGGGCCGAGGGCGAGTCGGTCGACCCGCTCCTGTTCTTCTCCGTCGGCGTGAACTCCGCGGCCTGGCTGCTTCGTAACGAGGTCTGCTCGAGGGACGACCTCGACACGTCGGTCAAGCTCGGGCTCGGGTTCCCTGAGGGGATACTCCGGATGGCCGACTCGTGGGGGATAGACAGGGTGGTGGCCGCATTACGTGCAAAGCAGGCCTCGCACGGCGACGCCTACGCCCCAGACCCCCTCCTCGTCCAGATGGCCGAGAGGGGCGACGTGGGCGCGTCCTCGGGCAGAGGTTTTTATGACTACGGCTCGAAAGAGACCAAGTTGGAAGAGGTCGTTCTCAAGAAGGCGCCGCCGCTAGCCTGGATAACCCTGAACAGGCCGCACAGGCACAACACCATCACGCCGAGGATGATGGACGAGCTGGAGGCGGTCTCGAGCGAACTCGCGAAGGACGCGACGGTGAGGGTGGTCATCATCTCCGGCGAGGGAGGGAAGGCGTTCAGCGCAGGAGCGGACCTCACCGCGTTCGAGTTCACCACGCCCCTCAAGGCCTTCGAGGCCTCCAGGAGGATGTTCGAGGTCTTCACGCTCTTCGAGAGGATGCCCAAGCCGGTCATCGCGGCCATCAACGGCTACGCCTTCGGAGGCGGGTGCGAGCTCGCCCTCGCGTGCGACTTTAGGCTCGCATCCGAGTCCAGCCAGATAGGGCTGACAGAGACCAACCTCGGGATTATCCCCGGAGCGGGGGGCACTCAGAGGCTCCTGCGCCTCGTGGGCCTGAGCAGGGCGAAGGAGATGATCTACTTCGGGGAAAGGCTGCCAGCCCAAGACGCGCTCAAGGCAGGGCTGCTCGACAAGGTCTTCGCAAACGAGAGTTTTCAGTCCGACGTCGAGAGTTTCGCGAGGAAGCTCGCAAAGCGCGCCCCGGTCTCCTTGAAGCTCGCGAAGTACGCGATCAACCTCGCACAGCAGGTCCCCTCCGCCGACTCTGGCCAGCTCTTCGAGGCCGGAGGGTTCGGGCTGGCTCTCTCGACCCAGGACGCCTCCGAGGGCATCTCGTCGTTCCTGTCAAAGAAGGAGCCGGAATTCAAAGGCGAATGAAATGATAAATACAGTCTCGCCAAACTTTTTCCATCAGTCTTGACAGGCCTCCCAGCCATCTCCTTCTCGCCTGAGCATGAAGACCTCCGCGCCTGGGCCAAGGAGTTCGCCAGCAGGGAGATCGCCCCTGTCGCGGACAAGATTGACAGGACGGACGAGTACCCTCGCGACCTTGCAAGGAAGATGGGGGAGTACGGGCTCCTTGGCCTGGGGACGCCGAAGGAGTACGGGGGCCTCGGCCTCGACATGATCTCATCGGTGGTCGTCGCGGAGGAGATCGCGAAGGTCAGCCTCTCGGCGGGCCTCATCATCGGCGTCCAGAACGGGCTGGTGGCCTACCCGATCTCGGAGTTCGGCACCAAGGAGCAGAAGGAGAAGTACCTCCCCGCCCTGGTGAAGGGCGACATCATCGGCTCCTACGGGCTCACCGAGCCGGGCGCGGGGTCGGACGCCGCCAACATCCAGACCAAGGCCGAGAAGATGCCGGGCGGCTCGTACAAGATCAACGGCTCGAAGATCTGGATCTCGCAGGGGATGCTTGCCGACGTGGTCGTCCTCTTCACCAGGACCGGGAGCGTCGCCGACGGCGCCGCGGGAATGACCGCATTCGTGGTCGACAAGGGCAGCCCCGGGTTCAAGGTCGGCGGCAAGCTCGAGGTCATCGGGATAAGGGGCACCGGGACGGCCGAGCTCGTCTTCAACGACTGCCACGTGCCGGAGTCGAACATGCTCGGCTCCGTGGGGGACGGCTTCCTCATTGCGATGGCCGTCTTGAACCAAGGGCGCATCGGGGCGGCAGCGGGCGCCCTCGGCGTCGCGAGCGCGGCGCTCGAGGCCTCCATCTCATACTCAAAGAAGCGGGTGCTCTTCGACAGGCCCCTCGGGAAGTTCGAGTCGATCAGGTTCCTCATCGCCGATATGGCGACGAGGCTCGAGGCGGCCCGCCTACTGACCTACAGGGCGGCATACCTCAGGGACAAGGGGGAGGAGTTCGTGAAGGAGGCGTCCATGGCGAAGGTCTTCTCGACCGAGATGGCGGTATGGGCGTGCGAGAGGGCCATCCAGATCCACGGCGGCATCGGCCTTAGCAAGCTGCTCCCCCTCGAGCGCTACCTAAGGGACGCGAAGATCCTCGACATCGTGGAGGGGACCTCCGAGGTCCAGCGGTGGATCCTCTCGAGGGAGATCCTGCAGGACTGAGCGGCTTTGAGAAGCGTCGCCATAGCGGGCCTAGGCCACTCCAAGTTCGGAAGGAGGACCGACGTCGACGTGGCCGAGCTCGCGTTCGAGTCGATCAAGCAGGCCATCGATGACTCCGGCGTCCAGAAGAAGGAGATCCAGAACGTCACGCTCGGGAGCGCGGGCGGCTGGTACGAGGAGACCCTCCCCGCAGTGCTGGTAAACGAGTACGCCGGGTTCGAGGACGTAGGGACCATGCGCGTGGAGGCGGCGTGCGCAAGCGGGAGCGCGGCGGTTAGGAGCGCGTACCTCAGCGTGGCGAGCGGGGAGGCGGAGGTGGCGATGGCCGTCGGCGTCGAGAAGATGACCGAGGTGGACACGCTCACCGCCGTCGAGCTGATGGGGAGGTCAGGCTCGTACCTCTGGGAGTTCGAGAACTACGGGATGACGTTCCCCGCCTACTACGCCCTCTACGCGGCGGCGCACATGAGCAGGTTCGGGACCACCCAGGAGGACCTCGCCAGGGTCGCCGTCAAGGCCCACCACTACGCGTCCATGAACCCGCTCGCCCAGTTCCAGAAGGAGATAACCCTGGAGAAGGCGCTCTCTTCGCAGGTCGTCTCGTGGCCCCTCAAGCTCTACGACGCATGCCCCATCACCGACGGCTCGGCAGCGGTCGTCCTTGCAAGCGAGGAGGCCGCCAGGCGTCTCACCGACACCCCCATCTGGATCCGGGGGATCGGCTTCTCTTCCGACTCTGCAAACCTCAGCAAGCGGGCCGACTACGTGGGGCTCAGGGCCACCGTGGACGCGTCGAGGAAGGCGTACGCGGCCGCCAAGGTCGGGCCGGAGGACGTGGACGTCGCCACCTGCCACGACTGCTTCACGATAGCCGAGCTGATGGCCTACGAGGACCTCGGCTTCTGCGCGAAGGGGGAAGGGGCCAAGCTCATCCGTGAGGGGCAGACGGAGGTCGGAGGCAGGATACCGGTCAACGTCGACGGGGGCCTCAAGGCGAAGGGCCACCCCATCGGGGCGACCGGCGTCTCTATGATGGTGGAGATCTCGAAGCAGCTCAGGGGCGAGGCGGGAGGGAACCGGCAGGCCTCCATCAAGAACGGAGTCGGGCTCGTCCACAACGTGGGGGGGACCGGCCACTACTGCTACGTCACTGTCCTCTCGAGGTCGAAGTAGTTGGCGGACGACAGCTCCCCCCCGACCATCAGGTCGAAGCGCAGCCTCACGCTCAGGTTCAACATCCCGATGTCGAAGACCAGCCGGTTCTGGGAGGCCCTTGGCGAGGGGAAGTTCGTCACGACGAAGTGCGACGACTGCGGGAAGCTCACCTTCCCGCCACAGGCGGACTGCCCCCGGTGCATGAGCGGGAACTCCAAGTGGGTGGACCTCGGGGCCGAGGCCGAGCTCCTGACCTTCACGCACGTCCAGATCACGCCGACCAGCTTCGTCGACCACGACCCCTACGTCGTCGCCATCGGGAAGCTGAAGGAGGGGTTGAACGTCCTCGCGTGGGTGGAGGGCGCAGAGCCGGAGAAGCTCGCCCCGGGCGTGAAGCTCAGGATCGAAAGCAGGAAGGAAGCTGAAGGCGGGCCCGACTACGTCTTCGTCTTGGCATGACCAGCGACGGTCGCTAGAACTCGACCTGGATCGAGCGTATGACCTCGGCGACCCTCAGGAACCTGTCCTTGTAGAAGAGGATCTTCGTTATGGACCCCTTGAACTTCAGGAGCCCCTTTAGCACCGCCGACTGGAAGTCGACCTCCCCCTTCGCGACCTTCGTCCACGTCTCGTACGAGCCCTCGAAGGAGAACTCGGCCTGCGTCGCAAAGTCCGACGGCGCGACGGTAGTCTTACCCTCCTCGACCTTGATGAGGTAGAACGACGCGACGGCCGAGTCGACCGAGCCCAGCTTCACGCTCGTCTTCAGGCCCTTCGTCCCCTCCTGCCACTTCGCGTCGTTCGTCAGAAGATCCTGCAGCTGCACGAAGAACTCGGGCGAGAAGTACTTGACCATCAGCTACCCGCCCCGGGGACGGCTTTTTTGAGCTTACCTATCGCCCCCGAGGTCAGCCTCGACTTGAGGGTGACCGCCCCCGCGCTGACCTCGAGCGCGTCCTTCACCATCGGGAGGTCTACGCTGTCGGTCTTCACTATGACGGCGTGGTCGAACCAGACGGCCTTCTTCGCGAGGGCGGGGGATATCTTCGCGATCCTGTGGGTGAGCTCCTTCCGAGCCTCCTCGTCTATCTGGGCCTCGCTCGTCAGCATGAGGTACCTCTTGTGCCTGGGCCCTCTCAAGCCGTCGCCCCCTCGAGGATCCGGGCGTAGAAGGCGGCCGGGTCTTCCTTCGCGAGATGTGCGCGCGGCTTGACCTTCACCCTGATCGGGTCGGAGCTCGCGAGTGTCGCGTTCCCGCTCATGACAAGAACTTGCTTGCTGAGCCTTATGTAAAGCGCGTTGTGCTCGTCGAGAAGGGAGCCGAGGTCCGCGAGTATCGCCTTCCTCTCGTCCTCTCCGATCTTGGCCACGATCCTCCTGAGCGCCTCCTCCGCCTCGTCCCCCGTCAGGTGGTGCCTGACCCAGACTATCGTGTTGCCGTGGTGCCCTTCCGCCTCCACCCGCTCCTCGGGGAAGTCGCGCCCCAGCAGCGCGCAGACTGCGCGCTTCACCTTCTCCTCGTCCTCGGTCATCTGGAGGAAGTAAGAAACCTCGAGCGACTGGACGGACGAGCTCACGCCGCGCCCGACTTGGTGAAAATAACTTTATCAAGTCTCGCGGGCCGAAACCTCTCAGAAGAGGGAGTATGCGCGGCCACCTGAGAGTCCTCGGCATAGAGAGCACCGCCCACACCTTCTCCGCCTCAGTGGTCGCAGAGAAGGAGGGGATCGTGACGAACGCGAAGGACGTCTACGCGCCGCCAGAGGGCAGCGGCATCCATCCAGCCGAGGCCGCCGACCACCACCTCGCGGTGGCGGTCAGGGTCGTCAGGGAGGCTCTGGTGAGGGAAAACGAGCGCGGGAGCGACATCGACCAGATAGACGCCATAGCGTATTCCATGGGGCCTGGGCTGGGTCCGTGCCTGAGGGTCGGCGCCGTGACCGCGAGGACGCTATCGCTCTCGACCGGGAGGCCGCTCGTCGCGGTGAACCACGCCGTGGGGCACATCGAGCTCGGGTGCCTCCTCACCGGGGCCAAGACTCCCCTCGTCCTCTTGATCTCGGGGGGGCATACGATGGTCGTCGCCCACTCCGGCGGAGTCTGGAGGGTGCTGGGCGAGACGCTCGACCTGACGCTGGGGCAGCTCCTCGACCAGATGGGCAGGTACGTCGGGTTCGCCTCCCCGTGCGGGAGGAGAATCGAGGAGGCCGCCGCCAAGTCGAGCCGCTACCTCAGGCTCCCATACACGGTCAAGGGAAACGACGTCTCCTTCTCAGGCGTGCTCACGGCCGCGAAGAAGCTGGTCGACGGTGGCGCCTCTTTCGAGGACGTCTGCTACTCGCTCCAAGAGACCGCGTTCGCGATAACGACCGAGGTGACTGAGCGCGCGCTCGCGTTCACGGGCTCCAGGGAGCTCCTCGTGGTGGGCGGGGTCGCTGCCAACCGCAGGCTCGCCGAGATGCTCGAGATGATGGCTAAGAGGCACGGCGCCTCAGTGAAGGTGGTGCCCCCGAAGTTCAGCGGGGACTGCGGTGCGCAGATCGCTTGGACGGGGCTCCTCGCCTTCAGGTCCGGGGAGTTCCTTCCCAGGGTCGCCGACAGCGTCGTCAGGCAGTCATGGCGGCTAGACACAGTCCCGACCCCGTGGAGGAGCTAGTCGATGATTGGGAGACGGGAAGGCGCGCAGTGAAGCTCCTCTATCGCGGCGCGGAGGCCGACGTCTACCAGGGAGAGTGGTGCGAGATGCCTGCCGTCTACAAGATGAGGAAGCCCCTCCCCTACAGGCTCCCCGAGCTCGACAAGCTGATCCGAAGCCAGAGGACGGTGCACGAGGCGCAGCTGATACACGAGGCGAAGCTCGCCGGGGTGTCCGCGCCGCACCTTTACTATCTCTCTCCTCAGGACGCCCTCCTGGTGATGGAGTTCATCGAAGGAAGGAGGCTGAAGGCCGTCTTGCTGGAGCCGGGCCTGACAAAGGCGAGGCTCGAGGAGCTCGGCGAGGAGTTCGGCCGGAGCATAGCGAGGCTCCACGCGGCGGGGATAATGCACGGCGACCTGACGACCTCCAACGCGATAGTTGACGGCAAGGTCCTGAGCCTCATCGACTTCGGGCTCTCAGTCCACTCGCGGAAGCTCGAGGACCAGGCGGTCGACCTGAGGCTGATCAAGGAGACGCTGACGGGCGCTCATCACGACATCTCCAAGCGCTTCATGCAGGCGCTGATGTCCGGCTACTCCTCCGTGCTGGGGAAGGAGCGGGCGGAGGCCGCGACGAAGAAGCTTGCCGAGATCGAGAGGCGTGGGAGGTATGCCAGGGTCGAGTAGCCGGAGAGCGAAGCCGGTCCTCTTCGCGACCTCGAACCGGGGGAAGCTCGAGGAGGCGAGGGCCATACTAGCTCCTCTCGGAGTCTCCGTGGAGCAGTACGACGGGAAGGGCATCGAGATACAGGCGGACACCAACAGCGAGGTGGCAGCGTACGCGTCCAAGGGCGCCGCTGCCTCCGCAGGGCGGCCGGTTCTCGTCGAGGACGCGGGTCTCTACGTCGACTCCCTCGACGGGTTCCCGGGGCCTTACTCCTCGTACGCGTTCAGGACCATCGGGCTCGCCGGCGTGCTCTCGCTCCTCAGCTCGCCCGGAACCGGGAGGGCCGCCAGGTTCGTCAGCTCCCTCGCGTACTGCGAGCCCCGCGGAGAGCCGGAGCTGTTCGAGGGCTCCGTCCGGGGGCGGATAACGACCAAGCCGAGGGGTAGGGAGGGCTTCGGGTTCGACCCGATATTCGTCCCCAGAGGCGGCGCGAAGACCTTCGGCGAGCTCACCCTCGAGGAGAAGTGCGCCGTCTCTCACCGGGCCGCCTCCTTGAAGAAGTTCGCGGAGTGGTATCTCTCGCGGGACCGGCGCTGACGCCGGGAATGGTTTTAAACCGGGGGAAATCGAGTCGGTCAGGTTCCATTTGGCGAGGATACATTCGCATCGGCACGGGAAGAGCCACCAGACCAGGCCCACGAGCAAGAGGGCGCCGAGCTGGCTCACCTACAGCGCCGACGAGGTCACCGCGATGGTCATCAAGCTTGCGAAGGAAGGGGTCACCCCCAGCTCGATCGGGGTCAGGCTCAGGGACGAGTACGGGATCCCGCTCGTGAAGCCGATAATAGGCAAGTCCGTGATGGAGCTGCTGAGGGAGAACAAGCTGGCGCCGGCAATCCCGGAGGACCTTCAGAACCTCCTCGACTCGGCGAGGAGGGTCCAGTCCCACCTCAACGCGTTTAAGGCGGACAGGAAGAACGTCCGCTCGCTCGAGCTCATCGAGGCCAAGATCTACAGGCTCTCCAAGTACTACAAGGAGATAGGCGTCCTCCCGCAGGACTTCAAGTACAGCGCAGTAGTGGCTCAGCTAAGCTAAGCCGATAGGTGGTCCTCCGAGTGGTGGCGAACGAGGCTGCTACGAAGCCCGCTCCTCTCAAAGACCTTCATGCGCTCATGGCTCGCGCCAGGAGGGAGGCGGAGCACCTCGTCGCGCTCTCAAACCGGGGCGCCAGGGTCCTCGTCGTCACCCACATCGACGCCGACGGCCTCTCGAGCGGCTCCATCGCCTTCTCGGCGCTGGCTCGGAAGAACTTCGCCGTCTCGGTGAGGGCGATCCCCGACCTCGACCCGCGCGCCATCGAGAAGCTGAAGGCGGACAAGTTCGAGTTCTACCTGTTCACGGACCTGGGCTCGGGGCTCCTCGGCGCCCTCTCCGGGGCGTTCGGCGAGAGCTTCGTCGTGGTCGACCACCACCAGATACCAGAAGGAGACGCCTCCCATCCCAGGCTGATCAACGCCTGGAACTACGGCTACGACGGAGGCGAGGAGGCGTGCTCCGCCACGATGGCCTACGCGCTCGCCAAGGCGTTCGACGACCGAGGGAACCAGGACCTCTCAGCCCTGGCGCTCGTGGGCGCGCTCGGCGACCGTCAGGACAAGATGGAGGGACGCTCGCTCGGCGGGCTCAACAAGGTGGCCCTCGACGACGCGGTCACGAACGGGCTCGTCGAGCTCTCCAACGACCTCCTCTTCTTCGGCAGGGAAACGAGGCCAGTCCACGAGGCCATCGCGATGAGCTACTCCCCCTTCATCGCGGGACTGTCTGGGGCGAAGGACGCCGCGCTCGCGGCGCTCACGAACGCAGGCTTCAGGCTCAAGGAGGGCGGGAGGTGGCGCACGCTCGGGGAGCTCTCCAACGAGGAGAAAGGAAGGGTGATCGAGGTGATCTCAGGCTTCATCGCCTCGGCGGGCCACGGCTCCGACATCCTCAAGGACCTCGTGGGGACTGTCTTCACCTTCGAGTACGAGGACCCCCTCACACCTCTGAGGGACGCCAGGGAGTTCTCGAGCGTCCTGAACGCGTGCGGGCGCATGGACAGGACCGACCTGGGGGTCTCGATCTGCCTCGGGGACAGGGAGGAGGCGCTTCGTCTCGCGCTTTCGCTCATGGCGGAGTACAGGGGAAAGCTGAACAAGGCCATCCAGAGGCTCCAGCTGGAGCCCGACAAGGTCGCCACCACGGGGGACGTCATGCTCGTCATGGGAGAGGAGTTCATCGAGGAGAGGATGACCGGGTCGGTCTCGTCCCTCCTCGCGTCCTCCGACCGCTTCCGCGACAAGCTCGTCCTCGTCAGGGCCAAGTCCGGGGACTCGGACCTGAAGTACTCGTCGCGCATCGGCGACTCCTACCCCGGGAAGGTCAACCTCGGTGAGGTGATGAGGCAGGCCGCGGAGAGCGTGGGCGGAGTGGGCGGGGGGCACAGCATGGCAGCTGGCGCCAAGGTGCCCTTCTCGAGGCGGGACGACTTCACAAGGCTCGTCCTGGAGAAGGTGGCCGCGCGCTGACCGCCGCCAAGGCCAAGAGCCCCGAGGCGGGCCTGAGCGTCGTGCTCATGATCGAGTGCGCGGACGAGGCAGTGGCCGACGCGCTGAACCAGGCCCTCATGCCGGACAACAGGTACTTCCCGAAGGACCAGCGGTTCAGGGCGTCGAAGGAGGGCTCCACCATCCGTTTCGAGGTCGACTCCCCGAGGGCTAGGCCCGTCATCAGCACCGTCTCGAGCATAATCTCTGACGCCCGGCTCTTCCGCGACGTCTGGGTGGAGGCGAAGACCCGTGGGCTGGGAAACGCCGCGCAGGGGTGACAGAAGGCACGGCCGTAGCCGCCGCGTTATCGGGGCGCGAAGGTTAATGCGAGGGGCGGACGAGGGGAGAGGAGAACAATGCTCGACGTGAAGCTGCTCCGCGAGAGCCCCGACACAATCAGGAAGGACCTCAGGAAGCGAGGCTGGCTCGAGAAGCTGCCGCTCGTGGACGAGGCCGTCGCGGACGACGCCGAGTGGCGGCAGGCCAAGAAGCGCGTCGACGACCTGAGGCACGCCCAGAACAAGCTCACAGCCGAGATAGCCACGCTGAAGAGGGCAGGAAAGGACGCGAAGGACAAGCTCGGGGAGGTGAAGGGGATACCCGAGGAGATCGCGGCGCTGGAGAAGAGGGCCCAGGAGCTTCAAGCGAGGGTCAGGGAGATACTCATGTCGCTGCCGAACATCCTCCACGAGTCCGTGCCCACGGGGCCCGACGAGAGCGGGAACGTCACGGTGAGGACCTGGGGCAAGCCGAGGAAGTTCGACTTCAAGCCGAAGGACCACCTCGACCTGCTGGGGGCCCTCGGGCTCATCGACATGGAGCGGGCGGCGAAGGTCTCGGGCGCGCGGTTCTTCTTCCTGAAGGGGGACGCCCTTCGGCTCGAGCAGTCGATAATGAGGTACGCGGTGGACTTCCTCTCCGACAGGGGCTTCACCGCGGTCGGCCCGCCGCTGATGATGCGAAAGGAGGCGTACGCGGGGGTGGTCGACCTCGCGGACTTCGGGCCCGTCATCTACAAGGTGGAGGGGGACGACCTCTATCTCATCGCCACCTCGGAGCACCCCCTGGTCGCCATGCACATGGACGAGATCATGCAGGGCGGCTCGCTTCCCGTGAAGTACTGCGGGTTCAGCCCCAACTTCAGGGTCGAGGCCGGGGCCCACGGCAAGGACACCAAGGGGATATTCCGCACCCACCAGTTCTACAAGGTCGAGCAGGTGGTCTTCTCGAAGCCCGAGCAGAGCTGGCAGCTCCACGAGGAGCTCATAGGGAACGCGGAGGCCATCTTCCAGAGCTTCGGGCTGCACTACCGCGTCGTGAACATCTGCACGGGGGACATAGGCACGGTCGCGGCGAAGAAGTACGACCTCGAGGCTTGGATGCCCACCCAGGAGAGGTTCAGGGAGATGGTCTCCTGCAGCAACGTGACGGACTACCAGGCCAGGCGCCTGATGATCCGGTACAAGGAGAAGCAGAGCTCCGAGCCCACGCTCGTCCACACGCTCAACTCGACCGCGGTCACCACGCGGGCGCTGGTCGCGATAGTGGAGAACTGCCAGCAGGAGGACGGCTCGATATCCATCCCGAAGCCGCTGGTGCCGTACATGGGCGGGCGCGAGAAGATTTCCTAGGTCGATGTTTTTAAGCCAGATAAATCAGGCCGGCAAGCTAGTTGCCCAAGAAAGTAACAGGGAAGGTGCGGGACAAGTGGAAACTGAAGCAATGGGTCACAGTCCTCGCCTCCCCGTCGTTCGGGAACGCGCCCATCGGCAGGGTGCCGATGACCGACATCGAGAAGCCCGCCGGGCGGGTCGTCGAGACGACGCTCTACGACATCCTGAAGCAGGACCCACAGCACTACAGCTTCAAGCTCTACTTCCAGATAGACAGGGTCGACGGCGACACCGCCTACACCATCCTAAAGGCGCACGAGTACTCGAGGGAGTACCTCCGCAGCCTGATCAGGAGGGGCTCGTCGATGTCAGACTTCATCAAGGACTACACGACGAAGGACGGCTACGTCGTCAGGGTCTACACGATAGCTCTCTCGCAAGGGAGGATGAACGCGTCAAAGAAGCACGAGATCCGCATGATCACCGACAAGATAATCGGGGAGCGGGCCGCGTCCTTGGAGTACGACCAGTTCGTCCAGGAGACCGTCCTCCAGAAGCTCGCCTCCGACGTCTACAACGAGGCGAAGAACATCACCAGGCTGAGGCACGTCGGCGTGAGGAAGACCAAGCTCATCGGCAGGCCTACTGCCGCGTCGGCCGAAGCGCCGATCGAAGAGCTAGCCGCGCCTGCCGCTTGAGATAATCTTCACGATATCCCTGTCTTTCAGCACATAGTCTGAAGAGAGTCTCATCCCCGTCCTCGCGTCCATAGCGTAGAGGAAAGTCTGCGCGAGGTCGCTGTGAATCCTCCTCGCCAGGTCCAGCGCGGTCGACCCCCCGTTCATCACGTACGCGTCCGGCAGCACGTCCCCGTCCTTGTTGCAGAGCTTCGTCTCGTCCTCCACCGGGTAGACGACCACCGCTTTGAGGAGCCCGAAGTACGCCTGGTCGATGGCCTGCTGCACCCCCGTGCTCCCGTAGACGTCGATGACCCTCTCCTTCACCAGCTCGAGCGCCCTCGCCTGGGCCGGCGTCAGCCCCTCCTTGGTCACCTTGAACGACGCGTCGCCCGGCGTGTAGGCGATTACGCCCGCCTCGGCCGCCTTGCGCAGGAGCAGCTCCGCCTCCGCCGCGCATGGTATGACGGTCTTCCCAGAGCTCCTCAGGGCCGGGATCTTGTCCGCCGCTGACGGCAGGTCGGCCTTGTTCGCCGCGATCAGGCTGGGCTTGTTCCTCTCCCTGAGCGCCCTCACGAACGACTCGAGCGAGCCCGGCCCCCAGCCCAGGGGCCTGTCAGCCTTGAGGTGCAGCTTGAGGAGGGTCTCCTCGACCATCGCCTCTGTGATCCCGATGCCGGTGAGCCTCTGTGCGAGCGCGGGCACCACGCTCGTCTTCAGCTGCTCTGAGAGCTTGGAGGTCTTCTCCCAGTCTCGCTTGATTATCCCGAGGAGCCACTGGTCGACCTCGTTCTCCACCATCTCGACGTCCTTCATGGGGTCCTGGCTCCCCGGGGCGGTCTTCTGCCCCTCCAGGTCGGTTGAGCCCGAGGCGTCGACGACGTGGACGACGGCGTCGGCCTGCATGATGTCCTCGAGGAACTGGTTCCCGAGCCCCCTCCCGGTGGCTGCGCCGGACACCAGGCCCGCGACGTCTATCAGCTTCACGGGGATCAGCCTCACGCCGTTGGCGCAGACCGAGTTCTTCGGCTTGTCGACGACGCCCATCTCCTCGTGGATGCACTTCGTCCGGAGGTACGCCATCCCGACGTTCGGCTTTATGGTCGTGAACGGGAAGTCCGCGATGGGGACGCTCTTCAGCGTCGCCGCGACGAAGAAGGTCGACTTGCCGACGTTTGGCTTCCCCAGGATCCCGACTATCAGGAGCCCTCGCGCCTCGTTTTCTTCCTGGTGATCAGCCGGACTCGCACGTCAACCGCGTGGTAGCTCTTTGGGAAGGCGAGACGGCTCTCGCTGTGGATGCAGAACTCGGGCGAAGGGCCTAGGACCATCTGCCGCTGCCACAGGTCGGTCCTCCTGTCTCCCGCCAACTTTGAGAGGTCCTCCAGGAATGCCTGATAAGTCGTCCGGGGCGGCTTTTGGACCCAGGCCGCGAACCGTGCCTCGCCCAGGGGGAGCCCTCCCCTCCGCAGCCTGTAGAGCCCTCCTGCCCCGCCGGACGCCTCCATCGCGACGTCGTCGTGCGCCTTCCTGTTGTCGTCGGACACCGCCCCTTCGTTCAGCGCTCCCAGCGACGCGTAGTCCCTCACCACGTACCAGTCCTCGCAGGCCCCAGAGCGGGCGCCCGCCCAGGGAAGGGCCCTGACGCGGAAGCTGAGGGTGTCGACGAGCCCGTCCGGCGCGTGCGCCTTGAGCGAGGCCTCGAACTCCAGGAGCTTCCCCTCGTACGCGCTCTGGCTGATGCCCGGCCGGGGCCAGTGCCAGAAGACGTAGCCGAGGGGGGACGACAAGGCGCGGGTCAGGCGCGTCCGCGTCGCTCTAGGTAAAAAGCCATCCCGAGACAAACCATTTACATCGAGCGACGCCTCCCCGCTACCCATGCCCAGGGTGGTGGTGGTCGGCGGCGGGGTGGCCGGCCTGTCAGCCGCCCTGGCCGCCTCTGGGATGGGGGCGAAGACAACCCTCCTCGAGTCGTCGAAGAAGGTCGGGGTGTCCAGGGCCCTGATGCCACTCTTGCTCTCCGACGGGTGGACGGAGGACGACCTCGTCCTCCCTCAGGCGGACGCGCTCTCGGGCGCCGGCGTCCAGGTGAGGACGGGCGTCACAGTCGAGTCCGTCCAGCACAGGGAGGGGATCGTCCGAGTCTCTTCGTCCTCGGCCGGCCTAGGGTTCGACTCCGTCGTGCTCTGCACCGGAGCGGCCAGCGACGTCCCTCAGCTCAGGGGCGTCACGAAGCCGAACGTCTTCGTCCTGAGGGAGCCCGCGGACTACCTCAGGCTCTCCAAGTCGCTGCCCTCCCTTGAGACTCTGGTCGTCTCGGGCCCCATCCCGCTGGGCCTGAAGCTCGGCGAGATCCTCTCGGCGAAGGGGAAGCGCGCCCTCGTCTACTGCGGGAAGGAGGGCCTCGCCCGCCAGTTCTCGGAGTCGGTCGCCGCCGCGATTCGGCGCGAGGCCTCGGCAATGGGCGAGGACCGCCGCTTGACCCTCGTCGACGACTCGGTCGACTCCATCCTGGGGGTAAGGACCGCCGAGGCTGTCTCCTCGTCCGGGGCCGTCCAGACGTGCGACGGGGTCGTGGTCATCCCGAGGAGCGTCCCCTCCTTCCCGAAGGTGGAGTGCGAGAAGGGGCGCGACGGCGGGCTCCTGGTCGACTCCGCCATGTGCACCAGCCTCCGAGGCGTCTACGCAGCGGGGGACTCCGCTGAGATCAGGTTCAAGTCCGGCTCCGTGCCCGCGCGCCTCTACTCCACCAGCAGGATGGGGGGCGAGGTCGCGGGGATCAACGCAGCCGGGGGGAAGGCGTCCGCGGCGCCCTCCTGGTCGGTGGAGCAGACCTACTTCGGGCTGGAGTTCTGCTCCGCCGGGCTCAGCGAGGCGGAGGCCTCGGCCATGGGGCTCGAAGCCCTCACCTTCGACGGCGCCTCGAGGGAAGTCCTCCGTGGCGGTGCCGGCCGTCCCCACGAGACCCTTGTCTCCATCGTCTATGACGCGGCGACCCACCAGGTCTACGGCCTCCAGGTCGCGGGCTGGCGCGCCTCCTCCCTGTCGAGCGCGGCCTCCATGATAGTCTCCCTCGGCCTGACGGTCGAGCAGCTCGTCCACCTCGAGACCCCGTACTCGCCGGGCTCCAGTTACGACGTTTCTCCAATATCCTTAACAGCAGGAAAAATCCCGCGGTCCAAAGGAAGCTGACTTGGCGAAGCGCAGAGTCCTGGTCTGCGACGCGATGGACGTCGCGACGCTTGGATTGACCGACGCCTTCGAGGTCGACTACGAGCCGAAGATCACCAAGGAGGAGCTCCTCTCAAGGGTCGAGAACTACGACGCCCTCGTAATCCGCAGCAGGACGAAGGTGGACGCGGAGGTGATAGCGCGCGGGACCCATCTGAAGATCGTCGCAAGGTCAGGAAGCGGGGTCGACAACATAGACCTCAGGGCCGCGAACGCCAATGGGGTCGAGGTGGTTAGCAGCCCCGAGGCGCTCGTAGAGTCCGTCGCGGAGCACGTGATAGGCCTGATGCTGACGCTTGCCAGGAACATCCCCGGGGCGGACGCCGCGATGAAGGAAGGGAGGTGGGACAAGGAGCGGTTCGTCGGCGTCGAGCTGAGGGGCAAGACCCTCGGGATCGCCGGGCTCGGGCGCATCGGGAAGCGGGTCGCCGAGATAGCCCGCGTCATCGGGATGTCACTCCTCGCCTACGACGTGGTCGAGATACCGCAGGAGACCCTGGCCTCCATGGGCTGCAGGATGGTCGACCTGGACACCCTCTTCGCGTCCTCCGACTTCATAACCCTCCACATCCCCCTCACCTCCGAGACGAGGCGCATGGTCGACTCGCGCAGGCTGTCGCTGATGAAGAGGAGCGCGTTTCTCATAAACACCTCCCGCGGCGAGGTGATAGACGAGGCGGCCCTCGGGCGCGCCCTGAGGGCAGGAGAGATAGGAGGGGCGGCGCTCGACGTCTTCGAAAGCGAGCCTCCTCGCTCGGACATCGCGACCGCGCCGAACATCATAGCGACGCCCCACATCGGGGGGCAGACCAGGGACGCCCAAGCGATGGCCGTGACCATAGTCGGCGCCAAGATCAACCAGTTCTTTGCGGGAAGGCAGTAGAGCGAAGACTTATCTTCCTCTTTCAAACCGGGGCAATGTTCGCTTTGTACAGACAGATAGGGGAGACCTGGCAGAAGGTCTTCAAGGACAAGTCGGGAGACATCCTCGAGAGGGCGGTCGCCCTGAGGAGGGGCCCGACCATGGAGCGCATCGCGCGCCCCTCGCGCCTGAACAAGGCGAGGATGCTGGGCTACAAGGCAAAGGAAGGAGTGGTGGTAATCAGGATAAGGGTCGCCTCCGGCGGAATGAGGCGGCCTCGCCCTGTGTCAGGCCGCAGGCCGAAGCACTTGGGGGTCCTCAGGATGAAGTCGGACGAGCCGGTGCAGAAGGTCGCGGAGCGGCGCGTCTGGCAGAAGCACGCCAACCTCAAGATGCTCGGTTCCTACGAGCTCTGGGTGGACGGCAAGCACAGGTGGTACGAGTGCATCATGATCGACCCCGAGCACCCGGTCATCAAGAAGGACTACGACTACCGGCGCAGACTCGGCCTGGTCTCCTGAGCCTAGAAGCCTACAAGCTGCGGCTGTTCCGGCTTCAAGACCTCCCTCAGCAGGACCGTCGCATACTCGCCCTTCCCCAGCGAGAACTCCAGCACGAAGCCCCTCTCCTCCCTTGCGCATGACAGGTCGCTCGAGAGGAGCGGCGCAGGCCTGAACCCGCCCTCGCTGCTCATCTCCTCGGCCTCCTTGATGTAGAACGCCCCCGGGGCGATCCCTTCTTCCTCGATCACCTTGGCGAGGACGGCGTCGAACCTCGACCCGTAGTTCCTGTACGCATATCCCACTATCTGCAATAGGGGGACGGAGACGCCCTCCTTGGGAACCTCCTCCCTCACCCCGTGCACCCTCCCCACCGTTAGCCCGTCGTCCTTGAGGCGCGCCCAGTTGTCCCCTGGCAGGGCCTTTGAGATGTCGAGCCCCTCGGCCAGAGCCCTGCTCAAGGCGAGGTTGAAGATGTACGCCTGGTACGAGTTCACCAGAAGGCGCCTGATGGGGATGGGTATCCTCCTGAGCGCGCCTATGTGGTCCTCGGGCTTCTGGGCGAGGTGCGAGGCGATCTTCCGCTCCAGGTCCTGACGAGGCGAGAACAGCCGGAGCGCCTCCCCGTAGCGCCCCTCCCCGCACAGCCTTCTGGCCTCCCTGGCGTCCTCGTCCTCCCCCTCCCTCGGGTCCGCGACCATCAGCCCGACCGCGCCTCCAAAGTCCTTCGCGACTATCGCCTTCCCCACCCTGCGGTTCACCCCTCCCTTCAGGCCGAACCTCTGGTAGCCGTAGAAGTTCGCGACCCGCCTGGCCCCGCACGCGGCGAAGCACCTCTCGACGTCGCCCCCTATGTCCTCTTGAGTCTCCAGGAGTATCCTGAAACTGTTCCCGGTGAGCATCCCCCTCGTGATGGGCCTCGAGAATCCTACCAGCACTGCCTCGAACCTGCTCCCGTGGAGCTCCGGAGGAGAGGACGCCCGCGTGCTCCTCGCGCTCATGTACTGGACGACAGTGGCGTTCTTGTCCTTCAGGCCCGCGAAGTTCACCTCGCTCTTGATCATCTCGGCGATCTCCCTTGCGACGTGGGGCGTGTCGACCCCCGCCTTGGTCACCCTGTAGACGGGGACGAGCCCCGGCTCCTTGGCCTGGACGACGCCCTTGAGGGAGATGAGCTCCTGGACCTGGAAGTCGTTGAAGCTCGTCCTCAGGCGGCCTTCGTGCCGCCCCCCTTCGGTGGAGTATCG
The DNA here is from genome assembly GCA_963838925.1 of uncultured Nitrososphaerota archaeon. Lineage (GTDB taxonomy): Archaea > Thermoproteota > Nitrososphaeria > Nitrososphaerales > Gagatemarchaeaceae > Gagatemarchaeum. The sequence goes on from CAWISW010000003.1 coordinate 782,535, forward strand.
AAGCAGGCCTGAGTCTGTGTCTATCTGCGGGGGCTGCGCCTCAGCCGTCATCGTCAAAGCAGCTTCAGTTTGCCGGTGACCTTGTCGATCTCGCCAGAAGGCCCGGGCCCAATCCCGAGGCACGTCGTGGTCCCAGGCTCGACCTGGGTCAGGCCCCTGTCCACGATGAGGGACGAGGGGAGGCCGAGGCTCCTCGCCTGCTTCTGGAGGTCTGTCAAAGCGCTCTCCCCCCCTTCAGACTTGACCACGACCTTCGCCTGGCCCTGCTCCCTCCAAGAATCATACCAGTCGGGGTGCTTGTGCCGGGCCGCCTCCGCGGCGTCGAGGGCCGCGTGGGCCACCTGCGCGGCGACCTTGCCCTTGCCCATCTTCAGGTCCGACCTGACCACGATTACCTGCTTGATTTCGGTCACGACGGCCGGGCACCCAATTCGAAGGGTTATTACGCGCCGGGTTAAGGCTTGCTCCGGCTCTGGACACGGTGGATCTCATGCCAAACGCCTCCGACACCTCCTCCTCTCGCCGATTCGACGTCATCGTGGGCGGGGGGAGCGTGGCAGGGCTCGCCTTCGCAGCAGAGGCCTCGAAGAGAGGGCTCAGCGTGCTCGTGTTTGAGGAGGACGGCGAGATCGGCGAGCCCGAGAAGTGCGACGGGCTCGTCAGCCTCCAGGAGCTGAGGAGGTACGCCATGCCCGAGAAGTCGTGCGTGCAGAGCCGCGTGACCAAGGGGGTGGTGTATTCGCCCTCTGGAAGGAAGGCGTCCCTCGACGCCTCCCGCCTGGACGTCATAGTAATCGACAGGAGCGCGTTCGACAAGCAGCTCGCCCGGAACGCCGAAGCCTGGGGGGCGGAGGTGAGGCTGGGGGCTCGCGTCACGGCGGTCGAGGAGCGTGCGGACGGCGTGAAGGTGAGCGCCGGCTCCGAAGTTTACTCCTCGACGTACTACGTGGACGCGACCGGCCCTACAGGCGTGATGAAGTTCAACAGGAGCGGGCTCGTCCCGACCGCGAAGTACGAGGTGGAGGGCGACTGGTTCACCGACGGCGTCGTCGAGGTCTACACCGACCAGGAAAAGTACCCGGGCTTCTTCGCCTGGGTCATCCCCCGGGGCCCCGGGATAGCCAAGGTCGGGGCGGCTGGCTTCGGGATCAACGCCGTGAAGGCCCTCGAAGCCTTCCTGGCTGAGCGCGACTCCAAGATCGTTAGCAAGGTCGCCTGCACAATCTACGTCGGAGGCCCCATCGACCAGTTCGTCTCCGGGCGGACGGTGTACGTTGGGGAGTCCGCCGGTCAGGTCAAGCCGACGACCGCGGGAGGGATCCCGAGCTCGGTCGCGGGCGGGACCATCGCCGCCCGCTGGGTATCCGACTCCATCCAGCTGAAGGACCCCTCGCTCCTGGCGCGATACCAGCCCGACTGGTCTGGCAGGTACGGGAAGGAGTACAGGCTCATGACCAGGCTCAGGGGCATCTTTGAGAACCTCTCCAACAAGGACCTCGACAAGCTGGTGGCCACGCTCGAGCGGCCGAAGGTCGCCTCCAAGCTTGCCTCCGGGTCCTTCGACTTTCACGCGAGCGCCGCCCTCTCCGCCCTGGGGGTCAAGGGGCTCCTGCAGTTGGCGGGAGTGCTCGTCTCCTCGGAGGCGAAGCAGGCGGTGTCTGCCCTGGTCCGCCCTTCGGGCTCCAAAGAAAAGTGACCTGCGCGCGGGAAACTTCGGAAGGTATAATTCCTAGCCTCGGACGGGCCTTCTTGATTGTCGCAAAGGTCAGTGGCGCTTCCGGTCTGCACGTCCTGCAACCGACCCATCATGCCGGGAGAGAAGGCCTCCAAGTTCAGCTGCCCCAGCTGCAGCCAGGTGTTCGTCTGGCGCTGCGAGAAGTGCCGCAAGTTCTCCCGAAGGTACAAGTGCGTCAACTGCAGTTTTGAGGGGCCATAGCGATGGCAGGCTCCTATCTCGTGCGAGTGAAGGTAATGCCGTCAGGCCCGGAGGTCCCAGCCGACAAGCTCCTAGAGTCGATAAAGGGCGTCCTGACCAGCGAGATGGTCTTGAAGGGGAGCAAGGAAGACCCCATCGCGTTCGGGCTCTACGCGCTGATACTGGACATCGTGGCCCCTGAGGAGGAAGGCATGATCGACAAGGTCGAGCAGGCGGTGGCGAAGGCGCCCCTCGTGACCCAGTCCGACCTGATGGGCGTGAGCCGGATGTCGAGCCGCCTCAAGGTCTGAGCCCCTCGTTCCTCGAAGCTTTAATAACCCAGCCGACCTCCCAGAATCCTCTCTAGGGTATTAGGAAGAAAGAGCGTGTCGCTAGAATCTTGAAACCTCCACTTCGGTTTTCGCTTTACGAGCTGATCAAGGAGAAGAAGCACGCGACGGACGACGAGCTCCTCGGCATCCTCAACAAGGCCGACGGGTGCTCCATCCACGAGCTCAACAAGGGGCTCCTGGACCTCGAGATCCTAGGCGCCATCACGGTCAGGTGGGTCGCGAAGGAGAAGCGCCGCGTGGAGTTCGTGGAAGCGGTCGCCGCCCCCGTGAGATACGCCGAGTGAGACTAGGTTTTTAGCCGGCATCGGAGGCCGAGAAAGGGGAAGATGCAGGTGAGCATCCGAGCTTGGGCGTAGACCTCGGGGACGTCATCCCCCGCAGGAAGGTCGCGCTGGAGTCCCTGAGCAACAAGAGGATAGCCATCGACGCGTACAACACCCTCTACCAGTTCCTCGCGATCATCCGCGGCGTGGGAGGAGAGCACCTGAAGGACTCCAAGGGCAGGGTGACCAGCCACCTCAGCGGGCTCTTCTACAGGAACATCAACCTCCTGGAGCTCAACATGAAGCTGGTCTACGTCTTCGACGGGGCGCCGCCTGAGCTCAAGGCCGTCGAGATAGACAGGCGGAGGAAGCAGAGGGACGAGGCAAGGCGCCAGTACGCGGTCGCCTTCGAGGCCGGCGACATGGCGAGCGCCAGAAAGTACGCCGAGGCGTCGACCTCCCTCCGCCAGGACATGGTCGTGGAGTCGAAGCAGCTCCTCGACGTCATGGGGATACCCTGGGTCGACGCACCGTCGGAGGGCGAGGCGCAGGCTGCGGTGATGGCGATGGAGGGCACCGTGGACGCGGTCGGCTCGCAGGACCACGACTCGCTCCTCTTCGGGGCTCCCCTGCTGGTCAGGAACATCACGATATCAGGAAGGAGGAGGCTGCCGAGCAAGAACATCTTCATCGAGGTCGAGCCCGAGACGATTAGCCTTGACGAGACGCTGAAGGCGCTCGGCATGTCAAGGGAGCAGCTCATCGACTTTGGGATCCTCATGGGGACGGACTTCAACCCCGACGGGTTCAAGGGCATCGGCCCCGTCAGAGGGATGAAGCTCCTCAAGACATACGGCTCTATCGACAAGATCGAGCCTCTCAAGGAGGAGGTCGCTAAGATCGACTACCAGGCGATAAGAGACCTCTTCCTTCATCCCCCAGCGAAGAGCGGGGTCACGCCCTCCTGGGGGGAGCTCAAGCCGGACGCCCTGAAGGCGTTCCTAGTCGACGAACACTCGTTTTCCGCCGAGAGGGTCGATGCCGCTGTCAAGAGAGTCTCCGGCCTGGAGAGCTCGAAGACCGAGACGCTCGAGAAGTGGTTCGGATAGGGCGCCTGTCAGTCCTGTGTCATCCCCTGGAACTCCTTGGCCGACCTTGCGCGCAGCGCGGGGTTGATCCGCGACTCCTCGCTCAACGTCCTGAAGGGGACGGCGCCGTAGTCGTGGCCGGGGTAGATCACAGTGCTCCCAGGGAGCGGCATGATCTTCTCGTGGAGGCTCGCGAAGAGGGTCGCGGCGGAGCCCCCCGGGAGGTCCGTCCGCCCCCAGTAGTCGATGAACAACGTGTCTCCCGTGAAGAGGTGCTTCCCGTCGTAGTAGCAGACGCTGTCCAGGGTGTGCCCCGGCGTGTAGATGACCTTCACCTCGCTCTGCCCCAGCTTCAGGGACTCCCCGTCCCGGACGCCGCGTCCTGGGTTGACCTCGGAACCTTGGAAAGCCACCGTCTCGGCCCCGAGCTCCGAAGCGAGCTTGTCCAGCGTCTGGACGTGGTCGTAGTGGTAGTGTGTCGCGCAGGCGTATCTCACCCGCATGCCCTCCTCTGAGGCGACCCTCAGTATCGGCTCGGTCTCCCATCCCGAGTCGACTGCCATGGCTTCCCCGCTCTCGTCGGCGACAAGGTACACAAAGTTCTGCATGGGGCCGACGGCGATCTGGAAGACCCTCATCGGGCTCCTCCCCTCCCCCTGATGCCTATAGGCACGACCACCACCTCCCCGGTGAACTCCTCGCGCCCCCTCAGGCCTATCTTCGGAAGGTGGAGCGCCAGCGTGACGTCTGCCCTCACCGAGGGCCGGCTCGCCTCCCCCGTGCCCGGGTCGATGCCCGAGGGGAGGTCTACGGCTACCTTGACGCCCCTCGAGGCGTTGACCATGGTTATCGCGGTCGCGTAGGGCTCGTTCACGACCCCGCCCTTGACCCCTGTCCCGAATATCGCGACCACTATCACGTCGGCATCCGCGATGACGCCAGAACTCTGGGCCAGGGAGGCGGCGTCGTCGGCCACGTGGAGCTCGGCGCGGGTTCCCGAGAGCGTCCGCCAGTTCTCTCGCGCCTCCTCGGTCCGTATCCTCTCCGGCGCAGTCAGGAGCACAACCTTCACGGGGCACCTGGCCGAGAGATACCTGGCCGCCACCAGCCCGTCCCCTCCGTTGTTGCCCCCTCCGCACACGACGCACACCCGCTTGGCATCGCCGTATCTGGAGAGGACGAACCGGGCGACCCCCCTCCCGGCGTTCTCCATGAGCGCTTTCACGCCCAGGCCGTACTGCGCGGCGCCCCTCTCCAGCGCGACCATCTCCTCAGGCGTGACGTACTCCAAGGTCTGCTGCACCTGCCAGCCAAGGAAGTCGAATCAGCTTTATCAACCATCGCGCTTCCCTCCCTCAGTGGAAGAGAATTGAGCCGCAAGGGCGAGGGAAGGCACGTCTCGATGTCGCAGATGACGACCGTCAGGCTGATGATGCCGACGGACGGGAACGTCCTGGGGAACGTCTTCGGAGGCGCGATAATGAGGTACATGGACGAGGTCGCCGGCATCGTGGCCTTCCACCACGCGAGAACGAACGTGGTCACCGCATCGATCGACCGGATGGACTTCTACGCTCCCGTCTACATCGGGAACCTCCTGATTCTGAAGGCGGCCGTCAACTACGTCGGCAGGACATCCATGGAGGTGGGGGTGCGGATCGAGGCCGAGGACCCACTCACGGGGACGACCGCCCACACGGGCTCGTGCTACCTGACATTCGTGGCGCTCGACGGGAACGGGAAGCCCTGCCCGGTCGAGCCGGTCATCCCGGTGACGGCCGACGAGAAGCGGAGGTACCGCGAGGCGGTGGCGAGAAGGAAGCTCCGGCAGCGGATGCTCTCCCACCGGAAGCAATGAGTTTGATTAACAGTTCAAACAATATAGAGTTCCTATGAGTTAACGGTGCCGTGGGAGTCAACCTACAATGAGCTTCTCCGACGTCCTCCAGCTGGCGAAGATAGGCAAGAGGGATGCCGCAGCCATCCTCCTGAGGGAGGAGTTCGGCAAGCTCCAGTCGCCCGAGCAGAGGGTCAACCTCTGCAAGTGGATAGCGTCGTGCTTCGAGGGCCTCGAGGAGTACGAGAGCGCCGCAGAGTGGTACGAGATGACGGGGCTGCTCTCCCTGGGCGAAACCAGCAGCGACGCGGCCAACGCGATCCGCGCGCTTCCCGAGTACGAGAAGGCCCGGGAGTTCTACACGATGTGCGCTGACGAAGAGAAGGTGGAGCTCTGCTCCTCCGTGATCTCGCAGCTCAACAAGTGCTTCGTCGCCTCCTAGGCGAGAGCTCTAGCCAGACTTTTCCTTTCCCAGGGCGTTCCGCCGGTTCACGGTCTTCGTATAGCACGCCACGCAGATGAACTCCTCCTTCGTGCCAATCTTGAAGGGCTTGGCGTCGACCTTCAGTTGTGAGTCGCAAAGGTAGCACTTTAGCTCCAAGGAGCCTCACTCACTTCCGCGCACGCAGGCGCCTCTTCTCCAGATTGCCCCGACCCTTGAAGTGCCATATCTCTGCGTCTGCGTTGAAGGCCTCTGCCCATTTAACCAATTCCTTGGCCTCCTCGGCCTTCACCCTCGCCTTCCCGTTCTTCACCTGCACCAGCAGCGTCACGCCGAGCTTGGCGGCGAAGATGTCCACGGGGCTGTGGGAGCCCGCGCTCCTCCCGACGACCCACCCATCCTTTCTCAGAAGCTCCATCGCCCTGTACTCTTTTGATCTCCCCCGCTCGTACTGAGTGACCAAACGTGGGCACCGCCGACTAGTGAGTTATAGAGACATCGCTTCCAGACTCTGCCAAGTCGTCACCTCCGTGCTGATTTTTGGGGTGTTAGCTGCCGTCACCTAGGCCTGGCTTAGGGTTCTCCCCTATCTCGCGGTAGGACTCGACCGCCTCTTTCGCCACAAAAAGGACGATGATGCCTGTCGCGATGTAGTCAGCCCAAGCAAACCTGAGAAAGAACTCGACCAACAAGCTTCCGAGCAGTGCGATTGCCATGAAGAGACACGTCGCCGACTCCGCCGCGTCTATCGAGAGTGGGCGGCAGTCCGCCTGCCGTCCTATCCTTCCTTTCTCGATCCAGAGGTAGGGCATCACTACGACTGCGCCTATGGCGATTGCGATGCCAAGCGGCGAACCTTCAGCCTTTATCCCCGAAAAGTAGGAGTAGGCCGAGCCAAGAGCGATGATCGGAATCAGAAGGAAGAGAAGAGTAGCGGCAATCTTCTCCGTACTCTCACCGCTTGCCTTCGTTGCCCCAGGCGACCTGAGATAGGCGGCAACCGCATAGGCCGAGAGCAGTTCTATCAGGCTGTCGCCCCCAAATGCGACGAGGGCGAGACTTCCGGCGAGTATTCCAGCCCCTACTGAGATTGAGGCCTCCACCGTCATCCACCCGACACTGAAGTATTCCAGCAAGAGACCTCGATGAAGGAGCCTGAGGTTCCTCGTTTCGTCGCCCGCGGGTTTCAAGGCCACGGACAAGCAGCGCCTACTCCTTACTTATTGTCTCGGCCTCGTGCCCGCGATTGGTTGTCGTCCCCCGAGGGGCAACCTTATGTCTTCCTAGTCAGCGACGTGGTCGTCACAAACTTGGAACTAGGGGTAGACGAGTCGCTGAAGGGAGTCGAGGAGGGCATGCAGGAAGTGCTCGCGAGGAGGGAGAGGATCCTCAAGACCACCAGGGACTGCATCTCCTTCTGCTCGAAGGCGATAGTCCACCTCCACACTGGAAAGACCGCTGAGGCGCAGCGCGAGGTCAAGGAGGCCGAGAAGATCCTGAAGAGCCTGAGGAAGGAGGCCGGAGCCGGGACGCTCTCCAGATACCTCGCCTCGCCGGAGGCGGAGTTCGTCGAGGCCTCCTCGGTCGAGGCTATAGTGCTCGGCAAGCCCATCCCCCGGGCGAAGGACCTCGGTGTGTCCGGCGAGGGGTATCTCCTGGGGCTCCTCGACACGGTGGGCGAGGTGAAGAGGCTCCTCCTCGACGCGATGATGAGGTCCGAGATAGAGAAGGCACGGGGGTACTTCGAGGTGATGGAGGGGTTGTATTCGGTTCTCTCGCCGTTCGCGGTCTACGACCACGTCGCGAACGGGGTGAGGCGCAAGATAGACGTCGCGCGCATGCTGACCGAGGACGCGAGGGGAGTCATGGCGGAGGAGGCCAGGCGCTCCAAGCTCGTGTCCTCGATGAGGGATCTCCAGGGCTCGCTCGAACGCAAGAGCACGAGCTCCCGGACAGCACGGAGCAAGGCATCGGGCAGGAAGCCCGCCCCCTGACCGAAGCTTGGGTCAGGCGCTAGGCGCCAAGGTCGTCGTCCCCAAGCGCGGAGACCTTCCGATAGTACACGTCCTCGTACCGGGCTGAGGGTTTCAGGATGAGGCCCGCGGCGATGAGCTTCTCGCAAGCGGCCTCGACGTCGTCAGGGTCGAGGTCGACCTTGTATCGCTCCTCCACCTCGCTCTCTATCGTCATCAGCCCCTTCTCCTGCATGTCCCCAAGGACTGCAAGGACCCGCCCCTCCAGGGTGTCTTCGCCAGGTGCTGGTGGGAGTTGCTTGACCTTCAGCTGCTTCGCCTTTAGCTTCTCGATGACCTTCGCCCAGTCGTTGAGGTTCCTCCTCCTCGAGGCGCCTGAAATCTGCTGCACGAACTCGGTCGTGCGTGCGGCGCCCCCGCCTTCCGTCCAGCTCACCTCGAGCTTTGGCGCGATCGCCTCTCCGTGGTGGCCCGCGGCCTTGGCAATGCTAGAAATCGGTATCTCGACGCTCGCAGAGTCGAGGGCCATCGAGCCCAAGCTCACGACGTCGGAGAAGAAGAGGCGCTTCGCGCTGAAGGCGCCGATCCTTATGCCCTCCTCCTTCTCGTTGCTGTGCACGTATACCAGCCTGCGGTCGGTGAGGACCAGCGTCCCCTCCGTCTCACCACCGAGCCCGAAGGCGCCCTCGACGCCCTTGCGGATGCCCGGCCCCCTGCGTATCACCGCCTGCTCTTGCGCGAGCATGACCTCTGGCGTGGAGTCGTTCTGGCCCATCTGGAGTGACCTGCCTCCGACGCAGACCGAGGCTATTAAAAGAGATTCGACAGCGAACTTGTCCGACGAGCGAGCCCCACTGACTTATATCCCGGCCAAAGTGGATTCGCCGCTCAACCGCAGAGGAAGAGACCAGAGAATTGGAAAAGATCAAGCCCGTCCTCATCCCGACCCTCGTGGAGCTCGTCAAGCTCAAGGCGCACCTCGGGTTCGTGCCCCTCTCCACGGAGGAGCTCGCGGACAAGCTGGGGCAGAGCCAGCAGGCGGCCTCCAGGCACCTTCAGGAGCTCGAGAACCTCGGCTTGGTGGAGAGGAAGCGTTCGGGCGCCAAGCTCGTGGTGAAGCTCACAAACGCGGGGCAGGACGTCGTCCGCTCGCACTACTCGGGTCTCAAGGTCGCGCTGGACGGCAAGCCGAAGGAAGAGATGAGGTTCGTGGGCAAGGTCTTCCAGGGGCTCGGTGAGGGGGCCTACTACGTCGGGCTGGAGGGCTACAAGAAGCAGTTCTCAAAGGTCCTCGGTTTCGACTCCTACCCGGGCACCCTCAACGTAAGGCTGGAGAACCCAAGCCAGATGGAGCAGAAGAAGGAGCTCCGCGGGTTCGACGGGCTGAGGATAGAGGGGTTCGAGAGCGGAGGGAGGACGTATGGGGGCGCTAGGTGCTATCAGGCCACCATCGGCAAGGACAAGCTGCCCGCCGCCGTCCTGGTCATCGACCGGACCCACTACGACGACAGCGTGCTCGAGATAATCTCCCCTCGCTACCTCCGGGAAGCGCTGGGGCTGAAGGACGGCGACCAGGTCGAAGTAAGGGTCTCGGTGGCCTAGGCCTCACATCGAGAAGAGGATCTTCGAGGTCTTGACATCGGGCAGCGTCGCCCCGAGCCTAGCTGTGGTTATCTTGACGCCCCTCTTCGCGGCCTCGCGGACGACCTCCTCGCCGGCCAGGCGCTGGTCGTAGCCCAGTGCCACTACGTCTGGCCTGATCCTGAGAAGGATCTCGTAGATGCTCCCCTTGTTCCCGGGGAGGGCAAGGTCCACCTGCCTCATCGACGAAACCAGCCCGACCCTGGAGGCCTGGTCGGTCACTGGCGGCCTCCCCTTGTTCCTCTCCACGCTCCCGTCCGTCGCGACCACCACCACCAGCGTGTTCCCGAGGCTCCTTGCCTCGGCGAGGGCGTGGACGTGCCCAGGATGGATGATCTCGAAAGCCCCGCCGAGCATGATCACCTTCAGCCGCCGCCTGCCCGCCGGAGTGAGTCGGACTAGGCCTTTCTCCACCTTGACCAGGTTCCTCTCGTCCGACTCCCTGATGGCGGAACGAGTCGCGCTCGCCGCAATCCCCAGCCGCGCGCTCACCGAGCCCACCGTGGCTCCGCCTCCCCTCAGTCCCTCGACGTAGACGGCCCTGAGCAGGTCCACCGTCTCGATAGTCGAACGGCCCCCGGGCTTTCGCCGCGTCACCAGCTGAGCTTCACCTCTCCGGTGAAAGAGAGCGCGTCGATGAGGCCCTCGGCGTACCCAACGCTGAGCATGGCGAGCTCGTCCTGGTTGTTCGCCAGGAAGTTCTCCGAGTCCTTCAGGTAGAGCTCGGCGTTCTCGAGCAGGTCCTTGTGCCTCTCCTTCAAGCTCTCTCTCGCCTCCTTGAGCGCCCGCTTCGCTTTTTCAACATAACGAGGCACCAAGACCTGTGCCGTTCGTTTGACCGTAGCCGAGTTGTCGACGATGTCCTTCTTGTCTATCTTTAGGACCGCCTCAAGGACCTCTTCCTCGGTGAAGTGCAGCCTTCCCGGGATTATGACGCAGTGGGGCGGCGGCCCGAACGACCTGGACCCGAGCGCCCCCATCGGTCCTCCGATGACGGATGCGTCCTTCATGCCGACCCTGCCCAGGACCAGCGCCAGCGTCCCCTCGGACAGGACCTCCCGCTTGAAGTTCTTCTCCGCGTCCATGAGCCTCTGGAAGACGAAGCTCGGCTCCACGCCCTGCTTCTTCTCGACGTCGTACTCCAGCAGCAGCAGCGTGTGCTGGCCCTCGAGCAGGTTGCGGTGGATTCGCTGGTAGACGTCCTGGTGGTGGGAGGCGCTCTCCACGGTGAAGGTTATCGTCCCTCCGAACTTGTAGTAGTGGAGCCCGCTCTCGCTCGCCGCTGCAGCCGGGATCGTCGTCCCGTGGACGACGCTCGTCCGTATCCCCCGGGAGGCCGCCCTTACCCTGAGGTCGTTGTGGGTGGTCGCGATCATGGGGTCGCCCTGGACGGCGAGCACAACCCTGGAGGCGCCCGCCTTCTCGAGGATCTCCCTTCCGTCTTCCACGAACTCCCTGCCGACGAGCGAGACCTTCTTCCCCGTCGCCATCTCCAGGTCGTCTACCAGCGCCGCCGAGCCGGGTGAGGTGTAGCGCTCGAGGTATGTCGAGTCGGAGGACTTTATCGCATCTATCCCCGCCAAGCTGACGCCGCGTTCCCCAAGCCCCAACCCCACGAAGACCAGTTCTCCCAAGTTCTCGCCACGGGCGACCGCCGGCTCCCTAATAATACTCGACGCCTGCGGTGGAAAGTAAATATCCCACACTTTGACCGGCACCCATGCGGGGCCCGTGGCTCAGAGGCTCAGTCGAGAAGACTGAGTCGAGAAACCAGGTCAGAGCGGCTGGCTCTTAGCTAGCAGTGGGAGCAACCAGCATGTCGTGGGAAGCGTCAAAGCGCTCACGAATTCAAATCCCACCGGGCCCGCACAACTCTCCTCTTCCCTTGCTTGCCTGAACCTCTGACTTTTCTAACAACAATACTGCGCAAGGTCTTTTCGTCGTCAAGATACGAAAAGATGATGAAACCTACGCGAATTGCACTATTGTTAGCGAAGTCCTGACCCAGTTTCCTTGCGAGGGAAGCGAGTTGAGTTTTGATTGCCTCTTCTCGGCTGAACGGAAGAAATTGTGTAAAGTCCGCGATTAGTCTCGCCTGAATCGAGAAACGGTGATCAGCGGTCCAAAGGTCTCTTCCGCCTGCTGAAGGCTCGCCGATAACGGGGTTACTTAGTCCTAAGAATCTGGTACCAACCGAGTGAGCTATTTCTGCGCCTAACCTTCCATGTTCATAGGCTGTTCCTGAGTAAAGCATCTTGTTTTCAAGAGCCCTCAGGATTCGCACCTTGAAGTGGAGGTGCGAAGTGGGTAACCCCTTAAGAAAGGATGGCGCCGCCTTTTCCAATTCAAAATCGAAAAGTTCCACGGGACTCTTGAGATAGCTTGTCCACAGATTGAATCTCCTAAACTTGCTGTAGGCGATTATCAGTCTGATTCCGTCCGAGAATACTAATCTTGCAATTCTGAACTGTCTTCCATCTTCAACTCCAAGTAACCCGTGGCAATCTCCGTCGTGATAAAGTGCCAGCCTCTTTTCTCGACTGAACAAGTCATTAACCTTCGCAATGAGTCGAGGTCGTCGGTTTGAGCTACCAAGATTTGTTATGGTGGCCTGTATATGGAATGATTCCTTCATCCGTCCCCGTTCTTGATCTAGATGGAGCCTTATTGCGCCCTTACCAATAACTTCAAAGGACATTCTGACTCTTTTTGGAGCTCGTCTTATTCCGATTGAGTTGAGAAACCTAACCTCCTTAAGGTTCTCGAGAAAGAGCCCATGAGTCAGAAGGCGCAGCCGAAGGCTTACCCTTGCGCCAACTGGCGCAGCATAGCTGGGGATTGTCGGCCTCCAAAACAGCTTGCCTTCAAAAGCTCGGTAGAAGAGATGACTCGAACCCGCGACTTGGATTTCATAAAACCTTGCAAGAGGTGATGACCCAATCTTCTGTTTGTTGGGCCCTGGCAAATCTTCGGAACGGATTCGCAACCTTCCGGCTTTGTTAATTCTGGCATTCAATGACGCGACTTGCTGAATCGCACTGTCTGGTGGATTTGGTAGCACCCGCTCTCTCCCGATTATCACAATCTGCTTTATATTCGCCGACGCCAGGAATCGCAAGCGAGCTTCAGGTCTTGCATCTAGAGTTCGATATCGCAAGCATACTACAGAAACGATTGCAACGAGTGAAGGACAAACAGAATCGAGACTCGATGAATTCTCGATGTCAATGGATATGAGAACCTAGGCAAGTTTGGGAGCTTCATTGGATCTCGAGATCCCTTAATCAAAACAAGGACTCATTACTTTCTCTTATCCAGGAAATAGTCATGGGTTCAAATCCCACCGGGCCCGCTCAAATCATCCTCGAGCGTGCGGAGGCCTTGCCGAGACGGGTCAGCAGGAGAAGCCGGTCGCGCGCCGAAATTATTAACGATAACATAAGTTAAATATCTCTCGCAGGCAATCGACTCCGAAGCATCTTGACCGTGGTGAGCCTTTCTTTTCCCGATAGCATGCTGAAGGAGATGGACGCAATCCAGAAGGACTCGGGGTTCACGGGGAGGTCAGAGCTCGTCCGTGCCGCGATTCGAATGCTTCTCGAAGACTCGAGGGAGAGGGCGGCTTCCGTGGGAGAGATGAACGGGTTGCTCGTGGTCACCCACGACGAAGAGGAGGAGGCGCCCGTCACCAAGCTGAAGCACCAATACGAGGACATCATCACCACGCATGTCCACAACAAGACCAAGACGTCGATGTGCATAGAGCTCTTCGTCGTCCAGGGGGACGCCAAGAAGATCAACGCCATGACCAAGTCCTTCCAGGCCGAGGACAAGATGAAGAGCACGAAGCTCATCCCGATCTAGGGACCAGCCACGCATATCCCCGCCTCGAACCGATATTGACAACGCTAAGATGGACTCTAACAGCTCGTTCGAGTCTTATCCGATTAATCCTCTAATGTTAATACTTTGTCGACAAATAGTTATTAATCTCCGAGTTGTCTCCGCTCACATGTCAAGCGGGTCCAACTCGCCGGTCAGTCGGTACCGAATGTGGGCGGCGGTTATCGTCGCCATCGCGCTCGTCTTGATGGCCGTCGCGTTCTATTTCGTGGCAGGCTGAAGCTTATTCCGTCGGGGAGCCAAGACAGCTTATCTCGCGACGAGTCCGTCTAGCGTGTCAGTCTCACCGAGTCGAGGATGAAAGATCAGTTCGGAGGTGACGTTTATCCTCGCGACCATGACTTCTCTCTCCGTTGAGCACGAAATGGTCGGTCGCGCCGAGGATCAAGATGCCTATCCCTAGAGCGAGGAGCAGGTCGGCATTCGTCAGCCAAGCCAACGGGGTGCCAACCTGAACGTCCATGACGTGAACTCCGAACTCGCGCCTGTCAAAGAGGAGGATTTCTATCGGAAGGACGATTGTGGCGGCCGCAGCGAACTCGAACGAACGGACCAACCTCTTGCCGAGTCCGCCTTGGAAGAAGGCGACCGAGAAGAGGAGGAGCATTCCGAGCCAGCCCATGTAGTACACGTCCAAGCTCGACCGGACAGTGGGAAACTGAACTAGACCCAGATAGGCGACGAGCCAGCCGGACGGAAGCCGGCTCGGGTAAAGCGTAAGCGCAGGCCCTAACAGGCCGCTCGTCCACAGGAACGCCAGGTTGAGGACGACGAGACTGGCCACCATCCCCGAGATGAGGGCCACCCTCTTGCTCAAGATGCGAAGCCAGAAACCCGCGAACAACCAGGCCGCAGAGTACTCCAGGAACAGATTTCCTGAATCCCGAAGGCCGCCATATGCCCCGTAGATGTGATACGAGGATGGAGCGGCCAAAAACTGAGTATAGTAGAATACCGCCGCGCCGAGACAAGCGGTTGAAGCGCCGAAGGCTGCTCGTGCGCCCCACTTTCGGAAGGAGGCCGAGACCGACACTAATTCCATGAATAGTCCACCCTCAGTGCAGCGCTCCCCTGATTAACATGTTCGGTGCATTCGATGGTCGTAGGCCGTTCCGAATGCGCGTCCAGGAAGCCGAGTCGTCCGAGTCCACGACAGGATTATTACCACCGAGGGGTTCTTAATTAGCAATACTAGAACTATTGCCTGAAGCAGATAGTGATGTTATTTAGAACGTTGACAATACTTAATAACCTTGCTCGTGATACGTGAGCCCAGAGAAACGAAGATGGAAACTTCGAAACCAGCGGGAAACAAGCTTCTGATGCCGGCCGTAGCAGTAATAGTAATCCTGGTGCTCGCCGTAGGGGCAGGGCTTTACTTTACCAGGGGCTCGTCCTCCACCACGACCTCGACGGTAACCGTTAGTGGGTCTAGTTCGGTAAACACGGGGTCCAACACAGTGATTAACATAGTTGCCGCCGAGAACTTCTGGGGCAACTTGGTGAGCCAGCTTGCGGGTGTTCACGGTAACGTCACCAGCATAGTCTCAGACCCTAACACCGACCCCCACGAGTACCAGAGCAATCCAGCGAACGCGAAGGCCATAGCCGACGCGAAGCTAGTGATAGTCAATGGGATGAACTACGATACCTGGGCTCAGTTGCTCATCAACGCGAGCAACACTCCGGGCCAGACCGTGGTCACTGCTCAAAACGTCGTAGGCATTAAGACCCCAGACCAGACGCAGACGATAAACGGGGCGACTTCCACGATAAATCCTCACCTCTGGTACAGTCCCTGGTATGTCAACGACACCGTTCACGCAATGTATAACGCGCTCGTGAAGATAGATCCCACCGATACGCCCTACTTCAACTCGAACTACGCCACCCTGAACTATTCGCTCTATCACGTCTACATGGCGCAGGAGGAGCAGATCAAGGCGCAGTTCGGTGGCACTTCTTATGGCGATGGCACGGCCAAGAATGGAACAAACATCGCCGCGACGGAGAGCATAGTCATCTTCCTGGCAAACGCCACGGGTCTGAACATCATCACGCCGCAGGGATTCATGAAGGCCATTGCTGAAGGGGACGATCCGTCTCCCGCGGACGTCGCGACTTTCCAGAACCAGCTGACCGGCGGGAACGCAACGGTCGCCTGCATGGTCTACAACGTCCAGACCCTCACGCCTATCACCCAACAGCTGAAAGTGGAGGCCACCCAGTACGAGATCCCGATCACCACCGTGTCGGAGACGCTACAGCCTCCGAACCTCCCGTTCCAGAACTGGATGCAAGGCGAGGTCGCGGGCCTGCAGAACTGCCTCAACTCCGTAGCCCTAGGCGCCTAAACGAATGAATAGGGCCACGAAGACGGTGGCCGTCGGCGTGCAAACGGCACTCATCACGGCCGACCGCCTTTCAGCAGGCTACAGGGAGAAGGTGGTCTGGCAGGACGCGAACTTCGAGTTCGGTCGGGGCGAGTTCGTGGCCGTCATAGGGCCGAACGGTGCGGGAAAGACCACGCTGTTTCGCCTGCTTTTGGGGCTCCAGCCTCCGTTGGCTGGCAGCCTCAAGATCTTCGGCGAGAGTCCTACCCGTGGCAGCCCGCGAATGGGCTACGTACCCCAAAGGCACACGATTGACAGCGACACCAACATCGAGTCCCTTGAGCTGGTTCGGCTCGGCCTATCGGGGAAGAAGTGGGGGTTCAATCCGATTGGCCACAAGGACCGCGAAGCCGCGTTCGAGGCATTGAAAGCCGTTGGGGCAACGGAGCTCGCGCACAAGCCGCTCGGGGTGATGTCCGGGGGAGAGCTCCAGAGAATCTTTCTTGCAGAGGCCCTTGTGAGCAACCCTGACATCCTCCTGCTGGACGAGCCGCTCTCTAACCTCGACCTCCGTCGAGAGACGGAACTCCTTCACCTAGTGAACGATATCGTTCGGAAGCGGGGTGTGACCGCCCTGCTCATCGCCCACAACATCAACCCTCTTCTGCCGCACCTCGACAGAGTGATGTATATCGCGAACGGCAAGGTCGCCACGGGGAAGCCTGAAGAGGTCCTGACGTCGGAGAGCCTCACCGCGCTCTATGGCGTTCAGGTCGAGGTCCTGCGCGACCCGCACGGTAATGTCGCTATAATCGGCGTGGAAGAGCATCACGGCGATCCTGGGGCCGGTTAGCGTGAGCGGCAGCTTCAACATCAATCCCAACATCTTCTACGACCTCCAGCAGATGTGGCATTACCAGTTCATGCAGCACGCCTTTGAAGCAGGCACTATCATCGCGGTTCTAGCGGGTGTCACGGGCTTTTTTGTGGTGCTCCGTCGGTCCGCATTCACCGCCCACGCGTTCTCGGAGATTGGATTCGCGGGAGCGGCGGCAGCAATCCTGATCAATGTCGCCCCGATTGTTGGTCTCTTGGGCGGCTCAATCGCGGGCGGCCTCGCGATAGCGGCACTCGGCCGCCGCGCCACAAACCGTGACACCCAAATCGGTATTGTGCTTGCATTCTCGCTAGGTCTCGGTCTACTCTTCATCAGCCTCTATTCCGGCTATTCGACCGAGGCCTATTCGATTCTCTTCGGTGACATACTCGGAATAAGTTCCAGCGCCGTCTTTCTGAGCCTTGAAGCATGCGGCGTGATTTTGTGCGTTATCGGATTCTTGTACCGGCCCCTTCTGTTCGCGTCTTTGGACGAGGACGTCGCAGAGGCCAAAGGCATGCCGATGCTCTTCCTGGGAACGATGTTCATGCTGATCGTCGCGGTCTCGGTGTCCTTCGCAGTCCAAGTGACGGGTGTCCTTCTCATCTTCTCTTTGATGGTGACCCCCGCAGCGACCGCCACGTATCTCGCGAGGCGACCGCAGCGGGCCATCCTCATCTCGGTTGCGATAGGGGTCGGAGCGACCTGGTCGGGGCTCTTCATCGCCTACTACACACCCTATCCCGTCAGCTTCTTCATAACTGCAGAAGTATTCGGCCTATACATCCTGGTGCGGGTCATCCGCGAGGCGCTCAGGTATCGTGTTCGCCGCGACGTGGCTCGGAGGTCGCGACAGATGCCTCTTGAAGCGGGGACAGGGTTAGCTTCCGAATGACCTGAAGCCTAGTCCCCTCTCAGCGCGTGCCAACCCACATCGGATTCACAAATCACGGCGGACTTCGTTCCACAGCTCATCTCTGGCTCGTTTTCACGACAGGCCGAGGGTTATTATCGGCGCAGTAATTGTTAATGCAAAGACTATAATACGCTAAACATAAGTAACGCATATTACATATAGAACGCGACAAATGTATCAACCTGAGCCTGAGCGCCTTGGGTGCAAGGTTGGAAGCAGGGAAGGCGTGGTCGGAGAGGCATGGGCGCCAAACTGAAGCCTAGACGGGCTCGGGGTTCGGTCTCGCAGTTCGCTAGGCTCTTCGCCGGCGTCGGGGCCGTGGGCTTCCTGACGCACGTCGCAGAGTACTCTTCGTTCATCATCGTCTTGGTCTTCCTGTCGGACAAGCTCACGGTAACCTTCCAATTAGGAACGGTCGGGTACGTCTTCGTGGGCTCGATTTCGGGCATCTATCTCGTGACTTCCGGCCTCATATCGGTCCCCATGGGTCACCTCTGCGACAAGTACGGGCGCCGGAATTTCACGGTCTTTGGATGCGTGCTCGGCGCAGTCTCCCTAGGCTCGCTAATCGTGTCGAACTCGTTCAACAGCCTGCCGGAGTTCATCGGCGCGATGGCGGTGTCGCTGTGCGCCCTCGGGGTCGCCCACGGGACCTACACTGCGAGCACGCTCTCCTACAGCGGGGACCTTGCGGAGCGCTACAAGGAGATGGGAAAGGCTTACGGCCTTGTCGACGGCGCGGAGTTCGCCGGCTTCGCTTTCGGTCCCGCATTGGGCACGGCGATCTCGGTCATCACAAAGAGCAGGATTAGCGTCTTTCAAGACGCTCTCTACCTGATGCTCGCCTCTGCGTTCATCGCATTTTTCCTCATGCCTGAAATCAAGGGCGCCTCATACAAAGCTCACTCAGGAAACGGTTCCGCAGACCATGTCAACATCGAGTCCCATCCGCTCGGCCTTGACGCGTTGCACGAGGACGAGCACAGCCACAGCGCTTCCTGGGAGGACTACATCAACGCCTTCAGAACTCCGATCGTCAGCGTCGCGCTCCTCACAACGATAGACGGCGCGATTGGCTTCGCAGGGTTCTTTCAATTCGTTCCCCTCTACGCCAACTCGCTGGCCGGGTCGATTCCAGTCTTCGGGTCGCTCTACGGCTACTTCCCCTCGATAATGGCCATCACCACGATCACGGTGATGGTTCCCCTCGGCCACAGGCTCGACAGTGGAAAGAGGAGAATGCCGTACCTCGTGGCTGGGCTGATCGGAAGCTCGATATCGATCGCGGCGGTCTTCTTCAACTCCACGCTCCTGACGTTCATAGTCGCCTCGTTCGCACATGGGATCTTCATCGCAATGATCAGGATCAGCCAGCTTCTGATCCTAGGGGAGGCGAGCCACCCATCCAACCGGGCTGCGATAATGGGGACAAACCACGCGATGGAGCATGCCGGTTACGGGATAGCCGCCATTTCCATTGGGATCCTTGTCGGGTTCCTCGGCTTCGTGAGCGCGTTCAGAGTCCTTTCGCTCATTCTACTCATAGCCGGGGTCGCGTTCCTCGTCTATGCGGTCAAGAAAAAAGTGCAGTGATTGCGAGAATGACCGGAGAGCCAAGACACAATGCGTCGAGCGTATTGGGTCCGAAGGCGGCGTTAGTGTGGATTGCGTTGGCCTTGGTTGGGATTGTGGTTCTCGCTTTCGTCATGTCGGGGTTTGCCTTCCCAAGGACCGCGACCTTTTCGACAAGCAGTTCCGGCCAAACCAGCAGCGCCGAAGGCGTGCCGCCCTTCAACCAGACCGTCCTACAAGCGCACCTGAACAAGCTGGACCGCCTGAATGTGAACGGGGCGGATTCCGACTATTCTGACAACGCCGTCGTTGTCTGGACGGGTGCGTCGGGTACCTCGCTGGCCTACGGTGGCACCTACAACGGCCCCAACAGCATCCGGGACCTCCTGGACAGCGTCGTCGGAACGGCGACCAACATGTCGGTCATCATAAGGTCCTTCACCGCCAAGGCACCGTCGGCCTCGAGGGTCGAAAGCGTCAACGCGACACTCTTTCTCCTTGGGAACAGCACAGTCGTCGGTCAGGTCACTGCGAACATCGACGCCCAGTATCAGTTCGTCTACACCGATGGCGTGTGGCTGATCTCCCAGGAGAGCTGGGACTACAAGACATTCACGACCCAATTCAACGCGGGGGAGACCACCTTTCCGCAGTGGCAAACCGTCGGTCCCCCCCTTCCTCAGCGATACTCTGAGAGTCCGTTCAAGAACTGGGTCTACTTCTACGGCGGGGCAGCAGCAGCCGTAGCCATAGCCGGATACTTGGCTAGCATCCCGGTCTTGGTTAGGCTCCGACCTAAGGCAGCCACAAGCCGGCCTGATGTCCATGAAAACCCAATCCCTCGTGTACGTGGTCAAGAAGAGGGTACGGTGACTTGATAATATGATTTTGGAATCCCAAGGAAATGGGTATTCGACCGAATGGGGCTCAAAGAGAGCCCTGTTGTGGGTAGGCGTCGCTATCGTCGGGATGGTTGTCATGGGCTTTGCGTTGTTCGCATACGTCTCCCCTGGGATTGCATATCGGTCTGCCGGCTTAAGCCAGTCGGCCGCTTCGAGCGTCCCTCTCTTCAGCCAGTCTGTGCTCCAGGCGCACCTTGACAAATTTGACGACCTCAACTTCAACGGAGCGGCTGGGGACTATTCAGACAACGCGGCCGTGATCTGGCAAGGAGCCGCTGGCACCTCGCTAGCGTACGGTGGCATATACTACGGACAAAACGACATCCGGAGTCTCCTCGTCAACGCGTTCGGCAGGTCTACGAGCATGTGGGTGACCATAATTTCCTTCGATGACAAGCCCTGGTTCAATCCAGGCATGGAACAAGTCAACGCGACGCTGTTCTTGCAGGGTAACGGCACCACCATCGGTCAGGTCACTGCAAACATCAGCGCCAATTACAAATTCGTGTATTCTAACGGGGTTTGGCAGATTTCACAGGAGAACTGGATATACGACGCTATCACGACTAACTAGGGCGCCGATGACTATCCCCCAGTAATGGCAAGCCCTCGGCCCGCCATTTACCTCGCGGGCACTCGGAGAGCCAATTCAAGAATATTGTCTACCTCTAATGAGGGATAACGCCCGGCAACAGTCTTCGTAGGTTACCTGGCTACCCTCCCTGTGGTGGTCGAGCTCCGGAAGGGGCGCGCGAGGAAAGAATCCTGAGCTTCTAGGATGTCCTTTTCACCGAAGCAGAACGTGGCTGTTTCTTGACGCCTGAGGCAGGACGAAGAAGGAACCAGGACACGCACGCTCCATAGTGGCCCTTGAGGTCCTTCGAGAGGAACTTGTAGCTCCGCACCACCTTCCTGCAGCCTGATGTCCCGCACTTGCACTCCATCGCGAACCCGTCCCAGCCCACGTTCGTCGAGTAGTCGAACGTCACCTCGTCCCCCTCCTCTATCCGGCGGAGCGCTACTATCCTCGTCCTTCCCATGATGACACAGTTCGGCTCGCAAGAGTGGTTCATGAACCAGCCCGCCGACCCCTTCTTGGGGACGACGTACCTATCGTAGTCGACCTGGAAGCAGTACTGCCACAGCTCCTTGGGGATGTCCTTGATCGACCTCTCCTTTCCGGAGTAGTCCCAGACGAGCTCGCCAAGCTCTATCCTTCTCGACGCGTAGACCCCCTTCCCCTTCGCCGCCGCCTCGCCGATTCGTAGCATCGGCTTCCGCTGGCTTGCGCTCCCAGCATCCTTGGCGTGCAATGTCAGCGGCCCAACCGTCCGGCGAGCCTTTAAAAGTCGTGCACCGTTAGAATTATCTGAACTAGGTTGCCGCCAGGCGGGTCAAAGAGTTGAGCGGGCTGATGGAAGAGAGCGGGGCGCCTCCCCAGAAGGGCTGGGTCAGGGACGGGATCCTGTCTCTGTTGGCGAAGGGCCCCGGGACCGCCACGGAGATTGCAAGGGAGCTCGGAGTCTCGAAGGCCACCGTCTCGTATCACACGAAGGCCCTGATAAGGCGGGACATGATCGAGATCTCCGACATCAAGAGCATAAGGGGAGGCGTCTACAGCAAGACCTACGCGCTCAAGCGCGGCACTCTCGCCCTCGCGAGGCGAAGGGGGGAGCAAGGCGGGTCCCTGACGACCCTGGACGACTTCTTCGAGAAGCTCCTCATGAGCTGGCACCTCGAGCCGAGGAGGAAGCCCGCGGACGAGATAGAGGTCTTCCTCTACCACCTTTACAGGCTGCTGGCGGAGTCCGACTCCCTCGACGACACGATATTCGAGGACTTCGGGCAGCGCGTCGGGACGGTTCTCATCGCGCCCTCGCTGAAGTTCACCACCATGAAGAGCGGGATCAAGGAGCTCTCGTCCTACCTCGGAGCCGAGGACATGGCGCAGCTCTCGTCCGAGGAAAGCAAGGGGGGCGAGCCGAGGCTCGTGTGCATGGGGTGCTTCGAAAACAAAGAATATGGGAGCCTCGTTTGCTCCTTCACCAAGGGCATGCTCACCGGGGCGATCAGGGCGAAACGGGGCGGGAGGCTGCAGCTCGAGAGGCTCAAGCAGGGCTCCGGCACGTCCGGCTGCCTCTACGCTGTGAGGACGAGGGGATTCAAGGCTTGAGCGCTCGCAGAGGTCAACCTAGCAAGCCCCAGCAGAGCGGGGGGCAAAGCGGCCGCGACCGTCGGTCGCCTTCGCGCGTGCGGGTCCCTCAAGGAGGAAAGCGACCGCTAGACAGGGACGAGTTCCTCAAGCTCCTCGAGACCAAGCTGGAGGAGAAGTATCAGGACAAGCACCCCCTGATGCTCATGCTCTATGCGGGGAAGCTCAGCCCCAAGCAAGTGAGGGCATGGATAATCAACAGGTTCTACCTCCAAAAGAACATCCCGCTCAAGGACGCCGCGATACTCTCGAACTGCCCAGAGACCGAGGTGAGGAGGCTCTGGATCGGAAGGATACTCAAGCGGGAGGGCCTCGGCGGGAGCATCGGAGACGTCGAGGGGTGGATAGGGTTCGCGGAGTCGGCGGGCATCGTGAGGAACGACATCCTGAGGGCGAAGTGCCTCCCGGGAGTCAGGTTCGCTGTGGACGGCTACGTCAACTTCGCGAGGCGCGCGGACTGGACAGAGGGCGTCGCCGCCTCCCTCATCGAGTACTTCGCGAAGGGGGAGCTCGTCAAGAGGATAGAGGCGTTCAAGCGGCACTACCCGTGGATCGAGCCGGAGGGCTACAGGTTCTTCATGTCCCGCCTTGGGCAGCTCGACGAGGCCAACGAGACCACCCTCCGCATCGTCCTACGGTACTGCCAGACGAGGGAGATGCAGCTGCGCGCGATAGACGCGGCCGAGTCGATGGCGGACATCTATTGGAGCCTCCACGACGCCATCTACGTCGCCTACGTCATCCAGGACAGGCCGCTCTCTGACTCTTTGTCAGGCTGAGCGGATGTCACCGTAGGGCTCAGCTCCTCCTTGCAGCCTTCCTCAGCGACCTGTTCTCTATCAGGAGCACCGTAACGACGGCTGCCAAGATGCCCGCTGCCGCTATGGGGACGAAGCTCTCCCACGACGGGGCAACGGGAGGAGGGACCGCGAACGCCATGAGGTCTCCCGGGAGCCCGCCCGGGAACGCGCCGTATGAGGGGGCCCCGATGAGCTGGTAGAGATAGACCTGCCCGTCCGCGGCGGAGCCGATCGTGGGGCTGTCGTAGAGCGGCGGACCGACGTACAGGTCGTAGACCTGCTTCCCCGTCTTCGCGTTGAGGATGTGGATGCTCCCGTCGAGGCTCCCGGCGAATATCAGGCCGTTGCTCGCGGTGAGCCACCCTCGGTAGGGGACCGTCGGGAGGAAATAGCTCCATGCGACCGTCCCGTTGGAGGCGTGGATGGCGTAGATGGTCGTGTTGGCCTGCTGCCAGTCCGGGGTGAGGTCTGTCACACCCCACACCTGGGCTCCCTCGGTGCTCACCGCAGAGACCTTCCCCGAGGTGCAGAAGTTGTAGCTCGCCACGTAGATCATCGAGTAGGCGTAGGCGATGTCCGACTCGATGGCCCCGTTCTCCCCTGGGCACTGCCTGAACTCCTGAGTGGAGGGGTAGTTGATCCACGGAAGGGTGCCGGAGTAGTTGCCCGTGACGACGTAGTTCGCATTGCCGGTCAGATTCCTGACGACCGACGGCGGGTCGAAGTACCAGAGCAGCTTCCCTGTCAGGGCGTCCATCGCGTAGACGTAGCCGTTCTTGCATCCCTTGAAGACCGCCTCGTGCACGCTGCCCCCTGAGGTGACGTTGCCCAGCACTGTGTTCCAGCCGCAGTCGAAGTCGTAGAGGTCGTGCGGGGTGGCCTGATAGAACCAGATCATGCGGCCGTTCGTCGCGTTGAGCGCGATGACGGAGTCGGCGTAGAGGTCAGGCCCGGGCCTGTAGGTGCCGTTCCAGTCCGGGGAGGCCTGCGAAGTGGAGACGTACACGATCCCGTGCCTGGTGTCCACCACGGGGTCTCCGAAGCTCGGCCCCGCGCCCGCGAGCGGCCCGCTTGCCCCCGGGCCGTTGAGGCTCAGCGTCCCCCAGTCGCCGCTCACCGGGGCCACGTTACCGTGGCACGAGGAAGGCGGGCACGAGTCCACGTCCCAGCTCGCGTTGCCCCCCGCGGGCGGCGTCACGTACCATCTCCAGAGCAGGTTGCCGCTCGTCACGTCGTAGGCGGCAACGAAGCCGCGCCCCACGTTTGTCCCTTCGGAGACCGAACTCGTCCATATCATCGTGTTGCCGTCGAAGACCGGAGGGACGCCCATCCCGTCGTAGAATCCGGCGTTCCCCGGTATGTCCTTGCAGATGTCGGAAATCTTCATCGCCACGCTGCCGGTCTCCGCGTCGAGGGCTATCACCGAGCAGTCGGGCAGGCTGACCCAGACGTCACCGCGGTAGTAGTTGATTCCGTGCATGTGCCCGACCAGCAGGCCGAGCGGCAACCCCGTGGTGTTGAGCTGGGCAGCATAGGACCATATGACTGTGCCCGTCTCCCCGTTGATGGCGTAGACCGTGAGGTAGTTCGAGAAGAGGTAGACGGTGCCGTTCACAACGAGCGGAGGAGAGATCGACCCTTGCCCGGTAGCGTTGAGGCCCGGGACGTTGTACTCGGCGGGGAAGGGGAGGGTCCACGCGACCTGGAGGTTTTGGACGTTCGACGCGCCCACTTGGCTCTGGGCGACGTAGTTCGTGTGGTTGGAGTTCGAGTTCATCGTGGTCCAGTCCGCCGCGGCTCCCGCGCTTGCGTTGGGCTGCGACTCGGCGGGAGCGGGCGGAACCGTGAGGCTCATGAAAAGGAGGAGGAGCAGCCCTGCCACGACCGGCTTCCACGCTTGAGCCCTCTTCACTGGCGTTCTCGCCTTCGTCGTCGGAGTCGTCCACTTTAAGCTTGGAGTTGTCGCCCTTGCGCCTGAAACTCTCTCGGAACGGTCATAAAGGGCAGAATACTCCGAGACCTGACGTTGGAAGCGCTCGCCAAGCGGCGCAAGTGGTTCTCGCTGGCCGCGGTGAACCTCGGCAACTTCGTCCCGCCCTTGGACACTGGGATAATGTCCCTCATCCTTCCGACGATCTCCATCAGCCTGAAGGCCCCGGTCGGGGTCGTCCTCTGGGTCCCGCTGGAGTCCCTCATCATCACAGCCGCGTTCATGCCCATCTTCGGGAAGTTCTCCGACCGTCACGGAAGGAAGCGATACTTCGTCCTAGGCCTGGCGCTCTTCTCGGTCGGAGCCTACCTCTCCGGTAACTCCCTGACCATCTATGAGCTCCTGATCTACAGGGTCGTCCAGTCCTTGGGAGGGGCGTTCATCCTTTCGAACGGCAGGGCCCTGATCGTCGACGCCTTCGAGCCCAGGGAGCGGGGATTCGCCCTCGGGACCCACATCTCGGTGATCTACATCGGGATGACCGTCGGCGTAGCGCTGACGGGGAGCGTCGTAACGATAACCCAGTCTGTCGGCTGGCGGTACGTCTTCTACGCCAACTCCCTGATAGCCGCGGCGGCGATTCCCATCTCTCTGATAGCGCTGAGGGAGAGCGAGAAGAACCTCGCGATCAAGACGGATTGGCTCGGGTCGGTCTTCTTCGCGGGGGCCCTCGGCTCCGCCCTGGTCGCCTTGACCGCGGCAGCCAACGGCCTGTCCGCGATCAACTGGTACATCCAGCAGCTCTACATCCCCTTCCTCCACTACTACGTGTACCTGAATCAAGAGTATTCCATCCCACTCTACGCCATAGGCGCCGTCGGGATAGCGTCCGCGGTCCTCTTCGTCCTTCGCGAGACCACCACCGCGCAGCCGCTCATCAACTTCAACACCTTCAGGACGAACTCCATGTTCGCGTCGACCAACTTCTCGGCCCTCTTCGTGTACATGGGGCACTATGGCACGCTGATACTGCTCTCGTTCTATCTCGAGCTCATCAGGGAGTTCAGCCCACTGACCGCGGGGCTCCTGCTCACCGTCGAGCCGCTCTCGGTCACTGTCTTCGCCGTCTTCGGGGGGTGGATCGCGAGCAGGACTTCCAGCCGCGACCCCGCTGTGGCGGGCTGTGTGATTGCGATGGCCGCACTTCTCCTTCTCAGCACCCTTAACCAGGAGACCTCGACCACTACTATCGCCTTCCTCTTGGGAATGCTGGGGGCGGGAGTCGGCATCTTCGCCCCCACGAACACCAACGCCAACCTGGCTTCGGTCCCGGCTGGCGACCGCGCGATGTCCAACGGCGTACTGGGGATGATGAGGTCGACGGGTCAGAGCGTCAGCCTTGCGATAGGGACGATATTCATCGGGCTCTACCTGTTTGGGGCCGCGCTCCAGGGGAACGTCTCGATCGCGAAGTACATCTCAGCGGTCGACCTGTTCTTCGTCGTGGGGGCCGTGTTGGTGGCGATAGCGACTATCTTCGCGTTCAGAGGGCGCGAGTCCGCGGAGGCCCACCACGGCCCCCCGTAGGGGTCCGCCTCCTCAGCAGCGTGTACATCGCCAGGATCACGACCAAGACCCCCAGCACGATGATGACCGGCTGCTCCAATCCTCCCCCACCGCTGCTTACTACGCCGCAGTTAGTGGTGCAGGTGAGCGTGTACGCGACCACGACTCCCGGCGTCGCTCCGCCCAAGTCGCCGCCCCCTGCGGGTGCGAACAAGGTCATGACTCCCTCGGTGTTGGTGCCGATGGACACTCCCGCCGCCCCTATGCCTCCAAGGGAGAAGCTCTTGAGCAGCACTCCCGACTGCTCGTTGAACATGTAGAGGATGCCCGCCCTGTCGACCACGTACAGCACGCCTCCGCTCACCACGGCCGAGGATCCCTGATACCTGTTGGGGAGGTTGTAGTGCCAGATTGGCTGGCCGGTCGAGAGGTTGATCGCGTATACGGTCCCGTTCTCGGCCGCTGCGGGGTCGTCGGTATAGATGTACCCGTTGATCGTCTGACCCTTGTACGGGTAAGGCCCTGGCGTCATGAGGCCGCACGCGTTCTGGGTCACGACGAAGAGCGTGTTCCCGTCGACGGCGGGTGCCATCTCGATCCCTCCGTCAGGCCCCGGGCAGATGTCCTTGTTCCCGAAGAGCGCCTGGGACGCGTTAAGGTTGGCGGTCGACGTCAGGCCGTCGTTCCAGTTGTTGGAGGACTTGGGCCCGACCATTATCGGCGCGTACACCGGCTTCCCGGTGGCGGCGTTCAGGACGTAGATGTCGTTGTTCTTTGAGGCCTGTATGACGACCTGAACCGACGTCCCGTTGACGGTTATGTCCGAGAGGCTGTCGCTCCACCCCCCCTCGTGCTCCGTGATGTCGTGCGAGGACATCTGGTAGTACCAGATCATCTTCCCGGTCGCGGAGTTGAGCGCAACGATGCAGTCCGTGTAGAGGTTGGGGCCCGGCCTCAGCGAGGCCTCGTAGCCGTCTGACGGGTGCCCGGTGGAGAAGTAGAGTACGCCCGTCTTGTTGTCCACCGCTATGAGCCCCCAGGCCGCCCCTCCCCCGATGAGGGCCACGTCCTGCGGGGAGGTGCCCCAGTCGCCCTTGTACGGGGTTATGTTGCCCGGTGGCTGGCCATAGTTCACGGTCGTCCCGTTGGCGAGCGTGACCATGTCCTCGTAGTCCCAGTTGGGGTCTGCGGTGATCGCGGACGGTACCGAGTACCATATCCACGACATGTTCCTCGTGTTGATGTTGTAGGCTGCGACGAAGCCCCTCCCCCCGTAGTCGGTGGTGGAGGCTCGGAGGATCAGGTTGTCACCGACAAGGATGGGGGCCTTCTCCCCGTAGTACGTGCCCGTGTTCCCCTGGATGTTCGCAGCGATCGGAGGTATCGTCCACTCGAGGGCCCCGGTAAGGGCGTTGAGCGCGTAGACCGCAGTGTTGGACGCGGTCACGTAGATCGTCTGGTTGTAGTCGGATATCCCGCTTATCACATACGCCCCGGACCACCACTTTTCTCCGATGAACGACGTCATGTTCACCTGATAGTCCCAGGCCTGGGTGCCCGTCTCGGTGTTCAGGGCGATTATGCGATTGTAGGGGGTCGCCAGGTACTCGAAGCCGTTCACGACCAGCGACTGGGCCTCGATGCCGAGAGCAGGAGGCGCCCCAGGGATGCTGTACGGGTTGACGGGCACCTGGTAGATCCATGTCGGCTGAAGGTACTGGACGTTGCTCGCGGTGATGACCGTCTGCGGGTCGTAGTTAGTGTTCTGAAAGTCATAGGACGATGCTCCCCAGTTCGGAAACGGGGAGGGGGTGGCGGTCTGGGCGTTCACCATCGTATTGGAAAAACCGCCGAACGCGATGAGGAGAGTGACCGCTACTATCGTTAGTCTGGCGACAAATCGTCGAAGACCCATCGTCAAACGCCGCTCGACACTTGACGAGTTAATAAAAGATTCTCATATTCGAAGAGAATTCTTTCCTCCATCGAAACGACATAACAACCCCGTCTCAGTTAATATCGCCTTCTCCTCGAGCCGATCCTGGCGAGGACGAGGACGGTGGTCCCTGCGACCGCTGACAACGACTTTGGCCTGGGAACCTTCAAGGAGGTGCTCGCAACCTTTGCCTTCCCCCTCCTTCTCGATTTAGACCCTTCGAGCGCGGATGCCTTCACCCGACATGCAAGGAAGCGCAGCTCGCCTCCACGGGGCGGCCTCCAAATCTTTAATCGTCGGGGCGGTCTTCGGCACAGAATTGTGTCGGAGCGATGCTGACTTCAGAGAGCCCATCACGAGGCGAGGCGAAGGCGAATGAGACGGGGGTCCTGCGCAGCTTCCTCTCGCTCTACTCCTCTTGGAAGACACTCCTGACCAACGCGGCACTTTTCGCGGTGTACTACGCCGCGTTCTACGAGTCAATCGTCCGTTCAAACGCGGGCTACTTTCTCCTCGCGATCCCCTACTACCTCTTCCTCTTGCTCATCCTCGCGTCCTCGGTCCTGGCGACCGTCGCGGCTTCGTACCTCAGGGCCTCGCGGAGGGCGCGCAGCCTGACGGGGGTCGCTCAGAGCCCGGTCTCCGTCGCGCTTGGGGCCGTGGTGGCGAGCTGTGCCTGCAGCCTGCCCCTCGTCGGCCCCGTGCTCTACTTCGTAGGGCTCAACGCCGTCGAGGTGAGCGGAGTCGAGTCGTTCCTCGCCTCGTACCAGGAGGCCATCATATGGGCGATCGTGGTGCTCGACGCGTGCGGCATCCTCTACTACCTTAGGCTGGTCTCCCGCTCAAGGCTGGGCGGCAGCACCTGAGCGGCCATTGCCAGCCCGCAGAAACCGACTCCTTCTAACCCTTCGATGCGTTCTTAAGACAGCGTAGGGGTGGCAACTGTCGCATAGATGTACGGCGTTTCCTACGAGGCGTATCAGAAGGCGGTCGCAAAGAGGCGTCTTACCCGACAGGAGGGCCCTCAGGAGGGCGAACCCGAAGCCGCGCCCAACGAGATTCAAGGCGGATCCAACAAGATCCGGAACGCAATCATCGTGGGCGTCATCGTCATCATCTTGGGGGTGACGCTGGGAATCGTCCTTCAACCACAAGCGGCGACCGGGCTCACGATAAGCCTGAGCTCGGGGAAGGTGATAGAGGCGAATAGCTCCGACGTGGTGCTGGCGATCGACCTTACGATCCACAACAACACGAACAAGAACATGACCTACTATGGTGCTTCGTGGGCGGTCTCTCAGGACGGGAACGGGCTCGACTCGGGGGTATTCTTCGAGCACTACGCCATGCCTCCGGGGATGACCCGGAACCTGAACGAGACGGTCGACATCAACCTTGGAGACGTGGTCCTCACCCAGCCTCTCGGCCAATCTGGGACGTGGAGGTTCCAGGGCTCTGCAACCGTTGACGTGGCTGGCGCGAACCAGACACAAGGGTTCGACTTTAACTTCTCGACGACGTAGCCGCTAGAACGCGGCCTGGGCCGTTAATAACACCGTGAACGAGATTAGTTAACACCGTATCCGTTAAATGCCCGGACTAGCGCCGGCGGCACATGGACTTCGCGGAGACCCTCGTGCTCTCTTCGATCATGGGGCTCTCTATCTACATCTCGCTCCCCATAGTCCTTCACAGGAGGACAGGCGAGCGGAGCTCGCGAATCCTTACAGCGGTCGCCATCGGGATTCTGATATTCCTGATGGGGGACATCTTCACGAACGCGGCCGCCTCCCTGTACAACGGCTCGCTGTACGGTTTCGGTTCCTCTGCAGCCAACGACGGCGTCTTCGCGGCCGCCTTCGGGGCCGGGTTCCTCGTCCTCTTCCTCGCCGAGAGCAGGTCGAAGGAGGGGCTCTCCCCCGCGAAGCTCGCGCTGGTGATCGCGATCGGGATGGGATTCCAGAACCTCACGGAAGGGCTGGTCTTCGGCTCTCTCAGCATCGCCGTGGGGCTCTCCGGGGCCGCCCTGGTCGTGCTGGTGGGCTTCATCTTCCAGAACATCACGGAGGGCTTCCCCATCGCTTCCCCTTTCATCGGCCGGTCCGAAGGTAAGACCGGCGTGATGCTCCTCCTGTTCCTGATTGGAGGCATCCCCACCATAGTCGGCGGCGCCGTCGGCTTCTATTACAACTCTATCTCGCTAGACCTTGCCTTCGACGGGATCGCGATCGGCGCAATCCTCTACGCGATCCTCCCAATGCTCAAGGCGCTCTTCAGGGAGTCTTCGCCGCGCATGCAGCGGCTCAGCTACCTCGGCGTGTTCCTGGGCTTCTTGCTCGGATTCCTGGTGAACTTGGTGTGACGGGTTCGAGGCTTGCTGCTTGAACAGGCGGAAGTTCATCAAGATAGCCGTCGGAGGCGCGATAGGCGGAGGGGCGGTGGGCCTGGGCGTCTCAAGGCTGATCGCGCCGTCCAAGAGCGCCCCTTCATCGAAGGCGCAACTCGACTCCGCCACCCTCACGAAGTTCGTGGACCCGCTCCCGATCCCCCAGGTTGTTTCTCCTTCAACGCCCGGAGGGAACGATTTCGTAGTCACCATGACTCAGTTCAAGCAGCAGCTCCACAGCCAGCTCCCACCGACCGAGGTCTGGGGATACAACGGCTCCTATCCGGGGCCGTCCTTCGAGGCCTCGAGAGGGACCCCGATATCGGTCACATACGCCAACGCCTTGCCCAAGGTGCACCTGTTTCAGGACGCGGTGGACGAGACAGTCTCCCACGGCTACGGCTTTCCCGACGTCCGCACGGTCGTCCATCTCCACGGCGCGGAGGTGAAGGCCGACAGCGACGGCAACCCCACGGCTTGGTTCTCCTTCAACTTCGAGACCACCGGCGCCGGCTGGTCGCAGAAGGCATACACCTACCCCAACTCTCAGGAGGCCACGACGCTCTGGTACCATGACCACGCAATCGGCACGACCCGTCTGAACATCTGCGCGGGGCTGGCGGGGTTCTACTTCCTAAGGGACCCTGGCATCCAGTTCGAAGCGGGCCTACCGGGAGGCCCCATGGACCCACCGATCATGAAGAAGGGTGTGGTCGTCGGCGGGCCGTACGAGGTCCCGCTGTTGATCCAGGACAGGCTCTTCAACTCGGACGGGTCGATCCTCTATCCGAACCAGGGCGTCAACCCGAGCATCCACCCTGAATGGATCCCCGAATACTTCGGCGACACCATATTGGTGAACGGTAAGGTCTGGCCTTACCTCAACGTGGAGCCGCGCAAGTACCGCTTCAGGTTCCTCGACGGGTCGAACGCGCGATTCTACGACCTCTCCTTCGCGAACAAGCCCGTGAAGATCCATCAGATTGGGACCGACGGCGGGTACCTCTCGGCTCCTGTGCCGATCGCCGACATCTTCCTCGCCCCCGCGGAACGAGCCGACACAATAGTCGACTTCTCGGCCCTCGAGGTCGGCGACAAGGCTATCCTCTACAACACCGCGCCCGGGCCCTATCCCGGGGGCGACACGCCGGACACCGAAACGGTCGGGCAGATAATGCAGTTCAACGTGGTCGAATCGCAGGGCGCGGACGCCAGCGTGCTTCCGCCCGCGCTGGTGCCGGTCCCGTCGCTTCCGCTCCTGGGCGAAAGCGTGAGCGTGACTAGGAACCTGTATCTGGTCGAGTACGACACAGCGGCAGGTCCGATCGTCAGCCTCCTCAACAACCTCGATTTCGGCAGCCCAATCCAAGAAGACCCCGTCCTCGGCTCGACGGAAGTCTGGCAGCTCATCAATCTCACCGAGGACGCGCACCCCATCCACCTGCACCTGATACAGTTCCAGATCTTGAACCGGCAGGAGTTCGACGCAGACAAGTACTTCACGGACTATTTGGCCGCAAACCCCAACCTGGCCTCTGGAGCGGGGATCGGGACGACCCCGGACACGACTCCGTACTTGGAGGACGCTCCCTTCGCGGTGCCCCCTGAAGAGGCAGGGTGGAAGGACACCGTCAAGGCCTACCCGGAACTGATAACCCGCCTGATCGTGCGGTTCGCCCCAAGGACGGGCTCCAACTTTTCTTTCGACGCCACGGCTCCTCCCAACTACGTGTGGCACTGCCACATCCTCGAGCACGAGGACAACGACATGATGCGGCCCTACCAAGTCCTTCCCCAAGGCGCTTCGACCTAGAAGGGCGGCTGAACGTCCATCCTCCGGAAGAATGAAATCAGGTACGCTCCCCGACCGAGCCGGCCACGAGAGAGTTGAGTTCGCCGAAGTGACCTTCTTTCCCATCAGTTCTGGAGCTCCTGGCGGGCGCCGAGCCAAATCAGTCGCGGTCGCGATACTCTGGCTCCTCCTGGCTTCAGCGTTCGTTGCGACGGTCGGGCCTCGGTCGCCTCCCGCTAGCGGCTTTCAGGAGGCGGGACAGTTCGCGTCGACGGTCATCGGGCAGGCGAACTTCACTTCGCAGTCGAGCAGCCTCGCCTCTGCCAGCCTGAACAGACCGTTCAGGTCGGGGTTCGACGGGTCAGGCGACTTGTGGGTCGCGGACGAGAACGACCACCGCGTCGTGGAGTTCAAGCCCCCCTTCACTGACGGAGAGTCGGCCTCGGTGGAGATAGGCCAGCCCAGTTTCGGAGTGACGACGACCACTCCTGCGAACGTCACCGTGGCATCCCAGGCGAGCCTCTACGGGCCGGTCTCCGTCGCATTCGACTCGTCAGGAGACCTGTGGGTGAGCGACTTCGTCGACAACCGCGTCACGGAATACGTGCCGCCTTTCACGAGCGGGATGAACGCCTCGCTCGAGCTGGGGCAGCCAGCCGGGGACCTGCAGTTCATGACCCACACGCCGCGGCCGCCCAACAACGGGCTTGCCGCTCCTCTCGACCTCGCGTTCGACCCTTCCGGGGACCTATGGGTGGCCGACAGAGGCAACAACAGGGTGGTCGAATACGCGCGGCCCTTCATCGACGGCGAGTCTCCCTCTGTGGTGGTAGGGCAGGATTTCCTCAACGCAAGCGTGGGGGCGACGACGCGGAGCGGGCTCCATTCACCAGAAAGCATCGCCTTCGACGCCGCCGGCAACCTCTGGGTCGTCGACCAGGTTAACAACCGGGTGCTCGAGTTCGCCTCTTCTTCGCTCAAGGGAAACGGACCCCAAGCCGTGTTGGAGATAGGCCAGCGCGCCGGTCAAGAGCAGTTCCTCTCCAACGAGTCCGGAAGGTCGCAGAGCGCTTTGAACGCCCCGGTGGGAGTGGCTTTTGATTCGTCAGGCGACCTCCTCGTCTCCGACCGCGCGAACAACCGCATCCTCGGGTTCAGTCCACCCTTCACGGACGGGATGAACGCCTCTTTCGAGATCGGCCAGCCGGGAGGTACAGGCCAATTCACCACTGGAGTGTCTTCAACTTCCCAGGACAACCTAGACAACCCCTTGGGCATCGCCGTCGACGCTCGGGGGGACCTATGGGTGGCTGACCAGCTGAATGGCAGGCTTCTCGAGTTCAGCGGCGACGCCGCCGCGACATCTGGCGAAGACGCGATTGTGTCCCAGGGCGCAGCGGCTGTGAACGAGCCTTCGACCGGTGTCTCCGTCGGCATGAAGGGCATCGCGTCCGGGTCATTGGTGAACTTCTACACATCAGACTTGGAAAGGCAGCCTCCCGGCACCGGGAGTCCGGGTCTGAATGCGCCCGGGTCCTACTCCGCGTTCTACGAGGTAGAAGCGTCCGACGCGAGCGGTAGCGCCGCGACGGTCTGCATCGCCAACACCCACGTCACTGGTTCGACCGATCTTCGGCTTTACGCGGACGGTGTGTGGTATGAGGCGAGCGCGGTAAACAGGACCCAGGGGGTCTCGATCTGCGGTGACCTCCCTCCCCCTGAGCTACATAGCCTGCTTCTCTTGGCGATAGGCGGGCCATCCTCCGCGTCGAGCTCCCCTTCCTCATGGCCGCTGGGAGCGCTCGTCGCCGTCGCGGCTGTGGTGCTAGCCGGCGTCACGTTCGTCGTTCTGAAGAGACGGAGTCCGAGATACTAGCATTTCTTCGGCAAGAAAAGAAATCGCTAAATATACCCCTAGGTCGAGGTTTTTCCGTGAGATTTCAGAGGAAGGCCGTCGGAACAACCGCCCTCGTGGGGGCCGTGATCGTTGTTGCGGTCGTCGTGGGAGCACTCGCATACTTTGTCGGCACAGGAAGCTCGTCTTCGACCACAGTTACCGCATCGAGCACCATGACGGTCACAGGAGCAGGCACCATGAGCATCGTGACGGACGTGGCGACTTCGACTGGATTAACGACAACCACCTCCACCTCCTCTGTCTTGACGACGGTGGTCACAACCTCCACGAAGACCGTCACCTCGGCGTCTACGGTGTTCACTCTTTGCCCAGGATGTGTAAGCGATGACGACGGAGATGGAATCTAGGAAATTGACCCCGTACGAGGCGTTCAGGCAGAAGAGGCGCGGCATAGGCTCAGGCGCAGCCGTCGGCCTCATAATAGTCGTAGCAGTCGTCATAGGGATAGTCGGATACTACGTCGGCATGAGCGGGAGCAACTCGAGCATGACTAGCACGACAACCTCCGTCACGACGATGACCGCCGCAGGCGCTCCCACGACCTCGACAACGACCGTGACTACGACGGTGGGCAGCACCGCGACGGCGTTGGCGACCACTACCGCGACGACGACGTCAATTAACACGGTGGTCGTTACAATATCGACGACGACCACACAAACCGAAGGCGTCCAGGACGCCGACGGCGACGGTGTCTAAGTCCGCTCGGCGCGAGAATACGTCGCGAAGCTCAAGGTGCGCCCGCAGCAAAAGCTGCTAGATTCAGGTTCCACTTGGTCAGTGGACCTCGCGAACTGTAGGGCCGCGGACTGTTTAGGTAGAGATAGCGCGGATTCTCTGAGTGACCGACTAGCGCTGGACGCTTGCGCCCGAATGAGCTGGACTTTCTCGTCCAGCTCTACTCGGACTTCAGCATGTACCAGTTGAGCAGGCCTATCAGGACGCCCAGGAGCGCTACGCCGATGAAGGCGGCCTCGACGATAGGAGGCATGTCGTAGAACAGGCTAGACGAGTCGCTCGAGAGCGCCGGAATGATGTCAGCCTGAATGACCGCAGAGACGACGATCGCGTTGCCTCCGTGGGAGAGGTAGCTGCCGCCCACGTAGCCTATCGCCGCCATTAGACCGCAGGCGCCGAGGTCCCGACCTCGAAGACGATGAGGTGGAGGGAGCTCAGGAGGTTGTTCGCCTTGGTCTTGCCCCAGAACTTGGAGGAGAAGTAGTAGCTCAGGCCGAAGAACATCGACCCGAAGACTCCGACAAGGATCCAGATGATCCACGCGATAAGGACCCGAGTTCCGGGCCACTGTATGTCCATCGTGGAGAGGCAGCCGAAGAGCCCTGGAGGCGTCGCGATGCAGAGATTCGGGTCCAGGATGGGGAGGGTAAAGACGAAAGCCAGAAAGCCGTTCACAACAGAGAGCTTTAGGAACTCATTTGCTAAGTCCTCAGTTCGCATTTTGCATTGGTGTGCAATCAGCCTATATAATTTTTGCTCGGCGCGGG